>NZ_JBIAVU010000003.1:0-579447 GCF_042894695.1 Streptomyces sp. NPDC001513
TGCGGGGATCACCCCGACACACACCCGACCCCGGCCCAACCGGCCCGGTTCGATCCCGGCCGCGGCGGCATTTCACCCCGGCCTGGCTGCACCATTCGGCTTCGCCGCACCAATTCAGCCCCTCCGGCGTTTGAGGAGCGGGGTTCGGGCCGGGCCCCGGTTTCCAGCCTCGCCGGCGATTGAGGCGCGGGGGCTGGGGCCGAGCCCCCGGAGGGAAGGGCAGACGAGTCGGCCTGTACGCCGGGTTCTGTCGCCCGGAGACCTCGCGGTCGCCGGGGAGACGGCCATCCATCTAGGACCGGTGTTGCCACCGGCCTCGTGCGGTCTACCCGCGAACTCGGGCGGGCAGCCCTCAAGCGTTCGCGCAGACCCGTCCGGAGACGGATCCTCTTGACCTTGCTCCGGGTGGGGTTTACCTAGCCGCCTGAGTCACCTCAGGCGCTGGTGGTCTCTTACACCACCGTTTCACCCTTACCGGGGACCGAGGTCCCCGGCGGTCTGTTTTCTGTGGCACTGTCCCGCGGGTTACCCCGGGTGGGCGTTACCCACCACCCTGCCCTGTGGAGCCCGGACGTTCCTCGGCGGGATCCGAGGATCCCGACGCGGCCGCCCGGCCGACTCGTCTGCCGTGGTGGACATGTTACCCGGGGCGACGGCCGCGCTTGACCTTGACGCAACGGCAGGGTTTCTACTGGGCTCATGCGGATCGGAGAGATCGCCGCGGTCGTCGGGGTCACCACCCGGGCGATCCGGCACTACCACCATGTCGGGCTGCTCCCGGAGCCGGAGCGGCGCCCCAACGGATATCGGGCCTACAGCGTCCGCGACGCCGTCCTGCTCGCCCGCGTACGCCGCCTCACCGAGCTCGGGCTGAGCCTCGACGAGGTGCGCGACGTGCTCGCGGACGACGCCGGGCGCGAACTGGCCGACGTACTCGAAGAGCTCGACGCCGACCTGGCCCGGCAGGAGGCCGAGATCGCGGAGCGCCGCCGGCGGCTCGCGGTGCTGCTCGCCGCCGGGCCGGGGGAGGGCGAGCCCCTGTCGCCCGCGCTCGCCGAACTGCTGGCGAAGGCGCCCGCGACCGATTCCCCGACCGCGGCCAAGGACCGTGAGCACCTGATCCTCCTCGACGCGGCGGGCGCGGGCGGCCAGGAGGTCTACGCCGCTCTCGGGCCGCTCGCCGCGGACCCCGCCGTGCTCGTCCTGTACGAGCGCCTCGACGAGCTCGCCGACGCCCCCGTGGACGATCCGCGGATCCCGGCGCTGGCGGCGGAGCTCGTGGCGTCCGTCCCCGATGAGGTGTTCGCCGCGATCCCCACCGACGGGACGGTCGTGGCCGGGTTCAAGGAGGCGCTGCTCGCCGAGTACGCGCCCGCGCAGGCGGAGGTCGTCCGCCGCGTCATGGAGGCGTTCATCGAGAGGGGGCGGGGATGACCCGCATACGGGCGGCGCGGATCGCCGTCACCGCCGTGGTCCCGGCGGAGCTGGGGCTCGTGGTGTGCCTGGCGGCCGGGGTGCGCGTGCCCGGCTGGGCGCTCGCCGCCACCGAGGTGGTGCTCGTCGCCGTGCTGCTGCTGGAGGCCTGGGTGCTGCACGGGCTCTACGCCGCCGGGCGGGCCCGCGGGGCCGGGCGCGGGGAGGCCCGGCGGGAGGCCGTGCGGGCCGTGGTCCCGGTCCAGGTACGGCGGCTGCTGCGGCACGAGCTGCACGCCCTCGCCGCCCTCGGCAGGTGGACGGTGCGCAGGCGGCACGGGGTGCGCCCCGGTGACCTGGCCGTCGCGTACACGGGGCCGCAGACGGCCATGATGTACGGGATGCTCTTCGTGTCGGTGGTGGAGACGGTGGCCCTGGCCTTCCTCATCCCCTGGCCGGCCGTCCACAGGGTGGTGCTCGTGCTCGACGTGTACGGGATCCTGATCGTGCTCGCCCTGCATGCCGCCTGCGTCACCCGGCCGCACGTGGTCCGCCCGGACGGGTCCCTGCTGATCCGCTACGGAGCCCTCTTCGACCTCGCCGTACCGCCGGACGCGGTGGCCTCGGTCCGGGTGGAGCGCCGCTACCCCGAGGGCCGGCTGGTCACGCTGTCGGAGGACGGGGTGCTCGACCTGATCGTCGGCAGCCAGACCACGGTGACCCTGGAGCTGAACCGGCCGGTGCGCTTCACCCGCCCGCTCGGCGCCACCGCCGAGGCGCGGACGGTGCGCTTCCACGCCGACGATCCGCGTGCGCTGGTCACCGCCCTGCGCCGGCAGCCGGCCACGTCCTAGGCGGGCGCGAAGAGGATCTTCGCCGTGCCCGGGTCGGCCTCCGTCAGCCGGACCCGGATGCGGTCGCCCAGCGGCAGCGCCAGCGTGGCGGACTCGATGCGTCCGACGACCGCCGGGTCCTCCAGGTGGACCGTGCCGACCAGCGGCTCGTGGTCGTTGACGTCGATGACCGTGGCCTCGAAGGTCTCGCCGACGCGGTCCTTCAGCACGGCCGCCTCGACGAGGTCCACGGACTCCCGCTCGACGGTGTTCGCCAGCCGGGTGCCCTCCGCCATCTCCCGGGGGAGCGCGTCCAGGGCCGCCACTGCCCACTGCGGAGGCTCGGCCCCGGCGACCGCCGCCACGCAGAGCTCGCCGGCGTACCGGTCGGCGAGTCGGCGCAGCGGCGCGGTGCAGTGGGCGTACGGGGCCGCCACCGCGGAGTGGATCGCCGGGTCGGGGGTCTCGCCGCCGGTGAAGACGGTGTAGCCCGCGCCGCGCAGCAGGGCCGTGCACTCCTGGAGGAAGGCGGCGTGGGCGGGGCGGTGCGGATCGAGGGAGCGTACGAGTTCGGCGTACGGGACGTGGTGCGGCCAGTCGATCCGCAGGGCCTTCGCCGCCCGCCGGAGCCGGCCGACGGCGCCGTCGGGGGCGCTCGGCAGCGTACGGAGGATGCCCGTGCCGGTGGCCAGCATCAGATCGGCCGCGGCCATGCCGGTCATCAGGGAGAGCTGCGCGTTCCAGCCGTCCGCGGGGAGCGGGGCGCGGTAGGCCAGGGAGTACGTGCCGTCGTGCTCGACGACCTCCTGCTCGGGCACGTTGAGCGAGATGCCGCCGCGCTCCTGTTCCAGGGCCTCGCGGAGCCGGCCGATGTCCCGCAGCAGGGCCAGCGGCTCCTCGGCCGTGCCGCTGTCGATGGCCTTCTGGACGCGGTCGTAGTCGAGTTTGGCGCGGCTGCGGACGAGGGCCCGCCGCACGTCGGCGGTCTCCACCCGGCCGTCGGGGTCCAGGTCGAAGCGCCACAGCAGGGCGGGGCGGGTGCGGTCGGGCAGCAGGCTGGCCGCGTCCTCCGAGAGCACGGCCGGGTGCAGCGGGATCCGCTCGTCGGGGAAGTAGAGGGTGGTGACGCGCCGGTGGGCCTCCGCGTCGAGCGGGCCGCCGGGGGTGACGAAGGCGGCGACGTCGGCGATGGCGTAGTGGACGCGGTAGCCGCCGGCGGGGCGCTTCGCCAGGTGCATGGCCTGGTCGAGGTCGACGGAGGACGGCGGGTCGATGGTGAAGAGGGGGATGTCGGTGCTGTCCAGGTCGGGGAGGCGGGGGTGCGCGGCCGCGTGCTCGGCCTCGGCGAGGACCGCCGCCGGGAAGTGCGCGGGCACTCCCAGCTCCGTCCGCAGTTCACGCAGCGCGGCCCGCAGAGCAGCCCCGTCTGCGCCGGTCATGTGCATCTGACGGCGTGGCATGGACCGAGCCTATGGTCGGGCGGCCCGGACGGCACGGCGAGCCGTCTACCCTGGCCGGGGGGCCGCATCCCCTGCGCCGTGTCGTATTGAAGGAGAACCACCGTGCTCGTGCTGCTGCCGCCGTCCGAAGGAAAGGCCGCCGGCGGCTCCGGCGCACCGCTGAAGCCGGAGTCCCTGTCGCTGCCCGGTCTGGCCCCGGCCCGTGCGGCGGTGCTGGAGGAACTGGTCGAGCTGTGCGCGGGCGACGAGCTCAAGGCGCGCGAGGTGCTGGGGCTGAGCGAGGGCCTGCGGGGCGAGGTCGCGAAGAACGTGGAGCTGCGCTCGGCGGTGGCCCGGCCGGCGGGGGAGATCTACACGGGCGTGCTGTACGACGCGCTGGGCCTGGCCGACCTGCCCGCGGCGGCGCGGGGCCGCGCGGAGGACGCGCTGCTCGTGTTCTCGGGGCTGTGGGGCGCGGTGCGGATCACCGACCGGATTCCCTCGTACCGCTGCTCGATGGGCGTGAAGCTGCCGGCGCTGGGCGCGCTCGGCGCGTACTGGCGGGGGCCGATGGCCTCCGTCATGCCCGAGGCGGCGGGCGAGGGGCTGGTCCTGGACCTGCGGTCCTCGGCGTACGCGGCCGCGTGGAAGCCGAAGGGCGAGGTGGCGGGGCGGACGGCGACCGTGCGGGTGCTGCACTCGCAGGTGGTGGACGGGGTGGAGAAGCGGTCGGTGGTGAGCCACTTCAACAAGGCGACGAAGGGTCGCCTGGTGCGTGACCTGCTGCTCGCGGGGGCCGCCCCGGCGTCGCCCGCCGAGCTGGTCACGGCCCTGCGCGACCTGGACTACGTCGTCGAGGCCGAGCCCCCCACGAAGCCGGGCAAGGCCTGGTCCCTCGACGTGGTCGTCACCCAGATCCACCATTGAGACCAACGCCGGCGAGGCTGGGCATTTCAGCCTCGCCGGTGGCATCAGCCATATCCAGCCCCGCCTGGGGGCACCTCCCAGCGGTAGCTGGGGGAGTTTGAGGCGCGGGGTGTGGGGCGGAAGCCCCAAGGCCGGGCGGAGCCCGGCTAGTGGCCCAGGGGCCAGGCGACGGCGGCCGGGGTCAGATTCGCGGTACCCGCGTAAGTGGCGCAGGCGTCCGTCAGCGTTTCCAGGAGCGTCAGCGGGTCCGGCAGCGGGTGCTCCATGCCGCGCAGCCACGTCACCGCGAGGTCACCGGGGAGGGCCGCCGGCGGGACCAGGACGTAGCTGCCGCGGCAGTGCCAGCGCAGCCCCGGGTGTTCGTCCATCGTCTCGGGATGGCAGTCCAGTTCGCACGGCCACCACTCGTCCTCGTCCTCGGGGGTGCCGCGGGTGGCGGTGAAGAAGAGCATGCGGGCCTGCTCGCCGGTGCCGCCGGACTCGGCGACGGGGCCGACCTCGATCCCGGCCTCCAGCAGGCGGGCCAGTGCGGCGGCGCCGGCTTCCAGCGGGACGTCGAGCACGTCGTGGACCATGCCGGTCGCGGTGATGAAGTTGGCCTGGGGCTGGTTGCGCGCCCAGCGTTCGACCTGTGCGCGGTCGGTGGTCGACTGGGTCTGCCAGGCGAAGGAGATGGGGTGCCGTGCGGGCGTCGGACAGCCGATCCTGTCGCACGAACATCGGTAGCCGGCGGGATGGGCGGCGGGGGCGAGCGGCAGACCGGCGGCGGCGACGGCCAGGAGGAGCGCCTCGCGCTCGCGTGCGGGGTCCTCGGTGGTGGGTTTCTGGCGCCGGCGCAGCCACTGGGAAATCCTGCTCTGCTCGCCGCGTTTGACGCGGCCGGACTCAGACCCCATCTATCCCCTCACCTCACCGTATCCCCGGCGGACCTTCACATCGTCCCACCATCCTGCGCCCCGGGTGACCGCTCTTGACGACCGGGGGCCGGGGATGAGTGACCGGCAAACCATTAGATATCGGCAGGAACGGGATGAATCCTCTCGGGTGGTCGCCGGCCGTCGGGCGGCTAGCGGGCGGTGACGTTGGCCACCCCGCCCAGCACCCGGTCCACCAGCGCGTCCGTGTAAGCGTGCGTCAGGGGTGCGGTGCGCAGCAGCCAGCGGTACGTCAGCGGCCCGAGCAGCATCTCGACCGTCAGCCGCAGATCGGTGTCCGGTGCGAGCTGGCCGGCCTCCCGGGCCGTGTGCAGCCGAGCCTCGTAAAGGGCGAGCTGCGGCTCCAGCAGCTGCTCGGTGAAGCGGGCGCCGAGTTCGGGGTCGGTGGCCCCGGCCGCCGTCAGGGCGCGCGCGGGGGCCTCGTACTTCTCGTCGTTGAACTCGTCGACCGTGGCGCGCAGTACGTACTTCAGGTCGGCGGCGAGGTCCCCGGTGTCGGGGAAGCCGGTCCACTGGCCCTCCGTCTCGGCGTCGCCGGCGAGGGCGAGCGAGGCGTCGAGGAGGACGGCGGCCTTCGACGGCCACCAGCGGTAGATGGTCTGCTTGCCGACGCCCGCGCGGGCGGCGATGGCCTCGATGGTCAGCTTGTTGTAGCCGACCTCCCCGACGAGGGCGAGCGCGGCGTCGAGGATGGCGCGCCGGGAGCGGTCGCTGCGGCGGGTGGCGTCAGGGGTCTTGGTCATGGCCCGAACCTATCAATGCGAGACGTCTCGTCTTCCTATGGTTGCGTAAACCACCCGGTCAGTTCACTGTGTCGTCCAGCGGGAGGAGAGACGATTCTCTTCCGTACTCGTCCAGAGTCGTGAAAGTCGTGAGGAGCCTTCTTTGCGCAGAGACGCCACACCCCGGCGCTACCTGATGTGCCCACCCGCACACTTCAAGGTCACGTACTCCATCAATCCGTGGATGGATCCCACGAAACCGGTGGACCTGCCCCTCGCACACGCCCAGTGGGAAGACCTGAGGGACCGCTACCGCGCCCTCGGCCACACCGTCGAGACCCTCGTACCCGACCCCGGGCTGCCCGACATGGTGTTCGCGGCGAACGGGGCCCTCGTCGTCGACGGACGGGTGCTCGGCGCCCGGTTCGCCTACCCGGAACGGGCCGCCGAGGCCGAGATCCACCTCGACTGGTTCCGCGGCCACGGCTTCCAGGACGTCCACGAGCCGTCCCACGTCAACGAGGGCGAGGGCGACTTCGCGGTCACGGCCACCTACATCCTGGCCGGCCGGGGCTTCCGCTCCAGCCCGCTCTCGCACGACGAGGCCCAGGAGTTCTTCGGCCGGCCCGTCATCGGCCTCGACCTGGTGGACCCGCGCTACTACCACCTGGACACGGCGCTCAGCGTCCTCGACGGCGACGAGATCATGTACTACCCCGACGCCTTCTCGCCCGGCAGCCAGGGCGTGCTCAGACGCCTCTTCCCGGACGCCCTGATCGCGGACGGCCGGGACGCGGCCGCCCTCGGCCTGAACGCGGTGTCCGACGGCCGGCACGTCCTGCTCCCGCAGGCGGCCACCGGCCTGCTGGAGCCGCTGCGGGACCGGGGGTTCGAGCCGATCCCGATGGATCTGGGCGAACTGCTCAAGGGCGGCGGCAGCGTGAAGTGCTGCACGCAGGAGCTGCGGCCCTAGGTCCTAGTCGTCTTCGGAGGGGGGCGGCCAGGCCTGGCCCCAGTCGGCGTCCCGCGCCGCCTTGTAGAGGTCGCCGTGGCGTTTGGTCACGTTGACCCGGGTCAGGCCCGCCCCCTCGCCGTCCTGCGGGCCGCACAGCTCCAGCAGGACGAGCCCCTTGCGGATCTGCGGCCTTCGGGTGATCCGGGAAGCGGCCGGCTCCACCGGGAAGCGGGTCGCGGCGACGTAGCTGAACTTCTCGTCCTCGTACGGGAGTGAGCCGCCCTTGACCTTCCGGTGCAGGGAGGACCGGCTGACCCGCGCCGAGAAGTGGCACCAGTCCTGACCGACCTCGATCGGACAGGTCCCGTCGTGCGGGCACGGGGCGGCGACCCGCAGCCCGGCCGCGATCAGCTGGTCGCGGGCCTCGCGGATGCGGAGGTAGCCCTCCGGCGTGCCCGGCTCGATCAGCACCACCGCCTGCCCGGCCCGCGACGCCTCGGCGACCACCGCGGTACGGGCCTGCGGGGTCAGCTCGCCCAGCACGTACGAGACCGTCACCAGGTCGGCGTCGGGCAGGGACAGGCCGGAGCCGATGACGGCCCGCCGCCAGTCCGCCGCGCGGAGCACCGGCGAGGCCGAGGCGCGCGCCAGCTCCTGGCCGAGCTTCAGCGCCGGCTCCGCCCAGTCCAGCACCGTGGTCTGCCGCGGGCCGTCCCAGGTGGCGTCCACCGCCCAGGTCGCGGCGCCCGTGCCGCCGCCCACGTCCACGTGCGAGCCCGGCGCCCAGTCCGGCGCCGCCTCGGCCAGGCCGTCCAGGGCCGCCCGTACCGCCTCGAAGGTGGCGGGCATCCGGTACGCCGCGTACGCCGCCACGTCGGAGCGGTCGCGCAGGACGGGGGCGTCGGTCGGGGTCTGCCCCCGGTAGCTGGCGATGAGCCGCTCGACGGCGGCCGCGGCCTGCTTGGGCGGGAGGCCGTCGAGCAGCCCGCCGAGCGTGTGGCGGAGGGTCTCGGCGGTGGTGGGGGCGGAGGCGTTCACCTGCGAAGTTTATGTCGCGAGCGGAACGCCCCCGACCCTCCCCCAGACTCCGTCCGGGGCCCCCCGCCTCAGACGCCGGCGGGGCCGGATTTCCACGGGCGGCAGAGGCCCAGGAAGGCGGTCAGGGAGAGGAGGGCGCAGACCAGTTGGACCAGTGCCATCGGGACGGCCGTGTCCTCGCCCGCGATGCCCACCAGCGGCGAGGCGATCGCGCCGATCAGGAACGAGGACGTGCCGAGGAGCGCGGAGGCCGAGCCCGCCGCGTGCGGGGTGCGCATCAGGGCCTGGGCGTTGGTGTTCGGCAGGACCACGCCCATCGCCGACATCAGGACGAACAGCGCGGCGGCGATCGGGGTCAGCCCGACCTCGCCGAACACCCCCGTCGACATCAGCAGCAGGGCCACCGCCGCCGCCGTGATGGTCGCGAGGCCGACGGCCAGGACCTTGTCCAGGCTGACCCGGCCGACCAGCAGCTTGCCGTTGACCTGGCCGACGAGGATCAGGCCGACGGAGTTCAGGCCGAAGAGCAGGGCGAAGGCCTGGGGCGAGGCCCCGTAGATCTCCTGCACCACGAAGGGGGAGGCGGAGATGTACGAGAAGAGCACGGCGAAGGCGAAGCCGCCGGTCAGGGTGTAGCCGGCGAAGACGCGGTCGCCGAGCAGCCCGCGCATGGTCCGCAGGGCGGAGCCGACGCCGCCGGTGTGCCGCCGCTCGGGCGGCAGGGTCTCGCCGAGGCTGCGCCAGACCATCAGGGTGAGGACCGTGCCGACGCCGGTGAGGACGACGAAGACGCCCCGCCAGTCGGCGAAGCGCAGCACCTGGCCGCCGATGAGCGGGGCGATGATCGGGGCGGCCCCGGATATGAGCATCAGGGTGGAGAAGAAGCGGGCCATCTCGTCGCCGTCGTACAGGTCGCGTACGACGGCCCGTGCGATGACGATCGCGGCGGCGCCGGCCAGGCCCTGGAGGAGCCGGAAGGAGATCAGCAGCTCGGCGGTCGGCGCGAGGGCGCAGATCGCGGTGGCCAGGACGTAGACGACCATGCCGGCGAGCAGGGGCCGGCGCCGGCCCCACTTGTCGCTCATCGGGCCGATCACGAGCTGGCCCAGGGCCATGCCGGCGAGGCAGGCCGTCAGGGTGAGCTGGACGGTCGCGGCGGGGCTGTTCAGGGCATCGGTGACCTGCGGCAGGGCCGGCAGGTACATGTCCATGGACAGCGGGGGGAGGGCGGTGAGCCCCCCGAGTATGAAGGTGACGAGAAGCCCCGTGCGGCGTGCTGCCGTCAGGGGCTTCGTGGTGACGGGGGCGGAGGGCGATTCGGGCGACGAGTCGTGCGAGGGTGCCGTCGCGGGGCCTCTCTCCGACATGCGGAACTCCAGTCTGCTCATCTGCTTTACGCACCCCTGACCGACCCATGCTCTCAGCAATCGGAACGTCCCGGGACCGGGCGGCCGTGTGACGTACCCTGCGGGCCCATGGACGAAAGTACGAAGAAGATCGCCGTGGTCACCGGCGCCGGCTCCGGAATCGGCCGCTCCGTGGCGCTGACCCTGGCCGCGGCGGGCTGGTCCGTGGCCGTCGCGGGCCGCCGGACCGAGCCGCTCGAACAGACCGCCGCCGCGGCCGGATCCGACGCCGACGTGCTGTGCGTACGGGCGGACGTCAGCGACCCGGACGACGTGACTGCGCTGTTCGAGTCAGTGCGGGCCCGTTACGGGCGCCTCGACCTGCTGTTCAACAACGCCGGCACCTTCGGCCCGGGCGGGGTCCCGCTGGAGGACATCACCTACGAGGCCTGGCGCTCGGTCGTGGACGTCAACCTGACCGGCGCCTTCCTGTGCGCGCAGGCCGCCTTCCGGCAGATGAGGCGGCAGGACCCGCAGGGCGGCCGCATCATCAACAACGGCTCCATCTCGGCGCACGTGCCGCGCCCGAACTCCATCGCCTACACCGCGACCAAGCACGCGATGACGGGCCTGACGAAGTCCCTGTCGCTGGACGGACGTCCGTACCGGATCGCCTGCGGCCAGATCGACATCGGCAACGCGGCGACCGAGATGACCGAGCGGATGCAGACCGGCATCCTCCAGGCCAACGGGCAGCTGGTCGTCGAACCGGTGATGGACGCCGCCGACGTGGCCCGTACGGTCCTGCACATGGCGGAACTCCCGCTGGGGGCCAACGTGCAGTTCGCGACGGTGATGGCGACGTCGATGCCGTACATCGGGCGGGGCTAGGCCGGCTCTTCCGGCCTAGGCCGGCTCCGGCGCGTCGGTCCCGTGCTGTGCGCGGGCCGCGAGCCGGCCCTGGAGGAACGGGTCGGCGTCCGGGGCGTACGGGCCCCGGTGCGCGGCCAGGTGTTCCTCGATGCGCTCCCACTCGGCGACCACGGCCGGGTCGGCGGCCGCCGCGCGCGCCGCCTCGAGCTCGGCCTCCACCTGGTGGTGCCCCATCCCGACGGCCTCGGCGCGGACCCGGTCGACGGCGGTGCGCTCTCCCGGGGCCGGGTCGTGCGGCTCGTGGGCGGCCTCCACGGCGGCCTCGTCGGGGTGCTCGGTCATCGTCGTCCCCGTTCTCGCGGTGCGTGTGCCGGTCGCCCCGCTCGTACCCAGCGCGGAGCCGTCCACTCCGTCGGGCCCGAAAGGCCTGGACCCGCACGGTGCTCCGCACGATCATGGCCGCATGACCGTTACCGAGGTACTGCGCTACACGGCCTTCTCCCACGACCCCGCCGGCGGCAACCCCGCCGGGGTCGTGCTCGACGCGGCCGGGCTGGACGACGGCGCGATGCTCGCGATCGCCGCCCGCCTGGGGTACAGCGAGACCGCCTTCCTGACCGCACCGCCCGAGGGGCTCGGCGGCCCGGCGGGCCGGTCCTTCACCGTGCGGTACTTCAGCCCCAAGGCGGAGGTCCCCTTCTGCGGGCACGCCACCGTGGCCACGGCCGTGGCGCTGGCCGAGCGGATCGGTCCGGGCGAACTGCTCCTCGCGACGCGGGCGGGCACCGTGCCGGTGTCCGTCACCGCCGAGGAAGGCGGGCGGCTGCGGGCCACGCTGACCAGCGTCGAGCCGCACATCGAGGAGATCGGCTCGGACGACCTCGCCGAGGCGCTGGCCGCGCTGGACTGGCCGGTGGGGGACCTGGACCCGGCGTTCCCGCCCCGGATCGCCTACGCCGGAGCCCGCCACCTGGTGCTCGGTGCGGCCAGCCGGGCGCGACTCGCGGACCTCGCGTACGACTTCGCCCGGCTGGAGGCCCTGATGCGGCGTCTGGACCTCACGACGGTCCAGCTGGTGCACCGGGCGGGCCCGGCGGAGTTCCACGTACGGGACCCCTTCCCGGTCGGCGGCGTCGTCGAGGACCCGGCCACGGGGGCCGCGGCGGCCGCGTTCGGCGCGTACGCGCGGGAGCTCGGGCTGGTCCCGGCGGACGCCGTGCTCACCCTCCACCAGGGCGAGGACATGGGCCGCCCGGGGATCCTCACGGTCGAACTCCGCGCCGGTGACCCCCGGGTCAGGGTGGGCGGCGAAGGCATCCGCCTCCCGTGACGGCGCATGTCGGCCCCGCCGGTCCCGACGCCCGGGCGTCCGCCCAGACCCACACGGAGAACGGCCCGTGCGGCCCGGCTTCCTGGGGCTCCGCCCCAGACCCTCCCCCAGACTCCGTCCGGGGGGACCCCCCCTCCTCAAACGCCGGAGGGGCTGGATATTTCAGCCTCGCCGGCGTTTGAGGAGCGGGGGTCCGGGGGCGGAGCCCCTGGGAACGGCGCCGCAGGCGAGTCGGGAGGTGCGCCCATGAGGGTGGTCGGATTTGCCGAGGCTGAGCTGCCCGCAGGGCTGCGGCGGGGGGTCGCGGAGCTGGAGGACGCGGCCTGGCCCGGGGCGGAGCCTGGGCATGATCCGGCCCTGGCTCCGCGGGCGCTGCTCCTGCTGGACGCGGACGGCGCCGTCGCCGCCTCGCTCGCCTTGCTGTTCAAGGAGATCCGGCTCGCGGGGCGGACCTACCGCGCGGCCGGGCTGAGCGCGGTCGTGACCCGGCCCGCGCTGCGCGGCCGGGGCTGCGGGGCGCGGCTGGTGGCGGCGGCCCGCGCCGAGCTCGCGGCGGACCCGGCCGTGGACCTGGTCCTGTTCAGCTGCGACCGCCCGCTGGCCCCCTTCTACGAGGCGGCCGGCTTCGCGCAGCTGCCCGGCACGGTGCTGGTGGGCGGCGCCCCCGACGACCCGGAGCCGCTCGCCACCGATGCCCCCGGCTTCGACAAGGTGGTGCTGGCGGACTTCTTCACGGACGACCCGGGCCGGGACCGCGCGGCCTTCACCGGCGTCCGCGTCCCGCTCCACCCCGGGCACACCGACCGGCTGTGGTGAGCGGTCAGCCCGCGGGCGCGGCGTCCGCGGGCTGCGGCTTCGGGCTGGCCGGGCGGCTGCGGTCGAGGAAGAACAGCACCAGCACGGGGACCAGGTACAGCGCCCACACCGTGAGCTGCAGGACGGTCGGGTCCGGCTGGAAGTTGAAGACGCCCTTGAGCAGCGTCCCGTACCAGCTGTCCGGCGGGATCGTCGCCGTGATGTCGAAGGCCTTGTCGCCCAGGCCGCCCAGGAAGCGGGCCTCCTGGAGGTCGTGGACCCCGTACGCGAGCACGCCCGCGGCCACGACCACCAGCATGGCGCCGGTCCACTTGAAGAACTTCGCCAGATTGATCTTCAGGGCGCCGCGGTAGAACAGCCAGCCCAGCACGATCGCCGTGGCGATGCCCAGCAGCACGCCGATCAGCGGGGCCGAGGAGCCCTCGCCGCTGGCCCGTACCGACGCCCACACGAACAGCGCGGTCTCCAGGCCCTCGCGGCCGACGGCCAGGAAGGCGGTGGCGACCAGCGCGCCCGTGCCCATGGCGAGGGCCGCGTCGAGCTTGCCGTGCAGCTCGGCCTTCAGATGCCGCGCGGTGCGCTTCATCCAGAAGACCATCCACGTCACCAGGCCCACCGAGATGATGGACAGGCTGCCGCCGAGGAGCTCCTGCGCCTCGAAGGTCAGCTCCTGGGTGCCGAATTCGAGCATCGCGCCGAAGGTGAGCGAGAGCGCGCAGGCGATCCCGATGCCGATCCACACGGGACGCAGGGCGTCCCGGCGCTCGGTCTTCACCAGGTACGCGACGAGGATGCAGACGACCAGGCTGGCCTCCAGCCCCTCGCGCAGGCCGATCAGATAGTTGCCGAACACGGCGTTGTTCCTCTCCGGCGGGGACTACGCGAACAGCGTCCGGCCCCACCAGTCGTCCTTGTCGCGGACGCCCGGCGGGACGGCGAAGACGGCCGAACCCACGTGCTGGATGTATTCGTTGAGAACGTCGGACTTCGCCAGGCTCCGCTGGATCGGGACGAAGCCCTTGCGCACGTCCCGCTGGTAGGCGAGGAAGAACAGGCCCGCGTCGAGGCGGCCCAGACCGTCCGTGCCGTCGGTGAAGGAGTAGCCGCGGCGCAGGATCGTCGCACCGTTGTTGGTGTCCGGGTGCGCCAGGCGGACGTGCGCCTCCGGCTTCATGGCCTTCAGGAAGGGCTCGTCGCGCTCCTTGGACTTGCCGACGGGGGCACCCTCGCCCTTGTCGCGGCCGAAGATGTCCTCCTGCTCCTGGAGGGGGGTGCGGTCCCAGATCTCGATGTTCATCCGGATCCGCCGGGCCACCAGGTAGGAGCCGCCGGTCAGCCAGTCGCTGCCGTCGCCCGCGCCGACCCACACGTGCTTGTCCAGGGCTTCCTTGTCGGTGCCCGAGATGTTCCGGGTGCCGTCCTTGAAGCCCATCATGTTGCGCGGGGTCTGCTCGTCGGGCGTGGTCGACGAGGTCTTGCCGAAGCCCAGCTGGGACCAGCGCACCGCGGTCTTGCCGAAGCCGATGCGGGCGAGCTGGCGGATGGCGTGCACGGCGACCTGCGGGTCGTCGGCGCAGGCCTGGACGCACAGGTCGCCGCCGGAGCGGGCCGGGTCCAGGTTGTCGCCGGGGAACAGCTCCAGGTCGATCAGCGCCTCGGGGCGCTTGCCCTCCAGGCCGAACCGGTTCTTCGCGAACAGGCCCGGACCGAAACCGACGGTCAGGGTGAGGCGGGAGGCCTTCAGACCCAGCGCCTCGCCCGTGTCGTCCGGCGGGGCCTCCGGGAGGCCGCCGAAGCCGCCCTCGCCGACCGGCTGGCCGGCCGTCATGCGGCGGGCCGCCTCGGTCCACTCCTTGAGGAGCCGGACCAGCTCCTCGCGGCTCTTCGTCTTCACGTCGAAGGCCGCGAAGTGCAGGCGGTCCTGCACGGCGGACGCGATACCGGCCTGGTGCTCGCCGTGGAAGGGGACGGCACTCCCGGCGGCCGCGGCGGAGACCATGTCCGACCCGTCGCCGAAGGCGGCCACCGCACCGCCGGCCGCGGCGGCGCCGAGCGCGAGCCCGGCACCGCCCCAGCCCAGGACGGCGCGCCGCGAGGGCGCGGCCGGGGACGTGTCGGCCGTCTGCTGCGGCTCGGGCGCCGTCGGCTCCGACTCCGGCTCCGACTGCGCGTGCGACTCGGTCATGGTGCTCTCCCGCCTGCCTCTTCTGCCGTTACTTCGTGACCGCGGCGGCGAGCTTGGAGAGCGGCTCACCGAGGGCGCTGACCGCGTCCGAGAGCTCCTTCTTCTCCGCGTCGCCGAGCTTGTCGTACGAGGTGAACTCGTAGGACGCCTTGTCCGCGCGGTACTTGTCCAGCAGCACCGTCATCGCCGCGAACTGGGTGTCCAGCTGCTTGGCGAGCTCCGGGTCGTTCTTCGTGGCGATCGGCTTCAGCAGCTCGTACGCCTTCTCCGCGCCCTCGATGTTGGCCTTGAAGTCGACCAGGTCGGTGCGGGAGTAACGCTCCTCCTCGCCCGTGACCTTGCCGGTGGCGACCTCGTCGAGGAGCTCCTTGGCGCCGTTGGCCATCGAGCTGGTGGTGATCTCGGCCGTGCCGACCCTCTTCTGCCAGTCGGCCAGGTCCGCCATCAGGGTGTCGGCGAGCTTCTTCTCGTCGTCGCCGATCTTGTTGTCGGCCCAGAGGGCCTTCTCCAGGCGGTGCCAGCCGGTCCAGTCCTTCGCCGGGTCCTGGCCGGCCTCCAGGCCGTCCTCGCGGACGTCGACCTTGGGGTCGATGTCGCCGAAGGACTCGGCGACCGGCTCGGTGCGCTCCCAGCCGATGCGGGAGGCGGCGTACAGCTTCTTGGCACCCTCGATGTCGCCGGCCTTGACCGCGTCGGCGAAGGCCTGGGCCTTGGGGAGGGTCTCCTCGGCCTGCGCGACCACGTAGGCGCGGTAGGCGGCGACCGCGGCGTCCGCCTCGGGGCTGCGCTTCTCCTCGGCGGCGCCCTTGCCGGTGGCCTTGACCTTCTTGGCGATGCCGTCGCCCTTCATGCCGGGCTTGCAGACGATCTCGTAGTCGCCCGCCTTGATCTCGGCGGTGATGGAGGCCTTGGTGCCGGGGCCGATGTTCTCGCGCTCGGTCACGATGCGGGCGTCCGGGAAGAGGACGTAGACCTCGGTGACCTTCGAGCCCTTGTTCTCGACGTCGATCTGCACCTTGCCCGACGGGAACTCCGTCTTCGACACGTCGCAGGCGCTGTCGGAGGCCGCGACCTTGATCACGTCGTCGCCACCCGCGTCGCTCTTCTGCGAGCAGCCGGTGACGGCGGTCAGAGCGGCCGCGACGGAGGCGGCGGCGATGACGGTGAGGCGGGCGGGGCGCATACGGGGCTCCTGGGCGTCGGACGAAGGGGCCGTCCCAAGGGGGAGAGGCCAGTGAGGCGGACCTAACTTAACCGAGGCTTACCTGAGCCATACCCACCCGTCCAGTGATTCAGCTCTCACCTTCTCGCGGGGGGTGGCGGCCGGACACGGAGCCGTCACGGACCCTCCACGGCAGCCCCATGGCCGGGTCAAGCCACGGTCAAGACGGGCTCAGACGGGCTGTTCGTTCCGCACTGCGGAAGGCTTGGCCGGGATGGCGGAAGGCTCCGCCGTGCGGACGGGGACCACCAGCGGGGCCCCGGTGCGCGGGTGGGGGAGCACCTCCACCGGCTGCCGGTAGACCCGGCTGAGCAAGGCGTCCTCGAACACCTCGGCGGGCGGTCCGGCCGCCGCGATCCGGCCGTCGTGCAGGACGGCCGCCCGGTCCGCGTAGGCGGCGGCCAGGCCCAGGTCGTGCAGGACGACGACCACCGCGTCCCCGGCCGCGGCCCGCTCCCGGCAGATGCGCAGCACGAGCTCCTGGTGGCGCAGGTCGAGGGCGGCGGTGGGCTCGTCGAGCAGCAGCAGCGGGGCCCGCTGGGCCAGTACGCGGGCCAGTGCGACCCGGGCCCGCTCGCCGCCGGAGAGGGCGGAGAAGGGGCGCGAGGCGAAGTCCGTCACCTCGGTCGCGGCCATGGCGGCCGCCACCGCCTCCTCGTCGGCGTCGGCGAGGTGGGTGCCGGCCCAGGGGGCGCGGCCCATCCGGACCACGTCCTCCACCGGAAAGGGGAACGACAGTGCGGCCGACTGGGGGAGCACGGAGCGGCGCAGCGCGAGATCCGGGGCGCTCCAGTCGCCCACCGGGCGGCCGTCGATCCGGACCTCCCCGGAGGCGGCGGGCAGGTCGGCGGCGAGTGCGGCCAGCAGGGTGGACTTGCCGGCGCCGTTGGGGCCGACCAGCGCCAGCACCTCGCCGGAGCGGGCGGTGAGGTCGATGCCCGAGAGGACCTCGCGCGCGCCGAGGCGGACGTGCAGGTCCACGATCTCGGCGAGGGGCGTGCCGGGGGTGGGGCGGGACGGGAGGGTGCGCTTGTTGCGGGCGAGCAGCCCGGCCAGTCTGCGGGTCAGGTTGCTCGTCGCGTCGCTGGTCGCGCTGCTGGTCACACTGCTGGTCACGCCCAGCCTCCTTGCTTGCGGCGGGTGCGGCGCAGCAGCCAGAAGAAGAAGGGGCTGCCGATCAGGGCGGTCAGCACACCGAGCGGCAGCTCGGCGGGCTGGGCGAGGGTCCGGGCGGCGAGGTCGCCCGCGACGAGGACCACGGCTCCGGCGAGCGCGCTGCCGGGGACGAGGAAGCGGTGGCCGGGGCCGTTGGCCATGCGCAGCAGGTGCGGGACGAGCAGGCCGATGAAGGTGATGACACCGGCGACGGCGACGGCGGCGGCGGTCAGCAGGGCGACGACCAGGATCAGGGACAGGCGCAGCCGCTCGACCTCGACGCCGAGGTGGCGGGCCGGGCGTTCGCCGAGGGAGAGCAGGTCGAGGCGGCGGGCGTAGAACGGGGCGATCAGCAGGCCGGCGACGGCGCAGGGCAGGACGGCGAGCACCTTGGGCCAGGTGGCCTGGGCGAGGGAGCCGAGCTGCCAGAAGGTGATCTGGTTGACCTGGCCGCTGTCCGCGAAGAAGACGAACAGGCCGATGAGGGCGCCGGCGAAGGCGTTGACGGCGATGCCGGTCAGGATGAGCGTGACGACCTCGGTCTTCCCGCCGTTGCGGGAGAGGAGGTAGACGGAGCTGACGGTGATCAGGCCCGAGACGAACGCGCAGACGGTGATCGTCCAGTTGCCGAAGAAGCTGAGGCCGAGGCCGATGGCGGCGACCGCGCCGACGGCGGCGCCGGCCGAGATCCCGATCACGCCGGGCTCGGCGAGGGGGTTGCCGAAGACGCCCTGCATGAGCGCGCCGGCGCAGCCGAGGCTGGCGCCGACGAGCAGCGCGAGGACGACGCGGGGGAGGCGTACGTTCCACAGCACGCTCTCCCCGACCCGGTCGAGGGGGGCTCCGCCGAGGCCCATGCGGTGCTGGACGGAGGCGAGTACGTCGGGGGTGGGGATGCGGTAGGCGCCGGTGCCGGCGGAGACGAGGGCGAGGAGGAGGAGCGTGGCGACGAGGGCGGCGGTGAGCCAGAGAGCTCTACGGCCGCGCGGGGCCCCGGGCTCCGCCCGAACCGATCCAGCCTCTCCGGCGTTTGAGGAGCGGGGTCTGGGGCGGAGCCCCAGTTTCGGGAAGGGGTGGGTCGGGGAAGGCCGCCCGCAGGGCTCGGGCGCCTCCGGCACTTCGACGGCAGACGCTTCGTCGGGCTCGCCCGCATCGGCGGGGGATCCGGCCCGCGGGGAATCGTAGGGCAGGGTCATCTCAGGCGGCCTTGCCGTAGAGCTGGGTGACCAGGGAGGTCAGTACCTGGTCGGTGCGGGGGCCGTAGTTGAGGAGGACGCCGTCGTCGACGGTGACCACGCGGCGGTCCATGCCCGCCGGGGTCTGGGCGACGCCCGGGATCTTGACCAGGCCGTCGATGCCGCCGACCGATTCGAGGCCCTTGGACATGACCAGGATCGCGTCGGGGGCGGCGGCCGCGAGGGCCTCGCTCGTGATCGGGGTGAAGTCCTTCCCGAGCCCGGACTCCTTGCCGGTGTCGACCGCGCCGGCCGCCTCCAGCAGGGACGCCGCGCCGGAGTCCGAGCCGCCCAGCAGGTACACGGAGGCGGTGCCGCGGAGGTAGAGGAAGGCGACGCGGGGCTGCTTGCCGGAGGTGGCCGGGATGCCCTTGCGGACGGCTGCGATCCGCTCCGCGGTGCGCTGGTTGAGCTGGGTGCCCGCGTCCTTGACGCCCAGGGCGCCGGCGACCGTGTCGATGCGCTTCGGTACGTCGTCCAGGGACTTGGCCGGGGCGACGACGAGGACGGGGATGCCCGCGTCGCGGATCTGCTGGATCGCCTCCGCGGGGCCGCTGGTGGTCTCCGCGATGACGAGGGTCGGGCGCAGCGACAGGACGCTCTCGGCGGAGACGTCGTGGCCACGTGTCACCACCGGCAGGTCGGCGGCCTGTTCGAAGGTGGCGGTGATGTCCCGGGCGACGACCTGCCTGCCGAGGCCCAGGGTGTAGACGATCTCGTTGAGGCTGCCGGTCAGCGGGACGACGCGGTCCGCGGAGGTGACGGTGACCTGGGCGCCGTCGGCCGAGGGCACCGTCACCGGCAGTGCGGACTGCGGCGCCGTGGCGAGTGGTTCCACTCGGTCCGGAACGGCGGCTGTGGTGGGGGCGGATGAGCCCGGGGTGGTGGCCGTACCTCCGCAGCCCGTCAGTGCGAGTGCCAGTGCTGCCACGGCAAGCGCGAGGCGGGGAATGCGGTGTGACGCGGCGGGCGTAGGCACGAAGGCACCGTCCTGATCGTCCGACTGAGGTTCTGGGGACCGGGGGGTTACGTACCCGGCCGTGGGTAGCTTAGGTTAGCCTAACCTTGCTTAGCCATACCCAGGAGGGGACGTTCATGTCCGCTAGACCCGTCCGCGCGTTCGCCGTCACGCTGTTGGCGGCCCTGCTGGGAGTCCTGCTCCCGGCCACCGCCGCCCGGGCGGGCACCGTGCAGGGCGGTCGACTCGACTGGGGTATCAAATCGTCTTTCCAGAGTTATGTCACCGGTCCGGTCGCGAAAGGCAGTTTCAAGCTGAAGAGCGGAGCCGCCACGGTCGGCGGCAGTCTGTTCCGTTTCCACTCGGCGGCCGGCTCCTACGACCCGGCGTCCGGCACCTTCGAGGCCTCCTACTCGGGCGGGGTGACCTTCCAGGGACACCAGAAGTCCGACGGAGTCTACGAGCTGGACATGACCGTCAGCCGCCCCACCGTCAAGATCAGCGGCGGTAGCGGCACCCTGTACGTGGACGTCTCCAGCAAGGCCAAGGACACCGGCGCGGTCAGCAACCAGTCCCAGGTGCCCTTCGCTACGCTCGGCCTCGGCGGCATCAACATGAAGGGCGGCGCCAGCCCGCTGACCCTCACCAACGTCCCGGCCACCCTCACCGCGCAGGGCGCCCAGGCCTTCGCCGGCTACTACGCGGCCGGCACGCAGCTCGACCCCGTCTCGCTCTCCGCCGACGTCAAGGCGGCCCCGGCCGCGGAGCCCTCGCCGTCGGCGACCCCGCAGCCGGGCGCCAGCGAGCAGACCCCGCAGGCGCAGGGCGCCTTCGCCGACGCCGCCGTCGACTGGGGGGTGCGCCGCACCTTCCGCGAGTACGTCACCGGTTCGGTCGGCCAGGGCAAGTGGACCCTCGCCGAGGGCGCCCAGGACGGCGGCGCGCTGTTCCGCTTCCCGCAGGGCAAGGGCGCGTACGACGGCGGGAAAGGCACTCTTGACGCGGCCTTCGCCGGCACCGTCCAGTTCACCGGCGCCCATCTGGACCTCAAGCTCGGCAAGGTGAGCGTCAAGGTGGAGAACGGCAAGGGCGTGCTCTCCGCGGACGTGACCACCGGCAGCGAGACGAAGAACGCCGTCCCGCTGGTGGAGTTCGACGCCAAGGGCCTGAAGACCGAGGGCGGGCTGGCCACGCTGACCGAAGCCCCGGCCGTCCTCACCGAGGGCGGATCGCAGGCCTTCAACTCCATGTACAAGGCGGGCACCGAGATGGACCCCGTCTCGCTCGCCGTCGCCCTCGACGCCACCGCGAAGCTGCCGGCCCTGCCCGACCTGGGCTCCACCGCCTCGCCCGCGCCCGCCCCGACGGCCGTCGAACCCGCCCCCGCGGCGAAGGCCGAGGAGTCCTCCCCTGCCGGGCTGTTCATCGCCCTGGCCGTGGCCGTACTGGTCCTGGCCGGCGGCGCCGTCTTCCTGGTGGTCCGCAGGCGGCGTACGGCCGCCACCGTCGAGTAGTTCCCTCCCTTCCTCTCCCTTTCCCCTTCCTTCGTGTCCCCCAGGAGTTCCCAGCCATGTCGTCCATCCGCCGCCCGATCTCCCTCGCGGCCGCCGTCCTCACCGCCGCCGCGCTCGGCACCACCGCCCTCGTCCTGCCCGCCCAGGCCGCCGGAGGGCCCCCGACCCAGCCGATGGAGATCATCGGCGGCTCCCTCGACTGGGGTGTGCTCGCGAGCTACCGGGCTTACGTGACCGGCATGGCCAAGGGCGCCATCACCGTGGCGGACGGCGCCAAGCAGAACGAGGACGGCACGCTGCGCTTCGTCGAGCCGACCGGCCAGTACGACCCGGCCGGCGGCCACGTGGTGAAGGCGGCCTTCAAGGGCAGCGTCACCTTCTCCTCGCCCGCCCCGCCGACCGGCCACGGCTTCGAGGTCAAGCTCTCGGACATCCGTATCGACACCGGCACCAAGAACCTCACCGCGGACGTCACCAAGTCCGGCACGACCACGCAGGACGTGCCGCTGGCCAAGGTGGCCTTCGCCGGCCAGGCGATGACCGGCCTGGCGACCACGCTCACCAAGGAGGCGGCCGACGCGCTCGGTTCGCCGGGCTACGAGAACAAGGCGGGCGACCCGCTCACCGCGAAGCTGGAGTTCAAGCAGCCCACCCCGGACCCCGAGCCCACCCCGACGAAGCCCACCCCCACGCAGCCCACGCCCACCGCCCCGACGCCCACCGCTCCGGCCGACGGCGTGCAGAAGGTCCTCAGCGGCAAGCTGACGTGGGGCGTGAAGGAGTCCTTCCGCAAGTACGTGCTGGCCGCCGGCTCGATCACCCCCGCCGGCGGGGCCGCCAAGAACGGCGACCTCTTCGACTTCTCCTTCGGCAAGGGCGAGCTGGACGTCAAGAAGCAGAAGCTGAACGCCTCCTTCGAGGGCAACCTCCGCTTCCAGTACGCGGCCCACGGCATCGACATGACCTTCGCCAACCCCCGCCTCGACGCAACCGGCAAGACCGGCACCCTGTACCTGGACGTCAAGAACGCCTCCGGCAGCAAGACGGCCGTCCCCTTCGCCACGCTCGACCTGTCGAAGACCGACTACAAGACCAAGAACGGCGTGCTCACGCTGAACGCCGTCCCGGCCGCCTTCACCGCCGACGGCGCGGCGACCTTCGCCAACGACACCACCGGCTCCATGTACAAGGCGGGCGACGCGATCGACCCGCTCACCTTCTCCGTGGCCGTGGACAAGGACGCCACCCTTCCCACGACCACGGGCGGCACCACCGGCGGCACGGGCGGCACGGGCGGCACCGGAGGTACGGGCGGCACCACCGGGGGCACCGGCGGTACGGGCGGCAGCGTGGGCGGCGGCTCCGTCGGCGGCAACCTCGCCAACACCGGCGCCGAGATCCCGGCCGCGGCCCTGCTCACCACCTCCGGCGCGGTGATCGCGGCCGGCGCGGGCGCGCTGTTCCTCGCGCGCAGGCGGCGTACGGCCCAGGTCTGAGCCGTGCTTGAATTCCCGCGTGAACGATCTCGACGTGCTGAAGGTCTTCTGCGCGGGTGACGGCCGGTACGGCAACCTGCTCGGCGTCGTACGCGACGGCCGGACCTGCCCCGACGACGCGTCGAGGCAGGCGCTGGCCGCCGAACTCGGCTACAGCGAGACGGTGTTCGTCGACGACCCCGAGCGCGGGGTCGTCGACATCCGCACCCCCGGCACGCGGATGTCCTTCGCCGGACATCCGCTGGTCGGGGTCGCGTGGCTGCTCGACATCGAGGAGCTCCAGCCGCCCGCCGGATCCGTATGGGCCCGCGACGACGGGGAGTTCACCTGGATCACGGCCCGCGCCGAGTGGGTCGAGGGCAAGCGCACCGAGCAGTACGGATCCGTCGCCGAGGTCGAGGCGCTCCCGGCCCCGCCGCCGGGCGAGGGCTGGCTGTACGCCTGGGCCTGGGAGGACGAGACCGCGGGCCGCGTGCGGGCGCGCGGCTTCCCGCGCCGACCCGACGGGGTCATCGCCGAGGACGAGGCCACCGGCTCGGCGGCGATCCTGCTGACGGCCCAGCTCAACCGCGCCCTGAACATCACCCAGGGCGCCGGCTCCCAGATCCTCACCGCCCCCGGCCCCGACGGCACCGTAGAGATCGGCGGCCGCGTCCGCTTCGCCCGGGCGGTGACTCCGGCCGGCCCCCTGGGCTGATCGTTTGGCTCTAGGCTGCCGCCCGTGAGCGGAATAGACGTGGGCAACGGAGTGGTGGGCGCCATCCTCGGGGTGGTCTTCGCGACGCTGTTCCAACAAGGCCTGCAAGACGCGTGGTTCAAGGTCCGTCGCCGGTCGGCGGGCATGGTGCGCAGCATCACCTTCCGGGAGCATCAGCAGGGCGGCGCCTGGTCCACCTTCGCCCTCGGCCCCCTGCACACCTCCGCGCTCATCGTCGACGGGGACGGGCACGCGGTGATCTCGCCCGAGTCCGTCCACATCCAGGTCCTGGACGGCGACGTCGAACTGCCGGCGGAGATGGCGGCCTGGCGGGAGCAGATCGCGGCCGAGGAGGACCGGGCACGCGAGACGGGAGACCGGGTCCCGGTGTGGAACGGCCCGCGCTACGCCGTCGAGTCCCTCGACGTCTCGCGGACCGCCCTCGACGAGCAGGCGGAGATCCACCTGCGGCTGCGGCCCACGGACTACCACACCTTCCTCGCGGCCCAGCAGCTGGACCGCCGCTTCGCGGACGGGGGCACGCCCCGGACCCGCTATCTCGACCCCGAACAGCCGCTGGCCGCCCCGGCCTTCCTGCAGTGCAGCTTCGGCGTCAACATCGCCGTGGTCACCGCCGACCACCTGCTCGTCGTGAGCCACCGCAGCGAGCGCGTGCGTACGGCGCCGGGCGTGTGGAACTCCTCCGTCAACGAAGGGCTCTCCCGGCACATCGACTCGTCGGGGCGGGGCGCTCCCGACGTGCACGCCGCCGCCCGCCGGGGCATGCGCGAGGAACTGGCACTGGAGCCGCACGAGTTCACGCTCTCGCTGCTGGCCTTCGTACTGGACGTGGACAAGCGCGCCTGGAGCGCCCACTACTACGCCCGGCTGAACGACCTGACGGGCGAGCAGCTCCGGACGCGCATGAGCAGGGGAGTGCCCGACCGGTGGGAGCACCAGGCCGTCGAGTACGTCCCCTTCCGCTCGGCCGAGGTGACCCGGTACCTGCTGCGCCCCGACCGGATCCACCGCTGGGCGCCGGTGGCCCCGGCCCTGTTCCACCTCGCCCTGGTGCACGTACACGGCAGGGCGTCGGTGGAACGGGCCGAGGCGCAGGCGGTGCGCCGGCTCCGCTGAGCCGCGGGGCCGGCCCCCGGAGGGGTTACGCGCTGAGGCGGAACTCCTCGCCCAGCTCGCGGAAGACCGCGCCGTTGAAGTCGAAGGCGCGCTTGCACTCGTCGATGATGCGCTGCTTCTCCAGGTCGTCCGCGGCTATGGCGTCCAGCAGCTCGCGGTAGGTCCGCTTGAAGGCAGCCGGGTTGGAGATGTCCGCGAAGACGTAGAAGCGGACGCCGTCGCCCTTGCGCTCGAAGCCCCAGGTGCGCTCGGCCTTGTCGCGGATGATCTGGCCGCCGGAGAGGTCGCCCAGGTAGCGGGTGTAGTGGTGGGCGACGTACCCGCCGGGCCACTCGGCGGCGCACTCGGCGACGCGGGCGGCGTACGCCTGCGTCGCGGGCAGCGCCACCACGTTCTGCTGCCAGTCCGGGCCCAGCAGGTGGGCGAGGTCGCGTTCGATCTCGGCGACGCGCATCAGCTCGGGCTGGATGAACGGGCCGGCCACGGGGTCGTTCCGGAGGGCCTCGGCCGCGTCCTCCAGGGCCCGGTACACGAACCACAGCTGTTCGGTGTAGCGCGTGTACGCGTCCACGCCGAGCCGTCCGCCGAGCAGGTCGCTCATGAAGGTCGACGTCTCGGCCTCGGTGTGCTGCTCATGCGACGCGACGCGGATGACCGTAGAGAAGGCGTCCAAGGCGGACCTCCAGGAAGAGGAAACAGGCGTGGCGGCAGTGCCGCCACGCCCGATACTCCTACTTAGGCTTGCCTAAGTCAATGTGTTCCCGACGTCTTGTCGGTAAAAAAATCCGCCCCGGCGATCCGGCCGGGTTCCGCTACGGCAGGGTCAGGATCTCCGCCCCCGAGTCCGTCACCACCAGGGTGTGCTCGAACTGCGCGGTCCGCTTGCGGTCCTTCGTGACGACCGTCCAGCCGTCCGCCCACATGTCGTACTCGTGCGTGCCCAGGGTCAGCATCGGCTCGATGGTGAAGGTCATCCCGGGCTCGATGACGGTGGTGGCGTGCGGGCTGTCGTAGTGCGGAATGATCAGGCCGGAGTGGAAGGAGGAGTTGATGCCGTGGCCCGTGAAGTCCCGGACCACGCCGTAGCCGAAGCGCTTCGCGTACGACTCGATGACCCGGCCGATGATGTTGATCTGGCGGCCCGGCTTGACGGCCTTGATGGCGCGGTTCAGCGCCTCGCGGGTGCGCTCCACCAGCAGCCGCGACTCCTCGTCCACCTCCCCGCACAGGTAGGTGGCGTTGTTGTCGCCGTGCACGCCGCCGATGTACGCGGTCACGTCGAGGTTCACGATGTCCCCGTCGCGCAGGACGGTGGAGTCCGGGATGCCGTGACAGATGACCTCGTTGACGGAGGAGCACAGCGACTTCGGGAAGCCGCGGTAGCCGAGCGTCGACGGGTAGGCGCCGTGGTCGCACATGTAGTCATGGGCGACCTTGTCGAGCTCGTCGGTGGTCACCCCCGGCGCGATCAGCTTGGCGGCCTCTTCCATCGCCTGGGCGGCGATCCGGCCGGCGATGCGCATGGCCTCGATGGTCTCGGCCGTCTGCACCTCCGGTCCGGTGTACGGAGTGGGCGCGGGCTTGCCCACGTACTCGGGCCGGCGGATGTTTCCGGGAACGGAACGGACGGGAGAAAGCTCGCCTGGTACGAGCAGCGACTGGCCAGACATGCAAGCGAGTGTATCCAGCGGGGATGGGGCAGCATGGCGGCAGAGAGCGGTAACGAGAGGAGCCCGACAACGATGGCCCTGTTCAAGAAGCGCCAGGTGGGCAAACCGGGCGAGTGGTACTACTGCCTGGTCCACAACAAGGTCGAAGAAGGCCCCGAGTGCCCGGCGAAGGACCGTTTCGGCCCGTACGAGACGCCCGAGGCGGCGAGCCACGCCATGGAGACGGCGCAGGAACGCAACCTCGAATGGCAGAACGACCCCAAGTGGAACGACAAGACCCGCGAGGAAGAAGAGGGCACGCCCTCGTAGCGGTCACGGCGCCGTGGCGGCTGCGACCGCGGCTACCAGCGGCTGGGCGGCGGCGCGGTCAGCTGGTCGGCCAGCCGCGCCAGCCGGTCCCGGAAGCTGCGCGACCCGCGCTGCGCCGGCAGGCCGTTCTCCCCGGCCGCCGCGCTGACCAGGTGCTGCACGGTGTCCAGATCCAGTTCGGCGCCGTCCTCCGGCACGGACAGCACCTCGTGCGCGAGCGTGCCCAGTTCCGGATCCCCGCCGTCCAGGGACAGTACGGTCGCCCCCGCGCGCCGGACCTCGTGAACGCGCTCCAGCAGCGCCTCGCCGGGCTCCCCGGGCGCCACGACCAGCAGCGTGTGCCCGCGCCGGGCCGCCGCGAGCCTGCCCAGCCCCACCGACAGGTGCGGCGGCTCCCCGGGCCGCACCCGGTGGCGTACGAGCGTGGGCGCCAGCTCCGGCAGCCCCGACCAGGCGGCCTCGTCCACCAGGTGCGCCGCCAGGTGCCAGGGCTCGTAGCCCTCCGTCCCCACCAGCAGCAGGTTCCCGCCGGCCGGTACGACGGACCGGCGCAGCGAGCCGGCGAAGCGCCGGGCGGCCCCCGGCCACTGCGTACCGGCGAGCACCTCGCGCAGCAGCGCGACCCTCACGGCATCCATATCGGCATCCTGCCGCATGGAAGGGACATAGGGGAGCAGTACGGGAGCGTTCCCTCCTCTTCGACTGTGGGCTACCCGGCAGTACTCTCGCCCCCATGACTTCCTCAGACAGCACGCAGAAGCCGCCGGTCAAGGACCCGTGGGAGCTGCCGGACGTATCCGGCCTCGTCGTCGGCGTCCTCGGCGGCACCGGCGACCAGGGCCGCGGCCTCGCCTACCGGCTCGCCCGGGCCGGCCAGAAAGTGATCATCGGCTCCCGCGCCGCCGACCGCGCCCGGACCGCCGCCGAAGAACTCGGCCTCGGCGTGGAGGGCGCGGACAACGCCGAGTGCGCGCGCCGCAGCGACATCGTGATCATCGCGGTGCCGTGGGAGGGCCACGCCAAGACCCTCGAAGCCCTGCGCGAGGACCTCGCGGGCAAGCTCGTCGTGGACTGCGTCAACCCGCTGGGCTTCGACAAGCAGGGCGCCTACGCCCTCCGGGTCGAAGAGGGCAGCGCCGCCCAGCAGGCCGCCGCCCTGCTCCCCGACTCCCGCGTCACGGCGGCCTTCCACCACCTCTCGGCGGTCCTCCTCCAGGACGAGTCGATCGACGAGATCGACACCGACGTGATGGTCCTCGGCGAAGCCCGCGCCGACACCGACCTCGTGCAGGCCCTCGCCGCCCGCATCCCCGGCATGCGCGGCGTCTTCGCCGGCCGCCTCCGCAACGCCCACCAGGTCGAATCCCTGGTCGCCAACCTCATCTCCACCAACCGCCGCTACAAGGCCCACGCAGGCCTGCGCATCACGGACGTCTGAGCAGCGCGTTCCACGGGCACGGACGCCCGTTGCCGGGGCATGCACGGCGGAGCGGTCCTCCTCGGGCCGGACCGTCGGGCATGCCCCGCGCTCACCCCCGCCGGCCGGGGCGCGCCTCGACGGCCCCCAGGTGGGCCACCACACCGTGGTGGAAGCGTGCGACGGCATCGTCCACGCTGCGGATGAAGCCGGACTCGGTATTGCCGCGACTGTTGCCCATTCCCTTGATCAGCGACAGCCGGAACCCGCTGGGCAGGGCCCCGTCCCTGGGCAGCAGATCACCCGGTTCCGGGCGCAGGCGCTCCAGAGTGCCGCGCGGCCCGTTCTCCCCCTCCACGAGGCTCTGTACGTGCAGATCCGCCGGCGCCTCGGACAGCAGCCGCATCAGCCGCTTCACCGTGGCCAGCGGATACGCCCCCTCCGGGGCCGGGATGTCGACGGACGTGCGGATCTTCCCCGTCCGCAGATCGGCGATGACCGCGATGACGGAGCCGGCCCCGTCGACCCGCAGTTCCGCGGAGAGCCTGCCCTCCGTGCACAGCCTCCCGGCCGCCGCGACCCGCCGGGCCCGCGGATCGCTGCCGCGCCGGGCCCGCTGCACCGGCAGCGCCTTCTGCCCGAGTTCCCCGCCGAGGCGCAGGCAGACCTGCCGGATGAGGCGCTCCCAGCTCTCCACGACGTCGACGGCGCGGGCGTCGGCGGGGTCGATGGTCTCGTCGTCGATGCCGTTGCGCACCGGCACCCAGGCGGGTCCCATGTTCTGGAAGCCGTGGCATCCCGAGTTGTCGTGCTGCAGGTACTCCAGGAGCTCCTGGAGGAGCCACGCGTGGGCGGCGTTGCCGACACCCTCGTGGCGGATCAGCATCTGGGCCTGGTGCGCCACCTCGGCCCACGACAGGTGCCACAGGCTGACCTTGTGCTTGCGCCGTCCGTCGATCTTGACGTCGACGATGGCCGCACCTTCGAGGGCCACGTCGTTGGACAGCGTGATCACGGCCTCGTAGCCGCGGCGGGTGGCGATGTCCATGTACTGCTGGACCTGCTCGGCCTTGAGCGGGTTGCCGTTCGTCTTCGTCTCGACCAGCGCCGTCCACAGCCTGCCCGCGCGTTCCACCCGGATCACACCGTCGGGGCGCTTCGGGGAGTCGCCGTGCGGCAGGGGCACCTCGGTGAAGGTCTGCATGCGGCCGGCCGGGGCGCCGAACGCGGCGGTGAGGCGCCGCCCCAGCTCGGGGACCTGGGCCATGACGGACAACAGGACCGAGGTCGCCCGTACTTCGCGCTCCTTGTCGCTCTTGAGGGACGGGACCGGGAACAGCCGCGCGGTCTGCCAGGAGTCGTTCTCGGCGAGGGACTTCCCGGCCACCTTGGGCAGGGTGACCTTCTTCCTCGTCGTGCGCGGACCGCGACCGCGCGTCTGGGCCGGCACGGCGGCAGCGGCTGCCGGCTCCGCGGCAGCGACGGGAGGGACGGGAGGGACGGGAGGGACGGGAGGGACGGGAGGGACGGGAGGAGTGCGATCGGCCGGCGCGGCAGAGGGGACGGGCGGGACCGGTGCGCCGGTCCCGGACGCCCCCGCCGCCGCGGGGGCAACCGGTTCCTCGGACACCGGGGGTTCGTCGCCGTCCTCGGTGACGATGATGCCGAAGTCCGTGGCCAGCCCGGCCAGGCCGGTCTCGTACCCCTGCCCCACGGCCCGGAACTTCCACTCGTCGCCCCGGCGGTACAGCTCACCGAAGATGAAGGCCGTCTCCACCCCCGCGCCCTCGATCGAGAATCCGACGAGGGGTTCGCCGGACCGGTCCGAGACCGTCATCCGCAGGTCGTCGAGGTCCCCGAAACGGGCGCCGCCGTACTGGCTGGCCGCCACCACGATCCGCGCGACGTCCTCCGCGACGGCGGTCAGGTCCACGCTGATGCGGTCCTCGTCCCCGCTGTCGGTGGGCGTCTTCCCGAGGAGCTGCACGCTGCCGTCGGCGGCCGCGGGATGGTTGTAGAAGTAGAAGTCGTTCTCGCTGCGGACCTTGCCGTGCTCGTCCAGGAGCAGTACGGAGACGTCGGCATCGCCGGCTCCGGAGGTGCTGGTCCAGCCCAGACTCACGACGACGGAACCGGCGTCCTCGCTGAGGGCGGTCAGGCTGACGTTCGCACCCTTTGAGATCTCCTGCATGTGTGTTCCCCCCACTCGCCGGCGTCGTCCGTCGCGGGCGGAGCGGGCCGGGATGTTCGCTCTGTCGCGCCCCCGATACGGCGCGTCACCGGCGAACCGTAGCGCCGGGCAGCACAGGAGGTCAGGCAAAGGGGGAAATGGACCGGCCGCGGTTCGCCGCCGCCCTTACGGCGGCACTGCGGGGCATGGGGGACACTGGAGGGGCTCGACTGCCTTCAGTGTTTCCGAGGAGCTCTTTCCATGCCCCGCCTTGCCGTCTTCGCCGTTGTCGTCTGCGTTCTTGCGGTGGCCGCGGCCGTCGTCGCCTTCGTGGAGGGCAGCTTCCTCGGGATCATCTGGGTGCTGCTCGCCGGCCTCACGTCCAACCTGGCCTGGTACTACCTGCGCAAGGCCAAGGCCGAGAAGGCCGCGCGGACCTCGTAGCCGGCCGGCCGGTCAGCGGGCCTGGCAGAGGTCGCCGGCGTCCTGCCAGAAGCGGTAGAGGGCGCGCCCGCAGTCCGTCTCCAGGTCCGACACGCCGAGTGCGGACAGCAGGTCGCGCACCACGCCGAAGAAGAAGAAGTTGACCTCCGGGATCCACAGCAGCGCGAACACGGCGATCAGCCCGAACGGCGCCAGCGGCTCCACCTCGCGGCGCACCCGGTACGACAGCCAGGGCTCGATGACCCCGTAGCCGTCGAGGCCCGGCACCGGCAGGAAGTTCAGGATCGCCGCCGAGACCTGGAGCAGGGCCAGGAAGGCCAGCGCGTACCGGAAGGGCATCGGCACCCCGTCGAGGGCGTCCAGCCAGAACGGGGCCGTGCAGATGACGGCGAACGCCACGTTCGTGAGCGGGCCCGCCGCCGAGATGAGGCTGTGCTTCCAGCGCCCCTGGATCCGGCCGCGCTCGATGTAGACGGCGCCGCCGGGCAGGCCCAGCCCGCCCAGGATCACGAACAGCACCGGCAGCACGATGCTGAGCAACGCGTGCGTGTACTTCAGCGGATTCAGCGTCAGGTAGCCCTTGGCGCCCACCGACAGGTCGCCGCTGTGCAGGGCGGTGCGGGCGTGCGCGTACTCGTGCAGGCAGAGGGAGACGATCCACGCCGACGTCACGAAGAGGAACACCGCCAGCCCGGTGCTCGTCGAGTACCCGGTCCACACGGCCCAGCCGGTGACGGCCATGACGGCGAAGATGCCGAGGAATACCGAACTGATCCGCCGCTCGCCGCGGCCGCCCTGATGACCCATGCCGGGAAACCTATCCCGGGCGCGGTGCGGAAAACGGTTCGGGGCCGGGCCGGGGTCCGGGGACAATGGGCCGGTGCGTTACGCGATTCTCGGCACCGCCCAGGCCATCCACGACGACGGGACCCCCGTCGGCGTCGGCGGAGCGCGCCTGCGGGCGCTCCTGACCGCGCTCGCGCTCCGGCCGGGGCGGGTGGTGCCGACCGCGCTGCTCGTCGCCGAGGTGTGGGACGGCGCCCCGCCGGCCGACGCGCCGGCCGCCCTGCAGGCGCTGGTCGCCCGGCTGCGGCGGGCCGTCGGGCATGCGGCCGTGCGTTCCGCGGAGGGCGGCTACCAGCTCGCCGCCGACCGCGAGGACGTCGACCTGTACCGCTTCGAGCGCCTCGCCCGGGCCGCGGCCGAGACCCGGGACCCGGCCGAGGCCGCCGCCCGGTACGAGGAGGCCCTCGCCCTGTGGCGCGGACCCGCCCTCGCCGACCTGCCCGACCCGGGCGCGGAATCCGCACGCTGGGAGGCCGTACGGACGGACGCGCGCCGGGGCCGGCTCGCGGCGGCCCTGGCCCTGGGCCAGGCGGAGCAGGTCCTGCCGGAACTGACCGCGCTGTGCGCGCGGCAGCCGCTGGACGAGCCGCTGCAGGCGCTGCGCATCCGGGCGCTGCGCGACGCGGGCCGCCCGTCGGAGGCGCTGGCCGCGTACGACGCCGTACGCCGGGACCTGGCGGCCCGGCTGGGCACGGACCCGGGCCCCGCCCTGCGCGCCCTGCACACCGAACTCCTGAACCCGCCGGCCGCGGCGGCCCCGCACCCGCACCCGGCCCCGCACCCGGCCGACGCCGGGCCCGTCGCGCAGCCGGCCCGGCCCGAGCAGGGCTCCGCCGCCGGCTCCCACCCGGACGAGCACCCGGCCCCGCCCCACCCGGACGGGCACCCGGCCCCGCCGCGCCCCGGCGCCACCGTCCACGCCGCGGGTTCCGCCGGATCCGGCCCGAACCCGTATCCGGCCCCGGCGGGGAACCTGCGGGCGCGGCTCACCACCTTCGTCGGCCGTGAGGACGACATCCGCGTCATCGGGGACGATCTCGCGCGGGCGCGGCTCGTCACGCTGCTCGGGCCCGGCGGGGCCGGCAAGACGCGGCTCTCGCAGGAGGCCGCCGAGGCGCACGACGCACGCGGCGGCTGGCCCGACGGGGTGTGGTTCGTCGAGCTGGCCCCCGTGGACGACCCGGAGGACGTCGCCGAGGCCGCGCTCGCCGCGCTCGGTGCGCGGGAGACCAAGCTGCGCGGAGCCGCCGCCGAGGAGCTGCGGGCCCTGACCGACCGGACCGGGGGCGCCCCGCTCGACCGGCTCGCCGAACACTGCGCACGGCAGCGGCTCCTGATCCTGCTCGACAACTGCGAGCACGTGATCGGGGCCGCCGCCGAGCTGGCTGAGGAGCTGCTCGCGCGCTGCCCCGGCGTGCAGATCCTGGCGACGAGCCGGGAGCCGCTGGGTGTGCCGGGGGAGTCGTTGCGGCCGGTGGAGCCGCTGCCCGATCCGGTCGCGTTGCGGCTGCTCGGCGACCGGGGGGCCGCCGCGCGCCCGGGGTTCCGTACGGAGGACGATCCGGGCGCGGCCGCGGAGATCTGCCGGCGGCTGGACGGGCTGCCGCTGGCGATCGAGCTGGCTGCGGCCCGGCTGCGGCTGCTCACCCCGCGCCAGATCGCGGACCGGCTCGACGACCGTTTCCGGCTGCTGACCAGCGGCGCCCGTACGGTCCTGCCGCGTCAGCAGACCCTGCGGGCCGTCGTCGACTGGTCGTGGGACCTCCTCGACGAGCCCGAACGCACGGTGCTGCGCCGGCTGTCCGTGTTCGCGGGCGGCTGTGACCTGGCGTCCGCCGAGGCCGTGTGCGCCGACCCGTCCTACGACACCGCCGACGTCCTCGGCTCCCTCGTCGACAAATCCCTCGTCGTCGCCGCCCCCGGACCCGACGGCTCCGCCATGCGCTACCGCCTCCTGGAGACCGTCGCCGAGTACGCCGACGAGCGCCTCGCCGCCGCCGAGGGCGACCGCGAGCACACCGAGCGCCGCCACCTCGTCCACTACCGCGAACTGGCCCGCACCAACGAGCCCCTGCTCCGCGGCCACGGCCAGGGGGCCGCCACCGAGCGGCTCGTCACCGAGTACGAGAACATCCGCACCGCCCTGCGCCGTGCGGTGGCCGCCCGCGACGCCGACGAGGTGCTGTGCCTCGTCCACTCCCTGGGCTGGTACTGGCACATGCACGACCTGGCCACCGAGTCCCGGCACTGGTCCGCGGCGGCCGCCGCGCTCGGCCCCAACCCCTTCGCCGAGCCCTCCGCCCCCGCCGAGCCCGTCTACCAGCGGATCGTCGACACGCCCCCGCCGTACACCGGCGAACTGCTCACCGAGGCCTGGCGCGGCATCCAGCTGATCCGGCTGGCCGCCCGCGACCAGAACAGCGACACCTGGGACACCCCCGAGGTCCGTGCCCAGATCGACGGCGTGATCGCCGCCTACCGGCCCGGGCTGCCGCAGACCTGCCGGTCCCCTTCGTTCCTCTGGATCTACGCCGTCATGATCGCGGGCGATCCCGGGCTGCTCCAGCGCGTCGTGGACGACACCGTCGAGACCGCCCGTTCCTTCGGCTACCGCTGGGAGCTCGCCTCCGCCCTCCAGCTCCGCGCCAACATCCTCGCCAACCGGGCGGACTGGGCCGGCGACGCCGCCCGCGACGCCGAGGAGAGCCTGGACCTCTTCCGCGAGCTCGGCGACGACTGGGGCTGCGCCGAGGCGCTGTCCGCGCGCGCCGAATCCCGGGAGAAGCGCGGCATGTACGCGCTGGCCGCCGAGGACTTCCGGGCGGCCATCGAGCACGCCGAACGCCTGGGCGCCAAGGCCCAGGTGACGGTGTTGCGCGTACGGATGGCAGGGACGCTGATCGAGAACGGGGAGGCCGAGGAGGCCGAGGCGATCCTCACCGAGATCACGGCGAGGTGGCAGGGGTACGGCAACGAGGCGATGCCCGCCGCCCGGATGTTCCTCGCGAACCTCCTCGGCCGCACCGGCCGGATCACCGAGGCCCGGGCCCAGATCCAGGCGCTGCGCGAGGACTTCGCGCTCGGTGCGTACGCCGTCTTCGACGTGTTCCTCCTCGCCACGATCGCCTGGCTGGACAACCGGGAGGGCGAGTACGCGGAGGCGCTCGTGCAGATCCGCGAGGCCACGAACAGGGTCCGGGACCCGCTCGTGATGATGGTCGCCCCGCAGCTGCCCGCCGTGTACCTGCTGACCGGGGCCGTCTCCCTCGTCTCGCTCGGCGGTCCGCGAGGCGCGTACGACGCCGTCCGGCTGCTCGGCGCCTACCGCACGCACCTGCCGCCCGGGCACTTCCCGATCACCACGGAACGGGAGGACAGCGCCCTCGTCGAGGAGCTCGCGCGGGCGGCGCTCGGCGACGCGGCCTTCGAGAAGGCGTACGCCGAAGGCGGCGGCCTCACCATGGAGGAGGCCACCGCCCTCATCTGACCCGGCCCCCGGCCGGTGCCCGTCCGGGACGCGATCCGGAATGGACCGGCCCGCGGGTCAGGTCTTCTGGCGGAACTTGCGCACCGCGAGCGGCATGGTGACCGCCGTGATGGCGATCGACCAGGCCAGCGTCATCCACACCGAGTCGCCGACCGGAGTGCCGTTGATCAGGGCACGGGCGGCGTCCGCCAGGTTGGACAGCGGGTTGTAGTCCGTGAAGGCCTGCAGCCAGCCGGGCATGGTGGACGGCATGGCGAAGATCGAGCTGCCGAACTGCAGCGGCATCAGCACCAGCATCGCCATGCCCTGGACGGCCTGCGCGGTCTTCATGGTCAGACCCAGCAGGATGAAGATCCACATCAGCGAGGCGCCGAAGACGACCGACAGACCGATGGCGGCGAACAGGTCCAGGACCGAGCCGTCGATCGACAGGCCGAGGATGAAGCCGACGCAGAGCAGGATCGAGATCGCGATCAGCATCCGGCCGATCTCGACGACGATCTTGGCGAGGAGGACGGACGACCGGGCGATCGGCATGGACCGGAAGCGGTCCATCACGCCCTTCTTGAAGTCGTCGTTGACCCCGGTGCCCACCGCCATGGCGATGTTCATGCCCATCATGGCCATCAGGCCCGGGACCAGGTAGCTGACGTACTCGCCCTGGTTGCCCTTGCCGGAGACGGCGCCGCCGAACACGAACACGAACAGCAGCGTGAAGATGATCGGCATGAACAGGACGTCGAACATCGACTCGGGGTCCTGCTTGATCTGGAGGGCGTTGCGGCGCACCAGGGCGCCGATGTGCCGCAGATTGGCCCGCAGGCCGATCCGGCCCTCGCCGGCGTGCGCGGCCACCGAGGCCGGACCGGGCGCGGTGGGCGCGGGCTTCGTCGTGGTTACGGTGCTCATGCCGCGACCTCCTCGGTCTTCTCGGTGGGGACGGAGTCCTCGAGGAGCGTGGGCTTCTGGCCGGTGATGGCCAGGAACACCTCGTCGAGGCTGGGCAGGTAGGTGCCGAGGTCGGCGATCGCGTACCCGCGGGAGGCCAGCAGGCCGACCACGGCGGTCAGCTGCTCGTCGCTCAGGATCGGGACCAGCAGTACGCCCTCGTCCGGCACGGCCTGGGAGCCGGCCACGCCGTCCAGTCCGGCCTCGGCCAGCGCGCGGGCCATGCCCGGCAGGTCGGCGGAGGCGACGGGGCGGATCTTCAGGGTGCGGCCGCCGACGCGGGCCTTCAGCTCGTCGACCTTGCCGTTGGCGATGACCTTGCCGCGGTCGATGACCGTCAGCTCGCTTGCGAGCTGCTCGGCCTCCTCCATGTACTGGGTGGTGAGCAGCACGGTGGCGCCCTCGGCGACCAGCCGCTGGACCTCGTCCCACACCTCGTTGCGGGTGCGCGGGTCGAGACCGGTGGTCGGCTCGTCCAGGTAGAGCACGGCCGGGTTGCCGATCAGGGAGGCGGCGAGGTCGAGCCGGCGGCGCATGCCGCCGGAGTAGTTCATGGCCGCCTTCTTGGCCGCCTCGGTGAGGGAGAACCGCTCCAGCATCTCGTCCGCGCGGCGGCGGGCGTCCTTGCGGGAGAGATCGAGCAGCCGCCCGATCATGTAGAGGTTCTCCCAGCCGGAGAGCTTCTCGTCGACCGAGGCGTACTGGCCGGTGAGGCCGATGGTGCGGCGCAGCTGCCGGGGCTGGCGGACCACGTCGAACCCGGCGACGACGGCCGTGCCGGCGTCGGGCACGACCAGGGTGGAGAGGCAGCGGACGAGGGTGGTCTTGCCGGCGCCGTTGGGGCCGAGGACCCCGAGGACCGTGCCCTCCCGGACGTCCAGGTCCACGCCGTCGAGTGCTTTGGTCTCGCCGTAGTGCTTGACCAGCCCCCGTACCTCCACGGCGTTGGGCTTCTTGTCGTTTCGCGTCATGTCCACCATGGGACCATCCGCCACTGACAAAGCACCGACAGCCGACCGACAGCCCGCCGACAAGCAGTCGACGCCCCGGCGGCGGACCGGCGGCGGACCGGCGGCGCACCGGCGGTGGACCGCCGCCGGACACGCGACGGCCCGCCGGCGAAGGGTCGCCGGCGGGCCGTCGCAGCCGTTCACCTGATCAGTGGAAGGCGTGCTCCGCCTGCGGGAACGTTCCGCCGATCACGTCCTCGGCGAAGGCCTTCGCCGCGTCGCCCATGGTCGCGCGGAGGTTCGCGTACTGCTTCACGAACCGCGGCAGCTTCCCGCCGGTCAGGCCCATCATGTCGGTCCACACCAGCACCTGCGCGTCGCACTCCGAGCCCGCGCCGATGCCGACCGTCGGGATGTGCAGGGACCGGGTGACCTCGGCGGCCAGCTCGGCCGGGACGAGCTCCAGCACCACCGCGAAGGCGCCCGCGTCCTGCGCCGCCTTCGCGTCGCGCAGCAGCCGGTGCGCGGCCTCGTCGCCGCGGCCCTGCACCCGGTAGCCCATCGCGTTCACGGACTGCGGGGTCAGGCCCAGGTGGGACATGACGGGGATGCCGGACTGCACGATCAGCTCGGTCTGGGCCAGCGAGCGCTCGCCGCCCTCCAGCTTCACCGCTCCGACCCCGGCCTCCTTCACGAGACGGGTGGCACTGCGCAGCGCCTGCACGGCGCCTTCCTGGTACGAGCCGAACGGCATGTCGCCGATGACCAGGGCGCGGCTCGTGCCCCGTACGACGGCCGCCGAGAGCATGGCCATCTGGTCCATCGTCACCGGGACGGTGGAGTCGTAGCCGAGGTGGCAATTGCCCATGGAGTCGCCGACGAGGATGACCGGAATGCCGGACTCGTCGAAGACGGACGCGGTCATGGCGTCGTAGGCGGTGAGCATGGGCCACTTCTCGCCGCGTTCCTTGGCGAGCGTCAGGTCGCGGACGGTGATGCGCCGGGTGCCCGTGCCTCCGTACAGGGTGGGGGAGGCCGCTGATGCGGGTTCGCGGGCAGGCGAAACGGCATGCGTCATTGCAACTGCTCCTTGTGTCATCTCGAGGCGCCCTCACGGCGTCCCCGGACTCACCCACCATGGTGGCATCCGCGGGGCCGAAGGCGGAAGTGGTGTGGGAGACACCCGGCCCGCGGGATCCAATGTGCGCGTTTCGTGACAAGCGGAACCCCGTGCGCGCGGCCGTTCGTCCTCCCGGACGTACGGCCGCGCCGGAGGGTCGTGACGTACGACACGGAAGGCTCCGTGCATCGCCTAGGGTCAAGGGGCGGGGACGGAGCGCGAGCACGGCAGTGAGGGCAGTGGCATGGCACAGGCGTACATGACGGAATCGGGGAACGGCGGCTCGGAGCCCGAGCCCTCCGGATCCCGCTTCCGGCGCCGACTGGCCGAACTGCGCAAGGACCCCGGCATCTGGCGGCGCGGATGGGTGCTCGCCGCGATCGCCCTGCTGATCGCGCTGGTGATGATCTTCCACGCGGAGCTGCCCAACGACGTGGGCAACCTCGGCAGCCTCACCGAGACCTTCCTGCCCTGGCTGGGCCTGGCCATCCCGCTCCTGCTGGCCGGCGCGATCTTCCGCAGGTCCGCGACCGCGCTCATCGCGCTCGTGCTGACCGGCGCGGTCTGGGTGAACCTCTTCGGCGGGCTGGTCACCGACAAGTCCGGCTCCGGCGGCAACCTCGTGGTCGCCACCCACAACGTCGACGCCGACAACCCCGACCCGCGCGGCACCGCCGAGTCCGTCGCCAGGTCCGGAGCCGACATCCTGGCCCTCACCGAGCTCAAGGGCAGCGCCGTCCCCGTCTACGAGAAGGCCCTCGCGGGCACGTACAAGTACCACTCGGTCGAGGGCACGGTCGGCCTCTGGAGCAAGTACCCGCTGAGCGCGAGCGCGCCCGTCGACATCAGGATGGGCTGGACCCGGGCCATGCGCGCCACCGTCGACACCCCGCACGGGAAGGTCGCGGCGTTCGTCGCGCACCTGCCCTCGGTCCGGGTCAAGCTGAAGGCCGGCTTCACGGCGAACCAGCGCGACGACAGCGCCGACGCGCTGGGCGCGGCCCTCGCCGCCGAACCGCTGAAGAACGCCATCCTGCTCGGCGACCTCAACGGCACCATGAACGACCGCGCCCTGTCCGAGGTCACCTCGCAGATGCGCTCCACCCAGGGCGCGGCGGGCGACGGCTTCGGCTTCAGCTGGCCGGCGCAGTTCCCGATGGCCCGGATCGACCAGATCATGGTCCGCGGGATCCGGCCGGAGGCCTCCTGGACCCTGCCGCGCACGGGCAGCGACCACCTTCCGGTCGCCGCCCGGGTCACGGTCAAGCCCTGACGAGGGTGGCGGTTACGCCTGCTCGCGCCAGCCGTTCGTGATGGGCAGCCGGCGGTCCTTGCCGAAGCCCTTCGCGGAGATCTTCGTGCCCGGCGGGTACTGGCGGCGCTTGTACTCCGCCGTGTCCACCATCCGCAGGGTCCTGGCGACCAGCTCGCGGTCGAAGCCGGCCTCCACGATCGCCTCCATGCCCTGGTCGCGGTCCACGTACAGGGCGAGGATCGCGTCGAGCACGGGATAGTCCGGCAGTGAGTCCGTGTCCACCTGGCCCGGGCGCAGTTCGGCGCTCGGCGGCTTCACGAGGGAGTTCTCCGGGATCGGCGGGATCTCGCCGCGCTCGGCGGCGGCCCGGTTGCGGTACTGCGCGAGCCGGAAGACGTCCGTCTTGTAGACGTCCTTGATCGGGCCGTACGCGCCCACCGAGTCGCCGTAGAGCGTGGAGTAGCCGACGGCCAGCTCCGACTTGTTGCCCGGGGCCAGCACGATGTGGCCCTCCTGGTTGGAGACCGCCATCAGCATGGTGCCGCGCAGCCGGGACTGGAGGTTCTCCTCGGCCAGGCCGGTGAGGCCGAGCGAGCCCATGTACGCGTCGAACATCGGCTCGATCGGCACGGTCCGGAAGTTCAGGCCGGTCCGCTCGGCCAGGTCGGCCGCGTCGTCCTTGGAGTGGTCCGAGGAGTACTTCGAGGGCATTGAGACGCCGTACACGTTCTGCGCGCCGATCGCGTCGCAGGCGATGGCGGCGACGAGCGCGGAGTCGATGCCTCCGGAGAGCCCGATCAGGACGGAGCGGAATCCGTTCTTCTTGACGTACGCGCGCAGGCCCACGACCAGCGCGTCGTAGACCTCCTCGTCGTCGTCGAGGCGGTCGGCGTATCCGCCGGTGACGACGGGCTCGTACGCCTCCACGGGCTCCTCGGACAGGATCACGCGGTCGATGCGCAGTCCGTCGTCCACCACGCCCTCGGGGGCGTCGGCGCGCGCGGCGGGCAGGTCGAGGTCGACCAGGACGCAGCCCTCGGAGAACTGCGGGGCGCGGGCGATGACCTCGCCGTCGGCGTCGACGACGATCGAGTCGCCGTCGAAGACCAGCTCGTCCTGGCCGCCGATCATCGCCAGGTAGGCGAGGGTGCAGCCGGCCTCCTGGGCCCGCTTCCGTACCAGTTCGAGGCGCAGGTCGTCCTTGTTGCGCTCGTACGGGGACGCGTTGACCGAGATCAGCAGTCCGGCCCCGGCGGAGCGGGTGGCCGGGACCCGGCCGCCCTCCTGCCAGAGGTCCTCACAGATGGCCAGGGCCACGTCGACGCCGTGGACCCGGATCACCGGCTGGGTGTCGCCCGGCACGAAGTACCGGAACTCGTCGAACACCCCGTAGTTGGGCAGGTGGTGCTTGGCGAAGCGCAGGACGACCTGTCCGCGGTGCAGCACGGCCGCCGCGTTCTCGGGGGAGCCGGCCGGCTTGCCCAGCCGGGGGACGGCCTTCTCGGTGCGGTCGAGGTAGCCGACGACCACCGGCAACTCGCCGAGGCCCTCGGCCGCCAGCCGCTGCGCGAGCTCGCGCAGCGCGGCGCGGGAGGCCTCGACGAAGGAGCCCCGCAGGGCGAGGTCCTCGACGGGGTACCCGGTCAGCATCATCTCCGGGAACGCCACCAGGTGGGCACCCTGCTCGGCGGAGTGCCGGGTCCAGTGGACGACCGAGTCGGTGTTGGCGGCGATGTTGCCGACATGCGAGTCGATCTGATTCAGAGCGAGGCGTAGTTGAGGCACGGGGCCCAGTCTAATCGTCTTTCTGACGCGATGTCCTGGGCCCCGGCCGTCCGGTGGGCTCGCGTCAGCCGATCGAGCCGCTGAACTTGGCGTGGGGCAGCAGGATTCCGGGCGAGATGTCGGCGCTGATGCGCTCGGTGCCCTCCGGGACCTCGAAGGCCACGACCCCGCTCGCCGACTCGCCCGGCAGGATGTCGCCCTTGATCATCTTCGGGACGTCGCCGTCGAAGACGAGCTTGGCGGTCATCCCGTTCTCGTCGCGGACGTTGGGCATCGCGAAGATGACGTTGTGCGTGTCGGACGAGCCGTTGGTGATGGTGAGCGTCATCTCCACCGCGTTGCCCACCTTGGAGTACTTGTTCTTCGTGACGTACTTCTTCGGCGTCGAGAGGCTCACCTTGAGGCCGTTCGGGTAGGTGACGGTCTCGCCGAACGGCACCGCGCTGGTCAGGCCCGGGACCTGGGAGGGCGACGGGGACGCGGACGGCCAGGGCTTACTGCTGGGGTAGAGCCCCTCCAGGTCCAGCTCGTCCTCGTCGATGTCCATCCCCCGCTCGTAGCGGCTGGAACTGTCGTCGAGGAAGGTGGCCGTGAAGTAGAGGCCCGCGCCGGAGGCGGCGAGGCCGAGCACGCCGAGGACGGTGCCGACGACGGACATCGTCTTGTTCGGGGCGCCCTTGCCGGCGCGGACGATCCCGCCGATCCCGAGGCCGATGGCGACGACGGCCATCAGGGCGCCCACCCAGAAGAAGAAGGGCAGGAGGCCGACGAAGACGGCGAAGGAGGCGACGATCACGGCGGCGACGGCCAGGCCGTTGGTGGTCGGGGGACCCTGCGGGTAACCGGCGTACGGGACCCCGCCGAATCCGGGCTGTCCCCACGCGGGGGCGGGCCCGCCCCAGGCGGGGGCCGGTCCGCCGGGGACGGTCGGCGGGCCCGGAACCGGGGCGGGCGGGGCGAACGGCGAGGGGCCGGGGGCTCCCGGGGCGGCCGGTGCCTGGGCGGCGGACGGGGCCGCGGGTGCCTTGGGAGCCGAGGGGTCGGGTGTGGCCCACGGGTCGGTGGGGACGGGGGTGGGGGCCGGGGCGGGGGTGACGGGCGCGTCGACGGGGACCGGGGCCGGGGTGACGGGTGCGTCGACGGGGGCCGGGGCCGGGGTGACGGGTGCGTCGACGGGGGCCGGGGCCGGGGGCGCATCGGCAGGGGCCGGGGCCTCGGGAGTTCCGGCGTAGGCCGGGGTCTCGGGGGTCTCGGGGGCTGCCGGGCTTTCCTTTTCGAGCGACAGTGGCTGCGCCGGGGTCTCCGGGGCTGCCGTGGCCGGGGTCTTGTCGAGCGACAGCGGCTGTGCGGGTGCGGACGGCGCCGGTATGGAGGCAGCCTCGGGTATCGGGGTGCCCGCCGGCTCCGCAGGGGAGCCGGGAGGGGTGCTGGGCGGGTTCGGCGTGGTGCTCATACCGGCGGAGGCGTCCTTTTGTCGCGGCTGCTGTGATCACCGCAAGGGTGCCATGACCGGGGCCGGCGCCCCTCCGAATTCCGGCCCGGTCCCGGGCCGGCCCGCCGAGGGGCCGGCCCGGGACCGTACGGCCGCCGCCTACAGCTGGTAGCCCAGCACCGTCATCATTCCGGACTCCGAGTGGTAGACGTTGTGGCAATGGACCATCCACAGCCCGGGGTTGTCCGCGTCGAAGTCCGCCGTCAGCCTGCCGCCCGGCAGGACGATCGCGGTGTCCTTGCGCGCCCCGCCGCCCTCCCCGGCCAGCGCGAAGGTGTGGCCGTGCAGGTGCAGCGGGTGCCACATCGGCGTCGCGTTGCGGAACTCCAGCCGGACCCGCTCGCCCGCCTTCACCGGGTGCCGCTGGTCCGGTGTGTACGGCTTGCCGTCGAAGGCCCAGTTGTACCGGGTCATGGAGCCGGTCAGGCGGATCTGCACCGTACGGTCCGGCTCGCGCGGGGCCAGTACGGCCGCACCGGCGGCCCTGAACGAGTCCGCGGACGGCGGCGACGCGTCCAGTTCGGCCGGCCGGGTCGCGGCCGTGGGCGCCGTACCCGACCCGGTGCGCAGCACCGCCAGCGCCGACTGCCCCTTGCCCTCGGCCAGCGCGGTGAGCGGGAACACCCCGTCCTCGGCGGTGACCAGGACGTCGTACCGCTCGCCCATGCCCAGCAGCAGTGAGCCCGCCTTCGTGTGCTCCACCGGGTAGCCGTCGGTGTGGGTGACCGTCAGCTCGTGGCCGCCGAGGGCGATCCGGAAGGCGGTGTCCCCGCCGGCGTTGATGATGCGCAGCCGGATCCGGTCCCCGGGACGGGCGGTGAAGACCGACGGGTCCTCCGCCACCCGGCCGTTGATCAGGTAGTAGGGGTAGGCGACGTCGCCCGCGTCCTTGCCGAGGATGTCGCTGTCGGCGCCCATGAGGAGGTGGGAGCGGCCGCCCGTGCCGGCGGCCCCCGGTGCGGACGGGGTGGCGGGGGCGCCGTGCCCGGCGTGGCCTCCGCCGTTCCCGCTTCCGCTCCCGCTCCCGCCCCTGTTCCCGTCCCCGTTCATGCCCTTGCGGAGCTCGGCGAGGACGGCGTCCGGGGTGGCGCCGTCCACTCCGTCGATCCAGTCGTCCAGGACCACCACCCACTCCTTGTCGTAGGAGAGGGGCTCCTTCGGGTCCTCGATGATGAGCGGGGCGTAGAGGCCGCGGTCCTGCTGGACCCCGGTGTGGGGGTGGAACCAGTACGTCCCCGGCTGGGCGACGGCGAACTTGTACGTGAAGGATCCGCCCGGGGCGATGTCCCGTTGGGTCAGCCCCGGGACCCCGTCCATGTCGTTGCGCAGCGCGAGGCCGTGCCAGTGCAGGGAGGTGGCCTCGGGGAGGTTGTTGGCCAGGGTGAGGGAGAGGGTGCCGCCGGCGGTGGCCCGGATCTCCTGGCCAGGCAGCCTGTCCCCGTACGCCCAGGAGCGGACGGTCCGCCCGGCGCCGAGGTCGAGCGGGGTGGCCGTGGCGGTGACCTTGACCTCGGTGAGCGGGCCGGTGGCCTTGCGGGCCGCCTCGGCGGCGCGGACCTCGGGTCCGGCCGGGTCCACGTACCCCTCGGGGCCGTCGGCGGCGGAGCCGCCGTGGTTCATGGAGCCGTGGTCCGTGCCCGAGGAGCGGGAGGAGGAGCCGGAGCAGGCGGCGAGCAGTCCGGAGCCGGCGAGGGCCGCGGATGCGCCGAGCACGGCGCGACGGGTGGGAAGAGAGCGCATGGGAGCACCTCGTGGGTCTGGTGGTACGGATTCATGGGCGCGGTTCGGCGCCGCCTCGCGGGCGTACGGGGGTACGGACATGCCGGCGTACGGGGAGTGGGGCACCGCGGACGTGCGGGTGCCCCCGGGTACGGGCACGAGGGCATGCCGGGCGTGCGAACGCGCGGACGTACGGACGTATTGACGTACGGACGTATTGACGTACGGACGTATGGGCGTACGGGCGGGCATGCGGGCATGCGGAGGCGACGGCCGGGGCCGGGCCTATACCCGCAGGACCGCCAGCCGGGTGAGGAGCTCACGGGGCGAGGGCGGATCCGGGCCACCGGACCGGCCCGGTATGCGGGCCGCGCCCCCGAGCGGCGCGGTGTCGCGGAAGCCGGCCGGTCCGGCGCCGAGGTACAGCAGGACGAGCCCCGCGAGCACGGCGGAGCAGACGGACATGGGGTCCATGCCGGTGCCGGGCCACTGCGTCCCGGCGGTCTGCGCCGCGCCCGCGGCCGGTCCCATGGCCGCTTCCACGGCCGGTTCCGCCGCCGGTTCGAGGGCCGGCAGGGGGTCCTGCCTGCGGTCCGGCGCCGTCGGCGGGGGCGCCGGAATGTGGTGCGCGCCACGGTCCGCGGCCGTGCCGGATGACCCGGCCGAGGCAACGGAGTGGGCCGCGGACACGTCCTCCATGGCATGGGAGTCAGCCGGATGGCCGAGGGTGTGCATGGTGACGATGCCCAGCAACAGCGCGGCGAGCAGCAGCAACCGGGGTCCTGGGGCGGCTCGCTCGGCACTGCGCGTCATGGCCGGAACCCTACCCGGGGTGGGTATCCGATCATAGGACCGACCCCCGGGTCTGCTTAGGATTAGTCACACTATGTCCCCACATGGCCTCTCTCCGCGGACCGCCTGGCCGGTCGCCGTGCTGATCGGTCTCGCCGCAGCCGCCTACACCGCGTGGGTGCTCGAAGTCGTGCTCTCCACGGGCCTCAACCCCATCGAGACGTACGTCAGCGAGCTCGCCGCCCAGGACCAGCCGCTCGGCGGCCTGTTCCGCGCCACCGACTTCACCGCCGGGCTGCTCGCCTTCTCCGGCGGACTGCTGGCCCTGTCCCGGCTGCTGAAGTACGCCGAGTCGCGCCGCCTCTGGGCCGTCGTCGGCTGGGCCGGGGTCACCCTCTTCGGCGCGGCCACCGCCGCCGACGCCTGGCTGCCGCTGAGCTGCCAGCCCACCGTGGACCCCGAATGCGCCGCCCTGGAGACCGCCGGCCTGGTGCCCGCCACCCACCGGGCCCATGCCGTCAGCAGCAGCCTCGCCATGACCGGTGCCCTCGTCGGCCTGGTGGCCCTGACCGTCGCCGCCCGCCGCTACGGCTGGTTCGCCCCGCTGGCCCGCTACGGCCCCGCGCTCGTCGCCCTCGAACTGCTCGCCACCGCGTGGACGCTGACCGCCATCGCGATGTTCACCGCGGGGCGCGGGACCTGGGCCCTCGGTGCGGGGCAGCGGCTCCAGGTGCTGCTCGTGGCGCTCTGGCTCGGCCTGCTCGCGTACTCGGTCCACAAGGAAGGCCGCACGTGACGCCGCGCGTGCCGCCGTACGAGGAGCCGTACCGGGACCCGTACGCGGCTCCGTACGCGAGCGGCGGCGGCCGGTTCGTCCGCGTGGACGGGGTGCCGCTGCACGTCGTCGTCGAGGGCCGGGGGCCCGTGTGCGTGCTCAGCGCCGGGCTCGCCATGGCCTGGTTCGACTGGGACCCCGTCGCCGCGCTGCTCGCCGCCTCGGGCCGCACCGTGGTCCGCTTCGACCGCCCCGGACACGGCCTCAGCGGCCCGGCCGGCGAGCCGCCGACGACCGCCGGGGAGGCCCACCGGATCGCCGGCCTGCTGGACGCACTCGGGTTCACCGGCCCGGACGCCGTAGGCCCGGACGCCGTAGGCCCGGTCACCGTCGTCGGGCACTCGATCGCCGCGTTCCACGTCGAGGCCTTCGCCCGCCTGTACCCACGCCGCACCGCCGCCGTGGTCCTGCTCGACGGCAGCGTCGAGGAGGACCCCCGTACGGTGCTGCCCGCCGCGCTGCGCACCGGCGCCGCCCGCGCCCTCGGGCGGGCGGTCACCGCCGCCGGGCTGCCGGCCGCCCTGGGGCCACTGGCCCGGCGCGCGGCCGTACGGGCCTCCCGCACCGGCGGCTCCGACCCGGCCGCACGGGACCTCGTACGCCGCTGCTACCGCACCGGCCGCGTCTGGCGCGGCGCCCTGCTGGAGAACTCCCGCTACCCGGACATGGCCGCCGAGCTGCTCGCCCTGCGCGGGACGCACCCGCTGACCGCCCCCGCCACCGTCCTCGCCGGCCACGACGGCTCGGCCGGCGCCTGCGCCCTGCGCTGGCTGGCCCGCCAGGCGGACCTCGCGGACGTGCTCGGCGCGCGCTTCGAGGTCGCCGAGCCCGCCGGCCACCTGGTCATGCTCGACCGCCCGGACCAGGTGGCCCGGGCGGTCCGCAACGCCGCCGGTCAGCTCCTCGCGTAGACCTTCTCGGCCCAGCCCGCGATCTGCTCGTCGGAGAGGTGCTTGGCCAGATCGGCCTCGCTGATCATGCCGACCAGCTTCTTGTCGCTGATCACCGGCAGTCGGCGGATTTGGTGGCTCTGCATCTCCTCCAGCACCTCGGAGACGTCCGCGCCCGCGTCGATCCAGCGCGGGGTGCCCCGGGCCATGTCACCGGCCGTGATCTTCGACGGGTCGTGCCCCTTGGCCACGCAGCCGACCACGATGTCGCGGTCGGTCAGGATCCCGCAGAGCCGTTCCTCGCTGTCGCTGATGGGCAGCGCGCCCACGTTGAGCTGGCTCATCAGCTGGGCGGCCCGGTCCAGGGTCTCGGTGGCGGGGATCCACTGGGCCCCCCTGTGCATGATCTCTCCGGCGGTGGTCATCGCATCAACCTCCTGAGCGCCGTACGAGCGGCGGGGCGCGGCTGCGCCCGCCTCGGCGTCCCCCGCCCACGGACCGCGGTGCGACTCCACGCACGGGAGTGCACGCCCGTACGGGTGAGAGGGCGCCCTCCCACCACCGTACGGGCGTGCCCCGTCACCCGCGCGGCGCACGGCCGGCCACCCGCGCGGCGCACGGCCGGTCACCCGCGCGGCGGACGGCCGGTCACCCGCGCGGCGGACGGCCGGTCACCCGCGCGGCGGACGGCCGGGCACCCGCGCGGCGTATGGCCGGGCACCCGCGCGGGGTGGGCCCGGCCGTCCGCGTCGGGTGGGCCCGGCCCTGCGCGTGCCGCGTTCGCGTCAGCCGCGCGGGGCGGCTCCGCGCTTGCCGAGCATGTCCGCCATCAGCGTGAGCTCCGAGCGCTGCGCGTCGACCATGCCCTGGGCGAGCGCCCGCTCGACCGGGGTCACGCACTGCTGCGCACAGCCCTCAGCCATCGCGACGCCGCCCTTGTGGTGGTCGGTCATCAGCTGGAGGAAGAGCACCTCCGCGTCCCGGCCCTCGGCGGCGTCCAGCCGGGCCAGCTCCTCCTTGGTGGCCATGCCGGGCATCAGCGCGCCGGGCCGGGCCGCGCCGTGCTCCGCATGGCCCCCGCCCCCATGACCCCCTTGACCTCCGGAAGCCCCCATCCAGGACATCGGCGGCTCGTCGGCCACCACCTTCGGCAGCCCCCACAGGTCCAGCCAGCCGAGCAGCATGCCCCGCTGGTTGGCCTGGGTGTTGGCGATGTCGAAGGCGAGGGTGCGCACCGCCTCGTCCTGGGTGCGGTCCCGCACGATGAAGGACATCTCCACCGCCTGCTGGTGATGCACGGCCATGTCCCGGGCGAAGCCCGCGTCCGGTGAGTGCAGCCCCGGCGTGGCGGGGGCGGCGGTCCGGGGCGGCGCACCGGGATCGCCGTTCGCGGCGGCGACCGTGGCCGCCGCCGCGAACAGCAGCGCCAGCAGGACGGCCGTGCCCGCGGCCCAGTACGTACGGGGCGTGCGGGGCGTACGGCCGCTCACTTGTCGGCCAGCCCGCTCGTGCAGGCCGCGCCCGGCTCGGGGGTCTGCTCGCCCTGCACGTACTTGGTGAAGAACTGCTTCACCCGCGGGTCGTCCGCCGTCTCCACGGCCAGCTGCTTGCCCCACGCGCTGAGCATGATCGAGCCGGTCTGCTCCTTGACCGGGCTCATCAGCGTGTACGGAGTCTTGCCGACGGTCGCGGCGAGCTTGTCCACGTCGGCCTTGGCGGCCTTCTCGTTGTACGTCACCCAGACGGCCCCGTGCTCCAGCGAGTGCACGGCGTTCACCTCGGGCAGCGGGTTCTTGTAGACGTCGCCGTTGCAGTTCATCCAGCGGGGGTGGTGGTCACCGCCGACCGGCGGGTTCATCTCGTACTTGACCGGGGTCTCGACGTGGTTGCGGCCGAGCTTCTTCGCGTCCCAGGCCTGCTCGCCCTCGACGGGCTTCTTGCGGACCTCCTCGGCCTCCTTGCGGATCTGCTCCGCGGCTTCCTTCTTGCGCTGCTCGGTCTGCTTCTGGTCGATCAGCACCCATGCGCCGAAACCGACCAGACCGGCGACGATGACCGTCGAGACCGTGATCGCGATGGCCTTGTTGCGCCGCTCCCGGATCTTCTCGGCGCGGCGCATCTCGGCTATGCGCGCCTGGCGGGAGTGCGGGTCGGTGTGCTGCTGGGTCCTGCCGGACTTGCTGGCCATGTGCCCTGGTTCCTTCTGCTGATGGGGGGTGGATGGAACGCGAAACCGGACCTGTCAGGTCCGCAGCACCTGGAGGGCATGCAGGTCGGGGGCGCGCGCGAGCGGCCCGGGCGGCCGGATCCGGCCCGCCCCGGAGACCTCGGCGGCGGGCGGCGGCTCGCCGCCCGGCACGGTCATGGCGGGCGGCGGCACGGGCAGCACGCCCGGGGTCACGTGCGCGAGGGGTGAGCAGCCGGGCAGGTCGTACGGGGACACGCAGACGGCGTGCGCCGTGCCGTGCGCCGTGACGTGCGCCCGCGGCTCGGCCGGCGTGGCGGACTCGCCCGACCGGGAGGCACACAGGAACAGCGCCCCGGTCAGCGCCCCGACCAGGGCCCCGACCAACGTCCCGAAGACCGTCAGCAGAAGGGCGCGCCGAAGCCCGGGACGTCCCCGACGCCCCGGCCGCACGCACTGCAGGCCCCCCATGGGCGCAGATGGTAATGCTCATGACGGCTCCGAGGTCAGTGCGGGGGTGCCGCGAGCTTTCCCGGGTGCGTAATGTGGCGGAAACCACCACTGGCGATACTGGGCCGGCCCGACTGTGTCCCGAACCGTGAGGCGGTGGTGCACAGGCCGTCTGAACTGCGAGGATGAAGGCATGGACAAGCAGCAGGAATTCGTCCTCCGGACGCTTGAGGAGCGCGACATCCGCTTCGTGCGCCTGTGGTTCACCGACGTACTGGGCTTCCTCAAGTCCGTCGCGGTCGCCCCCGCGGAGCTGGAGCAGGCCTTCGACGAGGGCATCGGCTTCGACGGCTCCGCCATCGAGGGCTTCGCACGGGTCTACGAGTCCGACATGATCGCCAAGCCGGACCCGAGCACCTTCCAGATACTGCCGTGGCGCGCCGAGGCCCCCGGGACCGCCCGGATGTTCTGCGACATCCTCATGCCGGACGGCTCGCCGTCCTTCGCGGACCCGCGCTACGTCCTCAAGCGCATCCTGAACAAGACCTCCGACCTGGGCTTCACCTTCTACACCCACCCGGAGATCGAGTTCTTCCTGCTGAAGGACAAGCCGCTGGACGGCACCCGCCCGGTCCCGGCCGACAACTCCGGCTACTTCGACCACACCCCGCAGAACGTCGGCATGGACTTCCGCCGCCAGGCGATCACCATGCTCGAATCCATGGGCATCTCGGTCGAGTTCAGCCACCACGAGGGCGCCCCCGGCCAGCAGGAGATCGACCTCCGCTACGCCGACGCCCTCTCCACGGCCGACAACATCATGACCTTCCGTCTCGTCATGAAGCAGGTCGCCCTCGAACAGGGCGTCCAGGCCACCTTCATGCCGAAGCCCTTCTCGGAGTACCCGGGCTCGGGCATGCACACCCACCTCTCCCTCTTCGAGGGCGACCGCAACGCCTTCTACGAGTCGGGCGCCGAGTACCAGCTCTCGAAGGTGGGCCGCTCCTTCATCGCCGGCCTCCTGCGCCACGCCGCCGAGACGGCGGCGGTCACCAACCAGTGGGTCAACTCCTACAAGCGCATCTGGGGCGGCTCCTCCCGCAGCGCCGGCGCGGGCGGCGAGGCCCCCTCGTACATCTGCTGGGGCCACAACAACCGCTCCGCCCTGATCCGCGTCCCGATGTACAAGCCGGGCAAGACGGGCTCCTCCCGCGTCGAGGTCCGCTCGATCGACTCGGGCGCCAACCCGTACCTCACCTACGCCGTCCTCCTCGCGGCCGGCCTCAAGGGCATCGAGGAGGGCTACGAACTCCCCGCGGGCGCCGACGACGACGTCTGGGCCCTCTCCGACGCCGAACGCCGCGCGATGGGCATCGAACCCCTCCCGCAGAACCTCGGCGAGGCCATCTCCCTGATGGAACGCAGCGAACTGGTCGCCGAAACCCTCGGCGAACACGTCTTCGACTTCTTCCTCCGCAACAAGAAGCAGGAGTGGGAGGAATACCGCAGCGAGGTAACGGCCTTCGAACTCCGCAAAAACCTCCCGGTCCTGTAAGGCCAGGTCAGAGCCCTATCGGGGCATGCACGACACTCCGGGCCGGTGGTCATCGACCACCGGCCCGGAGTCGTTCCGTGGCCCTGCTGATGCCTCTTCACAGCCGGCGTCGTACGGGAGTCAGTGGACTGCGCGGTGCCAGGTGGGGTGGGTGGGGGTGGTGGGGGTGGTGGTTGTGTGGAGTTCGGCGTCCAGGCCCAGGACCGTGGTCGTGGTGGTGCCGGTGGGTTCGAGGACGGCCGAGGGGGCGCCGGCGAAGAGCATGCGGGATTCCGCCCAGGCAGGGGGGCCGCCGAGGCCCGTCGTGCCGATGGTGCCGCTCTCCGCGCGGCCCGCCACGAGGCGGCCCGCGGCGCCGACCGCGCCGTAGCCGGCCCGGCCGCCCGCCTCCGCGACGCTGGAGACCTGGGGCCTGGCGGTGGGGCCCGCCGTGACCAGGGCGGTGCGGACGACCCCGGAGTCGGGGCGGCGGAAGTACAGGCGGACGCCCGCGCCCTCCGGGGAGGCGGAGAGCGGGACCGTCGTGGCGGGCAGGCCCGTCGGGGAGGGCCCGGCCAGCGTGGTGCCCGCGGCGGGCTGGGTCCAGGCCAGGACGGACTTGGTGGTGGTGGCGTACACGTGGCGCCGCCCGGCGGTGTCGACCGCGGTCACCGGGTCGCCCTGCAGGTCCTCGCCGCCGAGGCGCTGCCAGGGGGAGAAGCCGCCGTCCGGCAGCTGGGCGGCGGCGCGCAGGGTGCGGCGGGAGTCGCGCAGGTAGACCGTGAGGAGGCCCTGCCCGTCCACGGCGGCCGCCGGGGCGCTGATCGCCGAGGTGCCCTCCTCGTCGGTCCGTTCGGGGGTGCCGAGCGACTGCCACGGGCCGAACGGCCCGTCGGGCGCGGACTGGACGGCGTACACGACGTCGCGCCGGTACTCGGCGGGCGCGGAGCCGAAGGCCGTGCGGGTGGCGAGGACGGCGATGCGGCCGTCGGGGAGGCGGGCGGTGTTCGCCCCCGGGTCGATGCCCGTGCCCGGGAGGAGGACCGGGCCCGTCCAGTCGCCGCCGGGCCCCCGCGTCCAGTACGCCATCTGGCCGTCGAGCGCGGCGAACGCCCAGAGGCGGCCCGGCGTTCCCGCCGTCAGCCAGGAGGTGCTGTCGGCACGGGTGTAGCGCAGCGACTGGGCCCAGTTGCGCCCGGTCGGGTTGCCCGCGACCTTGCGGTCGCCGCACCCGGAGGGGCTTCCGCAGTGGTCCTGGTGGTCCTGCCAGGCGTAGGTGCGCAGGTAGTTGGTCTTCGTCTCGGCCGTCTGCGGGTCCAGCGAGTGGGGCAGGGTGCTGTTGTGGTAGCCGAGGTAGCTCTGGACCGAGAAGCGGGGGCGGCGCTGGACCTGGGCGGCGTAGGCGGCGGTGGCGGCCTGCACGAAGCGCGCCCCGTACATGTGGTCCTGGTGGTCGGTGTACCGGCCGCTGTCCCCGTACCGGTTCGGCGTCGGGTCCTGCATCCGTATCGTCGTCGGCCGGTACAGCTCCAGGACTCCGGCTATCGACTGGACGAGCTGGTCCTTCGTGTACGAGAACGGCTGCTTGACCGGGGTCCCGGAGGTCAGCTGCGCGTCCAGCGAGGCTATCCGGCCGTTCCACAGGCCGCGCAGGCTCTCGGGGGTGTCCCCGCCCGTGCTGCGGGCCTCGCGCAGCATCAGCCACACCAGGTTGACCTGCGGCTTCGCTATGAGGACGTCGAGCTCGGCCCGGCCGCCGCCGGCGGTGGGTATGACCGTGCGCTTCCACGCGCTGGTGCGGTCGCCGGTGGCCATCTGGGCGTACGCGGAGCGGATGCCGTTCTGCCGGGCCTCCGCGTAGTGGGTGCGGTCGGCGGGCTGCTCGGGGTCCTTGGCCGCACCGCCGCCGGCCTCGTTGCGCCCGTCGGACTCGCCGGAGGTGAGGTACGCGGTGGTGACCTGGGTGCCGGACAGCAGGGAACGGCTGAGGTCCGGGTTCATGAAGAAGAGGTCGTCGTCGGGGTGCGCGACGACCTGGACGACGGACCCGGAGTCGACGCTCGCGGGCAGGACGGCGGCCGGGCCCTTCTCCTGGGTGGCCTCGGCCGAGGTCTGCTGGCCGGTGGCCACGGAGAGCACGCCGGTGGCGCCGGCTGTCAGCACGGTGAGCAGAGCCGCGAAGCGGCGACGGGTCACGGGCATCGGGTCACGCCTTGGGTCGTTCCGGGCGGGGAAACCGCTGAGCAGTCAGAGAGAGGCCAAAACGGGGAACTTGGTTCACCGATTCGGCCGATGACCGCCACTTTCCGAAAGCGATCGGATGTGATGCCGTGTGGTGGGGTTTCGATCCCGGTATGTGACTGGGGTGTGGCCGAGATGTGGAGGCGCTTCGTCCGCCTCTGGCCCCCTTTCTGCGGGCCCGGCCCCTACGAGGCCCTGCCCTACGGGGCCGTGTTGCGCGGGCCCACCGGCTGCCACGGCGCGAGGTACGCGTCCGGGGCGTCGGCCGAAGAGGTCACGTACAGCCGCGCGTCGAGCCCCACCACCGCCAGGCTGACCATGTTCTTCCCGAGCATCACGGAGGACGGCGCGCCGACGAACATCAGCGGGGACCGCTCCCACGGCCGGCCCGGGCCGACCTCCGAGCCCAGCTGCCCGCCCGCCGAACGGCCCGCCAGCACGTGACCGCTCGCCGTCACCGAGCCGAAGCCCTGGAGCCCGCCGAGGTCGGTCATGTTGTTCAGCTTCAGCCCGCCGTCACCCGTCATCAGGGCCGTACGGACGTTGCCCGACCCGGGCTTGCGGAACCACAGCCGCACCCCGCCCTCCCGGCCCTCCGCGGTCAGCGGGAGCGTGGTGTCCGGCAGCCCCGTCGGCGTGACCGGGCCCAGCGGGGCGCCCGGCTTCGGCTGCACCCAGCCGACCACCGTCTTGGAGGTCGCGGAGAACACCATGCGCCGCCCGGCGCCGTCGGTCGCGGTGGCCGGGCTGCCGTGCAGATCGCTGCCGCCGTACTTCTCCCAGGGCCCCCAACTGCCGTCCGCCTGCTGCACCCGGCCGCGCAGGGTGTACGAACCGTCGCGGACGTACGCAGCCGGCTGCCCCGTGCCGTCGACCGAGACGGCCGGGGAGCTGATGTCGGAGGTCCAGTTCTCGTCCGCGGCCTCGGGGGTGCCGAGCGACTGCCACTCCCCGAACCGCTCGGCCCCCGCCCGCTCCTGGACGGTGTAGACGACCTCGCGCTTGTAGTCGGTGGGCTTCGTGCCGAAGGAGGTGCGGGTGCCGAAGGCCGCTATCCGGCCGTCCTTGAGGGTGACGGTGCTCACGCCCGGGTCCATGCCGGTGCCGGGCAGCAGGTCCGGCCCCTTCCAGCGGCCGACCAGACCGGGCCGGTGCCAGACGGCGACCTGGCCGTCGAGCACCTTGAAGGCCCACAGCCCGTGTTCCTTGTCGGAGGTCAGCCAGGTGGTGCTGTTGCCGCGGGCGTAGTTGATGGAGTCCGACCACCGGTTGCCGCCCGGATGGTCGGAGATCTTGAGGTCGCCGCAGCCGGCGTCGCTGCCGCAGTGGTTCTGCCGGTCGAGCCAGGCGTAGGTGTCCAGGATGTCCAGCTTCTCCTTGGCCTCGTCCGGGTCCAGCGCGCTGGGGAGGGAGCCGTTGAAGTAGCCGAGGTAGTTCTGCACCGCGAAGTGCGGGCGGTCCTTGACGTCCTTCGCGTAGGCGGCGGTGGCCAGTTGTACGAAGCGGGCGCCGTAGAAGTGGTCCTGGTGGTCGGTGTACCGCTTGGTGTCGGGGAACCGGCCGGGGGTCGGGTCCTGGGAGCGGACGGTCGTCGGCTTGTACTGCTCCAGCACGCCGACGAGGGTCTGGACGACCTGGTCCTTCGAGTACGAGAACCTCTGCTTGACCGGCGAGCCGGAGGCGATCATCGAATCCAGCCGGGCGACCTTGCCGTCCCACAGGCCGTGCAGACTCTCGGGGACGTCGGCGTAGACGTTGCCGGCCTCGCGCAGCTGGAGCCAGACCAGGTTGACCTGGGGTTTGGCGACGAGGACGTCGACCTCGGCGTGGCCGCCGCCCTTGGTCGGTACGACGCTGCGCTTCCAGGCGCTGCTGCGGTCGCCGGTGGCCATCTTGGCGTAGGCGGCGCGGATGCCGTTCTGGCGGGCCTCGGCGTACGCGGACTTGTTGGGGGCCGTGCCGGCTTCCTTGCCGGCGACCGCGTTGATGCCGTCCGCCTCGCCGGAGGTGAGGTAGACCGAGGTCACGGGGTGGCCGGCGGATATGGAGTAACGGAGGTCCGGATTCATGAAGTACAGGTCGTCGTCGGGGTGCGCGATGATCTGGAGCACCCGGCCGGGGTCCGGCGCGTCGGCGGCCGCCGCGGGGGCGGCGACCGCGCTGTCGGGGTCGGCGGGGGAGGCGAGGCCTTCGAGGGCCTCGTTGCCGCGGAGCACGAGCATGCTGCAGGCGGCGGTGGCGGCGCAGAGGGCGACGGCCTTGACGAGGCGGGCCCGGCGCTGGCGCGGGTTCGGGCGCGGCTCGGGCCCGTCCGCGTCGCCGTCGCCGGAGCCGGCCCTGCCGTCGGCGCGGCGGCGCCCGCGTGCGGCTTGCGGCGCGGCGGGGGCGTCGGCGCGGCCGCGGCGGCCGCCACCGGTACCTTCGGCCTCACGGGCCAGCCGCGCGGCCTTCCGCCCGCCGACCGGACCGTCCGCCTCGGGTACGTCGCCCTGCGGAGCCTGTGGGGTCTGCGGGCGCCGGCCGGCCGGGACGTGACCGGTCCGGGGAGAGGGGTGGGAGTGCTGAGCCGGCTCGGCCTCGTGAGACGGGTGGGCCCCCTGGGCCCGCTCAGGCCCGTACGCCCGGGCCTCCCCGGCCTGATGGGGCAGGTAGGCATGCTCGGCCTGTTGGGCCTGCGCGTGCCCCGCCTGGGAGTACTGGGGCTGCTGGGGCGGGTGCGACGCGTGCGACGGGTACGCCGACGCGGACCCGTGAGACGGCGGGAACGGGTGGGCCTGCGGAGCGTGTTGGGTCTGCTGAGGCCCGTGGGCCCAGGCTTCCCCGCCCTGGTGGGGCGGGTACGCCTGCTGGGCCTGCTGGGGCGCGTGCGGCGGGTGACCCTGCTGGGCCTGGTGAGGCCAGTGGGTCTGGTAGGAGTGCTGGGCCGGCTCCGCCTGGTGGGACGGGTGGGCCTGTGGGGCCTGTTGGGCCTGCTGAGGCCCGTAGGCCTCCCCGGCCTGGTGGGGCGGGTACGCGTGCTGCACCTCACCGGCCTGCTGCGGCGCGTAGGCCTCCCCGGGCCGGGGGGCATGGTGGGTCGGCTGGGCCCCGTACGTCGGCTGGGCCCCGTACGACGGTTGGGCCCCGTACGTCGGCTGGGCTCCGTACGTCGGCTGGGCCTGCTGGGTCTCGTGCGGCGCGTGGGTCCACTCGGCCTGCCGGCCCTGGTGCGGTGGGTGGGCCGCCCCCGCCTGCAGGTCCTCGTACGGGCCGTAGGACGCCCCGGCCTGCTGCGGCGGGTAGGGCTGTTGGTTTTGGTGAGATGGGTGAGACTGGTGAGTCGGGTGGGGCTGGAGGTGCTCGGCCTGGTAGGTCTGGTGCCCGGCCGCGTCGACCACAGCCGCGTCGTAACCGTCGAGGCCTTCGTACCCGTCGTAGCCGTCCAGACCGGTGGGCCCGTCGTGCGGCTGCCAGGCTGCCGACGGGTGGCCCCAGGCTCCGGCGTCGCCGGGGTGTCCGTCGGACATGGGGCGGGCTCCTCGTGGCCGGTCGGCGGGGAGCGGGCCCCATCACACCCTAAGTATTCGGATAATCCGATAATCCCCGTCATGGTACTGCCGGTGAGTCGAACGCCTGCTCCGGCTACGCTCACCACAGGCACGCCAGGGCAGTGGCAGCGACAACCGCAGGAGGCGGCGGGATGACAGTCCCGGGACGCAGGAGCAGCACCTTCATCCGGCTGCTCCGCAGCGGTTTCACCGACCCCTCCACCGCCGCCCGGCTGCTCGACGCCGACGCGCTGGCGGCCGTACGCGCCGATCCGGTGCTGCTCGACGCCCTCGGGGCGACCGCCGACCCCGACCTCGCCCTCCTCGGGCTCGTCCGCCTCGCCGAGGCGCAGCCGCCCGACGAGCTGCCCGGGCTCCTCGACACCCTCGTCAGCGCCAAACCGCTGCGCGACCGGCTGCTCGGCGTGCTCGGCGCCTCCGAGGCCCTCGGCGACCACCTCGCCCGCCACCCCCGCGACTGGCTCACCCTCGTCACCTACGAGGCCGCCGACCTGCACCCCGGACTCCCCGAGTTCGAGCGCGGGCTCGCGGAGGCGCACGATCCGGTCGCCCTGCGCGTCGCCTACCGCCGCTGCCTGCTCTCCATCGCCGCCCGTGACGTCTGCGGCACCATCGACGTCGCCGAGACCGCCGCCGAGCTCGCCGACCTCGCGACCGCCACCCTCCGCGCGGCCCTGCGGATCGCCTCCGCCGCCGCCCCCGAGGACGCGGCGCGGTGCCGCCTCGCGGTCATCGCGATGGGCAAGTGCGGCGGCAACGAGCTCAACTACGTCTCCGACGTCGACGTGATCTTCGTCGGGGAGGCGGCCAACGGCACGGACGAGGGCAAGGGCATCCAGGCCGCCACCCGGCTGGCCTCCCACCTCATGCGGATCTGCTCCGAGACCACCGTCGAGGGCACCATCTGGCCCGTCGACGCCAACCTCCGCCCCGAGGGCCGCAACGGCCCGCTGGTCCGCACCCTCGCCTCCCACCTCGCCTACTACCAGCGCTGGGCCAAGACCTGGGAGTTCCAGGCCCTCCTCAAGGCCCGCGCCGTGGCCGGCGACCCCGACCTCGGCCGGCAGTACGTCGACGCCATAACGCCCCTGGTCTGGCAGGCCGCCGAGCGCGAGAACTTCGTGCCCGACGTGCAGAAGATGCGCCGCCGCGTCGTCGACAACATCCCCGCCGCCCAGGTCGACCGCGAGCTCAAACTCGGCCCCGGCGGCCTGCGCGACGTCGAGTTCGCCGTCCAGCTGCTCCAGCTCGTGCACGGCCGCAGCGACGCCACCCTGCACTCCGGCACCACCCTCGACGCCCTCCACGCCCTCGCCGCCGGCGGCTACGTCGGCCGCGCCGACGCCGCCCAGCTGCACGACGCGTACCGCTTCCTGCGCGCCATGGAGCACCGCATCCAGCTCTACCGGCTGCGCCGCACCCACCTCGTCCCCGAAGACGAGAGCGACCTGCGGCGCCTGGGCCGCTCCATGGGCCTGCGCACCGAGCCCGTCGCCGAACTCAACAAGGCCTGGCGCCGGCACGCCTCCGTCGTCCGCCGCCTGCACGAGAAGCTCTTCTACCGGCCGCTGCTCGACGCCGTCGCGCAGCTCACCCCCGGCGAGACCCGGCTCTCCCCGCGCGCCGCCGGCCAGCGCCTGGAAGCCCTCGGGTACGCCGACCCGGCCGCCGCCCTGCGCCACCTCGAAGCGCTCGCCTCCGGCGTCACCCGCAAGGCCGCCATCCAGCGCACCCTGCTGCCGGTGCTGCTCGGCTGGTTCGCCGACTCCGCCGATCCGGACGCCGGCCTGCTGGGCTTCCGCAAGGTCTCCGACGCCCTCGGCAAGACCCCCTGGTACCTGCGGCTGCTCCGCGACGAGGGCGCCGCCGCCGAGAACCTCGCCCGCGTCCTGTCCGCCGGCCGCCTCGCGCCCGACCTGCTGATGCGCGCCCCCGAGGCCGTGGCCCTGCTCGGCGACCCCGAAGGCCTGCAGCCCCGTACCCACGAGGCCCTGGAACAGGAGGTCATGGCCGCCGTCGGCCGCGCCGACACCGCCGAGGCCGGCGTCGCCGCCGCCCGTGGCGTGCGCCGCCGCGAGCTCTTCCGTACGACCGCGGCCGACATCATCGGCTCCTACGGCACGGAGGACAATCCGGCCGAGGAGGACCACGGCGCCCTCGTCGACCGGGTCGGCGGCGCCGTCTCCGACCTCACCGCCGTCACCGTCGCCGGCGCCCTGCGCGCCGCCGTCCAGAACCAATACGGCGACACCCTGCCCACCCGGTTCGCCGTGATCGGCGTCGGCCGCTTCGGCGGGCACGAGCTCGGCTACGGCTCCGACGCCGACGTCCTCTTCGTCCACGAACCCCGCGAGGGCGTCGACGAACAGGAGGCCGCGAAGGCCGCCCAGACCGTCATCGCCGAGATGCGCCGGCTGCTCCAGCTGCCCACCGCCGACCCGCCGCTGCTCATCGACGCCGACCTGCGCCCCGAGGGCCGCTCCGGCCCGCTGGTGCGCACGCTCTCCTCCTACGCCGCCTACTACCGGCGCTGGTCCCTGACCTGGGAGAGCCAGGCCCTGCTGCGGGCCGAACCCGTCGCGGGCGACGCCGACCTGGGCAGCCGCTTCATCGAGCTCATCGACCCGCTGCGCTACCCGATGGAGGGGCTCGGCGAGGACGCCGTACGCGAGATCCGCCGGCTCAAGGCCCGCATGGAGTCGGAGCGGATGCCGCGCGGCGCCGACTCCACCCTGCACACCAAACTCGGCCGCGGTGGCCTCAGCGACGTCGAGTGGACCGTCCAGCTGATGCAGATGCGGCACGCCTGGGCCGAACCGGGCCTGCGGACCACCCGTACCCGCCAGGCCCTCGCCGCCGCCCACGCGGCCGGCCTGATCCCCACCGACGAGGCGCAGATCCTCGACGAGGCCTGGGTGCTGGCCACCCGGGTCCGCAACGCCGTGATGCTGGTCCGCGGCCGCGCCGGGGACACCTTCCCGTCGGAGGCCCGCGAACTCGCGGCGGTCGGCCGCTACCTCGGATACGCCGAAGGCACGGTCGGGGAGATGCTGGACGACTACCGTCGCATCACCCGCCGTGCCCGGGCGGTGGTCGAGGAACTGTTCTACGGGGGCTGAGCCTCGGGGGCCGAGCCTTCCGGGTCCCCGGCAGTGGCGTCAGCGCGCCGTGCCGAAGTCCTGGGTCCAGTAGTGGTTCGGCTGAGCCAGGCCGATGCCGATCTCCTTGAAGGAGCAGTTCAGGATGTTCGCCCGGTGGCCGGGGCTGTTCATCCAGCCCTCCATGACCTTCTCGGGCGTGCTGTAGCCGTAGGCGACGTTCTCGCCGTACGAACTCCACGCGTATCCGGCGCGGGTGATGCGGGCACCCGGGTCGGAGCCGTCGGAACCGGTGTGGGACATGTTGCCGTGGGCGGCCATGTCCGCGCTGTGGTCCTGCGCGGCCTTCGTGAGCTTCGCGTTGAGGGTGAGGTTCGGGCACCCGGCGGCGGCGCGCTCCTGGTTGACGAGGGCGAGGACCGCGGCGGCGGAGCCGGAGGCCGCAGGGGCGTCCGGGGCCGCCGGGGCCGAGGTCTTCGGGGGCTGGGGCGCCTGCGGCTTCTTGGTGGCGGCCGGCTTCGTCGGCTGCGGCTGGGGCTGCGCGGGCGGTGAGGTCTGTACGACCGGCTGCGCGGGCGCCTCGGGCGTGCTCGGCTCGGCGGCCGGGGGGCTGCTCGGCGCCGTCGGGACGTCCACGGGGGCCAGGGTGCTCGGGGCGGCCGAGGGGGTGTACTGCCAGGGGCGCTGCCCCTGGTGGCTCGCGGCACGGGTGTTCCCGCGGCCGCTGTCGTCGGTGTCGAAGCAGGCCATGGCGGCCGTGGGAACACCCACGATTCCCAGGGCTCCGACGGCGATGACTATCTTCCGGTACGGCGTCTTCTTCCGATGCTTCTGCATGCGTGACCTCATTCGGTGATCGCGAAGCTTCCGGCGCCGGAACTGCGGGACGCCGGAATGCCGCCATTCTTAGAAGCCCCCCAATGGCCTGGCAAGTTTCCGCTTCGCGTTCACCCGGGGCATTCGACACCCGGCTTGAAACGGGCCGATGATCGTGCATGGTCACGATCAGGTCACTTGCACAACCATGTGACGTGTTCTCAGGAATGCCCGTGAACAGGGAAGTCGACGAGGAGTCCGGCGGAAGCGTGCATTCCGTTCCTGCCGGAGAGGGGAATGTCGAATCCAAAACGGACAAATGTCGAAATGTCGAGGCCATGGCACGCCCGGGAGGGGGGCCGGCGTCGAAGTTCCCACCGTGACGCATGTCACGCAACCGCGCGCCGGATCGCGGCGTCAGGAGCCAGGGTGGAGAGCGCACCGGGAGCGTGCCCATTTCCCCCGGACCCATTCGGAAGAATTGAAAGGCGGCTCCCATGAGGGGAATCGATTCCGCAGCGGAGGCCGTGCTCCGGTACCGGCGGCCGGATCCGTCGTGCTGGGAGACCGTCGTCGAAGCGGTCTGCGAGGGATCGCCCAGCCGGGACGCGAGTGCGGCGCTCGTCCAGGCCGGCCGCGCCGTCGTCGGACAGGCCGACCGGATCGCCGGATCGCTCGCCGAACTGCTCCGGTTCTCCGTCCCCACCTCCGGCCACACCGTCCAGGTGCACGCCTTCGCCCTCGCGGGGCCGGGCGACGTCCGGGCACTGCCCGCCCTGCCGCACCCGCCGTGCCCGAGGTGGTCGGGATCCTGGAGACGCCCTACGCCTACGACGCCCTGCGCGTCCTCGGCCGGATCGGGCCCGCCGCGGCCGGCACGGCGGACCGGCTGGCCGCGTACGCGACCGGACGTGATCCCCGCACGGCCCGCAACCACCCCCGGCGCGCCGCCTGGGCGCACTGGAAGGTCACCGGGGACCCGGCTTTCGCCCTCGATGTGTGCGGCGCGGCCCCGTGCTCCGCCTCGGGGAGATCGGCGCCGCTGCTCCGCGGGATCCTGGCCGCCGAGAAACGCCTCGGCCAACCCTTGGCGGGCCGGCGGATCCTGGCCGACGGGCTCTATGTGCGCACCCTCGCCGAGGCCCTGGCCCGCATCGACCCGTAGATCCGCAGCCCCGTAGGACCAGGCGTCAGGCGCGGGTCCGGAAGCGGTTCAGCAGGTCCGCCGCGGGGTGCGGACCCGCGGGCTGCGGGTGGCGCGGGAGGCGGTGGGGCATCGAGCCGTACCAGGACCGCGAGACGGTGTAGCCGAAGGCGAGGCAGATCATGCCGCCCACGGCGTCGAGCCAGAAGTGGTTGGCGGTGGCCACGATGACGACGAGGGTCGCCGTCGGGTAGAGCAGGCCCAGGATGCGGGCCCAGGGAGCCGAGGCGACCGCGAAGATCGTCAGCCCGCACCAGAGCGACCACCCTATGTGCATGGACGGCATCGCGGCGTACTGGTTCGACATCTGCTTGAGGTTCCCGGAGGCCATGGAGCCCCAGGTGTGGTGGACCAGCACGGTGTCGACGAAGTTCTGTCCGTTCATCAGCCGGGGCGGCGCGAGCGGATAGAAGTAGTAGCCGACCAGGGCCACGCCGGTGGTGGCGAAGAGGACCAGGCGCGTGGCGGCGTACCGCCCCGGATGGAACCGGTAGATCCACACCAGCACGCCGATGGTCACGACGAAGTGGAGTGTGGCGTAGTAGTAGTTCATGCCCACGATCAGCCACGTCACGGAGTTGATGGCGTGGTTGACCGACTGCTCGACGGCGATGCCGAGGTTCCGCTCGACGCCCCAGATCCAGTCGGCGTTCGCGAGGGCGACCGTCTTCTGTTCGGGCACCGCGTTGCGGATCAGCGAGTACGTCCAGTAGCTGACCGCGATGAGCAGGACCTCGAACCAGATCCGAGGCCGGCGGGGGGCGCGCAGCCGGGAGAGCAGGGTGCGGTCGGAACCCCGGCGGGTCTCCGTCTCGACCACGGTGGGTGAGGAGACATCCGCCGGGGTTTCCAGTGTCTTCACGCTCGATTCACCCATGGGGAGAGAGTCTGCCAGATGCGTTCCCGCCTCCGATCATCCCTCGGGACGGTCTTCGGCGCAGCCGGTCCGTCTCAGGTACGAGACGCCGCGCGGCGTTGCCCCCGGCCGGAGGCCGTCGAGCCGCGCACCACCAGTTCGGGCAGGAACACGAACTCGCTGTGCGGGGCCGGCGTACCGCCGATCTCCTCCAGCAGGGTCCGCACCGCGGCCTGTCCCATCGCCTGCACGGGCTGGCGGATGGTGGTCAGCGGCGGGTCCGTGAACGCTATGAGGGGGGAGTCGTCGAAGCCGACCACCGACACGTCCTGCGGCACCCGCAGCCCCTGCTGGCGGGCGGCCCGGATCGCGCCGAGCGCCATCATGTCGCTCGCGCACACCACCGCGGTGCAGCCGCGCGAGATGAGTGCGGCCGCGGCGGCCTGGCCGCCCTCCAGGGTGTAGAGGGAGTGCTGGATCAGCTCCTCCACCTCGGCCTCGTCGAGTCCGAGCCGTTCCTTCATCCCGAGCCGGAAGCCCTCGATCTTGCGGAGGACGGGCACGAAGCGCTTCGGTCCGACCGCGAGGCCGATGCGGGTGTGGCCGAGCGCGGTGAGGTGGGTGACGGCGAGGACCATCGCGGCCCGGTCGTCGGGGGAGACGAAGGGGGCCTGCACCTTGTCGGAGAACCCGTTGATGAGGACGTACGGGACGCCCTGCCCGCGGAGTTGGTCATAGCGGCCCATGTCCGCGGTGGTGTCGGCGTGCAGACCGGAGACGAAGATGATCCCGGAGACCCCGCGGTCGACCAGCATCTCGGTCAGCTCGTCCTCGGTGGACCCGCCGGGCGTCTGCGTGGCCAGCACCGGCGTGTACCCCTGCCGGGTCAGGGCCTGGCCGATGACCTGGGCGAGCGCCGGGAAGATGGGGTTGTCCAGCTCGGGAGTTATCAGACCGACGAGTCCGGCGCTGCGCTGGCGCAGGCGTACGGGGCGTTCGTAGCCGAGTACGTCGAGGGCGGCCAGCACGGATTCACGGGTGCCGGCGGCCACACCGGGCTTGCCGTTGAGCACGCGGCTGACTGTGGCTTCGCTGACCCCCGCCTGGGCTGCGATGTCGGCTAGCCGTGCGGTCACGGGATTGGACTGTACCGGCCGCTGGCTCACATTGCCCACCACGTGCACGAATCCGGCGGAAGGCGGACGGTGCGGCCGTCCGTCTCCACGGGGGAGCTGGAGAGTACGGGGCGTCCGGGCGCGGGAAGCTCGACCGCGTCGGGGCGGCTGTTGAGGGTGCAGGCGAAACCGGGCCGGGTGAAGAGGAGCACTCCCTCGGGCGCGGGCAGCCAGCACATCCCGGAGCGGTACGGGGCCTCGGCGGCGGGACCGGTCCCCGCCTCCGGGGCGCCGAGGCCGGGCATCGCCCGGCGCAGCTCCAGCGCGGCGCGGTAGAGCTCCAGGGTGGAGTGCGGGTCGCCGGTCTGGGCGGCGACGGTCAGACCGTCCCAGCCGGCCGGCTGCGGGAGCCAGCTCCCGGTCGGCCCGAAGCCGTACGGCGGCTCCGCCCCGCACCACGGAATGGGCACCCGACACCCATCGCGCAACCCCTCCTGCCCGTCGGCCTCAGGCCCGGCCCCCGCTTCGGCCGGGGACTGCCGGAGGCGCCCGCGGCGGAAGGCGGGGTCGCGGCGGGAATCGTCCGGGAGGTCCAGGACCTCGGGGAGGCCCAGTTCCTCGCCCTGGTAGAGGTACGCCGAGCCGGGGAGGGCCAGCATCAGGAGGGCGGCGGCCCGGGCGCGGGCGAGGCCGCGGGCGCCGCCCCCGTACCGGGTCACATGGCGTACCACGTCGTGGTTGGACAGCACCCACGTGGTCGGGGCGCCGACCGAGGTGGTGGCTGCCAGGGACTCGTCGATGACGGTCCGCATCGCGACGGTGTCCCACGGGCAGTTGAGGAACCGGAAGTTGAAGGCCTGGTGCAGCTCGTCCGGCCGGACGTACAGCGCGAGGCGTTCGGAGGTGGGGGCCCACGCCTCGGCGACGCCGATGCGGTCGCCCTCGTAGGAGTCCAGGAGCCGGCGCCACCCGCGGTGGATCTCGTGGACCCCGTCCTGGTCGAAGAAGGGGAGCGGCTCGGTCCCGATCAGGGTGGCCTGCGCGCCGCGGCCGATGTCCGGCAGGCCCGGGGCCTTGACCATGCCGTGGGCCACGTCGACGCGGAAGCCGTCGACGCCCAGGTCGAGCCAGAACCGCAGGACGGACGCGAATTCGGCGGCGACCTCCGGGTGGTCCCAGTCCAGGTCCGGCTGCTCGGGGGCGAAGAGGTGCAGGTACCACTGGCCGTCCGCGACCCGCGTCCACGCCGGGCCGCCGAAGATCGACTCCCAGTCGTTCGGCGGCTCCGCGCCGTCGGCCCCCCGCCCCGGGCGGAAGAGGTAGCGCGCCCGGGCCTCCGGGTCCCCGGCGAGGGCGGCACGGAACCAGGGGTGCTGCGCGGAGGTGTGGTTCGGCACCACGTCCACGATGACCCGCAGCCCCAGCGCGTGCGCCGCGCGGACGAGCTCGTCGGCGTCGGAGAGGTCCCCGAAGAGGGGGTCGACGGCCCGGTAGTCGGCGACGTCGTAGCCGCCGTCCGCCTGCGGGGAGACGTAGAAGGGGGTGAGCCACACGGCGTCCACCCCGAGGCGGGCGAGGTGGGGGAGGCGCGAGCGGACCCCGCGCAGGTCGCCGACTCCGTCGCCGTCGCTGTCGGCGAAGGAGCGCACGTACACCTGATAGATGACTGCATCGCGCCACCAGCCACCGCTCGCGGTCGCGTTGCTGGAAGAGCTTGCAAGCTGGACGGCCGTCGACTCGTGGGTCATATCGGGGTCAACGCGGGTACACCTCCCGTGGTTGCGGGCCCGGGCAGTCGAAGGTGACTCGAACTAACAGCAAGCTGCGGCAACCGTACGGACACACGGATGTAACGATCCCCTCCGCTTGCAGAAAGTTTGCGCAAGGTCTTTCGGTCCTCTTTCAGTCTTGTTACGTTCCTGGCAACTCGGGACCGCGAGGGCGCGGTCGGGATCATTGAAGGAGTTCATATGCGGCGTGGCATAGCGGCCACCGCGCTGGTCGCGACCCTGGCGCTCGCGGCGACGGCTTGCGGTGGGGACACGAAGGACGACGGCGAGGTCAACGCCGGCGGCGAGCTTTCCGGCACGGTCACGTGGTGGGACACCTCGAACGACGCCGAGAAGGCCAGCTTCCAGAAGATCGCCGAGGCGTTCACCGCGAAGCACCCGAAGGTGACCGTCAAGTACGTCAACGTCCCGTACGGCGACGCGCAGAACAAGGTCAAGAACGCCTTCAGCAGCGGCTCCGACGCGCCTGACGTGATCCGCGCCGACGTCGGCTGGGTCGCCGACTTCGCCTCGCTCGGCTACCTCGACGAGGTCCCGGCCGAGACGGCGAAGAAGGTCGACGCCGAGTTCCTGCCGCAGGCCGCGGCCAGCGGCAAGTACGAGGGCAAGACCTACGCAGTGCCGCAGGTCATCGACACCCTCGGCCTCTTCTACAACAAGAAGATGCTCGCCGACGCCGGCGTCCAGCCCCCCAAGACGCTGGAGGAGCTGAAGACCACCGCCGCCGCCATCAAGGCGAAGTCCGGCAAGGCCGGCCTCTACCTGCGCGGCGACGACTCCTACTGGTTCCTCCCGCTGATCTACGGGGAGGGCGGCGACCTCGTCGACGCGAAGAACAAGGCGGTCACCGTCGACAACGCGGCGGGCGTCAAGGCCTTCAAGACCGCTCGTGACCTGGTCACCTCCGGCGCGGCGATCACCAACGCCACCGACGGCTACACCAACATGCAGACGGCCTTCAAGTCCGGCGAGGCCGCCATGATGATCAACGGTCCGTGGGCCGTCGCCGACACCTACGCCGGTGACCAGTTCAAGGACAAGGCCAACCTCGGCATCGCCGCCGTCCCGGCCGGCTCCGTCAAGGCCGGTGCCCCGCAGGGCGGCCACGACCTCGGCGTCTACGCCGGTTCCAAGAACCGCACCGCCGCGCACGCCTTCGTCGAGTACATGACCTCGCAGGAGGTCCAGGTGCAGTCCGCCAAGGACCTGAGCCTGCTGCCGACCCGTACCGCCGCCTACGAGCAGCCGGACGTCAAGGGCAGCGAGATGGTCCAGTTCTTCAAGCCGGCCGTGGACAAGGCCGTCGAGCGCGCCTGGATCCCGGAGAACGGCTCCCTCTTCGAGCCGCTGAAGGTCGAATACACCAAGGCGATCACCGGGGCGTCGAGCCCGGAGGACGCGGCCAAGTCGGCCGGCGTCGAGTTCCGCAAGATCCTCAAGGGCTGGAAGTAACGAAACCATGGCTGCTCACACCAGCCAGTCGGTGGCGAAGGCCGCGGGCGACGGAGTCGGAGACGACACCGCCGCCCGCGGCCGGAGCCGCTGGACTGACAGCAAGGCCCCCGGTGGGACCAAGGGCGGGCTGAGGCGCGCCCTCGCCACCCACTGGTACGCCTGGACGATGATCGCCCCGGTGGTGCTCGTCCTCGGCGTGATCATCGGCTGGCCGCTGGTCCGCGGCATCTACCTGTCGCTGACCGATGCCAATGAGCGCAACGTCTCGCGCACCATCGGCGCCCGCCACATCGAGGCCACGTACGAGTTCGTCGGACTCGACAACTACGCGGACGTGCTCAGCGACCCGGTGTTCCTGCAGCGGCTGGTGTGGACGGTGATGTGGACCGTCGCGTGCGTGTCGATCACCTTCACGCTCGGCCTGGTCCTGGCCAACATGCTCAACCGGGACTTCAAGGGCCGCGCCGCCTACCGGATGGCGCTGATCCTGCCCTGGGCCGTCCCCGGCTTCGTCTCGGTCTTCGCCTGGCGGTTCCTCTTCAACCGCGACAACGGCATCCTCAACAAGCTCCTCGACGGCGGCGGCATCGCCGCGGTCCCGTGGCTCGACGACCCGACCTGGGCCAAGTTCTCGGTCGTCGCCGTCAACGTCTGGCTCGGCGTCCCCTTCATGATGGTCGCCCTGCTCGGCGGACTGCAGTCCATCCCCGGTGAGCTCTACGAGGCCGCCGAGATGGACGGCGCGAGCGCCTGGCAGCGGTTCCGGCACATCACCCTGCCCGGCCTGCGCGCGGTGAGCATGACGGTGATCCTGCTCTCCACCATCTGGACCTTCAACATGTTCCCGGTGATCTTCCTGCTCACCCGCGGCGGACCGGGCGACTCCACCGAGATCCTGGTGACCCAGGCCTTCCGCGAGGCGTTCGTGTCGAGCCCGCGCGACTTCGCCGGCTCCGCCACGTGGGGCGTACTGATCCTCGCCTTGCTCATGATCTTCGCGCTGGTCTACCGGCGCTCGCTGCGCAAGCAGGGAGAGGTGTGGTGACCATGACCAACGCTCGTACCCGGGGCAGCCGCTCCCCGCTCGCCTCCGTGGGCCTGCACCTCACCCTGCTCGGCGCGTCCGTCATCGCCGTGTTCCCGGTGCTGTGGATCCTGCTGACCTCGCTCAAGCCCGCCGAGCACGCGGTCACCACGGACTTCATCAAGGAACCGTCCCTCGGCAACTACACGTACCTGCTGGAGTCGAGCCACTTCCTCAGCTGGTTCGGGAACTCCGTCCTGGTCGCCGGCGTCACCACCGTCCTCGGTGTGTTCATCGCCGCCACCACCGGATACGCGGTCAGCCGCTTCAAGTTCCCCGGCATGAAGCCGCTCATGTGGACCCTGCTCATCACGCAGATGTTCCCCATGGCCATCCTCATCGTGCCGCTCTACAACCTGATGGGCGACCTCGGCCTGCTCAACCAGCCGATCGGCCTGATCATCACGTACCTCACCATCGCCGTGCCGTTCTGCGCCTGGATGATGAAGGGCTTCTTCGACACCATCCCGGTGGAGATCGACGAATCCGGCCGGGTCGACGGGCTCAACCCCTTCGGCACCTTCTGGCGGCTGATCCTGCCGCTGGCCAAGCCCGGTCTCGCCGTCACCGGCTTCTACGCCTTCATCACCGCCTGGGGCGAAGTCGCGTACGCCTCCGCCTTCATGGTCGGCGAGGAGAACCTCACCCTGGCCGGCGGACTGCAGACCTTCGTCACCCAGTACACCTCCAACTGGGGTGCGATGAGCGCCGCCTCGGTCCTCATCGCCATCCCCGCGGCGATCTTCTTCGTTTTCGCCCAGCGTCACCTCGTCGCCGGGATGACCGCAGGCGCCACCAAGGGCTGACCACCCGCCTGCTCCCGCATCACCGGCCCGATCTCTCCAAGGACGACATGACCCAGCACCTCGCCGACGCACTTCCCACCTCCACCGGCACCCTGCCCGGCTGGTGGAGAGACGCGGTGATCTACCAGGTCTATCCGCGCAGCTTCGCCGACTCCAACGGGGACGGCATGGGGGACCTCGAAGGCATCCGCAGCCGTCTGCCCTACCTCAAGGAGCTGGGCGTCGACGCCGTCTGGCTCAGCCCCTTCTACGCCTCCCCGCAGGCCGACGCCGGCTACGACGTCGCCGACTACCGGGCCATCGACCCGATGTTCGGCACCCTGCACGACGCCGACGCCGTGATCCGCGAGGCCCACGGACTGGGTCTGCGCATCATCGTCGACCTCGTCCCGAACCACTGCTCCGACCAGCACGAATGGTTCAAGCAGGCGCTGCGCGAAGGTTCCGGGTCCCGGCTGCGGGAGCGCTTCCACTTCCGTCCCGGCAAGGGCGAGAACGGCGAACTGCCGCCCAACGACTGGGAGTCGATCTTCGGCGGGTCCGCCTGGACCCGGGTCGCGGACGGAGAGTGGTACCTGCACCTCTTCGCACCCGAGCAGCCCGACTTCAACTGGGAGCACCCGGCCGTCCAGGACGAGTTCCGCTCGATCCTGCGCTTCTGGCTCGACCTCGGCGCCGACGGCTTCCGCGTCGACGTGGCCCACGGCTTGGTCAAGGCGCCCGGCCTGCCCGACCTCGGTGCCAGGGACCAGCTCAAGCTGCTCGGCAACGACGTCATGCCCTTCTTCGACCAGGACGGCGTCCACGAGATATACCGCTCCTGGCGCCGGATCCTCGACGAGTACCAGGGCGACCGCGTCCTGGTCGCCGAGGCGTGGACCCCGACCGCCGAACGCACGGCCCGCTACGTCCGCCCCGACGAGATGCAGCAGGCGTTCAACTTCCAGTACCTGACCAGCGACTGGGAGGCGGGCGCGCTCCGCGAGGTCATCGACGGCTCGCTGGCCGCGATGCGCCCCGTCGGCGCCCCCACCACCTGGGTGCTGTCCAACCACGACGTCACCCGGCACGCCACCCGCTTCGCCAACCCCGCCGGCCTGGGTACCCAGCTGCGCGAGCCCGGCGACCGCGAGCTCGGTCTGCGGCGGGCCCGCGCGGCGAGCCTGCTGATGCTGGCGCTGCCCGGTTCGGCGTACGTCTACCAGGGCGAGGAGCTCGGCCTGCCCGACGTCACCGACCTGCCGGACGAGGTCCGCCAGGACCCGTCGTTCTTCCGCGCGGCGGGACAGGACGGCTTCCGCGACGGCTGCCGGGTCCCCATCCCGTGGTCGGGTACGCAGGCCCCGTACGGCTTCGGCACCGGCGGCAGCTGGCTCCCGCAGCCGGACTCCTGGGCGGAGCTGAGCGTGGAGGCGCAGACCGGCGACCCGTCCTCCACCCTGGAGCTGTACCGGACCGCCCTGCGGCTGCGCCGCGCGCGCCCGGACCTGGGCGCGGGCGAGTCGGTGGACTGGCAGGAGGCTCCCGCCGGCGTCCTGGCCTTCCGCCGCGGGGACTTCCTCTGCACCGCCAACACCACCGGCACGGCGGTACGGTTCCCCGTCGCCGGCGAGGCCCTGCTGTCCAGCGGCGAGGCGGTCGAGGACGGCGTGCTGCCGGCCGACACCACGGTGTGGTGGCAGGTGACGTCGGGGTGACCTCCCCCCTCCGGCTGACGGACATCGCCGCGCAGGCCCAGGTCAGCGAGGCGACCGTCAGCCGTGTGCTCAACGGCAAGGCGGGCGTCGCGGCCGGCACCCGGCACAAGGTGCTGGCCGCGCTCGACCTGCTCGGCTACGAGCGGCCCGTACGGCTCAAGCGGCGCAGCAACGGCCTGGTCGGGCTGCTGATCCCGGAGCTCACCAACCCGATCTTCCCGGCCTTCGCGCAGGTCATAGAGCAGGCGCTGGCCGGGCACGGGTACACGCCGGTGCTGTGCACGCAGACCCCGGGCGGGGCCACCGAGGACGAGCTGGTGGAACAGCTGGAGGAGCGCGGGGTCACGGGGATGGTCTTCCTGTCGGGCCTGCACGCGGACTCCCACGCGGACCCGTCCCGCTACCAGCGGCTCGCCGCGCGCGGAGTCCCCTTCGTACTGATCAACGGCTTCAACGAGCAGATCAGCGCGCCCTTCGTCTCCCCGGACGACCGGGCGGCGGCCGACATGGCCGTACGGCACCTGGAGGACCTGGGCCACCGGAGGATCGGCCTGGCGATCGGCCCGACGCGGTACGTGCCGTCGGCGCGCAAGGAGCAGGGGTTCCTCGCCGCCGTGCCGGACGCGGAGACGGAGGGCCTGATCCAGCGCACCCTGTTCACGGTGGAGGGCGGCCACGCGGCGGGCATGGCCCTGCTGGACCGCGGCTGTACGGGCATCGTGTGCGGCAGCGATCCGATGGCGCTGGGCGTCATCCGCGCGGTGCGCGAGCGCGGGCTGCGGGTGCCGCAGGACGTGTCGGTGGTCGGCTTCGACGACTCCCCGCTGATCGCGTTCACGGACCCGCCGCTGACGACGGTCCGCCAGCCGGTGCGCGCGATGGCGACGGCTGCGGTGGGGGCCCTCCTGGAGGCGGTCTCGGGCACCCCGGTCCAGCGCACGGAGTACGTCTTCCAGCCGGAACTGGTGGTCCGGGGCTCCACGGCGCAGGTGCCTTAGCCCTCCCGGGCGGGGCGGTGCGGGCCTGCTCCGCCCCGCCCGGGAGCCTGCCGGGCGATCCCGTCAGTGGCCGTGGCCGCGCCCCCGATGGCACCGGCCTTGAGGAAATTCCTTCGCTCGACCATCGTCTCCAGCCTTCCGCAGACGCCGTGTTGTCCTGAAGGCATATCGCGCCGGTTCCCGGGGCGCTGCCCCAGCGCGCCGGTCCGGTGGGAGAAGCCATCGATGGGCCCATATGGGCAGTGAATGGGCAGGAATTGGGATCGAGTGATGGTCACCGGGCCTCGCCGCTCCCGCCGCGCAGGGGTTCGCGCCCAGAGCCACCTGTCCGGCGGGACACGCCTCGGAAACAATTCTGCAATCTCTTGCGCAAACTCTTGCAGCGCTCCTACCTGGCCCCTACGGTCGCTCCAATCCCCACCTCTCCCGCCAGGAGGCCCCCCGCATGCCTGCCAGAGCCGTCAGAGCTGCAACTCTTTTCGCCACCACCGCACTTGCCGCCGCCACCCTCACGGCCATCGGACCGCAGGCCTCCGCCGCGGCGCCCGGGGACAAGGACGTCACCGCCGTCCTCTTCGAGTGGAAGTTCGCCTCCGTGGCTGCCGCCTGTACCAGCGCGCTCGGGCCCGCCGGGTACGGCTACGTGCAGGTCTCGCCCCCGCAGGAGCACATCCAGGGGCCCCAGTGGTGGACCTCGTACCAGCCCGTGAGCTACAGGATCGCCGGACGGCTCGGCGACCGCACCGCCTTCAAGGCCATGGTCGACAGCTGTCACGCCGCCGGTGTGAAGGTCGTCGCCGACTCCGTCATCAACCACATGGCCGCCGGCGACGGGACCGGGACCGGCGGGAGTTCGTACACGAAGTACAACTACCCGGGCCTGTACTCCGGTTCCGACATGGACGACTGCCGGGCCACCATCTCCAACTACCAGGACCGCGCCAACGTCCAGAACTGCGAGCTCGTGCAGCTCGCCGATCTGGACACCGGCGAGGACTACGTGCGGGGCCGGATCGCCGGGTACCTCAACGACCTGCTCTCCCTCGGCGTCGACGGCTTCCGGATCGACGCCGCCAAGCACATGCCCGCCGCCGACCTCGCCGACATCAAGTCCCGGCTGACGAACCCCGGCGTCTACTGGAAGCAGGAGGCGATACACGGCGCGGGCGAGGCCGTCTCGCCGAGCGAGTACCTCGGCAACGGGGACGTGCAGGAGTTCCGGTACGCCCGGGACCTCAAGCGCGTCTTCCGGAACGAGAACCTCGCCTACCTGAAGAACTTCGGCGAGGCCTGGGGACACATGCCCGGCGGCCAGGCCGGGGTCTTCGTCGACAACCACGACACCGAGCGCGTCGGCGACACCCTCAGCTACAAGGACGGCTCCGCCTACACCCTCGCCAACGTCTTCATGCTGGCCTGGCCCTACGGCTCCCCGGACGTGCACTCGGGCTACGAGTGGACCGACAAGGACGCCGGCCCGCCCAACGGCGGCGCGGTGAGCGCCTGTTACGCCGATGGCTGGAAGTGTCAGCACGCCTGGCGGGAGATCTCCTCGATGGTCGGCTTCCGCAACGCGGCCCGCGGCCAGTCCGTCACCAACTGGTGGGACAACGGCGGCGACCAGATCGCCTTCGGACGCGGCTCCAAGGCGTACGTCGCCCTCAACCACGAGGGCTCGGCCCTCACCCGCACCTTCCAGACCTCCCTTCCCGCCGGCGACTACTGCGACGTCCAGAGCGGGCGCACGGTCACCGTGGGTGCGGGCGGGCAGTTCACCGCCACCCTCGGCGCCGGTACCGCCCTCGCCCTGCACGTGAACGCCCGGACCTGCGCGGGTACCCCGGCCGGACCCGCCGGGGCCTCCTTCGCCGTCAACGCCACCACCGTCCCCGGCCAGAACGTCTACGTCACCGGGGACCGGGCCGAGCTCGGCGCCTGGAACACCGCCGCCGCCCTCAAGCTCGACCCGGCCGCCTACCCCGTCTGGAAGCTCGACGTCACCCTTCCGGCCGGCACGTCCTTCGCGTACAAGTACGTCCGCAAGGACGCCGCCGGCAACGTCACCTGGGAGAGCGGCGCGAACCGCACCGCCACCGTCCCCGCGAGCGGCAAGGTCATGCTGACCGACACCTGGCGCGCCTGAGCCGCCGCCCCACCGACCAGGGCCGCCCGGCACCTCTCTCTCCCCGCCACCGCCGGGCGGCCCTCATCCGTGCGACACGTACACAAGGAGACCCGCCTTGATACGCCCTGCCGCAGGAGTGCTCGCCGCCGCCCTGGCCGTGACGCTCCTGCCCGCCCTCCCCGCCGCGGCCGCTGCCGCCGCGAAGCCGCCCGCCCCGCCCTCGGACGCGAAACTGGCCGCCGAGCCGGCCCGGCACGACCTGACCCGGGAGCAGTTCTACTTCGTGCTCCCGGACCGGTTCGCGAACGGCGACCCGCGCAACGACCGGGGCGGCCTGACCGGCTCCCGCCTGGAGACCGGCCTGGACCCGACCGACAAGGGCTTCTACCAGGGCGGTGACCTCAAGGGGCTCACCGACCGGCTGGACTACATCAAGGGGCTCGGCACCACCGCCATCTGGATGGCGCCGATCTTCAAGAACCAGCCGGTGCAGGGCAAGGGCGACGACGTCTCGGCCGGCTACCACGGCTACTGGATCACCGACTTCACCCAGGTCGACCCGCACTTCGGCACCAACGCCGACCTGGAGCGGCTGATCGACACGGCCCACGGGAAGGGGATGAAGGTCTTCTTCGACGTCATCACCAACCACACCGCCGACGTCGTCGACTACCGCGAGGCCTCCTACTCCTACCTGTCGAAGGGGGCGTTCCCGTACCTGACGAAGGACGGCGTGCCCTTCGACGACGCCGACTACGCGGGTGGGAAGTCGAAGTTCCCCAAGGTGGACGGGGAGTCCTTCCCGAGGACCCCCTTCGTGCCGGACGCGAAGAAGAACCTCAAGGTCCCTGCCTGGCTCAACGACCCCACGATGTACCACAACCGGGGCGACTCCACCTTCGCCGGCGAATCCTCCGACCAGGGCGACTTCTTCGGCCTCGACGACCTGTGGACCGAGCGTCCCGAGGTCGTCGAGGGGATGGAGAAGATCTACGAGAAGTGGGTCAAGGACTTCGACATCGACGGCTTCCGGATCGACACGGTCAAGCACGTCAACACCGGGTTCTGGGCGCAGTGGGCGACCGCCCTCGACGCCTACGCGGCCAAGCGCGGCCGGGACGACTTCTTCATGTTCGGCGAGGTCTACTCCGCCGACACCGCCGTCACCTCCCCCTACGTGACCCGCGGGAAGCTCGACGCCACCCTTGACTTCCCGCTCCAGGACGCCATCCGCGCGTACGCCTCCCAGGGCGCGGGAGCCGGCCGGCTGGCCTCCGTCCTGGCCGACGACTACCGGTACACCAGCGACAAGGCCAACGCCTACGAGCAGGTGACCTTCCTCGGCAACCACGACATGGGCCGCTTCGGCACCTTCCTGAAGCAGGACCGGCCGGGCGCGGGGGAGCAGGAGCTGCTGGGCCGCTACCGGCTGGCCAACGAGCTGATGTTCCTCTCCCGGGGCAATCCGGTGATCTACTCCGGTGACGAGCAGGGCTTCACCGGCGCGGGCGGCGACAAGGACGCCCGCCAGCCGCTCTTCGCCTCGCAGGTCGCCGACTACCTGGACGACGACCAGCTCGGAACGGCGCGCACGCATGCGAGCGATGCCTACGATCCGGAGCACCCGCTCTACCAGCAGATCAGTGCTCTCGCGAAGCTGACCAAGGACCACCCCGCCCTGCGCGACGGCATCCAGAGCGAACGCCTCGCCGACGGCTCCGTCTACGCCTTCGCGCGCACCGACGCCCGCAGCCGCACCGAGTACCTGGTCGCCGCCAACAACGGAGCCGAGTCCCGCACCGTCGAGATCGACGCCCCGGCCGGCGCCCAGTACCGCACCCTCTACGGCGGCACCGCCCTGCTCCGCGCCTCCGCGGCGGGCAAACTCACCGTCCCCGTCCCGGCCCTCGGCTCCGTGGTCCTCCAGGCCCTCGCGCCCGCCGCCAAGCCCACCGTCAAGCCCGCCCTCACCCTCAAGGCCCCGGCCCCCGGCGCCACCGGCACCGTCGAGCTCTCCGCCGACGTCACCGGCGGCGGCCTGAACCGGGTCGTCTTCGCCGCGCAGAGCGGCAACGAGAAGTGGCAGGTGCTCGGTTCCGCCGACCACGCCCCCTACAAGGTCACCCAGCACGTCACCGCCCCCGCCGGCACCGCCCTGCGCTACAAGGCCGTCGTGGTCGACGCCGCCGGCCGCACCGCGAGCGCCCTCGCCGCGTCCGTCGCCGGCCAGGCCCCGCCCACCGAGGTCCCCACCGCCACCCAGCGCGACTACGCCGTCGTCCACTACAACCGGCCCGACGGCGACTACACGAACTGGCGGCTCTACGCCTGGGGCGACCTCGCCGACGGCGAGGCCGCTCCGTCAAAGGCACAGCCGGAGGGCCACGGTTTCACCGGCCGCGACGCCTACGGCGCCTTCGCCTACGTCAGGCTCAAGCCCGGCGCCTCCTCCGTCGGCTACCTCGTCATCGACAAGGACGGCAACAAGGACGTCGCCGCCGACCGCACCATCGACGTGACGAAGACCGGCGAGATCTGGCTGGAGCAGGGCAAGGAGCCCGCCCGCACCGACCGCCCGGCCTACCCGCCGCAGGACCAGACCAAGGCCGTTCTCCACTACCAGCGCCCCGACGGCGCCTACGACGGCTGGGGCCTGCACGTCTGGACCGGCGCCGCGGCCCCCACCGACTGGTCCAGGCCGCTGCTCCCCGTCCGCACCGACTCCTACGGCGCGGTCTACGAGGTCCCGCTCGCGGCCGGCGCCACCAGCCTGAGCTACATCCTCCACAAGGGCGACGAGAAGGACCTCCCCTCCGACCAGTCCCTGGACCTGAAGGCCACCGGCCACGAGGTGTGGATGCTCGGCGGAAAGGAGAAGTACCTCCTGCCGCAGCCCGCCGGCTCCTCCGCCGCCCTGGACCTCACCAAGTCCCAGGCCGTCTGGATCGACCGCGACACCCTCGCTTGGAACGCCCCCGCGGCCGCCGCCTCCGTACAGCTCCTCGCCTCCCGCGACGGCTCCCTCAAGGCGGAGAACGGCACCCTGACCGGCCGCGCCCAGTGGCTGCGCCTGGGCGCCCGGACCGAGCTGACCGCCGCCCAGAAGCAGAAGTTCCCGCACCTGACCGCCTACGGCGCGTACACCGTCGACCCGCGCGACCGCGACCGGGTCCGCGAGGCCCTGCGCGGCCAGCTCGTCGCGAGCGCCCGCGCCGCCAACGGGGCCGTCCTCGCCGCCACCGGCGTCCAGCTCGCCGGCGTCCTCGACGACCTGTACGCCACGACCGCGGCCCTCGGCCCGGCCTTCAAGGACGGCCGCCCCACCCTCTCCGTCTGGGCGCCGACCGCCCAGCAGGTCTCCCTCGAACTCGACGGCCGTGCGGTCGCCATGCACCGCGACGACGCCACCGGCGTCTGGTCGGTGCGCGGCGAGCGCTCCTGGACCGGCAAGCCGTACCGCTACGCCGTCACCGTCTGGGCCCCGACCACCGGGCAGCTCGTCCGGAACCTGGTCACCGACCCGTACTCCACCGCCCTGACCGCAGACTCCACCCACAGCCTGGCCGTGGACCTGGCCGACCCGAAGCTCGCCCCGCCCGGCTGGAAGACCCTGCGCAAGCCCGCCGCCGTCCCCTTCACCTCCGCGCAGATCCAGGAGCTCCACATCCGCGACTTCTCCGTCGCGGACCGCACCAGCACCCACCCCGGCCAGTACCTGGCCTTCACCGACACCTCCTCGGCGGGCATGCGGCACCTGCGCGACCTGGCCGCCGCCGGAACCTCGTACGTCCACCTCCTCCCGGCCTTCGACATCGGCACCATCCCGGAGAAGCCCGCCGACCGCACCGAGCCCGCCTGCGACCTCACGGTGTACGCGCCGGACTCGCAGGAGCAGCAGGCGTGCGTGGCCGCCGCGGCCGCGAAGGACGCGTACAACTGGGGCTACGACCCGCTGCACTACACCGTCCCCGAGGGCAGCTACGCGAGCGACCCGAACGGCACGGCCCGTACGGTCGAGTTCCGCAGGATGGTCCAGTCCCTCAACGGGTCCGGGCTGCGCACGGTGATGGACGTGGTCTACAACCACACCGTCGCCGCGGGCCAGTCGGACAAGTCGGTCCTCGACCGCATCGTCCCCGGCTACTACCAGCGGCTGCTGGCCGACGGCTCCGTCGCCACCTCCACCTGCTGCGCGAACACCGCCCCCGAGAACGCCATGATGGGCCGGCTCGTCGTCGACTCGATCGTCACCTGGGCGAAGGAGTACAAGGTCGACGGCTTCCGCTTCGACCTCATGGGACACCACCCGAAGGCCAACATCCTCGCGGTCCGCACGGCCCTCGACGGCCTGACCCTCGCCAAGGACGGGGTCGACGGCAAGAAGATCGTGCTCTACGGGGAGGGCTGGAACTTCGGCGAGATCGCCGACGACGCCCGCTTCGTGCAGGCCACGCAGAAGAACATGGCCGGAACCGGCATCGCCACCTTCTCCGACCGGGCGCGCGACGCGGTCCGCGGCGGCGGCCCCTTCGACGAGGACCCGCGCGTCCAGGGCTTCGCCTCGGGCCTGTTCACCAGCCCCAACTCCGCGCCCGCCAACGGCACCCCGGCCGAGCAGAAGGCACGCCTGCTGCACGCCCAGGACCTGATCAAGGTGGGCCTGTCGGGCAACCTCGCCTCGTACGCCTTCACCGACACCACCGGCCGCCGCACCAAGGGCTCCGAAGTGGACTACAACGGAGCCCCGGCCGGCTACGCGGCCGCCCCCGGCGACGCCCTCGCCTACGCCGACGCCCACGACAACGAGACCCTCGCCGACGCCCTGACCTACAAGCTCCCGCCGGCCACGAGCACCGCGGACAAGGCCCGCATGCAGGTCCTGGCCATGGCGACGGCCACCCTCTCGCAGGGCCCGTCCCTCTCCCAGGCGGGCACGGACCTGCTGCGCTCCAAGTCCCTGGACCGCAACTCCTACGACAGCGGCGACTGGTTCAACGCGATCCAGTGGGACTGCCGCGGCGGCAACGGCTTCGGCCGGGGCCTGCCCCCGGCCGCCGACAACGCCCCGAAGTGGCCCTACGCGCAGCCGCTCCTGACGGGACCGGCCCCCACCTGCACGGACATCACCGCCACCGCGGCGGCCCACCGCGACCTGCTGAAGATCCGCACCACCGCGCCGGAGTTCGCCCTCACCACGGTGGAGGCGGTCCAGTCACGGCTGGCCTTCCCCCTCTCCGGCAAGGACGAGACCCCGGGCGTGATCACCATGACCCTGGGCGACCTGGTCGTGGTCTTCAACGCGACGCCCACCGCCCAGCCCCAGCGCGTTCCCGCCCTCGCCGGCACCGCCTACCGGCTGCACCCGGTCCAGGCCGCCGGCTCCGACCCCACGGTCAAGCGGTCCGCGTACGACACCACGACCGGAGAGTTCACCGTCCCCGCCCGCACCGTCTCGGTCTTCACGCGAGGCTGAGTTCGTCCAGCCGCTTCTCCAGCAGGATCACCCCGTACGTCCTGCCGTCCTTCCCCGCCTTGTCGGGGAGCTCCCCGACCACCCGGTAGCCCGCACCCCGGTAGTACGCGAGCAGCCGGGGGTTGGTGGAGACGCAGTCCAGCCGGGCCCGCTCCCGTCCGGTCCTGGCGATCCGCCGCTCGGCATGTTCGAGCAGGCGGCGCCCGGCGCCGGCGGGGGCGGCCTCGCGTTCGACCATCAGCCGGTGGACGTAGCCGGCCACCGGGGGCTGGACGCCCCAGGCGTCCTCGTCGGACCACCACAGCTCGTAGGCGCCGACCACCCGTCCGTCGCAGTCGCCGCCGAGCCACACCTCGCCGTCGGCCATCCGCGCGCGGAAGTGGGCGGCGTCCTTGTCGCCGGGCTTCCACTGGTCGATCCCGTGCTTCTGCATCCAGCGGGCGGCCTGGTCGTGCAGCCGCACCAGCGTGCCGGCGTCCTTCTCCGCGGCCTGCCGGAACAAGATCCCGTCGTCAATGATCACGCGGGCATTATCGGTGATCGGGTGTCGCCGATGATCAAGGGCTCGGAACGAGCCCGCCGAGACGCCCCACCAGTTCTCCGAACGGCCCGTCGGCCGGCTCGTCGGCCAGGATCCGTACGAGGATCCCCGCCATCTCCGCGTCGTAGGCGGCGCTCACCGCGGCCAGCGCGGCGAAGTCGTGCACCAGCTGCAGCTCCAGCTCGGCCCGCGGGATCCGCCGGCCGTCCAGCCAGATCAGCGCGGTGGACTCGGCCAGCGACACCCAGGACCGCACCACGAGCTCCAGCCGGGCCGGCACTTCGGCGAGCCCGATGCCCAGGTGCGTGAGGATCTGCTCGTACGCAGCCTGCCGGACCTCGTCGATCATCGCGTTGGCCCGGCTGCTGCCGGCCGCCGGACCGCCCCGCATCAGCGCCGAGAAACCCGGCCCGTGGTCGTCGACGAAGGCGAAGAACCGCCCCATCACCCGCAGCAGCCGCGCTCCGAGCGGCCCCTCCCGGGGCTCGACGAAGCGCTGCGCCAGCTCGTCGGCCGCCCGGCGCAGCGCGGCCTCGTACAGGCTCAGCTTGCCGGGAAAGTAGTGGTAGACGAGCGGCCGGGATATACCGGCGGCCGCCGCGATCTCGTCGATCGACACATCGTCGGGCGACCGGTGGCTGAACAGCTCCAGGGCCACCCCGATCAGCTGTTGCCGCCGCTCCTCGACACCCATCCTGCGTCGCACCCCGGTTGTCATGCGGACACCCTACTGGGGAGCGTTCACAGGTCCAGGACGAGGCGGTCCCCCTTCGCGCGCGAGACGCACAACAGCATCGAGTCCGCCCGCTCCGTGTCCGTGAGGAGCTCGTCGCGGTGGTCCACCGCGCCCGCGAGCACGCGGTGTTGGCAGGTCCCGCAGAAGCCCTGCTCGCAGGAGTACGGGGTGGCGGGCAGTTCCCGGCGCACCGCGGCCAGGGTGGTCTCGTCCGCGGCGACCTCGACGACCCTCCCCGAGCGGCGCAGTTCGACCGTGAAGGGGTTCGCCGGGGCGGGCGCCGCCGCCGGGGCGAAGCGTTCCAGGTGGACCGCCGCCGGGTCCGGGGCCGCCGCCGTGACGGCCAGCATCAGGGGCTCGGGGCCGCAGCAGTAGACGAGCGTGCCGGGCCCCGACGTGGTCAGCGGGGTCAGGTCGGGCCGGCCCGCCTCGTCCTCCGGGACCACCGTGACCCGGTCCCCGTAGGCGGCGAGGTCGTCCAGGAAGGGCATCGAGTCGAGGGAGCGGCCCCCGTACAGGAGGGTCCAGTCGGCGCCCGCCGCCGTGGCGGCCCGGAGCATCGGCAGGATCGGGGTGATGCCGATGCCGCCCGCGACGAAGACGTACGAGGGCGCCGGGACCAGCTCGAAGCGGTTGCGCGGAGGGCGCAGTTCCAGTTCGGCGCCCTCGACCAGCTGGTCGTGCGCCTCGCGGGAGCCGCCGCGGCCGTCCTCGACCAGCCGGATCGCGATCGTGTAGCGGCCGGCGTCCGCCGGGTCGCCGCACAGGGAGTACTGGCGGACCAGGCCCGACGGCAGGGTCACGTCCACGTGCGCGCCCGGCGTCCACGCCGGGAGGTCCGGTGACTCCAGGCTCAGTTGCAGCACGCCCTCGGCCGGCTGCGCACGGGAGACGATCAGGGCGCGCAGCGCACGGCGCGGGGAGTGGCCCGAGACCGGTGTCTCCAGGGCCGGCAGGGGCCAGAGCGGGGACTTCCCGATGCGGCGGCTCAGGGCGCGCCGGGTCACCCAGGCGGCGCCCGCGACGGCGGTGACCGCGAGGGCGCGCCTCATGCCCGCACCCCGCCGTTCGCGCCGGGGGAGGCGGCCAGGTAGGCCACCGCCTGGGCCGTCGAGCCCTCCTGGGAGGGGTGGTACGTGCGGGAGAGGTACTTCGGTATGGACTTCAGCATGGCGCCGCTGGTCGGCAGGACGCCCTGCCGTCCCGCCCGGAAGAACTGTCCGAAGGAGGCCTTGGCGGCGGCGTCCAGGTGCGGGTCGTTCTCCATGAAGAAGCGGACCCCGCGCTGCCACAGGAAGACCAGCGCGGTGAAGGCGGTGGCCCAGGTCCGGGCCCGGCGGCGGTAGTTGCCGTCCACGTGCATGAAGAGGTCGAAGGCCACCGAGCGGTGCTCGACCTCCTCGGCCCCGTGCCAGCGCAGCAGGTCCAGCATGGTGGGGTCGGCGCCGCGCCGGTCCAGGGCCTCGGCGTTCAGCACCCAGTCGCCGAGGAACGCCGTGTAGTGCTCGATCGCCGCGATCATGGCGACCCGCTCCATCAGCCACCAGTGCCGGGCCCGGCCCGGCGGGAGGGTGCGGTCGCCGAGGAGCTTCTCGAACAGCCAGTCCACCTGCGCGGTGTACGGGGTGGGGTCCAGCCCGAGTCGCTTCAGGTGGGGGAGCACGTCGTCGTGCGCGGCGGCGTGCATGGCCTCCTGGCCGATGAAGCCGACCACGTCCGCCCGCAGCCGCTCGTCCTTGATGTGGGGGAGCACCTGCTTGTAGACGTGCACGAACCAGCGCTCGCCCGCGGGCAGCAGCAGGTGCAGCACATTGATCATGTGCCCGGCGAAGGGTTCGCCGGGCAGCCAGTGGAGCGGGGTGTCCTCCCAGCCGAAGGACACGTTCCGGGGCCTCAGGTCCACGTGTTCCGACGCCACGGGGGCGGGCGCGAGCGGCGTATTAGACATGGCGTCAATGTACTGATGGGTACAGGGGGTGAGAAGCCCCCTGCGCCGACTTCTCGCGCCCGCCCGGCCCGGCGGCGGGCTAGCGCCCGGTGTTTCCGCTCACGAGCGCCCACTCGCGGTTCAGGGTGCCCAGCGGGATCTTGCGCTCGAAGACGGGCGTGCCGAACAGGGACAGCTGGAGGTGGAGGTTGCCGCTCAGGTCGAATCCTCCGTACAGCGCCCAGGCGCCGCTGACGGAGGTCTTGCCGTCACTGGACGCGGTCGCCTTGGCGTCGGCCTCGCCGCGCAGGTACGGGGCGAAGTCGGCGGTGACGCCGACGGCGCCGTAGAGACCGACGGACGCCTCGGCGCCGAGCGCGCCCTTGACCTTGCCGGAGGCGGTGACGGTCGCCGTGACCGGCGTGCTCTTGACGTTGGACTGGCTGACCGGCGTCCAGCCCTTGCCGGTGGCGTAGCTGCCGCCGACCTTGAAGTCGCCCTTGACGTCCTGCTGGACGTCGAGGGTCACGCGGCCGTCGGCCTCCACCTGGATGTAGCAGGTCAGGTCGAGGTTGACGACGACCGGGACCGGCCCGACCTGGATGACCGGAGAGCTGTGCAGCTTGGCGAAGGGGATCCGCTTGGGGGCCCCGGTGCTCGCGGCGGCGCGGCCCTGGAGCTTCCACTGCGAGGACCAGTCGCCGCTCATCCCGAGGAAGGCGCCGCGCGGGCCGGCGCCGCCGCCCGGGGTGCCGTCGTACGAGAACTCGACCTGCGGGGCGAGCTGGACGAAGCCGGTCACCGAGGCGCCGGCCGAGGCGGGGGCGTCCGGGGCGGTGTCGACGGCGGCGTTCACGTCGAGCCGCAGGTTGCCGAGCGGCAGCTTCGCACCCTCGGGGCCGAACTTCACGCCCCCGGTCTTGGCCCAGGAGAAGGTGACGCCCTTCATCAGGGGCTCGACGACGACCGCTGACGGGTCGACGGGGACCTTGCCGTCGGCCTTGTCGTCGCCCAGGACGGAGTTCAGCGTGGTGGCCGCGGTCTTGACCTCGGTGCCGCCCTCGGTCTTGCCGACGACTTCGGTGACCTTGGCGAGCAGGCCGTTCGGGGCGCCCGGTGCCGGGGCGCTGGCGATGACGTCGCCCGCCGCGACGGGCTTGGCGGCCTCGGGGGACTTGCCCGGGGACGGCGTACGGGTGGGCCCCTCGGGGGCCGTGGATATGACGGCCCGTCCGCTCTCCTTGTCGTAGGAGGCGACCTTCAGCGAGGACTTCTCGGTCTTGCCCTTCCCGTCGCCGCGGGACACGGCCGCCGGTGTGGGCGATCCCTGTGGCGCCGCGGCCACGTCGAGCTGCTGCGACGTGCCGTCGCCCGACGGGGCGAGGGTGGCGGGAGCGGCCGGTTCGGAGGCGACGGTGTGGGGTGTGGAGGAGCAGCCGGTGGCGGCGAGCGCGAGGGCGGTCAGGCCGGGGAGGAGGAGGCGGCGGGCGAGCATGCGCACGTGGTTGACCTTCAGGCAGGTGAGGGGTGTGGGGGATTACCGATCGGTAACCGGAATCCGATCATGCCATGTGCGCGCTACGACCGTCATGTCCGGATCCCGCCAACTCCTCGACCAGGCTTGGTCGTTGAATCTTCACCCGCCTCCGCGTCCGCCTCCTCGCCCAGGCCCCGAGTCCCCGGCTACCGCAGCGTCCCCGCCTTCGTCCCGTCCGTGAGCTTGCCCGACAGGTCCACCTGCGCACCGGCCGACGCCTTGACCGCGAGCCGGTTGCCGTTCGCCGCCCCGCTCACCCCGCCGCCCGACACCGACAGCGAGGCGAACTGCGCACTGCCCGCCGCCAGTACGTACCACTGGCCCGCACGCGACTTCCACAGCACGCCCGCCAGCACCCGCGGCTCCCGGGACCCGCACGCGGCGGACCCCTCGGACTTCGCCGCCTGCGCCGCCGTCGCCGAGCCCGGGGCCAGGAACTGCGCCTGCACCCGGTCCGCCGCGCCCTGCCAGGTCTCGGCCCGCGTGCAGAGCCAGGTCGCCGTACCGTCGCCCTCCGGCAGCGGCTGCTTCGCGTACGTCCAGGCGTTGACCGTACGGACCCCGTGCGAGCGGACCGAGGGCAGCAGGCAGGCGATCTTCGACCAGTCGGCCAGTTCCGCCGCCTCCGTCACGTCGCGCTCGGCGCCCGGCGCGCCCGACGTCAGCCGGGCCGGGGTCAGTTCGCCGAGGTCGGTGATCAGCCGGGTGGTCCCGTCGCCGGTCAGGGCCAGGGCGTTCCAGCTCGTACAGCTGCCCGCCGGGGCCGGGCCCGCCACCGGCGGGGTCACCCCGTCCGGGGCCGGCTTCAGCACCGCCGCCGGGGTGCCGGGCTTGAGGAGGTCCCGCAGGGAGACGCCGGTGACCCAGGGCGCGGTGAGGTAGCGGACGTTGCCGTCGACCCGGCTGAGCACCAGCGCGGTCGCGGTGTCGGCCGACGCGCCGTCGGTCCGGGCGAAGTCGAGGGCGGCGCCGGCGGTCCCGGTGCGCGGTTCGGCGTAGCGGACCACCCGCAGCCCGTCGTGGAACAGGACCACGACGGCCTGGTCCACGGCGCCCGCGAACAGCAGCTGCGCCGGTCCCATCGGCGGCCCGGCCGGGGACCCCGGAGTGGCCGAGACGACCACGGAGGAGCCGGGCCGGGCCCAGACGGCCAGCGCCCGGCGCAGCAGGGCGGCGTCGTCGGCACGGTCCCCGCGGGCGGGCCAGGTGGAGAAGTCCGTACGGGAGGACGTGTGCCAGAGCGTGGGCGCGGCCCGGACCAGCTTCCCGGGATCCAGGGCCTGCTCGGCCGCGGCGTTGCGCGCGTAGAGCGGGGCGGCGGCCCCGTCCGAACCCCAGCCCCCGCCGGGCAGCGCGAGCAGCGCCCCGCACACGGCGAGCGCGGCCGCGGCGGCCAGCGCGGCCCGGCCGAGCCGGCGCCGCCGCAGCAGGTCGGTGGGCCGGGCCTGGAGCACGCACGGGTCGAACTCGGGGGAGGCGAACAGGGCGTCGTTCGCCGGATCCCCGGACTCTGCGACGGCGGCGGCCGGATCCGGGACCCCGGCCTCGTCGAGCACCCGGAGCACCTCCGGCTCGGGCAGCCGCTCCAGGGCCCGCAGCACGCAGGCGGCCCGGCCGGGCCCGTCGAGGGTGGCCAGCCACTGGTCGAGGGCGAGCTCCTCGGCCCCGCCCGAGCGGGGGAACAGCCGCAGCCCCCACACCTGGGGGAGCAGCGGCGGGAGCTGCGCCCGCCGGGGGAGCGCCCGGAAGGTCAGCGGGATCCCCGCCTCCAGGGCGGCGCGCAGCACGCGCAGCCGGACGTACGTGTAACCGGAGTCGTCCGCGCCGGCCCGCTGGCCCGGAACCCCTCCCTGCACGGCCGCCGCGGCCGCCGCCGCGTCCCGCCGCCCGCGCGGCAGCGCCCGCTGGACCAGCGAGTGCGCGGTGAGCACCCGCCGGTTGCGGCCGAGGGCGGGCGGCAGCACCAGATAGGCGAGCCGCACCAGCCGCGGGTAGTGCTCGACGATCGCGGCTTCGGCCTGCTCGACGTCCGGCGGCACGGGAGACACGGGAGGCAGGGGGCGGGTGGCGGTATCCGGCGCAGTCACGTTCAGCAGAACGAGCGAATCGTCGGATGGTCACCCGGCCGGACGGCCTCCTTCGGGTGCGACATTCAGGGGGGCGGGGTCAGGCCACCAGGCGGGCGCGCAGCGCATCGACCGTCTCGTCGGGGACGCCGAGCCCCTCGCGCACGTACTTCTCCATGGAGCCGTAGCGCGTCTCCACCTCGTCCAGCGCCGCCTCCAGGTACGAGGGGAAGACGCCGATCAGCGCGAGCGCGATGTCCGGGTCCCCGCCGGCGGCGGTGAAACCCTCGATCATCGGGGCGAAGGCCTGCTTCACCGCGGGGTTGACGGAGAGGTATTCGGCCATCAGGGTCTCGTCGTCCGCCCCGAGCAGCGCCAGGATCACCGTCGCGCCCCAGCCGGTCCGGTCCTTGCCGGCCGTGCAGTGGAAGAGCAGCGGGCCCGCCGTGGGGTCGGCGGCCTCGGTCAGCAGCATCCGGTACGCGGCCTGCGCGGAGCCGGAGTTCACGAAGGACCGGTAGGTGTCGGCGAACAACGCCTGGGCCTTGCCGCCGCCCAGGTGCTCCTCGGCCACCGCCGGGTCGGACAGCAGGTCCTTGAGCTGCGACGCGGCGGGCTTCTTGCCGGCCTCCCGCAGCTTGTCCGCGAGGACGTCGCCGACCAGCAGCCGGGCCCCGTCGGGTATCCGGTCGGGGTGGTCGGCGCGCTCGGCATCGGTGCGGAAGTCGATGACGGTCCGCACGCCCAGGGCGGCCACCACCGGATCGGCGTCGAGGTCGAGCCGGTCGAGCTGGCCGGAGCGCAGCACCAGGCCGGGGCGGACGGTGCGGCCGCCGGCGAGCGGGGTGCCACCGAGGTCGCGGAGGTTGGCGACGGTGGTGGAGGGGGTGGCGGTCATCGTGGCGGCTCCAGCGGTACGGTCATGCGGCGTTTCGGGCAATTTTCTGATGTTTCGCCCCGGAAAGACAATCGAGGGCCAGCGAGACCCCGATGCCGATCCCGAGCGCGGCCAGGTGGCCGGCGTCGGTGAAGGTGCGCCCGCGCTTCACCACGGGCGCCGCGGCGAGCACGAGCAGGCCGGCCCGGGCGGCCGTACGGACCCTCCCGCGCGGCAGGGCCGAGGTCAGCGCGCCGAGCACGGCGTTGAAGCCGTAGCTCGTCCCCACGTCCAGGGAGCTCCGGGTCTGCGGATCGGCGTTCCCGCGCAGGGCGCCGTACACGAGGAGGGTCGCCGTGGCGTGCCCGAACAGGAACACCGCGGCCGTCCACCAGGCGCCGTACGCGTACTCGGCGTACCCGAGGACGGCGACGAGCAGCAGGGCGTAGGGCAGGGGCATGGGCTCCTCGACGACGACGGCGCTGCTCAGCAGCGTCTCCCAGCGCCCGGCGGCGAGGTTGTCGACATTCGTCGAGCAGGTGCGGAGCAGTCGCTCCCGTTCCGCCGGCCCGATCCGCTCCAGGGCGTACGCCCCGAGCTGGACTCCGCCGGCGTACACCGCTCCCAGGGGAATCGCGTTCACGCACCCATGATCGGATACCGCCCTCTGGCGGACACCGGCGGCCCCCGTGCGAACATGTTTCGGCCATGTCCCGGAAATCTGCGCCCCTGCGCGCCACGCGGGCCGCGATATTCGCGGCGATGTGTGTCGCTTTGGGTGCGGCGGGGCATTCGTACATGTCCGGCATGGATGTTCCCCTGGCCGGCCTTCTGGGTGCTTTCGCCGTGACCGGCGGGCTCGCCTGGCTTGCCGCCGGACGGCGGCGCGGCCCCGTGGGCATCACCGTGGCCGTGCTCTCCGTCCAGGGCGTACTGCACCTCCTCTTCTCCGGGAGCCAGACCGCGGGGCACGGCGCGATGGAGGGGCACCACCACGTGCCCGCCGGCGAGGCGGGCGGCGCGATGGCTGCCGGCGGCCCCGGCGCAGCGCACATGGCGAGCACGGCGGACATGCCGGACGCGGCGGGGATGGCGGACGTCCACGGGATGGCCGGCATGGCCGACATGGCGGGCACCGCAGACATGGCCGGGATGGCCGACATGGCCGCCCACGGCGGCTTCGGGATGATCGCCGCGCACCTGCTCGCCGGACTGCTCTGCGCCGCCTGGCTGGCGCGCGGCGAGGCCGCCGTCTTCCGGCTGGCCCGGGCCCTGGGAGCCGCCGCACTGCACGCGGCCCGGCCGCTCGCCCGCGCACTCGCCCTGGTGCGGGCGCGGGCGGCCGCCGTACCGGCCCCGCCCGTCTTCCCCGCCCCCTACGAGCGGCCGCGCGCCCTGCGCGGGGCCGTGCACGCCCATGCCGTGGTGCGCCGCGGGCCGCCCGGACCGGGTCCGCTCCCCCGCTTCACGGCCCCCGGCCGTCCTGCTCGCGCCTGACCCGGCGCTCCCTCGGCGAGAGGGATGGCGAGACCTGGGGCCGATGTCCCCATGTCTTCGCCCACACCGAGGAACCACCATGTCTCTTGACGAGGTTCAGGACGTCCGCACCCCGGACGCCGACCCGGCCGACACACCCAAGAGCCGCGGCGGCGGCTGGTCCGCCCTGCGGCCGCTGCTCCTGCGCATGCACTTCTACGCGGGCCTGCTGATCGCCCCGCTGCTCTTCCTCGCCGCCGCCACCGGCCTGCTCTACGCGGCCTCCTGGCAGGCCGAGAAGATCGTCTACGCCGACGAGCTGACCGTCGCCCGCGTCGGCGAGAGCGCCCTGCCGCTCAGCGCCCAGGTCGCGGCCGCCCAGGGCGCCGCCCCCGAGGGATCGGTCGTGTCCGTGTGGCCGGCCCCCGACGCCGAGGCCACCACCCGGGTGATCATGGAGAGCGAGGGGCTCGCCGAGGGCCAGACCCTCACCGTGTTCGTCGACCCGTATACGGCCGAGGTGCGCGGGCAGCTCGAAACCGCCGGTGACGCGCTGCCCCTGCGGGCCTGGCTGAGCGAGTTCCACTCCAGCCTCCAGCTCGGGGAGTTCGGCCGGAACTACAGCGAACTCGCCGCGAGCTGGATGTGGGTGGTCGCGCTCGGCGGTCTCGCCCTGTGGATCGGCCGCCGCCGCAAGCGCAAGGCGCTGCTCGTCCTCCCGGACCGCAAGGCCACCGGCCGCCGCCGCACCCTGTCCTGGCACGGGGCCGTCGGCCTGTGGGCCGTCGCCGGACTCGTCGTCCTCTCCGCCACCGGCCTGACCTGGTCCAAGTACGCCGGCGAGAACATCGGGCAGCTCCAGGACAGCCTGGGCGGGGCCACGCCCGCCGTCTCCGCGAAGCTGACCGCCGGCGCGGACTCCGGCTCCGACGAGCACGCCGGGCACACCATGCCCGACGGCACGCCGATGGCCCCGCCGCCCGCGCCCACCGCCGACGTCGGCCTCGACCAGGCCGTCGCCGCCGCCCGGGAGGCCGGAGTCACCGAGGCCATCCGGGTGACCCTGCCCGCCAAGGGCAAGGGGTACGTGGTCAAGGAGCAGGACAAGCAGGTGCCGGTGCACTTCGACGCGGTCGCGGTCGACCCCGCCGACGGCCGGGTCATGGACGAACTGCGCTTCGCCGACTACCCCCTGCTCGCCAAGATGACCCGCTTCGGCATCGACCTGCACATGGGCCAGACCTTCGGTCTCGCCAACCAGATCGCGCTGGCCGCGCTCGCCGTCGCCGTGATGTTCCTCGTCTTCTGGGGCTACCGGATGTGGTGGCTGCGCCGGCCGACGAAGGACCGCAAGCTGTCCGTGGGCCGGGCGCAGCCGCGCGGTGCCTGGCGGAAGCTGCCGGTGACCACGCTCCTGCCGCTGGTCGCGGTGACGGCCGTGGTCGGCTGGTTCATTCCGCTGCTCGGGATCAGCCTGGTCGTCTTCCTCGTGGTCGACGTCCTGCTGGGCTTCGTCGCGGGCCGCCGCCGGGCCGCGACCGCGTAGCCGCGCAGCCGCCGACAGCGCGGTGGGCCCGTACTCCCCCCGGGGAGTACGGGCCCACCGTCGTTCCGGATCGACCGGCCGCTCAGGGCGCGTACTTGTAGCCCACCCGGCGCACCGTCTGGATCGTGCCGCGGTGGGACGCGCCCAGCTTGCGGCGCAGGCGGGCGATGTGGACGTCCACGGTCCGGCCGTCGCCGACGTGGCCGTAGCCCCAGACCGTGGTGACCAGCTGGTCCCGGCTGTGCACCCGGTGCGGGTGCTGCACGAGGTGGGCCAGCAGCTCGAACTCCAGGTACGTCAGGTCGAGCACCCGGCCGTCGACCTCGGCGGTGCGCTGCGCCGAGTCGATGCGGACCAGGGCGTCACCGGCCGGCGCGGCCGCGGCCGGGGCCGGCACCGGGACGGGCGCGGCCGGGGCCGCCACGGTGTGCGGGGCGAAGCCGATGGGCGGCTGCTGGTCGGCCGGTACGAGCACCAGGTAGCCGATCATCGGCGGCTGGCCGGGCAGCGCCGGGAGGGTGTGCTGGGGCGCGGGCAGCCAGGTGGCCCCCGGCGGGAGCAGGTCCACGACCCGGGCCACCTCGTCCCGGTCCACGGAACGCAGCCGGTGGCGCGGAGGGGGCGGATAGGGGAGGGAAGCGGTCGCAGCGGAGGTGATGAGGGTGCGGGTGTTCGCCATGAGTGGTCAGCTCTTTCACGCGGAAGGGTCGGCAGGGAGACGTACGTACGTCATCGATGTCGCACCGCGCAGACCGAAGGCCTGAGGGAAGGTCAGAGGGGAGTTCCCGGAGGCTTTAGAGGGCCGGCGCGTTCTTCGCGCGGCAACACTCCCGGTCGAAATCGTGATCCTGACGGGAGGGCCAGAACGGCTCGAGGTCGCTGCGACCTGACGAGGTGTGCGGGTGGCTGGCCATGGCCCCATTCAAGCAGATGTCATGTCCCGCGGGCAGGCCACGTCTCATATCATGGATCGGAATCTCATATTCCGTCGCAAACGCACGCCAAATCGGGACAATCTCATCAAGCCCCCAGCCGCTTGCGTCAGTCCACCTCCACCACCCGTATCGCATCGTGGGCACCCCCACCCCGCTCCGACGTGAGCCCTCACCCTCCGACGCGGGAATCGCGCGCCGGTTCCTCATCCGCCGGAAGGTCCAGGCGCCGCCAGGTGGGGCCGAGGTCCCAGGCCTTCTCCTGGCGGGCCCAGCGGGCCATGACCTCGACGACCTCGGCCGCCGTGGGCAGGTACGCCTGGAAGTGGCGGTCGGCGGAACCGTCCCGGTGCTCCAGCTGGTAGTCGTCCCCCGCGTCGTGCCACACCTGTATGTAGACGTCCGGGTCGGCGGCGAGGCGCTCGACGATGACGAAGTGGTCGCCGTCCGCGCCGATGCGCTCCACCAGTTCGGACAAGGTGCCGCGCGAGGGGCGTTCGTAGGACTCGTCGCGTTCCGTCTGGATCCTGATCGGCATCATGTGTTCACCGTGGCACGGGGGACTGACAACGCCCGCCGGGCCTGTGGGGGCGCGGCGGGCGTCGGGGTGGTTCGGGGGAGCGGGGGTCAGACCAGGCCGTCCTTCTCCAGGCCGGTGCAGCAGGTGTCCGTGATGAGGCGGGTCACCACGTACGGGTCCACGTTCGCGTTCGGGCGGCGGTCCTCGATGTAGCCCTTGCCGTCCTTCTCCACCTGCCACGGGATGCGGACCGACGCGCCGCGGTCCGAGACGCCGTAGCTGAACTCGTTCCAGGGGGCGGTCTCGTGCAGGCCGGTCAGGCGCTCGTCGATGCCGGCGCCGTAGTTCTTCACGTGGTCGAGCGGCTTGCTGCCCTCGCCCAGGGCCTCGCACGCGGAGATGATCGCGGGGTACTGCTCGCGCATCGCCTTCGTGGAGAAGTTGGTGTGCGCGCCCGCGCCGTTCCAGTCGCCCTTGACCGGCTTCGGGTTCAGCGTCGCGGAGACGTTGAAGTCCTCGGCGGTGCGGTAGAGCAGCCAGCGCGCGATCCACAGCTGGTCGGAGACCTCCAGCGGGCCGACGGGGCCGACCTGGAACTCCCACTGGCCGGGCATGACCTCGGCGTTGATGCCGGAGATGCTCAGGCCCGCCGCGAGGCAGTGGTCCAGGTGCTTCTCGACGATGTCGCGGCCGAAGATCTCGTCCGAGCCGACGCCGCAGTAGTAGCCGCCCTGTGCCGCCGGGAAGCCGTTGACCGGGAAGCCGAGCGGGCGGGCGCCGTCGAAGAAGGTGTACTCCTGCTCGATGCCGAAGATCGGCTCCTGCGCGGCGAACTTCTCGGCGACCGGACGCAGCAGCGCGCGGGTGTTCGACTCGTGCGGGGTCATGTCGATGTTCAGGACCTCGCACAGCACGAGGACGTTGTCCCCGCCGCGGATCGGGTCCGGGCAGGAGAAGACCGGGTTGAGCACACGGTCGGAGGCGTGGCCCTCGGCCTGGTTGGTGCTCGATCCGTCGAAGCCCCAGATCGGCAGCGCGTCGCCGTCCGAGAGGATCCTCGTCTTGGAGCGAAGCTTCGCCGTCGGCTCGGTGCCGTCGATCCAGATGTACTCAGCCTTGTAGCTCACGGGCCCCATCCTCAGACTCTGCGGGTGCTGCTGGTCGCTGCTTCCTCGCTGCGGTGATGACCGCAGCGTGCCCGCCCGCGATTTCCCTTCCGTTGCCCATGTGTGAACCCCGTGTTACCGAGGTTTACGCCGCAGGTCGGGTGGGTTGTGCGGGCTGCGAGCGGGTTGGGGGTGGAACGCCCGTCCGGGTGGGGCAGACTGAGCGGGTGAGCATTTCGTCTGATTTGAACCCCATCGGAGAGCCCCGACCGCGGGTCGGACTGCTCGGCACCGGTCCCTGGGCGCACCGCACCCACGCGCCCGCCCTCGCCGCGCACCCCGGCTCCGACTTCGCCGGCGTATGGGGCCGCCGGCCCGAGGCCGCGGCCGAACTGGCGCGCGCGCACGACGTGAAGGTGTACGAAGACCCCGACCAGCTGTTCGCCGAGTGTGACGCCGTGGCCTTCGCCCTGCCCCCCGACGTCCAGGCCCCGCTCGCCGTGCGCGCGGCCGCCGCCGGCTGCCACCTGCTGCTCGACAAACCCGTCGCGACGACGGTCGAGGAGGCCAGGGCCGTCGCCGACGCGGCCGCCCGCCACGGCGTCGCCTCCGTCGTCTTCCTCACCCTGCGCTTCGCCGAGCCCACCGCCGGCTGGGTCGAGGAACAGGCCGGACGCTCCGGCTGGTTCACCGCGGCCGCGCACTGGCTCGGCGCCGTCTTCCCGCCCGACGGCACGCCCAGCGCGTACGCCGACTCACCCTGGCGCAAGGCCAAGGGCGGGCTGTGGGACGTCGGCCCGCACGCGCTCTCCGTACTCATCCCCGTCCTCGGCGAGGTCACCCGGATCAGCGCCACCCGGGGCCCCTCCGACGTGGTCCAGCTGGCGCTGCGGCACACCTCCGGCGCGGCCAGCACCGCCGTCCTCAGCCTGGGCGCGCCGCGCGCGGCCGCCGGCGTGGGCCTGCAACTGCGCGGCGCCGAGGGCGTGTACGAGCTGCCCGGCTGGAGCGACGTACCGGGGGCCTACGGCCGCGCCCTGGACGCGCTCCTCACCGCCGCCCGCACGGGCGTGCCGGATCCGCGCGGCGCGGAGTTCGGGGCCCGGCTGACGGAGATCCTCGCGGAGGCGGAGGTGCAGCTCCGGGAGTGACGCGGGGGCCGCGTGACGGGATGCCCCGCCCTACTTGATGACCGCGTTCGCCACGATGATGGCCAGGCCGATGGTGGCGTCGGCCAGGCCGATCAGCAGGGCCGAGGTCATCCGGTAGCCCACGCGGAGCGCCACGACCGAACCCCACGCGAACAGCAGCGCGGTGTTCAGGCCGAGCCCGACGGCGGTCACCCCGTACGAGTCCCAGTCGACGAGCCCGGACACGACCAGCAGCAGCACGGTGGGGAGGGTGGCCGCGATCATCGGCCACTCGTGCCACAGCGCCAGGACCAGCAGCCGCCACCGGTGTGAGGCGGAGTCCTTCCGGTGGGAGGCCATGTGGTGGGCGTAGCCGTGCGCGAGCGCGGCCGTGGCCGCCGTGACGAGCACCCAGCTGGCGTCGTAGTACGGGGTGAAGTCCCCGCCCTTCTGGTCCAGCGCGGCCAGCAGTCCGCTGGCCAGGACCGTCCCGTACACCCCGCCGAACATCCAGTCGGCGCCCCGCCGCGCCGGCGGCACCGAACGCGCGCCGGGGCTGGTCTGGGGCTGCTGCTGCTCGTTCACGACGGGTCCTTTGGTGTGCTTCGTCCAGCTTTGGTACGTAAGCCACCCTACGAGGTGCGAGGTGGGGGCGAGATGAAGGCCGCCGCGCCCGCCGCCGTGCCCGCCGCCGCGAACACGGCGTGGGTGGCCGTCAGGAAGCGGCGTACGGTGTCCCGTTCGGCGGGGTCGAAGCCGTCGAGCACCTGGAGCACCCCGTCGATCAGGGGGCCGAAGAACTCCCGGCCCAGACGGATCGCCGCCGGCTCCACGCGCAGCAGGATCCGCCGCCGGTCGCGCTCGTCGCGGACCCGCGCCACGTGGCCGAGCCGCTCCAGCCGGTCGATCACGGCGGTGGTGCCGGCCGAGTTGAGGCCGAGCCGGGCGCCCAGCAGGCCGGCCGTGGCCGGTTCGTCCGCGCGGGCCGCGTCGAGCAGGCAGATCAGGGCCCGTACGTCGGTGGCGTGCATGCCGTTGCGGGCGGCGAACTCCGCCTGGCGCAGGCCGAACTCGACGGTCACCGCCCGCAGGAGGTGCACCAGCCGAAGGTTGTCGGGTTCCTGGTTGTCGGTCACATCGCCTCCGTCTAGGATCTCTCGCTGAGCGAGATTATCGCCCAGCGAGAGACTGGAGCGCGCCATGTCCTCCTTCCGCGCCGCCTACGACGAGGCGCTCGGCCAGTGGCCCGGGCCCGTCGAGGCCGTCGACCTGCCCACCCCGTACGGGACCACCCGCGTCAACAGCTGCGGCCCGGCCGGAGCCCCGCCGCTGGTGCTGCTGCCGGGCGGCGGGGCCACCTCCGCCGTGTGGGGCGCCGTCGCCGCCGCCGGGGTCGCCCGTACGTACCGGATGCACGCCGTGGACCTCGTGGGCGACCCCGGGCTCAGCGTCCCGGAGCCCGGGCGGGCGATCCGGTCCGTCCCGGACCTGGTCGGCTGGCTCGACGCGGTCCTCGACGGGCTCGGCGGGCTCGGCGCGCGCGGGCCGGTGACGCTCGGCGGCCACTCGTACGGGGCGTGGATCGCCGCCCACTACGCCGCCGGGCGCGCGGCGAGGCTCGGCCGCCTCGTGCTGATCGACCCCACCCAGGTCTTCGCCGGGCTCCGCCCCGGGTACGTGCTGCGCGCACTGCCCGTGCTGGTGCGGCCCACCCCGGAGCGGATGCGCGCCTTCCTCGGCTGGGAGACCCGCGGGGCCGCCCTCGCCCCGGCCTGGCTGCGGCTGCAGGACGCGAGCGCCCGCTTCCCCGCCGTCCGCCCGGTCACCGGGCCGCGCCCGGACCTGACCGCGCTCGCGGCGGCGCCGGGCATGCGGGTCGACGTCCTGATGGCGGAGCGCGCCCGCTGCCATGACGCTGGCCGCGTGGGCCGGGCCGCCGGTGCGGCGCTGCCGGGGGCGCGGGTCGAGGTCCTGCCCGGGGTCGCGCACCACGCCCTGCCCCTGACGGCGGCGGGACCGATCGCCCACCGGCTGTGACGGGTCTCCGCCCCACACGGCGAGGCTGAAACACCGGGGCTCCGCCCCGCACCCCGCTCCTCAAACGCCGGAGGGGCTGGATTGTGCGGGCGGGCTGGATGGTGAGCGGGTGGGAGTGGTGCGGCCGGGTTGAATAGCGCGGCGCAAAGCTCGGGGCTCCGCCCCGGACCCCGCGCCTCAAACGCCGGCGAGGCTGGATGGTGCGGCGAGGCTGGATGATGCGGCTCAAAGATCGGGGCTCCGCCCCGGACCCCGCGCCTCAAACGCCGGCGAGGCTGAATTGGGTGCGGCGCAGCCGAAGGGTTGCCGGGGTGGGGATCGAACCGGGCCGGTTGGGCCGGGGTCGGGTGTGTGTCGGGGTGATCCCCGCAGGGCGCCGAACGCCTCGGGGCCGATCTCTCCGACCCCTCGCCACGTTCGGCGTCCGAGGAGACACCCCGGCGCGCGCCCGGCCCCGGCACAACCGGCCCCCACCCCGACCCCGCCCAAGCGGCGCAGCCGACCGGCGGCGCAGCCGACCCGTGGTGCAGCCGAGCCTCCCGTGCCGAGCGACCCCGCAGGGGTTACGCCCCGCGGGAGAGGGCCTCGCGGACCGCCTCCTCGGAGCGGGCCACCACCGCCGAGCCGTCCTCCGCGGTGATGATCGGGCGCTGGATCAGCTTCGGGTGCGCGGCCAGGTGGGCGATCCACCGCCCGCGCGCCGCGTCGGTCGCCTCGCGCGGCAGGTCCCGTACGCCCGTCTCCTCGGCCAGCGGGTCCGAGGTGCGCGTGATGTCCCACGGCTCCAGCCCGAGCCGGCCGAGCACCTCGCGGATCTCGTCCTCGGAGGGCACGTCCTCCAGGTACCGCCGCACGGTGTACTCGGCGCCCTCGGCGTCCAGCAGGGTCAGTGCGCTGCGGCACTTGGAACACGCGGGATTGATCCAGATCTCCATGCCGCCAACCCTATCCAGGGCCGGTCTGGCCAGGGGCTTTTGTCAGTGGTCCCCGGTAAAATCGAGGGAGAACGACAGGAAGCCAACTACCGTTTGGGAGGCTGTAGATGGCCACTGCCACCACCGTCCAGCCCGTCAAGAAGAAGCCGCTGCCGGCGGGCCTGCCCCGCGAGTGGTACGAGAGCCACAACCGCCGCCTGAAGGCGATGCGGCTGGCGATATCCCTGCTCGACTCGGGGACGTACGACCCCCGGCGCGCCACCAACCGGAAGATCCGGACGATGGCCGTCCGGACGGGGATCCACCGGCCGTCGAACGTCACCTGCAAGATGGTGCGCGCGTTCATCAAGGAGTCGTAGAGGAACGGTGTCGCCCCGCCGGGTCATCCCGGTCCGTCCAGGGAGAGCAGCAGCAGGGCCACGTCGTCGCGCGGACCGCCGTCCGTGAAGGCCGCGAGGTCCCGCCACACCGCCCGGACCAGGCCCCCCGGGTCCCGTGCCAGCACGGGCACCCGGGCGGCCAGGGGGTAGAAGTGCCCCGCCGCGTCCCGGGCCTCGGTCACGCCGTCGGTGTGCAGCAGCAGCTGGTCCCCGGGCCGCAGCGACAGCTCCGCCACCACCGGCGGCGGCCCCGTGAACCCCAGGCCCAGCGGCGGCCCCGGCTCCACCACCAGTTCCTCCACCACCGCCCCGCGCAGCAGCAGGGCCGGCGGATGCCCGCACGACACGATCCGTACGAGGTCCAGCCCGGGCGGGAACTCCAGCAGCACCGCCGTCGCGAACAGCTCCGGGTGCTCGACGGAAGCCGCCTTCGCGTCCGCCACCAGCCGCCGGTCCAGCCGGACCGCCACCGCCGCCAGTCCGCCGTCGTCGATCACGCCCTCGCGGAAGGCCCCGAGCAGCGCCGCCACCGTGCCCACCGCCGCCAGGCCGTGCCCCTGCACGTCCCCGACCAGCGCCCGCACGCCGTGCGGGCCGGCCCGTACGTCGTACAGGTCGCCGCCGACCAGGGTGCCGCGCTGCGCCGCCCGGTAGAGCCCCGAGCAGCGCACCGCGCCCACCCGCTCCGGCACCGGCGGGAGCACCGCCAGCTGGGCCGCCTCGGCCACCGTCCGCACGCTGACCAGCTGGGCGTCCCGGCGCTGCCGGACCCAGGCGATCACCACGCTCAGCACCCCGACGGCGGCCACCGTGGCCAGGTCCGTGCCGCGGGCATGGCCGACGCCGAGGGCCGGCAGCCCCAGCAGCAGGAGGACGACGGCGGCGAAGACCGCGGTCCCGCCCGCCCCGTACGCGAAGGCCGCCACCGGAGGCAGGCCCGCCAGGAAGAAGCCCAGCTCCGCGCCCGGGGTGAGCGCCTGCGCGAGCACAAGCCCCACCAGGGCCGCCGCGGGCGCGATCCGGGCCCAGCGCGGCGGCGGCTCCCCGCGCAGCCTGCCAGGCTCCTCGCGTCCGCGTCTCACCCTTCCACCCTGGTACGCGGGCCCGGCCCGCGCACCCCGGACCGGCCCGCCGGGTGGCCTCGTACGGTCCGGGCCGGGAAAGTGGTGGCGTGACGGGAAACGAGGGCTCGGGGAAGGCACCCGGCCAGGCGCACATCGAGGCGCACGGAACGGGCGGCGGTGCGCAGAGCGCCGAGATCAGCACCCGGCTCAACTGGCTGCGCGCGGGGGTGCTCGGAGCCAACGACGGGATCATCTCCACCGCCGGCCTGGTGGTCGGCGTGGCCGGGGCCACCACCTCCCGCTCCGCGATCCTCGCGGCGGGGGTCGCCGGGCTGCTCGCGGGCTCCCTGTCGATGGCGGCGGGGGAGTACGTCTCCGTCAGCTCGCAGCGGGACTCCGAACGGGCCGCGCTGGACATGGAGCGGCGGGAGCTGGCCGAGGAGCCGGAGGCGGAGCTCGACGAACTCACCGACCTGCTCGCCGAGCGGGGGCTGAGCCGGGGGGTGGCCCGGGAGGCGGCCGAGCAGCTGACGCGGCGGGACGCGCTGCGGGCGCACGCCCGGGTGGAACTCGGGATCAACCCCGACGAACTGGCCAACCCGTGGCACGCGGCCTTCGCCAGTCTCATCGCCTTCACGGTGGGGGCGGTGCTGCCGCTGCTGGCGATCCTCCTGCCGGGGCCGTCCGCGCGGGTGCCGGTGACGGTGGTGGCCGTTCTCGCGGCGCTCACCCTGTGCGGGGTGCTCAGCGCACGGCTCGGCGGGGCGCCGACGCTCCGCGCGGTGGTGCGGAATGTGGGCGGGGGCGCGCTGGCCATGGCCGTGACCTACGCGGTCGGCACCTGGCTCGGCACGACCTGAGCGGGCGCGGAGCGCCGTGTGGTGACGGGCGCGAGAGAGAATGACCGCATGCGTATCGCAGTCACCGGGGCGACCGGGCTCATCGGAAGTGCACTCGTGCGGTCCCTCCGGGCAGACGGGCACGAGGTGGTGCGGTTCGTGCGGCGGGAGCCGGCGGCCGGGGACGAGGCGCGGTGGGACCCCGCGCGCGGGTACGTCGACCCCGCGGGGCTGGCCGGCTGCGGGGCCGTCGTGCACCTGGCCGGAGCCGGCGTCGGGGACCACCGGTGGACGGCCGCGTACAAGAAGGAGATCCGGGACAGCCGGGTGCTCGGAACCGCCGCGATCGCCCGGGCCGTGGCCGCGCTCGACGCGCCGCCGGCCGTGCTCGTCAGCGGTTCCGCCGTCGGCTACTACGGGGACACCGGCGACCGGGCCGTGGACGAGGACGCCCCCGCCGGGCAGGGCTTCCTGCCCTCGGTCTGTGTGGAGTGGGAGGCGGCCGCCGCTCCCGCCCGGGACGCCGGGATCCGGACCGCCTACGCCCGTACCGGACTGGTCGTGGCCCGCGAGGGCGGGGCCTGGGGCCGGATGTTCCCCCTCTTCCGTGCCGGTCTCGGCGGCCGGCTCGGCAACGGCCGCCAGTACTGGCCGTTCATCTCCCTACGGGACGAGGTCGCGGCCCTGCGCCACATCATCGACACCCCCGGCATCGAAGGCCCCGTCAACCTCACCGCCCCCGAGCCGCTGACCAACCGCCAGGTCACCGCGGCCATGGGCCGGGTGCTGCACCGGCCCGCGCTGCTGCCCGTACCGGCGCCGGCCCTGCGCATCGTGCTCGGCGAGTTCTCCGCGGACGTGCTGGGCAGTCAGCGCGCCCGCCCCGCCCGGCTGCTGGAGTCCGGCTTCGTCTTCCGCGACCCCGGCATCGAGCAGGCGATCCGCGCCGCCCTCTGAACGGCCGACGGCGTACCCGAGTGCCGCGAGTGCCACCCGGGGGAGCGGCCCCGGGAGAGCAGCCCCGGCAGAGCCGCGCCGCGTGCGACCGCCGTGCGACCGTTCGTGACCCTTATGCGACCGCCGTGCGACCGGAGTTGACCGTAATACCCAGCCGAACTCGGGTTCCCGTGGAGCCGGTTGGGGGAAGGAGGATCCCCACACAGCCGCGCCGACCTCGGGGAGGGGCACGTGCTCAGCAGCGCACACCATGCCGCGCACCATGCGGACGTCGTCATCGTAGGAGCCGGAGTCTCAGGACTCGCGGCCGCGCAGCACCTGATCGCAGCGGGGGTCACGGTCACCGTCCTGGAGGCCGCGGACGACCCCGGCGGCCGGATGGCCACGGAGTCGGCCGACGGGTTCCGGCTGGACCGGATCGGCCAGCTGCTCAACACCTCGTACACGGAGCTCGAACGCACCCCGGGCCTGCGGGCCCTGACCCTGCGCCCGTTCGTGCCCGGGGTCCTGGTCCACACCGACGGCAAACAGCTGCGGGCCGGGGCCCTCACCCCGGCCCGGGCCCTGGCCAGCGGCTCCCTCGACCAGGCCCGGCTCAGCGCCGCCCTCGGCCGGCTCGCCGCCCTGCCCGAGGACAAACTGCTCGCCCGTCCCGAACGCACCGCGCACGCCGCCCTGCGCTCCCGCGGGCTGCCGCCGCGCACCCTCAACGGGGTGCTCCGGCCCCTGCTCGCCGCCCTGCTCCGAGATCCGGAGCTCACCACCTCCAGCCGGGTCGCGGACCTCGCCCTGCGGACCTTCGCCCGCGGCCGGCTCGCCGTGCCCGAGGGCGGCGCGGCGGCCCTGCCCGACCTGCTCGCCGCCGCCCTGCCGCCCGGCACCGTCCGGACCGGCGTCCGGGTCCGCTCGGTGGCGACGAACCTGGTCACCACCGAGGAGCACGGCGACTTCAGCTGCCGCTCCGTCCTCCTCGCCACCGGCGCGCGCGCCGCCGCCGAGCTGCTGCCCGGCCTGCGCGTGCCCGCCTTCCACGAGGTCACAGTCCTGCACCACGCCACCGCCACGCCCCTGTCCCGGGACGGCTCGCTGCTCCTGGACGCGGACCCCAAGTGGCCCGTCTCGCACACCGCCGTGATGAGCGCGGTCGACCCGACGCGGGCTCCGGCCGGCCGGAGCCTGGTCACCACGACCGTGCTCGGACCGCCACCGCCCGTACGGACGGTCGCCTCGCGCCTCGCCCGGCTCTACGACACCGCCACCCGGGAGTGGGAGCTGCTGGCCGTCCACCACACGCCCGAGGCGGTCCCCGCCATGCCCCCGCCGTACGACCTGCGGCGCCCGGTACGGGTGCTGGCCGGGCTGTACGTGTGCGGCGACCACCGCGACACCAACACCGTCCAGGGCGCCCTGCGCTCGGCCCGCCGGGCCACCGGCGCCCTCCTTCGCGACTTCGGCATCCCTCTCCCGGCCACCCCGGAGCCCGCACTTCCGGTGGCGGCCTGAGAACCACTCGGCCCGGGCCCGGTCCCCCTCGGGGGCCGGGCCCGCACTGCGTCACGACAACGCCGCCACCCGGTCCCGGTAGGTCCGCACCGCCGACGCGTCCCGGTACGGCTCCAGCCGCCGCTCGAAGTCCCGTACGTACTCCACCGCCCGCACCGACCGCATCTCCGACGCCTGCTGCGCCGCCTCCGCGCCCAGCGCGCAGGCCTGGTCCAGCTCGCCCAGCCCCAGCCGGGCCGTGGCCAGCACCACCCGGCAGAACAGCCGGGACCGCGCGTACCCCGGCGCCCTCAGCTGAAGGGACCGCTCCGCGTGCTGGGCCGAGGCCCGGTACTGCTGGAGGTCCCGGTGGCAGTGCCCGAACTCGTCCGCGAGCTGCGCCTCGTCGTAGAACCGCGCCCAGTGCGGTACGTCGTCCCCCGGCCGGGCCGCGCCCAGCGCCCGCTCGGCCCGCACCAGTGAGGCCGTCGACGCCCGGACCTCGCCGAGCACCGCGTGCCCCCGCGCCTCCGCCGAGTGCAGCAGCGCCTGCACCACCGGCGGCGGGCCGGAGCCCACGCCCTGCTGGGCCACCCGGGCCAGCTGCACCGCCTCCCGGCCGTGGCCGAGGTAGACCGCCTGCCGGCTCATGGTGACCAGCACGTACGAGCCGTAGGGGCGGTCGGCGGCGGCCTGCGCGAGCCGCAGGGCCTGCACGAAGTACCGCTGGGCGAGCCCGTGCGCGGCGATGTCGTACGAGGTCCAGCCCGCGAGCCGGGTCAGATCGGCGGCGGCCGAGAACAGCCGGCGCCCGGTGGTCTCCCCGTAGGTGCCGCGGAGCATCGGCTCCGCCTCGTGTTCCAGGTACCGCACCAGGGCCTGCCGGGCGTGGCCGCCGCCGTAGGCGTGGTCGAGGGTGCGGAACAGCTCGCTCACCGATCTCAGCGCGGCGATGTCCCCGCCGGTCACCCGCTGCCCGGGCCCCCGGTCGATCTGCCGCTGCCGGGGCACCGTGGCCCGGCCCTGCAGCGGGACGCGGGCCGCCGCCGGATCCGCGCCCCGGCCCACCCGCTCGTCGGGCCGCCCGATCAGCCAGTCCCGGCTCGGCACGACCAGCCCGGCCGGGGTGAAGGCGATCTTCCGGAGCTCGGCGTGCGAGCCGGAGTCCTTGCGCCACAGCCCGCTCGCGATGTCCACGGCCTCCTCCGGCGTGGCCGCGAACTCCAGCCCCGCGTACACGGGTGCGCAGGCGTCCAGCCCCAGGTCCTGCGCGGAGAGCCGCCGCCCCAGGCGCCGGGTGAACACCTCGGCGATCAGCGCGGGGGTGGTCCCGCGCGGCTGCTGCCCGCGCAGCCAGCGGGTCACGGAGGTCTTGTCGTACCGCAGATCGAGACCGTGTTCCAGGCCGAGCTGATCGACGCGGCGGGCGAGCCCGGCGTTGGAGAACCCGGCTTCCGCGATCAGCGCCGCGAGCTGCCGGTTGGGGACGCGCTGGGCAGGTCGTTCCGTCATCGGCTCCACGGTCTCCTGACGTGACGGACCGGAGTCCCGGCCCTGTGAACGGCGTGAATGTAGCGGCGAACTTCCCTCATGCCGCCCTCTCTGCCCCACATTCATCCGATCGTGTGCAGAATGAGTAGGGCCCTTTACGGACCGACCCCCTCCGCCCGCATAGGCTGCGGACCATGACCCCTCGGCCCCACGGGGCGCACCTCCCCGAGGAGCGAACCGAATCCACCGCCCCGCTGCCCCCGCCCGAACTGACCGAGGCGGAGTGCCGGCGCTGCGGCACCTACATCGCGGGGCTCGACGGGCGGTACGCGTGCGGGGTGTGCGGCTGGGTCAACGACCACTCGGAGGGCCACCGGCGGCTGCCGCGCGCGGACGAGGACCCGGACCGGCCGACGAAGGGCCGGCGCCGTCCGAAGCAGCTGCCGTGGCCCCCGCCGCCGCCCGCCCAGGAGCTCGCGCCGGGGCCCGCCGCAGGACCCGCCGCGGAGCCCGACCCGGGGCCCTGAAGGGGCCCGAACGGGTCGCCGTACCCTTGCTCAGTGAAGTACGTGCACACAGCAGGTTCAATGAGGAGGCGCTGCGGTGGCTGAGCTTGGGTTTGTCCATCTGGGCTTCGGACCGGAATCCGTCGAGTACACCCGGGCCTGGGAAGAGCAGCGCAGGGTGCACGCGGCCCGCTTCGCGGACGAGGTCGAGGACACCTGCCTGCTGCTGGAGCACCTGCCGGTCTACACGGCGGGCCGGCGCACCGACCCCAGCGAGCGTCCGCTCGACGGCACGCCCGTGGTCGACGTGGACCGCGGCGGCAAGATCACCTGGCACGGCCCGGGCCAGCTGGTCGGCTACCCGATCATGAAGCTGCCCCGCCCGGTGGACGTGGTCGCGCACGTCCGCCGCCTGGAGGAGGCGCTGATCCGCACCGCTGCCGAGTTCGGCCTGGAGACCACCCGGGTCGAGGGCCGCAGCGGAGTCTGGGTGCTCGGCGACCCCGTCGAGGACCGCCCCATGATCGGCGGGCTCTCGCTGGACCTCGACCCGCGGCTGAACGACGAGGAGTTCGACGCCCGGCTCAACGGACCCGAGTACGCGCCGTCCAACGCCGGCCAGCGCCGCGAGGACCGCAAGCTCGCCGCCATCGGCATCCGGGTCGCCAAGGGCGTCACGATGCACGGCTTCGCGATCAACGTGAACCCGGACAACACCTGGTTCGACAGGATCGTGCCGTGTGGCATCCGGGACGCCGGTGTGACCTCGCTCTCCTACGAACTGGGCCGCGAGATCACCATCGCCGAGGTGCTGCCGGTCGTCGAACGGCACCTGAAGGACGTACTGGAGCACGCGGAGCTGCGGCCCCGTGACGTAGAGCCGGTGGCGGGCGCCTGACACCCCGGGAATGCGGCCGCCCCCTCGCAGGTTGGCCGACGTAAGAGCGTACGAAATTACGGGCGTACCCTGGTGGGCGCCCGAACAATCGAAGTCACAGGGAGCCGGTCGTGTCCGCAGTCGCACCCGACGGACGCAAGATGCTGCGCCTGGAGGTCCGTAACGCCCAGACGCCCATCGAGCGCAAGCCCGAGTGGATCAAGACCCGGGCGAAGATGGGTCCCGAGTACACCAAGATGCAGGCCCTGGTGAAGGGCGAAGGACTGCACACGGTGTGCCAGGAAGCCGGCTGTCCCAACATCTACGAATGCTGGGAGGACCGCGAGGCCACCTTCCTCATCGGTGGCGACCAGTGCACCCGGCGCTGTGACTTCTGCCAGATCGACACGGGCAAGCCCGAGGCCCTGGACCGGGACGAGCCGCGCCGTGTCGGCGAGTCCGTGGTCACCATGGACCTGAACTACGCCACCATCACCGGCGTCGCGCGCGACGACCTGGCCGACGGCGGTGCCTGGCTGTACGCGGAGACCGTGCGCCAGATCCACCAGCAGACGGCGGGCCGCGAGAGCGGGCACACCAAGGTCGAGCTGCTGGCCCCCGACTTCAACGCGGTCCCGGAGCTGCTGGAGGAGGTCTTCGCCTCCCGCCCCGAGGTCTTCGCGCACAACGTCGAGACCGTGCCCCGCATCTTCAAGCGGATCCGCCCCGGCTTCCGCTACGAGCGCTCGCTCGACGTGATCCGGCAGGCCCGCGCCTACGGCCTGATCACCAAGTCGAACCTGATCCTGGGCATGGGCGAGGAGCGCGAGGAGGTCTCGCAGGCCCTCAAGGAGCTGCACGAGGCCGGCTGCGAGCTCATCACCATCACCCAGTACCTGCGTCCCTCGCCGCGGCACCACCCCGTCGAGCGCTGGGTGAAGCCGGCCGAGTTCGTGGAGCTGGCGAAGGAGGCCGAGGAGATCGGCTTCTCCGGTGTGATGTCGGGCCCGCTGGTCCGCTCCTCGTACCGGGCGGGTCGTCTCTACAACCAGGCGATGGAGAAGCGCGCCGCGAGCGTGTGAACTCGCGCACAAAAGCTTACTAGTCGGTAACACCGCAGCGACGCGGCCCCTAGGCTCTTTCAAGGAAGAGCCCGGCGGGCCGCGTCAATGTTTCGTCACGTTTGACCGCCAGGTCATGCGCTGGTAACACCAATCAGTGACGCTTGGTCCACGCACCGCACACGCCGCGGTACGCACCCACCGCAGCGCCCACGCTCGCTACACGCACTGCCGACGTGAGTTCCGTGAAAGGGATCGACATCATGCAGGCCGCGCCCGTACGCGCCATCGCCATCCCGTCCCTCTCCGACGCCTTCCGGGGCATCGAGTCGCTGCTGATGAGCGGCGCCCGCCGGAACGCCTGGACGGCGGTGCTCGAAGACCGCCGCAGGGCCAAGGATCGGGTCGAAACCGAACACGTACTTGAGGCCGCGGCTACCCGAACCCCGCAGGCCACGTAAACTCGCTGTATGGCGAGGAAGTCAAACGCAGAGACTGCTGCGAACACTGGGCGACTGAAGCAGATCGCCCTCACGTACAAGATGACGCGCAAGGCCGACCCGAAGGTCGGTCTGATCGTCGCGGGCGTGGGAATTGTCACCTTCGGTGTCCTTCTTGCGATCGGCTTCCTGATCGGGCACGAGCTTTACCTGGGCATCCTGGGCTTCCTCGTGGCGTTCCTCGCGATGGCGATCGTCTTCGGACGACGTGCCGAGCGGGCTGCCTTCGGGCAGATGGAGGGACAGCCGGGCGCGGCCGCGGCCGTACTGGACAACGTGGGCCGGGGCTGGACGACCACTCCGGCCGTCGCGATGACCCGGCAGCAGGACATCGTCCACCGGGCCGTCGGCAAGGCCGGCGTCGTGCTGATCGCGGAGGGCAACCCCAACCGGGTGAAGCCGCTGCTCGCGAACGAGAAGAAGAAGCTGGCCCGGATCATGCCGGACGTGCCGGTGCACGACTTCATCGTGGGCACGGGCGAGGGCGAGGTGCCGCTCAAGAAGGTGCGCACCACGCTGCTCAAGCTGCCGCGCGTGCTGACCGGGCCGCAGATCACCGCGGTCAACGACAAGCTGCGTGCCATGGGTGACCTCATGAGCAACATGCCGCTGCCGAAGGGCCCCATGCCCAAGGGCATGAAGATGCCGCGCGGCGGGAAGATGCGCTGACCCGCTGACCTGATTTTCGTATACGACACAGGGGCGCCCCCCGGGCCGGCGGGGGGGGGGGGGGCCGGGGGGGGGGGGGGGGGGGGGCCCCCATTCGGCCGCGGCCCCCCGGCCGCCCCCCGCCCCCCCCCCCCCCCCCGGCGCTGTCTTTGGCCGCGGGGCTCCCCTTGCCCCCGCCCCGCGCGCTTTATAAGGGGGGCGCGCCGGGGGGCCCCCCCCCCCCCCCCGCCCGGGGGCCGCCCCTGTGTCGTCTTGTGCTCCGGGTCCTAGATGCGGACCTGGACGGCGCGCGCCAGCCGGTCGTGCAGGCCGCGGCCGTCCCGGTCCCAGATCAGCGCCGGGATGACCAGGGCCAGCAGCAGCGTGCGCAGGAGCACCCGGCCGACGCCGAGGCGGCCGCCGTTCTCCGAGACCACCCGGAGGCCGAGGAGCCGCTTGCCGGGGGTGAAGCCCACGGTGCCGATCGTCAGGACGCTCAGGGCCAGGAAGAGCCAGAGGGTCCAGTTGCCCGCCGCGGCCACGTTGCCGCCCGTGATCAGCCCGTACGCAATGAGCTGGCAGCCGATCCAGTCGATGGCGACGGCGCCGAGCCGGCGCCCGAAACGTGCCACCGAGCCGGGTCCCTGCTGCGGCAGGCCGAGCCGCTGACCCGGATAGCCGAAGTCGACGCCCATCTCCTCGGCGGCCGCGCGGGGGCCGGAGAGCCAGGATCCGATTGCCTGTCTGTTGTCCACCCGACCACGGTACCGGTGGCGCCTCACGGCACTCCGACGGGACCCTGGTTAACTTGTGCGAAACAAATGGGTCATGCTTGAGAAATCCCTTGTGCTTATGGTCGGGTCAGCGTGCGGCACCGCACTGACGCACCACGAGCTATAAAGCCCGCCCTGCCCCGGGGCCGGGAGTAGGAGGAGTTGGATGTTCCAGAACGCCGACGAAGTGAAGCAGTACATCGAGGAGAACGACGTCAAGTTCGTCGACGTCCGCTTCTGCGACCTGCCTGGTGTGATGCAGCACTTCACCATCCCGGCGCGGGCGTTCGACCCGGCCGAGGAGCTCGCCTTCGACGGCTCCTCGATCCGCGGCTTCCAGGCGATCCACGAGTCCGACATGGCGCTGCGCGCCGACATCACCACCGCGCGGCTGGACCCGTTCCGCAAGGACAAGACGCTCAACATCAACTTCTTCATCCACGACCCGATCACGGGTGAGGCCTACAGCCGCGACCCGCGCAACATCGCGAAGAAGGCCGAGGCGTACCTCGCCTCCACCGGCATCGCCGACACCGCGTTCTTCGGCCCCGAGGCCGAGTTCTACGTGTTCGACAGCGTGCGCTTCGCGACCTCCGCGAACGAGGGCTTCTACCACATCGACTCCGAGGCCGGCGCCTGGAACACGGGCTCCGAGGAGAACAACCGTGGTTACAAGGTCCGCTACAAGGGTGGTTACTTCCCCGTAGCCCCGGTCGACCACTTCGCCGACCTGCGCGCCGAGATCTCCCTCGAGCTGGACGCCCAGGGCCTCCAGGTCGAGCGTCAGCACCACGAGGTCGGCACCGGTGGCCAGGCCGAGATCAACTACAAGTTCAACACGCTGCTGGCCGCGGCCGACGACCTGATGCTCTTCAAGTACGTCGTGAAGAACGTCGCCTGGCGCAACGGCAAGACCGCGACCTTCATGCCGAAGCCGATCTTCGGTGACAACGGCTCGGGCATGCACGTGCACCAGTCGCTGTGGGCGAACGGCGACCCGCTGTTCTACGACGAGGCCGGCTACGCGGGCCTGTCGGACACCGCGCGCTACTACATCGGCGGCATCCTCAAGCACGCCCCGTCGCTGCTGGCGTTCACCAACCCGACGGTGAACTCCTACCACCGCCTGGTGCCGGGCTTCGAGGCGCCGGTCAACATGGTGTACTCGCAGCGCAACCGCTCCGCCGCCATGCGCATCCCGATCACGGGCTCGAACCCGAAGGCCAAGCGCGTCGAGTTCCGCGCGCCGGACCCGTCCTCGAACCCGTACCTCGCCTTCTCGGCGCTGCTCCTCGCGGGCCTCGACGGCATCAAGAACAAGATCGAGCCGATGGAGCCGATCGACAAGGACCTCTACGAGCTCTCGCCCGACGAGCACGCGAGCGTCCCGCAGGTCCCGACCAGCCTCGAGGACGTCCTCAAGGCCCTGGAGGCGGACCACGAGTACCTCCTGGCCGGCGGTGTCTTCACCCCCGACCTGATCGAGACCTGGATCGACTACAAGCGCACGCACGAGATCGCCCCGATCGCGCTGCGTCCGCACCCGCACGAGTTCGAGCTGTACTTCGACCTCTAGGTCGCGACCGCTCGCAAACGAGCGTCATGCCTGATGGGAGGCCCCCCGCCACTCTCCACGGAGAGCGGCGGGGGGCCTTTCGCTTTGACAGGGCAGCGGGGGAGGGCGAGGGTGGAATGACCTAAATGCCGTATAAGCGAGACACGTACGGAGGTGCATGAAGATGCGCCGAAGGATCGTTGCAGCATGCCTGGCGGGGGCGGCCGGACTCACGATCGGCCTGATGCCGGTCGCCAGTGCGTCGGCGAGCACCCCCACGGGGGGTGGCGGCTGGAGGTGCTCCGACAACAACTGGCGCGACGGGCGCTGGGACGAATGCTGCAACCGGGACTGGCGTGACCGTCCGAGCTGGTGCTGGGACGACGGCGGAGTCGGCGGTTACAGCGGACGTCACCACTGGAACAACTGGAACGACTCGAACTGGCGTGACTCGAACTGGAACGACTCCGGCCGCGGCGGCAACGGCGACTGGGGCAACTGGGGTGGCGGTCGCGGCGGTGACGGCGGCAACGGCGGCGACGGCGGGTGGGGCGGCGTCCGCGGTGGCGACGGCGGCAACGGCGGCGACGGTGGGGGCGGCGGCTGGAGCGGCGGTCGTGGTGGCGACGGTGGCAACGGCGGCGGCAGCGGCTGGGGCGGCGGCCACTGAGACGGACCGGGACGCCTACGACACGCACGACACGCACGACACGTACGAGGCACACGCCACGTACGACGCGCACGACACATTGGGCCGCGGGCCCGGGCCGGTGCCCCTGTCGCGCTGAACTCAGCGCAGCAGGGGCATCGCGCCTGTGAGGTCCCGCAGGCAGCGGACCGCGAGTTCGGCGGGGGAGCCGGCGCCCGAGACGGGTGCGTCCGTGGTCGACCACAGCTCCAGCGCGACGCGGATCGCGTCCGTGGCCGCCGCGGCGAGCAGCCGGACCTCCAGCGGATCGGCCTCCGGCCCGGCCAGCCGGGCGATCACCGGGACCAGGTGCTCCTCGGAGTCCTGGTTCACGCAGTACCAGACCGCCCGCAGGGCCTGGTCCCCCGCCGCCGCGCGCAGCAGGCCGCGGGTCACCTCCAGGCCCTCCTCGACCGCCTGCGGGCCGCTCAGCGACCGGGTCACGGCGCGTTCCAGTGCCTCGGTGAGGGGCGTACCCGGGTTCTCCTCGGCCAGCAGCGCGCGCCAGGCGTCACCGCCGCCCGCGAGCAGCGGCGCCACCGCCTCCTGCTTGTTGCGGAAGTAGCGGTAGAAGGTGCGCAGTGCCACCCCCGCCCGGTGGGCGATGTCCTCGGCGGTGGTGCCGTCGGGGCCGTGTTCGGCGAACAGTTCGCAGGCGGCGCGGGCGATGTCGAGCTGGGTGGCGGCCTTGCGGCGCTCGGTCAGCGACTGGGCTCCGGGGCCGGCCTGGGGAGAGTACGGACGAGGGGATCTCACGGGGTGAAGCGTAACCTCCCGCAGTACAAGGTAGTGACATTTACTGACAGCATGGCAAAACGTGCCATGTCTTCGGTACGCTCGCGCCATGAACCGTTACGAAGGACGTCGTGTCCTCATCACCGGCGGTGGCTCCGGCATCGGCCGCGCCACCGCCCACCGCATCCTCGCCGAGGGTGGCCTGGTCCACGCCGTGGACGTCAGCGAGGCCGGACTCAAGGTCACCGCCGACCACGCGGCCGCCGAGGGCCACCAGGACCGGCTCACCACCGCCGTCCTCGACATATCCGACGAGAACGCGGTCAAGGAGGGCGTGGCCGCCGCGGTCCACGCCCTCGGCGGGATCGACGTGCTCGTCAACGCCGCGGGCATCCTGCGCTCCGCGCACACCCACCAGACGACGCTCGACCTGTGGAACCAGGTCATCGGGGTCAACCTGACCGGCACCTTCCTGATGATCCGCGAGGCGCTCCCGGCCCTGCTGGCGGGCGACCGGCCGGCCGTCGTGAACTTCAGCTCCACCTCGGCGTCCTTCGCGCACCCCTACATGTCCGCCTACGCGGCCAGCAAGGGCGGCATCCAGTCCATGACCCACGCGCTGGCCGCCGAGTACAGCAAGCAGGGTCTGCGCTTCACCTGCGTCGCGCCCGGCTCCATCGAGTCCGGCATGACCACCGGCAACGGCCCCGGCCTGCCCGAGGACACCGACTGGAGCCTGTTCGCCAAGCTCGCCCCGGCCCTCGGCCAGGGCTTCGCCGGCCCCGAGACCGTGGCCGGCGTCGTCGCGATGCTGGGCTCCGAGGACGGCGCCTTCATCACCGGTACGGAGATCCGCATCGACGGCGGCACCCACTACTGATCAGGCGCGGAACCGGTCCCACAGCCGGGGGAAGCGCTCCGCGAGCACGGCTTCGTTCTCGAAGTCCAGCGGGGCGCCCTCCGGCTCCGCCGCCTGCAGCGGGACGCCCAGGTCCGGTGCCACCGCCCCGGTCAGCTGCTCGTACGCCTCGTCGGCCGCGTACCCCAGCTCCTCGCCGTCCCCGTCGATCTCCTCGTCGAACTCGCCGAGCAGTTCCGCGAGATGGTCCGGATCGTGCACCCCGCCCTCGAAGACCTCCCGCCCCTGCCCGATCAGCCAGCAGCGGAAGTAGTCGAAGGCGTCGTCGCTCGCCCCGTCGAGCAGCACCCAGGCCGCGCCCCACAGGTCCCACGTGTACGCCCGGTTGTAGCGCGACTCGAAGTGCCGCGCGAAGTCGAGGACGGAGTCCGGGTCGAGCTGGGCCAGCCGCTCCACGAGCAGCTCGGCGTGTTCCTCGGGGTCGCCGTCGGCGGCCTCGCGGGTACGGTCCACGATCTCCCAGAACTCCGTCTCGTCCATCACCGCTCCAGCATCACGGGTGCGCCCCCGCGCCGCCACCGCTCATACGGCGAAAGGCCGGTGTCCGACCCCCGCGGGGGTGGACACCGGCCTTCCGGCGGTGACTCGGAGCCTCAGAGGCCGTAGCGCTCCCGGGCCTCCTTGACGGCGGACGCCGGCACCTCGCCGCGGCGGGCGAGCTGGGCCAGCGCGGCCACCACGATCGACTGGGCATCGACACCGAAGTGGCGGCGGGCGCCCTCACGGGTGTCGGACAGACCGAAGCCGTCCGTGCCCAGCGAGGTGTAGTCCTGCTCCACCCACTGGCTGATCTGGTCCGGGACCTGACGCATCCAGTCGGAGACGGCGAGGACCGGGCCCTGGGCGCCTTCCAGCGCGCGGGTGACGTACGGGGTGCGCACCTCGCCGCGCAGCAGCGCCTCGTCGCACTCCAGCGCGTCGCGGCGCAGCTCGCCCCAGGAGGTGGCGGACCAGACGTCGGCCGACACGTTCCAGTCGGCGGCCAGCAGCCGCTGCGCCTCCAGGATCCAGTGGATCGCCGTACCGGAGGCCATCAGCTGGACCTTCGGTGCGTCGGCGGCCGGGGCCGCCTCCGCCAGGTCCGCCGCGGTGTTGAAGCGGTACAGGCCCTTGAGGATGCCTTCCTCGACGCCCTCGGGCATCGCGGGCTGCACCTTCGGCTCGTTGTAGACCGTCAGGTAGTAGAAGACGTCTTCCGGCGTCTCGCCGTACATCCGGCGCAGACCGTCCTTGACGATCACCGCGATCTCGTACGCGAAGGCCGGGTCGTAGTTGAGCGACGCCGGGTTCGTGGACGCGATCAGGTGCGAGTGGCCGTCCGCGTGCTGGAGGCCCTCGCCGGTCAGCGTGGTGCGGCCGGCGGTGGCGCCGACGATGAAGCCCTTGCCGAGCTGGTCGGCGAGCTGCCACATCTGGTCGGCGGTGCGCTGCCAGCCGAACATCGAGTAGAAGATGTAGAACGGGATCATCGGCTCGCCGTGCGTCGCGTACGACGTGCAGGCGGCGATGAAGTCGGCCATGGCGCCGGCCTCGGTGATCCCCTCGTTGAGGATCTGGCCGTCCTTGGCTTCCTTGTAGTACATGAGCTGGTCGCGGTCGACCGGCTCGTACGTCTGGCCGAGCGGCGAGTAGATGCCGGCCGACGGGAAGAGGGACTCCATGCCGAAGGTGCGGGCCTCGTCGGGGACGATCGGCACCCAGCGCTTGCCGGTCTCCTTGTCCCGCATCAGGTCCTTGACGAGGCGGACGAAGGCCATGGTGGTGGCCATCTCCTGCTTGCCGGAACCCTTGAGCAGCGGGGCGAAGGAGCGGTCGGCCGGAGCCGGCAGGGCGACCTGCTTGACCTTGCGGGCCGGGGCCGGGCCGCCGAGCGCCGCGCGGCGCTCGTTCAGGTACTGCACCTCGGGGCTGTTCGCACCGGGGTGGCCGTACGGGACCTGGCCGTCGGCGAAGGCGCTGTCCGGGATCGGGAGGCCAAGGAGGTCACGCATGTCCTTGAACTCGTCGATCGTCAGCTTCTTCATCTGGTGGTTCGCGTTCTTCGACTCGAACCCGGCGCCCAGCGTGTAGCCCTTGACGGTCTGCGCGAGGATGACCGTCGGCGCGCCCTTGTGCTCCAGGGCGGCCTTGTACGCGGCGTAGACCTTGCGGGGCTCGTGGCCGCCGCGGGAGCTGTGGAAGCACTCGGCGATCTTCGCGTCGGAGAGCACACCGGCCAGCTGCACGAGCTCGGCGTTGGCGCCGAAGAAGTGCTGGCGGATGTAGGCCACGTCGCGGGTCGCGTATGTCTGGAACTGCGCGTCCGGTACCTCGCGCAGGCGGCGTACCAGGGCGCCCGTGGTGTCGAGCTGGAACAGCTCGTCCCAGGCGGAGCCCCACAGCGACTTGATGACGTTCCAGCCGGCGCCGCGGAACTGGGCCTCCAGCTCCTGGACGACGCGGAAGTTGGCGCGAACCGGACCGTCGAGGCGCTGCAGGTTGCAGTTGATGACGAAGGTCAGGTTGTCGAGCTGCTCGCGGGAGGCGAGGGCCAGGGCGGCGGTCGACTCGGGCTCGTCCATCTCGCCGTCGCCCAGGAAGGCCCAGACGTGCGAGTTCGCGGTGTCCTTGATGCTGCGGTTCTGCAGGTAGCGGTTGAAGCGCGCCTGGTAGATCGCGGACAGCGGGCCGAGGCCCATGGACACCGTCGGGAACTCCCACAGCCACGGCAGGCGCCGCGGGTGCGGGTAGGACGGCAGGCCGTTGCCGCCAGACTCCTGGCGGAAGTTGTCGAGCTGCTGCTCGGAGATGCGTCCGTCGAGGAAGGCGCGGGCGTAGATGCCGGGGGAGGCGTGGCCCTGGATGTAGAGCTGGTCGCCCGATCCGTCGGCCTCCTTCCCGCGGAAGAAGTGCTGGAAGCCGGTCTCGTACAGCCACGCGGCGGAGGCGAAGGTGGCGATGTGGCCGCCGACGCCGTACTTGGAGCCGCGGGTCACCATGGCGGCCGCGTTCCAGCGGTTCCACGCGGTGATCCTGGCTTCCATCGCCTCGTCACCGGGGAACTCGGGCTCCGCGGCGGTGGGGATGGTGTTGACGTAGTCCGTCTCCAGCAGCTTGGGGAGCGCGAGGCCGGCGGCCTCGGCGTGCTGGAGGGTGCGACGCAGCAGGTATTCGGCCCGGCGTGTACCGGCGGCCTTGGCGACGGCGTCGAGGGAGGCCGCCCACTCGGCGGTCTCCTCGGTGTCGCGGTCCGGGAGCTGGTCGAGCTCGCTCGGAAGCTTTCCTACGGGGTCGGACATCGCTGTGCGCCGCCTTCCGGGTAATGGAGAGGTGGTGAAAAAATCCCTGACGGGCAGGACAGGGCCGGTGGACCTGGTTGAGGTCCGCGACGACTGTAAATCGCTGATCGATGATCGATCAAATAAAAGTGACAAAGAAACGTCCATCTGACGAAAGTCGGCACCGCGTGCCAGGAAGAAAGGCACGCGGTGCCGGTCAAATGGGGGCAAGACGGGCGGCTCACGCCCTCGGGGCGCACCCCAGGACGTGCCTTTTCACGAGCAGACCGATGTCCGGGTCCTGGCTGCGGAACGCCTCGACCAGGGCCTCGTGCTCCTCGGCGTAGGACTTCTGGACGGTTCCGAGCCAGCGGATCGACAGGGCCGTGAACACCTCGATGCCCAGGCTCTCCCAGGTGTGCAGCAGCACGCTGTTCCCGGCCGCCCGCACCATCTCCCGGTGGAAGCCCACCGTGTGCCGCACCTGCGCCGTGCCGTCCTCGATGCGGTCGGCCTCCCACAGGGCCGCCACGTGCGGCTCCAGGGCCGTGCAGTCGAGCGCCAGCCGCGGCGCCGCCAGCTCGGCCGCGATCTGCTCCAGGCCGGCCCGGACCGGGTAGATCTCCTCCAGGTCGGCCGCGGAGAGGTTCCGTACGCGCACGCCCTTGTTCGGCGCCGACTCGATCAGCCGCAGGGTCTCCAGCTCGCGCAGGGCCTCCCGTACGGGGGTCTGGCTGACCTCCAGCTCCACGGCGATCCGGCGCTCGACGATCCGCTCACCGGGCTTCCAGCGCCCGCTGACGATCCCCTCCACGATGTGCTCGCGGATCTGCTCGCGCAGCGAGTGCACGACGGGTGGGGTGATCATCCGGTCTTCATCTCCTGTGGGGGCGTGCAGAGCTCTGATGCGTAGACAATACGGCGGAGCAGGCCGACCTGTTGCGTTCCCCGTCAGGGACGCCGGGTGAGGCTGGTTACAGGAAACCCCCGAGGACACCGCTGATGAGGGCGCCCAGTTCGGCCGCGTGCCCCGCCCGCAGGGGGATCAGCCCGGCCAGCTCCGCGACGGCCGCCTCGCGCTCGGCCTGCGTGGGCGCGGGTGAGGGAATCGAGCCGTGCCGCCGCCCCGCCAGCACGTGCGCGGTCCTGAGATGGACACCGGCCGCGAACCCCTGCCCGTGCACGCACTCCTCCAGCGCGCACAGACCCGCCAGCACCTCGAAGTCCGGCTCCGCGACGGCCAGCTCGCGCCGCCACCGCTCCCGGAGCGCGTCCGGGTCCGCGACACAGGCGTAGGCGGCGGAGATCCCCGTCGCCGCCGCCAGGACGAGGAGGGCCTGGTGCACGCGCTCCGAGTCCGACGCGCCCGGGGCGCCGACGGAGCCGGGCGTCCGCGCCCGTGCGAGGTCCGCCGCGTGGGCCGTCAGGTACGCGCGGGACTCCTCCCACGTCGGCAGCGCCATCCAGTGCTCCAGCCGCTCGCGGACCAGGTACGGTCCGAACGCCGCCGCGGCGCCGGACCGCGCCGCCTCGCGGGCGACGGCCAGGTACAGCCCCGCCGTCCCGTCCGCCAGCGCCAGTTCCTCCAGGGCGAGCCCGGCGTGCGGCGTCGAGAGCAGCACGGCGTACTCCTCCCACACGGCGCGGGCCGTCGCCCAGTCGGCGCTCGCCACCCACCCCCCGGCGAGCTCGACCAGCTCCTGCCGCACCGGCAGCCACGGCGGGACCACACCTCCCAGAAGCCTGCTGACGAGCGGCCGGTACGCGCGCAGCCGCTGCCGCGCGTACAGCGTCGGGCGGTTATCCGGGTCGCCGGCCGGATGACGCGGCGAGGCGAGCGCCAGCAGCGTGCGCACCCCCGGCTCGGCATCGGGCAACGAGAGCTGGAACGACCCGCGCTGGCAGGTCAGCCACGCGGCGCCCGGCACCCCGGCGAGCGCCGCCTCGGCCCGCAGATGGGCGCCGAGCACCTCCTCCGGGGGCGCGAACACGCCGAGGAGTCCCAGCGCCTCGGCCAGCGGGCCCAGATGTGATGCCGGATCCTCCACGGCCGGGGCGAGTGCGAGTTCCGCCCCCTCCCGGACCGCGGCCAGTGCCCCCGCCGTGTCCGCGGCCGCCGCCCGGAACACGCCCAGCGCGCACAGCCGCGCGGGAAGTGCGGCCCGGTACGAGGCCGGGCCGGCCGCGGCGAGGGCGCGGGTGAGCTCCACGGCCTCCGCGGCGGCGTCCAGGGCGGCCCGCGTCGCTCCGGTCTCCGCCGACTGTTCGGCCAGCCGGGCCAGTGCCTCGGCGAGGAGCGGGCGTTGGGTGCCCGGATTCTCCCGGACCAGGCGGCGCAGCAACTCCACGGCCTCGGCGGTGGCCGCGAGCGCCTCCTCCCGTTCCCCACGCTGCCACAGCAGCGTGCCGAGGCCGGTCAGGGTCCGGGCCAGGCCTTCCGTATGGGCGCCGGGATGCCGCCCGACGAGGACCCGGTAGACCTCCAGCGCCTCCCTGGCCGCCGCCAGCGCCGCCTCCGGATCGGCGGCGGACAGTTCCACGCACTGGTTCATCACGGTCTCGGCGAACTGCGGGAGATGGGCGTCCGGGTCGTCCCGGGCCAGGGACCGGGCCAGTGCCACCGCTTCCGCCCCGGCGGCGAGCGCCCCGGCGGAGTCGCCGAGCCGCGACCGGATGATCGCGAGGTTGCTCAGCGCGAGGGTGAGGCCCGGAAGGTGCGTGACCGGGGAGCGCGCCGCGAGTTCCCGGCTGTCGCGTACGGCCTCCTCGGAGGTGGCCGCCGCCTCCCCGAGCCGTCCCGCCGCGCACAGGTGGGCCGCGAGGCTCACCGACAGCCGGGTGAGCATCTCACCGTGCTTGCGGGGGTCGTGCTCGGCCAAGTCCCGGCAGATCCCCACGGCCTCCGTGATGCTGGCCAGGGCCCCGTCCACGTCGTCGACCTTCTCCTGCTCCCGGGCCAGGTTGGCCAGCAACCTCATGAACAGGTCGGGTGCCGGGTGGCGGCCGCTGCCGCTGGTCCGGAGCAGTCCGACGGCCGTGGTGCAGGACGCCAGCGCCCCCCTCGAGTCCCCCGCGTGAGCCTGCTGGACGCCCAGGTTGCCCAGGGCGCTCGCCAGCCGGATCCGATGGGCGTCCGTGATGCCGCCGGTGACGTCCCGCAGTACGTCGACGGCCCGGCGGCCCTCCGCCACCGCCCCCTGGAGGTCCCCCGCCTCGCCCAGCAGCTGGGAGTGGGCGATGAGCGCGTCCGCCAGATCCTCCCGGTGCGCGGTGGGGGCGTCCCGGGCCAGTGCCTCGTACAGTTCCACGGCGCGCGCACACGTCCGGACCCCTTCCCGGGGGTCCGTCGGGCCCTGCCGGGCACCCAGCGTGATCAGGGCCCGGGCCAGGTGCTCCGTGTGGGACTCCGGGGTCTCCCCGGCGAGTACCTCATAGATCCGCACGGCCTCGGCGGCGCTCTCCAGCGCCGCCCCGGTGTCTCCGGTCGACCGGGTGTACAGGGCGAGGTTGTGCAGCGACATGGCCAGCTCCGCCCGGTGCGCGCCCGAGGCGCCGACCAACCGCCGGTGCAGGGCCACCGCCTCGGCGGTGGAGGCCACCGCGCCCGGGCCGTCCTGGCACATCGCCAGGTGGTTCAGGGCCGTCAGCAGCCGGCTGAGGTGAGCCTGCGGATCCTCCCGCACCAGAGCGCGCAGGATCTCCGCGGCCTCCCGGGCGGACGGCAGCGCGTCCGCCCCCTGCCCGAAGTGCTGGAGCACGGCGCACAGGCCCATGAGCACCTCGGCCAGCAGCGCGCGGAACACCCCGCCGCGGCTGTCGGCCAGCGCCCGCAGGGCGACGGGGCCCTGCTCCCCGGCCAGCATCGCGGACGCAGGGATCGAGCCCGGCAGATACGGATTGGGGGCCTCGGAACCCTCCGGCAGCAGCCCGATCAGCGTGTGCAGCACTCGCAAGGAGGTCTTCACCGTGGCGTCCGGGTCCTCGTCCGGTCCCATCAGCCAGGCCGCGAACTCCCGGTGGTACAGCCGGTACACGGCCTGCGTCCCGTCGCTGTCCTCCACCACGTACCGGCCGTGGGCGTTCAGGACCCAGTCGACGTCCTGCGGGCCGTACGAGGTCCCGGACGGGCTCAGCGCCGAGGCCACCGCCTCCCAGATCCCCCGGGCCGGGATGCCGTTCCCATGGCTCCACGCGAGCGCCGTCAGCAGGTCCCGCGCCCGCGCCGGGTCCGGCCCCTCGGCGAGGTCCGCCGTGAACCCCGCGGCGATCGACACCGGCAGGGCGTCCTGCCAGCCGTCCGCCCCGGAGGCGGCGAAGCGGCGGCTCAGCGCGCCCACCGCCAGCCCGGCGAACAGGAACCCGCCCGCGTCGCCCACCGCCCGCTCCGCGACGGCGTCCGCCGCGTCCGCGGCGTGCTCCCCGGGCACGCCCTCCGCCAGGAGCCGCAGCCGGGCGTACTCGCGGATGTCCTCGGCGGTGCCGGGCTCCTCGTCCAGATCGGCGGTCGTGGCCCGGGCGTCCAGCAGGCGGGTGACCGCCCGGCCGAGCGACTCGCCCGGCTCGGCCCCCGGCCGGAACGGCCGGTCCCGTGAGCCCAGCAGCACCAGTGCCATCCGGCTCAGCGGGGCCAGCAGCTCGTCGACGATCTGTGCCGCGTGCTCCGGCGCCGCCTCGTCCAGGCCGTCGACGACCAGCACCGGCCGGCGCCCCTCCCGCTCGATGTCGGCGATCAGCGCGGACGGCGCCGCCGGGGGATCCAGGTGCAGCTGCGCGGCGAGCGAGTCCGCGAGCCGGCGCACCGTGAGCCCCCGGACGTGGACCGAGGCCGCCACCCTGTGCACGCCCGGGTCGGGATCGCCCCGGCGCAGCGCACCGTGCGCGATGACATCGGCCCGGTAGCGCTCCGAGGACAGGGTCGAGATCCGGCCCAGCACGGCGGACTTGCCGCTGCCCGCGCTGCCCGTGACCAGGAACAGACCCGGCTCCCCGGCCTCCAGCCAGGCCACGATCGCGGCGAGCACCCGCCGTCGCCCGGTGAAGAACCAGCCCTCCTCGACCCGCTCCGCGCCGCGCGCGGCCCGCACCAGGTGCTCCACCAGCTCGGCCTCGGCCCCGGGCAGCACCCGGGGATTGGGGAACATGGGCCCGTCCCGGCCCAGCGTCACGGCGAGCGGCTGCTGCCCGGCATCCGCCGGCCACCCCTCCTGTACGGCGTCCAGCACGGCCGCCCCGGTGACCTCCCGGTTGCGGCGGCTCCACTCGTGCCGGTACCCGCCCGCGGCCGGCCCCTCGCGCAGCACCCGGGTCACCGCGTCCACGAGCAGGCCGGTGCCGTCGGCCGTCTCCTGCGGGCGGCAGCTCGCCACGACCCCGAACCAGGCCGACCGGCCCGGCGGCAGACTCCGTTGCGCGTGGACCAGGAACGCCTTGCGCAGCGACTCCAGCACCCCCGCCCCCGCGTGGCAGGTGTCGATCAGCACCAGCACCCGGTCCGCTCCGCATTCCAGTGCGGCGGAGGTCAGCCGCCGCGCCGAGTACGTCTCCTCCTCGTCGTGGGCCCGCCGGGTGTCACGGACGATCAGGTGCAGCTCCGCCGCGTGCGGCTCCTGCGCGACCAGCTTCCCGTGTCCTGACCACACCACCACGGCGGGGCCGTGCGTGCCGCCGTCCGCCCAGCCGTTCCGCCAGCGCGCCACGGAGGTGCCGAGTTCCGCCCGGCCGGGATCGGTCACCACGGTGGGGGTGAACCCGTACCCCGCCAGCAGGTCGCACAAGTCCTGCAGCTGCCGGGTCGCACCGGTCAAAGGCGGGAACTCCGGACTCTCGTACCGCTCGACGACCACGCCGAGGACGGTCCCCCCGCCGTCGCGCTCCCCGCCGTCGTGCACCCTGCCGTCGCGCTCGCCGCCGTCGTGTTCCTCGGTGCTCACTCCTCGCTCACCACCGTCAGCGCCGTCACGGCCGACCCCGGGTGCCCCACCGCGTGGACGATCAGCCGGTGGGCGCCCGGAGACGGGGTGGGGAACACCGTGCGGTACTGGCCGCCGCCGAGGTTGGCCAGCGAGCGGGAGCGCGACGGACCGCCGTCGGCGGGGCGCAGCTCGGCGGTCAGCAGCAGGTCCTCGTGCCCGTCGGCCCGGACCCGCACCTCGTACGGCTCGCCGGACTCGGCGAGCGGGGGCGCGCCGACCCCGAGCGCCGGTGCGGTCCGCTCGCCGTCCCGGCGGAACGGCGGCTCGCGGTCCAGCAGGCCGTACAGGGCGTCCCGTACGCCGCGGTTGTTGTGCAGCGAGCCGTGCTGCTCGCACGGGGTGTGGCCCTCCGCCACGGCGTACCCCGTACGGTCGGCGTCCGCCGGCCGGGCGGCCAGCCGCGGCACGGTCCCGTCGCCGCTCTCGGCCTCCGTCACCAGCAGGCCGCCGGTGAACTCGGCGACGGCCGCCGTCGGCTGGCGGATGCCGACCAGGCAGACCAGGCCCTCGGCCGGGGCGGCGGCCCGCAGGTCGGCGTGGAAGCGGGCGGCGTCCGCCAGCAGCTCGGGGTCGGGCCCGGGCAGGCCGGGGAGGTCGGCCGGGTGGACGAGGCCGCCGGGGGTGCGCACGCAGGCGTAGTCGGGCGTGAGCTGGTGCAGGGAGGGCAGACTGCGGGCCAGGGCCGTCAGGTCCGGCCGGAGCGGTCCCCAGCCTTTGCGCAGCCCGTTGACCAGGTTGGTCAGGGCGTCGACGGAACCGCGGTGCGGGGTGCCGAGGGTGATCACGCGGCGCGTGGTCTCACGCCCGCCGAGCCGTTCGACGTAGTGCCGGGCGATCAGACCGCCCATGGAGTGGCACAGGAGGATCACGCGGGCGTCGGCGTGCTCGGGGGACGCGGCGCGCAGCCGCTCCAGCCCCTCCTCGACGCGCCGCTTCAGCAGTGCGGCGTTGTAGCGGCACGACAGCCGCCAGTCGTACGGGAAGTCCAGCAGGGTCTCGCCCGGGGTGAGCCCGAAGGTCCCGGCCAACCAGGCCATCAGGTCGGTGTAGCCGTCGACGGGATGCCAGAAGCCGGGTATGACGTGCACGTCCGGCATGAGACCGGTGGGCCGGATCCCGTCGCCGGGATGGCCGTCGCCGAGGCCGCCCGGCAGCGCCAGGGCCTTGAGCGAGCCGCCCAGGGTGCTGATGGCCCGTGACAGCGCGCGGCCCTTCAGGTCCCAGACCGGCCTCCCGTCCGCGTCCGCCAGCCGGCTCCCCATGATGCCGGGCACCACCACGACCAGGTCCATGCTCACGCCCCCCTGCGTCCCGCCCCGCTCTGCCGGAACCACCACGGTAGGGGCGGGAAGACGACGGCGCCCCCGTCCCGGGAAAATTCCGGGCGGGGGCGCCGTGGCGCTACAGCTGCTGCTGTGCGGTGAGCCTTACAGGCCGAGCTCGACCTCGAACTCGCCGGCCTCGAGGATCGCCTTGACGGCCGAGAGGTACCGGGCCGCGTCCGCGCCGTCCACCAGGCGGTGGTCGTAGGACAGGGTCAGGTACGTCATGTCGCGGATGCCGATGTTGGTGCCCTCGGCGGTCTCGATGACCACCGGGCGCTTCACCGTGGCACCGATGCCCAGGATGGCGACCTGGTTCGGGGGCACGATGACCGTGTCGAACAGCGCACCGCGCGAGCCGGTGTTGCTGATGGTGAAGGTCGCGCCCGACAGCTCGTCCGGCGTGATCTTGTTGCCGCGGACCTTGCCGGCCAGCTCGGCCGTGGCCTTGGAGATGCCCGCCAGGTTGAGGTCACCGGCACCCTTGATGACCGGGGTCATCAGGCCCTTCTCGGAGTCCACGGCGATGCCGATGTTCTCCGAGTCGAAGTAGGTGATGGTGCCCTCGTCCTCGTTGATCCGGGCGTTGACGACCGCGTGGGCCTTCAGCGCCTGGGCAGCGGCCTTGACGAAGAACGGCATCGGCGAGAGCTTGACGCCCTCACGGGCCAGGAACGCGCCCTTGGCCTTCTCGCGCAGCTTCATGATCTTGGTGATGTCCACCTCGACCACGGAGCTGAGCTGAGCCTGCGAGTGCAGGGCCTTCATCATGTTGTCGCCGATGACCTTGCGCATGCGGGTCATCTTGACCGTCTGACCGCGCAGCTCGGACACCGCGGCGGCCGGGGCCTTCGCGGCGGGAGCGGCAGCCGGCGCCGGGGCGGCGGCAGCGGCCTTGGCGGCCTCGGCGGCGGCCAGGACGTCCTGCTTGCGGATGCGGCCACCGACACCGGTGCCCGAGACCGTGGACAGGTTGACGCCGGACTCCGAGGCGAGCTTGCGCACCAGCGGGGTCACGTACGCGCCCTCGTCACCGGCGGAGACCGCGGCGGCCGGAGCCGGAGCGGCGACCGGAGCCGGAGCGGCGACCGGGGCCGGAGCGGCCACGGGAGCCGGGGCGGCGACCGGAGCCGGCGCGGCCACGGGGGCCGGGGCGGCAACGGCGGGCGCGGCCACGGCCGGAGCCGGGGCGGCGACCGGAGCGGCAGCCTGGACCGGAGCCGGGGCGGCGGCGGCCGGGGCGGCCGCGGGGGCGGCACCGGCGGCGCCGATGACGGCCAGAACGGCGCCGACCTCGGCGGTCTCGTCCTCGCCGATCCGGATCTCCAGCAGCGTGCCGGAGACCGGGGCGGGGATCTCGGTGTCGACCTTGTCCGTGGAGACCTCGAGCAGCGGCTCGTCGGCCTCGACGGACTCGCCGACCTGCTTCAGCCAGCGGGTGACGGTGCCCTCGGTGACGGACTCGCCCAGGGCGGGGAGCACGACATCGGTGCCGGACGCGGCCGGGGCAGCGGCGGCGGGGGCCTCGGCGACCGGAGCCGGGGCCGCGGGGGCCTCGGCGACGGGGGCCGGAGCGGCGACCGGGGCGGGGGCGGCGGCCGGCTCGGCGGCCGGAGCCGCGGCCGGGGCAGCGGCGCCGGAGCCGTCGTCGATGACGGCCAGCTCGGCGCCGACCTCGACGGTCTCGTCCTCGGCGACCTTGATGGAGGCGAGGATGCCGGAGACGGGCGACGGGATCTCGGTGTCGACCTTGTCGGTCGATACCTCGAGCAGCGGCTCGTCGGCCTCGACGCGCTCGCCCTCGGCCTTCAGCCAGCGGGTGACAGTGCCCTCGGTGACGCTCTCACCGAGCGCCGGAAGGGTTACGGAAACCGACATGGTTTCAGTTGCTCCTAACGAAAGTGCGGAAGTGGTCGTCGCGCCCGTGACGATTAGTCGTGGGAGTGAAGCGGCTTGCCGGCGAGGGCCAGGTGGGCCTCGCCCATCGCTTCGTTCTGGGTCGGGTGCGCGTGGATGAGCTGCGCGACCTCGGCCGGCAGAGCCTCCCAGTTGTAGATCAGCTGGGCCTCGCCGACCTGCTCGCCCATCCGGTCACCGACCATGTGGACGCCGACCACGGCACCGTCCTTGACCTGGACGAGCTTGATCTCGCCCGCGGTCTTCAGGATCTTGCTCTTGCCGTTGCCCGCCAGGTTGTACTTCAGGGCCACGACCTTGTCCGCACCGTAGATCTCCTTGGCCTTGGCCTCGGTGATGCCGACGGAAGCGACCTCGGGGTGGCAGTAGGTGACGCGCGGGACACCGTCGTAGTCGATCGGGACGGTCTTCAGACCGGCCAGACGCTCCGCCACCAGGATGCCCTCGGCGAAGCCGACGTGCGCGAGCTGGAGGGTCGGGACGAGGTCACCGACGGCCGAGATGGTCGGCACGTTGGTCTGCATGTACTCGTCGACCAGGACGTAGCCGCGGTCCATCGCGACGCCCTGCTCCTCGTAGCCCAGGCCCTGGGAGACGGGGCCGCGGCCCACGGCGACCAGCAGCACCTCGGCCTCGAAGGTCTTGCCGTCGACCAGCGTCACGCGGACGCCGTTCTCGGTGTACTCGGCCTTGTCGAAGAAGGTGCCCAGGTTGAACTTGATGCCGCGCTTGCGGAACGCGCGCTCCAGCAGCTTCGAGCTGTTCTCGTCCTCGACCGGCACGAGGTGCTTGAGGCCCTCGATGACGGTGATGTCGGAGCCGAAGGACTTCCACGCCGAGGCGAACTCGACGCCGATGACGCCGCCGCCCAGGACGATCGCCGACTCGGGGACGCGGTCCAGGACCAGCGCGTGGTCCGAGGAGATGATGCGGTTGCCGTCGATGTTCAGGCCCGGCAGCGACTTCGGCACGGAGCCGGTCGCCAGCAGGATGTGGCGGCCCTGGATGCGCTGGCCGTTCACGTCGACGGAAGTCGGGGAGGAGAGGCGGCCCTCTCCCTCGATGTAGGTCACCTTGCGGGAGGCGACCAGGCCCTGCAGACCCTTGTACAGGCCCGAGATGACCTCGTCCTTGTACTTGTGGACACCCGCGATGTCGATCCCCTCGAAGGAGGTCTTGACACCGAACTGGGCGGCCTCACGCGCCTGGTCCGCGATCTCGCCCGCGTGCAGCAGAGCCTTCGTGGGGATGCAGCCGTTGTGCAGGCAGGTGCCGCCGAGCTTGTTCTTCTCGATCAGGGCAACGTCCAGACCCAGCTGGGATGCGCGCAGCGCCGCGGCGTAACCGCCACTGCCACCGCCGAGGATCACTAGGTCGAAAACGGTGCTGGCGTCGTTCGCCACGTCACGTCCTCCATGCATGTGCGCCGGGCACCGGTCCTCTGTGACCGGGCGGCGGCTGGTAATCGGCCGCTTGTTTCTTCGGCCCTGTGGTGGGGGCCCTGTCCTGCCGAGAACCCATCTTCGCATTTGTCGGGGGAACGCGGGACGCCGGGCCCGCACTGTGGACGGAGCTTCTGTCCGAGGTGAGGGTTACCGATGCGTAGAAACCTACGGTTCCTCGGTGTTTCGCCGTGAGCCGAACGCACCCCGGGCCCTGACCGGCGCCCGGGGTGCGTCACGTCTCACATCCGGGTCGTCAGCCCAGGTCGCCCGTGGCCGTGCGCTCGGCCAGCCGCACCAGGGTGCGCACGGCCGAGCCGGTGCCGCCCTTGGGGGTGTAGCCGTGCGGCGCGCCCTCGTGGAAGGCCGGGCCGGCGATGTCGAGGTGGGCCCAGGTGATGCCCTCGCCGACGAACTCCTGGAGGAAGAGGCCGGCCACCAGGCCGCCGCCCATCCGGACACCCATGTTCGCGATGTCGGCGGTGGGGGAGTCCATGGTCTTGCGCAGTTCCGCGGGGAGCGGCATCGGCCAGGAGGACTCGCCGACCTCCTCGGCGATCTCGTGGATCGACGTGCGGAAGGCGTCGTCGTTCGACATGATCCCGAAGGTGCGGTCGCCGAGGGCGAGCACCATGGCGCCCGTCAGGGTGGCGACGTCGACGATCGCGTCCGGGTTCTCCTCGGAGGCCCTGGTCAGCGCGTCACCGAGGACCAGACGGCCCTCGGCGTCCGTGTTGAGGACCTCGACGGTCTTGCCGCTGTACATGCGCAGCACGTCACCGGGCTTGGTAGCGGAGCCGGACGGCATGTTCTCGGCGAGCGCGAGCCAGCCGGTGACGTTGACCCGCAGGCCGAGCTTCGCGATCGCGACGACGGCGGCGAAGACGGCGGCGGCGCCGGCCATGTCGCACTTCATCGTCTCGTTGTGACCGGCCGGCTTCAGGGAGATGCCGCCCGAGTCGTAGGTGATGCCCTTGCCGACGAAGGCCAGGGTCTTCTCCGCCTTCGGGTGCGTGTAGCCGAGCTTCACCAGGCGCGGCAGGTTCTCGGAGCCCTTGCCGACGCCCATGATGCCGCCGAAGCCGCCCTTGACCAGGGCCTTCTCGTCCAGCACCTGGATCTTGACGCCGTTCTCCTTCGCGGCCGCGGAGGCGATCGCGGCGAAGGACTCGGGGGTCAGGTCGTTCGGCGGGGTGTTCACCAGGTCACGGGCGATGTTGACCTCGGCCGCGACGACCGCGGCGCGCTCGGCGGCGGCCTTGTGCTCCTTGTCGCGGGGCTTGGCGCCCAGCAGGGCCACCTCGGCGAGCGGGGCCTTCGGGCCCGAGCCCTTGGCCTCCTTGCGGACCTTGTTCTCGCCGCCCTGGTAGGTGGTGAAGGCGTACGCGCCCAGCAGCGCGCCCTCGGCGACGGCGGTGACGGCCGAGGCGTCCTCCAGCGGGAGGGCGAAGGCGGCCTTCTTGGTGCCGTGCAGCGCGCGGGCGGCGGCGCCGGCGGCGCGGCGCAGCACCTCCTCGTCGAACGACTCGTCCTTCTCCGGGACGGAGCCGAGCCCCACCGCCAGCACGACCGGGACCTTGAGGCCTGCCGGAGCCGGCAGCTTGGTGATCTCGCCTTCGGCGCCCGAGGCGCCCAGCGCGTCGAGGACGCCGGCGAGCTTACCGTCGTACGCCTTGTCCACGGCCTCGGCGCCCGCGGCGACCAACGGGCCCTTGGGGCCCTTCGCGACGCCGACGACGAGGGCGTCGGCGCGGAGCGTCGCCGCGCCGGCAGTGCTGAGAGTCAGAGCAGTCACGGTGGTGAAGTCTCGCTTCCGTTTGTGTGTGTGGGCCGAGTGGGTGGACGGCCATCCGTAGCGATCGTATTCGGGCCCGACGGCCGCCAGAAATGAGCCTACGCGCACGGGCTCGCCCGCACGTCACTCGAAGGTTTGGCAAGTTGTTCGATCAAGGCGCCGTCAGGTTCACCCATCCGTGGACTCTGCTCCAGGTTTGCCTCTTAGACCTGACGAGGTCCGAGAGACTCGGTCCACTCTCGCAAGGGGACGCGGGGTTCCTTTGCATGATTTCCACAGAGCCTCCCCGGCCCGGTCGTCCGCCATGGGCCGTGTCGAGGGATGCCTGCGGGGGGAAAGGCCGAAATGGTCAACAAGAATCGGATGAACAGGCTCGCCGCCGTCATGGCCGCAGCAGCCCTGGTGTCCGTGGCAGTACCCGCCTCGTCCGCCCAGGCGGCCGAGGCACCGCGGATCGACCTGAAGGTGCTCGTCGTCGACGACGGCGGCAGCTCGGTCCAGGCGGTCACCGCGGAGCTCCGGGACACCGGAGTCCCGTACACCCGCGTCGAGCTGGGCAGCGCGAGCCGCCCGGTCATCAACGCGGCGTTCCTCAGCGACACCCTCGACGGCCGGCCGCGCGCCAAGTACCAGGGCGTCGTCCTGCCGAACGAGAACCCCTTCGGCGAGGGCTCGGCCGAGATGGCCGCGCTCGCCGCGTACGAGACGACGTACGGGATCCGCCAGGTCGACGCCTACACCTGGGCGCACCCGGGCGTCGGCCTGGAGTACACCGACAACGGCGGCTACAGCGGCCAGCTCGACGGCACCCAGGCCGCGGTCACCCCGGCCGGCAAGGCGGGGCCCTTCGCCTACCTCGGCGGACAGGTCACCTTCGAGGACAACTCCGCCCTCGTCCCCGAGAGCTTCGGGTTCATGGGCAAGCCGCGCCCCGGCTACACGAGCTACCTCGACGCCCCCGTCGGCTCCGGACGGGCCTCGCTCGTCGGCGAGTACGCCCACGACGGACGCAACGAACTGGTCGTCACCTTCGGCTACAACCAGTACCAGCAGCAGTTCCGGCTGCTGGCCCGCGGCATCGTCGACTGGCTCACCCAGGGGGTCCACCTCGGCCAGAGCCGCAACTACTTCGCGGTCCACGTCGACGACGTCTTCGCCCCCGACGCCCGCTGGAACAAGGACCTGAACTGCACGCCGGGCGACTACGCCTGCGCGGGCGGCGAGGGCAAGGAGAGCACCATCCGGATGACCGCCGCCGACGCCGTGTACGCGGCGCAGTGGCAGACGTCCAAGAACTTCAAGCTCGACATGCTCTTCAACGGGGGCGCCGGCGAGGAGTGGAAGGCCGAGAACGGCGGGGTCGACGCCCTGACCGCCCAGCTCGTCGCCGACCGCGCCAAGTACCGCTGGATGAACCACACCTACACCCACCCGTTCCTCGGCTGCGTCCAGAACACCGCCGTCGTCCCCTGGACGTGCACGAAGAACGCCCAGGGCGCCGTCCAGTACATGAGCCGCGCCGACATCGCCGCCCAGATCCGCGACAACAACAACTGGGCCGCCTCCAAGGGCATCACCACCGACCGGACCGAGCTCGTCACCGGCGAGCACTCCGGCCTGAAGACCGCACCGCAGCAGCCCGTGGACAACCCCAACCTGTCCGGCGCCCTCGCCGACACCGGGGTCAAGTGGGCCGGCAGCGACAACTCCCGCGAGCCCGCCCAGCGGGCGGTCGGCGCGGCCCTCACCGTCCCCCGGCACCCGATGAACGTGTACTACAACACGGGCACCAACGCCGAGATGGCCGACGAGTACAACTGGATCTACACCAGCCGCGCCGCCGGCGGCAGCGGCGCCTGCGAGGACAACCCGGGCACCTCCACCTGCCTGCCGGCCGCGCTCGACGTCAACACCGGCTACCTCCAGTACGTCGTCCCGCAGGAGGCCCGGACCGCCCTGCGCCACGTCCTGGCCAACGACCCCCGCCCGCACTACGTCCACCAGTCCAACCTGGCCGAGGACCGGACCCTCTACCCCGTGCTCAACCAGGTCCTCGACACCTACCGCACCCTCTACGCGCCCAGCGCGCCGATCGTCAACCAGACCATGAAGGACACCGGCGTCGAGCTCCAGCGCCGCGCCGCCTGGGACAAGGCGCTCGCGGACGGCAAGGTCACCGCCTACCGCATCGGCACCACCGTCACCGTCAAGGCGCCCTCCGGAGTCGTCGCCCCGGTCACCGCCCCCACCGGGACGAAGAAGCAGATGCTGCTCGGCACCGCCGACTTCGGCACCGCGTACGCGGGCACCCGCTCCACCTGGACGGCTCCGGAACTGCTCCAGAGCGCCGTCACGCTCAAGCTGCCCAGCTGACCGTCCGTCACGCTCACGCCGGCCGGCTGACCGTCCGTCACGTTCAGTCCGCCCGGCCGACCGTCCGTCCCGCAAGCCGTCACGAGCAACACCCAGCGCCGGCGCTCCGCACACCCACGGGCGCCGGCCCCTTTTCCGTCCTGGGGGGACACACCGTATGAGTCATGGGCGTCACGTCACCATGCTCACCGAAGGCACCTACCCGCACGTCCACGGGGGCGTCAGCACCTGGTGCGACCAACTGGTACGCGGTATGCCGGAGGTCGACTTCAACGTCATAGCCCTGACCGGCTCCGGGCGCGAGCCGGTCACCTGGGAACTCCCGCGCAACGTCTACCGGCACACCGCCGTCCCGCTCTGGGGGCCTCCCCCCGGACGCGGCCGCCGTTCGGCCCTGCGCGGCAAGACCCACCGCCGCTTCACCGAGGTCTACGAGGCCTTCCTGCTCTCCCTGCTCGACCCCGCGGGCGACCCCGCCCGGCACGGGTTCTCCGCCGCACTGCGCGAACTGGCCGTCCTCGCCCGGGCCGGAAAACTCGCCCCGGCCCTGCGCTCCGAATCGGTTCTGCGGCTGCTGATGACCGTATGGACCCGCCCCGGCCTCACCACCGCCGCGGCCGCGCCCACCATCCACGACGCGCTCACCGCCACGGACCTGCTGGAACACGCCCTGCGCCCGCTCGGCGTACGCATCCCGCCCGACAGCGTCGCCCACGCCGTCAGCAGCGGCCTCGCCACCCTCCCGGCCCTCGCCGCCAAACACCTCGACGGCGTCCCCTTCCTGCTCACCGAGCACGGCATCTACCTGCGCGAGCGCTACCTCGGCTACCGCAGCGCCGGCCAGCGCTGGCCCGTCAAGGCCCTCATGCTCGGCTTCTACCGCGAGCTCAACAGCGAGGGCTACCGGCAGGCCGACCTGATCACCCCGTGCAACCAGTACAACCGCCGCTGGGAGGAGCGCGGAGGCGCCGACTCCGAGCGCATCCGCACCGTCTACAACGGCGTCGACCCGCACGCCTTCCCCGAGGCCGGCCCCGAACCGGACGTGCCCACCCTCAGCTGGTGCGGCCGCATCGACCCGATCAAGGACCTCGAAACCCTCATCCGGGCCTACGCCTTCATGCGCGAGGAGCTGCCCGCCCTGCGGCTGCGCCTCTTCGGACCGGTCCCGGCCGGCTGCGAGGAGTACCGGCTGCGCCTGGAGGAGCTCGCCGCCGAACTCGGGGTGAGCGAGGGGATCACGTACGAGGGCCGCATCGAGCAGGTCGCCCGGGCCTACGCGGCCGGCCACGTCGTGATGCTCTCCAGCATCAGCGAGGGCTTCCCCTTCAGCATCATCGAAGCCATGTCCTGCGGCCGCACCACCGTCTCCACCGACGTCGGCGGGGTCCGCGAGGCCGTCGGCGACACCGGCCTGGTCGTACCGCCGCGCGAGCCCGAGACCATGGCCCGCGCCACCCTCGCCCTGCTCCGCGACGACGAACGCCGCGCCGAGCTCGGCAGGATGGCCCGCAAGCGGGTGGTGGAGAAGTTCACCCTCCACCAGTCCGTGGACGGCTTCCGGCACATCTACCGGGAACTCGCCGGCCAGCCCGTGCTGCCCGTCCACGCCGGCGACAGCTGGACCCAGCGCCTCGCCGACCCCTGGTACCGCGAACTCGCCGCCCTGGGACGCCCCCGGACCGACTCCGCCGAAGGGGGCCTGTGGTGAGCGGATCCCTCTGGCTCAAGCCGCCCGGCGCGGGCAACGGCGCCGACACGCTCCCGGCCATCCCGCGGCCCCGCCGCGAGAGCCCCGGCCCGGCCGCCGACCCGATGGACGAACTCGCCGAACGCCTCGACGGGTTCATCTCCGCCGCCGTCCACCCCGACGAGATCGCCGCCATCCTCGAATCCGACGGCATGACGGACGAGTACATCCGGCTCACCTACGGCCGGCACGACTCCTTCGGCCTCGCCGAGGAGCTCTACGCCCGGGTCCCGCGCGCCTTCCCCGACCCGGGCGCCGCCCCCGACCCCTGGAAGGTCCCCCTCACCGCCTGCCTGCTGCGCGGGGTGATCTTCGCCCTGCCCGGCCTGGCCTACCTCCTCGGCGCACCCCTCCTCGAAGGCCCCCAGGACCGGCTCGGCCTGCCCGCAGGAACGCTCACCCTGCTCGCCGGGGCGCTCATCGGCTGGGTCTGGGACCAGACCCTGTCCCACCGGGCCTACTCCTGGCTCGGCATGGGCGACCGGGCCGCCGCCGGGCGGACCCTGCTCGTCGGCGCCCCCGCCGGATCCCTGCTGGGCACCGCCGCCGCGCTGGCCGTGCCCGGCGGGCCGCCGTTCTCCTACGCCTTCGCCGCCGGACAGGCCCTCTACGTGGGGGCCGCCACCGTCCTGCTGGTCCTCGGCCGGGAGCGGGTGCTGCTCGTCGCACTCGGCCCCATGGCGGTGGGGGCGCTGTTCGCGCTCTTCGTCGACCTGCCCGTGCCGGTACGCGTCACCCTGCTCGTGGTGTCCCTCGCGGCCGCCTGCACCCTGGCCGTACGGGAACTCCCGCTGGCCGACGGGACACGGGCCGCCGTGCACCGGATCCGCGGCTGGGCGGCGCGCCGGCCCGGCAAGGGCCCCGTGCGCTGGCGGATGCTGCGCGGCGCCGAGGAGGAGCTCGCGGCCCGCGGGCCCCGCCTCGGGGACTCCGTGCCGTACGGGGTCTTCGGCCTCGGCACCGGCCTGCTCGTGCTGTACGCCGCCCTCGGGGAGGTGCTCGCCGGCGGCCCCGCCGAAGCGGTCGCCGCGCCCTCGGCGGTGGCCCTCACCCTCAGCATGGGTCCCGCCGAATGGCTGCTCCACCGGTTCCGCAGCGGCAGCCTCTCCGGGCTCCAGGGAGCCCGCTCGCCCGGCGCCTTCCGGCAGCGGATGCTCGGCACACTGGCCCGGTGCCTCGCCGTCTACCTGGCCGTGCTGCTGCTCCTGGGCCTGACCGGAACCCTCCTGTGGCCCGGCGCCCCCGGCCTGACCGGAGTCCGGGTCGCCACGCTGCTGCTGCTCGGCGCGGTGATGTGGACCGGGCTGCTCCTGCAGTCCTTCGGAGCGGTCCGGCCCGCCGCCGCCGTCTGCGCCTCGGCCGCCGTCGCCCAGAGCCTGGCCCTGCTGACCGGGCTGGGCCAGCCCCGCGCGGTCCAGCTGGTGGTGGCGGGCACCGCCGCCGCCGTCCTGGCCGCCCTGGTCTGCCTGCTCCTCGGCCGCGCCACCGCCCACCGATGACGTACGAGACGTACGAGACGCCGGAGAAGAAGGACCCCATGCTGCTGGTGCCCCTCTACGAGCACCCCGCCGACCGGCCCGAGGCCTGGGAGCGGCTCATCCGCTCCGCCGGCCGGCTGCACTCGGTGGTGCTCAACCCCGACAACGGGCCGGGCGCCGCCCCCGACGAACGGTTCGCCGTCGTCGCCGAGCGGCTGCGCGAAGCCGGCGTACCCGTCCTCGGGTACGCCGACACCGACTACGGGCGGCGCCCGCACGCCGCGGTGGTGCAGGACCTCCTGCGCCACCGCGACTGGTACGCCACCGACGGGGCCTTCCTCGACCAGGCCTCCGCCGACCCGGAACTCCTCCCGCACTACGGACGGCTCGCGGTCGCGGCGCGCGCCGCGGGCGCCCGCACCCTCGTCCTCAACCACGGGGTCCACCCACACCCCGGCTACGCCGAACTCGCCGACCTGCTCGTCACCTTCGAGGGCCCGTGGGACGCCTACCGGGACGCGGCCGCCGTACCGCCCTGGACCGCGGACCATCCCGCCCAGCGGTTCTGCCACCTCGTGTACGCGGTCCCGCCGGGCGCGCCCGCCGCCGAACTCGCCGAGGAACGGCGGGCGGGCGTGCACTGCGCGGTCCCCGGGACCGGCGCACACCCGTGGGGGACCCTCCCGTACGCCCTGGAGGCGGCGGGATGAGACGGCTCGGACTCCTGCTGCTCCTGCCGTTGCTGCTGCTCGCCGCCTGTACGGCGGGGCCGCCGGACGACGGCGAGGACGAGGACGCGCCGTACCCGTGGCCCGAGCAGGCACCGGGGGAGATCTGGCGGCCCCCGCCGGGCGTCGGCTGGCAGTGGCAGCTCACGGGGAAGCTCGACACCTCGGTGAAGGCGCCCGTGTACGACGTCGACGGGTTCACCACCACCAAGGAACAGGTCGCCGAGCTGAAGAAGGCCGGGCGCAAGACCATCTGCTACCTCTCCACCGGAGCCTGGGAGGACTTCCGCCCCGACGCGGACGCCTTCCCGAAGGACCTGATCGGCAAGGGCAACGGCTGGGAGGGGGAACGCTGGCTGGACGTGCGGCGCGTGACCGAGCTGGAACCGCTGATGGCCAAACGGTTCGACATGTGCCGGGACAAGGGCTTCGACGCGGTCGAGCCGGACAACATGGACGCCTACCGCAACACGTCCGGCTTCCCGCTCACGGCCGACGACCAGCTGCGGTACAACCGGCTGATCGCGAAGCTGGCCCACGACCGGGGCCTGGCGGTCGGCCTGAAGAACGACCTGGACCAGATCCCGCAGCTCGTCGACGCGTTCGACTTCGCGGTGAACGAGCAGTGCGCGCAGTACGACGAGTGCGAGCTGCTGACGCCGTTCATCGAGGCGGGGAAGGCCGTGTTCCACGCGGAGTACGAAATCCCGCCCGGCCGCTTCTGCAACCGCTCGCGCGCCCTGAAACTGAGCTCCTTGCAGAAGCACTACGACCTGGACGCGTGGCGCCGCCCCTGCCCATAGCCTCCCCGGCACCTCCCCACCCCGGCCGCACCATCTCAGCCACGCGCCGCCCACCCCAGCTGACGCCGCCGACCCCGGCTGACGCCGCCGACCCCGGCTGACGCCGCCGACCCCGGCTGACGCCGCCCTCCCCGGGCTCGCGCCGCGCCTTCCCGGCTGGGGCCGCCCTCCCCGGGCTCGCGCCGCGCCTTCCCGGCTGGCGCCGCCCTCCCCGGGCTCGCGCCGCCCTCCCCGGGCTCGCGCCGCCCCCATCCTGCTCGGCGGGCCAAATCCGGTCTTGGCCGGGCAAATCCAGCCCCTCCGGCGTTTTAGGAGCGGGGTCTGGGGCGGAGCCCCAGGAACCCGGCTCCGCCGGGCACCAGGCTCCGCCCGGACCCTCCCCCAGACTTCGTCCGGGGGGACCCCCACTCAAACGCCGGCGAGGCTGAATTTGCCCGGCCAGGGCTGAAACGGCCCGGCCAGGGCTGAAACGGCCCGGCCAGGGCTGAAACGGCCCGGCCAGGGCTGAAACGGCCCGGCCAGGGCTGAAACGGCCCGGCCAAGAATGGATTTGGCCCGCCGAGCAGGAGAGTGCGGGCGCAGCCCGAGGAAGGTGTGGGCGAAGCCCAGAGAAAGCGCGGGCGAACCGGGAGGATGCGGGCGGAGTCCGGGGAGGGTGAGGGCCGAGCCCGAAGAGGATCCGGGTGGAGCCGGAGGAGGGTGCGGGCCGAGCCTGAAGAGGGTCCGGGCGCAGCCCGGGGAAGGTGCGGCGGGCAGGGAGGGGGCGGGCGGAGCCCGAGGAAGGTCTGGGCGAAGCCCGGGGAGGGTGCCGGCGGAGTCCGGGGAGGGTTCGGGCGGAGCCTGGGGAGGGGGAGGTTAGGTGGGGAGGATGGCGTGGACGCGGTAGCCGCCGCCGAAGCGGGGGCCCGCGGAGCAGGAGCCGCCCAGCGCGCCGGCCCGCTCCCGCATGCCCAGCAACCCGTGCCCACCCCCCGGCTCCGCGGCAGACGGCTCCGCGCCCCCGTCGTCCAGCACGGTCACCTCCACCGACGGCCCGACCCGCACCACGCTGACCTCGGCCCGGGCCCCGGGCCCCGCGTGCTTGCGCACGTTCGTCAGCGCCTCCTGGATCACCCGGTACGCCGCCAGGTCCACCGCCGCCGGCAGCGCCCCCGCCGCACGGTCCAGCTGGACGATCACCTTCACCGGCAGCCCGGCGTGCCGGAAGGTGTCCACCAGCTCCTCCAGGACGCCCAGCCCGGGCGCGGGCTCCGTCGGCGCCTCCGGGTCACCGGACTGCCGCAGCAGCCCCACCGTGGCCCGCAGCTCGTTGAGCGCCGACCGGCTGGCGTCCCGTACGTGGGCCAGCGCCTCCTTGGCCTGGTCCGGCCGCTTGTCCATGACGTGCGCGGCCACTCCCGCCTGCACGTTGACCAGCGCGATGTGGTGGGCGACCACGTCGTGGAGGTCCCGGGCGATCCGCAGCCGCTCCTCGGCGACCCGCCGCCGCGCCTCCTCGTCCCGGGTCCGCTCGGCGCGCTCGGCCCGCTCCCGGATGGCGTCGACGAAGGCCCGCCGGCTGCGCACGGCGTCGCCGGCGGCCGCGGCCATGCCCGTCCAGGCGAAGATCCCGATGTTCTCCTGCGCGTACCAGGGCAGCGGCCCGGCGAGCATCGCCACGCCCGTCAGCCCGGCCATGGTGAGCAGCCCGATCCGCCAGGTCGTGGGCCGGTCGGTGCGGGCGGCCACCGTGTACAGGGCGATCACCGTGCACATGGCGACGGGCGCCCGCGGCTCCCCGGTGGTCAGCTCCAGCAGCGAGAGCCCGCAGGTCACGGCCAGTACGGCGCGCGGCTGCCGGCGCCGGAACACCAGGGCGGCCGCGCCGAGCAGCATCAGCAACAGCGAGAACGGATCGGGGGTGCGCGTCCCGAAGGTGGGCCCGTGCGGCCCGTGCGGATCGGCGAAGGAGCCGACGACCATGGCCGTGAACGCCCCGAACGCCAGCACGGCGTCGGTCGCGAGCGGATGGGCCCGCATCCACTGCCGGGTGGGGGCGAACCGCCCGAGGTCTGTCGTCACCCCGATACGGTACGGCCTGCCCGGCACCGGCTAAGGCGGTGGCTGTCCGACGGCGGTGCGGGCGCGCACCGGGTGCCACTGCGCCCGCACCACGCACACCGCCATCACCGCCGCGATCGCCGCCAGGTGCTCCTTGCCCGCCAGGTTGTCCTTGACGAGCACCTCGCCGATCATCGCCAGGATCACGACGGTGCCGGTCAGGTACGCCCGGTAGCGCCAGCAGACGTAGATCGCGAGCCCCACCACCGCCGCCGAGGGCCCGGTGTCGTTGACGATGCGGTCGGACACGGGCAGGCCGAAGGGATGGTCGTGGCCCAGCGCGAGCCCGATCCGCGCGTACGTGGTCCCGGCGAGGGTGGCGACGTAGCCGATCAGCAGGGTGCGCCACCAGCCGATGCAGATCTCCGAGATCCCGAAGACGAGCAGGACCTGCGCGAGCGCCCCCCACACCGGCAGGTCCAGGGCCGGGACGAACAGCGACAGGGGGGTGCGCAGCAGGGCCAGCCAGAGCGGGTCGGCGGCCTTGACCGACCCGAGGTCCTGGACCGGCTGGAAGCCCCAGGAGGTGTTCTGCACGATCTGGAAGACGGAGGTCAGACAGACCGCGCCGATGGTCATCGGAATCGCCCGCCACTTGTCGCGGACGAGCGCGTTCCGGACGGTCCGGAACAGGGGCCCCCACTCACGGCGGGCGAACCGCCGGAGTGGGGAGGTGTTCCACGCTGTCAACGGCGGGTCTCCAGGTGTCTGCGGTGCAGCCACTTCGGAAGGCCGGGGGCCTCCAGGAAGCCTTCGGCCCGTCCGGCCGCGACACCGATCCGCAGCAGGTCCGAACTCTTCTCGAAGAGCATGAACCGCGGTTCCCAGATCGGCCGGTATTTGGCGTTGGCCCGGTAGAGGGACTCGATCTGCCACCAGCGGGAGAAGAAGCTCAGCAGTGAGCGCCACATCCGCAGCACCGGACCCGCGCCGAGCCTGGACCCGCGCTCGAAGACGGACCGGAACATCGCGAAGTTCAGCGAGACCTGGGTGACCCCGATCTCCTTGGAGCGTTCGAGGAGTTCGATGACCATGAACTCCATCAGGCCGTTCTCGGAGTCCCGGTCGCGGCGCATCAGGTCCAGCGACAGACCCTTGGGTCCCCACGGTACGAAGGACAGCACGGCCCGCAGGTCGCCGTTGCCGTCGGTGCACTCCAGCATCACGCACTGGCCGTCGGCGGGATCACCCAGCCGGCCCAGCGCCATGGAGAAGCCGCGCTCGGTCGCGCCGTCGCGCCAGTCGTCGGCGCGGCGCACCAGCTCGGCCATCTCCTCGGCCGGGATGTCGGCGTGGCGTCGGATGCGGACCGTGTACCCGGCCCGCTTGACGCGGTTGAACGCCTGCCGGACGGTCCGCATGGCGCGGCCCTCCAGGGTGAACTCGGCGGTCTCGACGATCGCCTCGTCACCCAGTTCCAGCGCGTCCAGGCCGTGCCGGGCATAGATCTGCCCGGCCTCCTCGCTCGCCCCCATGACGGCCGGCACCCAGCCGTGCTCGCGGGCCTCGGCCAGCCACGGATCGATGGCGCCGGGCCAGGCCTCGGGGTCGCCGATGGGGTCGCCGGAGGCCAGCGAGACCCCGCCGACGACGCGGTAGGTGACGGCGGCCTTGCCGGTGGGGGACCAGATGACGGACTTCTCCCGGCGCAGCGCGAAGTAGCCGAGCGAGTCGCGGTCGCCCTGGCGGGCCAGCAGCGCCCGCAGCCGCTCCTCGTCCTCCTCGCTGATCGGGTCGACGGCGCGGCGCGAGCGGAAGGCGGCGAAGAGCACGGCGAGCAGCAGCAGCATCGACATGACGTTGATGACGACGTCCACCCAGGCGGGCGTGGTGATCGCCTCGTAGGCCCGGTCGTCCGGGGCGAGCGTGATCAGCCGCATGACGCCGTACTTCCAGCGCGCGAGGAAGGTGGCCTCGGAGCTGTGCGGGGCGGTGTTGGCGGCTCCGACGAGCAGGGCCGCGACGAGCGAGGTGACCAGCAGGCCTACGGCGGCGACGGCGGTGGCCAGCGCCGGGTTGGAGCGGTCGCCCTTGGCGTAGAACTCGCGGCGGCCCAGCAGCAGGGCGCCGGTGAAGGCGGCCGTCAGGGCCAGGGAGACCCAGTTCTGCGGATGCTCGCGGATCTCCTCGTACGCGTAGAGCGCGTAGGCGAGGAGCAGCGCCAGGAGGCCGCTGAGGACGAGGTTGAGGATCCAGGAGGCGCGCTTGCGGCGGCCGAGGGTGACGGCGAGCAGCAGCGTGAAGAGCCCGGAGGCGAAGCCCGCCGTGAGCATGTACGGGGTGTAGAAGTCCTCGACGTTGTGGCGCCGCAGGTCCTGCCCGAGCGAAACCCACACCGCGCTGAGGAAGTTGACGAAGGTGACGGCGCGCAGGTACCAGACCGCGAACGCGGCGCCGCGCCGTGAGCGGGCGGACCCCCGGCCCGGTTCCCGTCCGGGCTCGCGGCCCTCGCGGCCCGGTTCCCGTCCGGCCTCCCGGCCGCCCGCCGCTGCCTTGCCGGCGGGGTTGCCGCCGGTCTCTTTCCTGCCGGATGACGGACCGGTCGCCGGTGAGGCGGTGCGGTCGGTCTCTGCGCTGGTCAAACGGACCTCTCCCATAAAAAGCGATCATATGGGGCGCCGCTGTCCGTGGTTGGGCGGTCGGGGACCACGGCCTGGTCAGGACCGCGGGCCCCGGTGGCTCATTCCGTCGGCTCGACCGCCGCCCGCTCAGGGAGTTCCGCCGCGAGTGCGGCGGCCGCCTGGACGAGGGGGAGAGCCAGCAATGCCCCGGTACCTTCGCCCACTGTGACGCCGTGGTCGAGCACAGGGTTGAGTGCCATCCGGTCCAAGGCCTTCGCCTGGCCGGGTTCGCCGCTGGCCTGACCGGCCAGCCACCAGTCCGGCGCCCGGAACGCGGCCCGCTGGGCCACCAGCCCGCAGGCCGCCGAGACCACGCCGTCGAGGATGACCGGCGTACGGCGCACCGCGCACTGGAGCAGGAAACCGGTGATGGCGGCCACGTCCGCGCCGCCCACCGCCGCCAGCAGCGCGACCTGGTCGCCGAGCACCGGGCGGGCCCGGCGCAATGCGTCGCGGATCGCCGCGCACTTGCGCATCCAGGCCAGGTCGTCGATGGGCAGTCCGCCGCGGCCGGTGACCACCGAGGCATCCGTTCCGCACAGGGCGGCGACGAGGGTCGCGGCGACGGTGGTCCCGCCGACGCTGAGGTCACCGAGGACGACCAGGTCCGTACCGGAGTCGGCCTCCTCGTCGGCGATGCGCATCCCGAGCCGGACCGCCGCCTCGGCCTCCTCGGCCGTCAGCGCGTCCTCCACGTCGATGCGGCCGCTGCCGCGCCGCACCCGGTGCCCGGTCACGTCCGCGGGGAGCAGCCCGGGATCGCAGTCCAGTCCGGCGTCGACGATCCGTATCGTGGCGCCGAGCCGGCCGGCGAGGATGGCGACGGGGCTGGCCCCGTCCAGGACGGCCCGCACCAGCTCGTGGCCGGTGGACGCGGCCCGCGCGGAGACGCCCGCGGAGGCGATCCCGTGGTCGGCGGCGAACAGCACCACGCGGGGACGCTCGATCGGCTTGACCGGCACCTGCCCCTGCGCCGCGGCGAGCCACTCGGCGAGCTCGTCCAGCCGGCCCAGCGCGCCGGGCGGCACGGCGAGGCGCTCACGGCGTTCCTCGGCATCACGCCGGACGCCCCCGTCGGGGCGCTCGATCAGATCGGAGAAGTCGTCGAGATTCAGCGTGCTCATCTGCCAGAGAGTACAGCCGGTGAGGCGCACCCTCAGGCCTTGGGCGAAGGCCCCGAGTTCAGGTTCCGGGCGGCCTCTCGCGGCCCGGCCGCCGGCCCGGTTCCGGGGCCCGGTTCACGGCCCGCTCCACGGGGTCACCCCGGCGGTTCCCTGAGTACGGCCACCTGCCCCGCGACGACCAGCAGCACGTGCTCGCACTCGCCCGCGACCCGCGCGTTCAGCCGGCCCAGCTCGTCACGGAAGCGGCGGCCCGAGGCGGTCGCGGGGACGACGCCCGAGCCGACCTCGTTGCTGACCAGCACCACGTGACGCCGCGTCGCGCGCACCGCGGCCACCAGCCCGGCGGTGCGCTCGCCGAGCCGCCGCTGCCCGCTCTCGGCCCAGACGGCGTCGTCCCAGGCTCCCGCCCGGTCCATCGCGTCCGTCAGCCACAGCGCCAGGCAGTCGATCAGCAGCGGCGGCCCCTCCTCGGCCAGCAGCGGGAGCAGTTCACACGTCTCCACCGTCCGCCAGCCGGCCGGCCGGCGCTCCCGGTGCAGGCCGACCCGCTGCGCCCATTCCGCGTCCCCGTTCCGGGTGCCGCCGGTGGCCACGTAGACCACCTCGGGGAAGGACTCCAGCCGGCGCTCCGCCTCCACGGACTTGCCCGAGCGGGCCCCGCCCAGCACCAGGGTCCGGCGCGGCGGGCCGGGCACCGGGCGGTACTCCCCGACGGTCACGGTGGTCCCGTCCGGCACGGCCCGGGCCCCGGCGGCCGCGCACCGGCGCTCCAGCTCCCGGCCCGGCGCCACGTCGTGGTCCAGGTGGACGGCGATCACGTCCGTGGCCGGGCCGACGGCGCCGCTCGCCCGCAGCCGGGCGAGGGCCTCGGGCCGCCCCAGCACATCGGCGAGCACCACGTCGTACGGGCGCTGCCCGGTCACGTCGTTCGTCCCGGCCGGGGCCCCGCCGGGCGGCAGGTACAGCAGCCGGCCGCCGTCCGGGCCCGTCACCTCGTACCCGGTGCCCGGCGCGTCCATCGGCACCGCCCGCACCCGATGTCCGGAGATCACCGCGAGCTCGCGCCCGTCCGGCACCCGCCCGGCGGCCGGCAGTCCGGGCGGCAGCTCCACGGCGGGTCCGTCGTGCGGGTGAGTCAGCAGGACCTGCCGTACGCCGGCCAGCGAGTGCCCGGCCCGGGCCCCGGCCAGCACCGCACCGGGGGTCAGGTCGAGGAGAAGCGCCCCGTCGACCAGTACGGCCGTGGCGGCGCGGGCCCGCCCGCCGACGGAGACCGCGCAGGCCGCGCAGGGGCAGCCGGGACGGGGCAGGCCCTCGGGTGTGCCGGTGCCGAGCAGAGTGAGTTCCACAGGATGATCCTCCCGCGTCCCCGAGACTGCTGCGCGCCCGGATACTCTGCGGGCAGACTCAGGGCAGGAAGCGTGCGAGACGCGTGCGAGCAACGGAGGCTGACATGGCGTGGACGTGGCGGTTCGAGACGGCCGACGGCACCGAGACGAGCCCGTCGGTGGTACCGGAGGAGTTCACCACGCAGGGGGACGCGGAGTCCTGGATCGGCGAGTACTGGAAGGACCTGCTGGAGGGCGGCGTCGAGCAGGTCAAACTGTCCGACGACGCGGGCACGGAGCTCTACACGATGAGCCTGCGCGCCGCCTTGGAGGCGTAGCGGTATCCAGCCTCGCCGGCGTTTGAGGCGCGGGGGTGCGGGGGCGGAGCCCCCGTGACCCCCGCGCAGCGGGGGTCAGCCCCGCACGCCGCAGAGGTGCAGCAGTGCGGCCACGCCGCGGTAGGGGTCGGTCCGCCCCGCGCGGTCCTCGGCGATCAGCAGCCGCTCCAGTTCCTCGTCCGGCGGCAGCACCTCGCCCGCCTCGGTGCCGTCGGTGAAGACGCGTACGCCGTACCAGGCACCCAGCGGAGCGCCGATCCCGGACAGGGTGGCCGTCAGTCCGGCCAGCCGGTCGGCGCGCACGTCCAGGCCCAGCCGGTTCGTGTAGTCCGTGCCGTCGAAGGCGTCCAGCGCGCCCTTCCAGTCGCCGTCCAGCCCGGGCCGCATGGCGAGCGCGTCGCCGTTGCGCACCAGCAGGGACAGCAGACCGCCGGGGGCCAGCATCCGGGCCAGCCCGGCGAGCATGGCGTCCGGCTCGGGCACGTACATCAGCACCCCGTGGCACAGCACCACGTCGAAGCTGCCCGGCAGGAAGTGGGCGCCGGTCTCGCGCCCGTCCCCCTCCATGAGCTGCACCCGGTCGCGGATCCCGGCGGGCTCCTCGGCCAGCGCCTCACGGGCGACGGCGAGCATGCCGGGGTCCTGTTCCAGACCCGTCACCTTGTGCCCGGCCCGGGCCAGCCGCAGTGCCTGCGTGCCCTGGCCCATGCCCACATCGAGGACGCGCAGCCGCTGCCCGACCGGGAAGCGCTGCGCGATCTGCTCGTCGACCTGCCGGCCCACCAGTTCCTGCCGGACGGCGTTACGCAGTCCGCCCAGGCCCTCGAGCCAGATCCGCGCGCCCTCGGAGAATCCGCTCAGGGCCGTTCCCCGCGCTTGACCTGCGGCTTCGGCAGGCGCAGCCGGCGCATCTGGAGGGTGCGCATCAGGCCGTACGCGATCGCGCCGCGGCGCGGCTCGTCCGGGAAGCGCGTGGTCAGCGCCTTGCGCAGGCGGAACACCAGGCCGATGGAGTCGAGGATGATCAGGGCGATCACGCCGAGCCACAGCAGCAGCGCGATGTTCTGGATCTGCGGCTGCCGGACCATGCTGAGCACCAGGATGATCACGGCCAGGGGCAGGAACATCTCGGCGACGGAGAAGCGGGAGTCCACGAAGTCGCGGACGTACCTGCGGACGGGACCCTTGTCCCGGGTGGGCAGGTAACGCTCGTCGCCGCTGGCCAGCGCCTCGCGCTGCTTGGCCATCTCGGCCCGGCGGCGCTCACGGGCTCGCTTGGCATCCTCCTTGCGGTTGCCGGTCGAGGCCACCACGGTCTTGCGCTGCGACTGGGCCACAGCACGCTTCGGCGTAGGGCGGCCCTTCGGGGCCTGCGGGTCACGGGGCTGCGAGAGGTCGGCGCCTACCTTGTCGGCGGCGGCGGCCTTCTCTTCCTTGGAGGAGCGGCTACCAAACACAAAACCCAAGCCTACGTGGTCGTGGGCACGGGCCCCACCCCGGTGGGGAACGATCCGGCAACGGCGGGCGTCTTCCCATTGCACGGTGTGTGCGGTGTCCGTCTCTCCTGGGATCACCTACTCCTTACGCCTGATACGGCGCGGCTGTAGTCGTCCTGGAGGAGGAGCGCATCCGTACTCGAACAGTGCGGTAATGGAGACAGGGCCCGTACTGTGGGTTCTGTCGGTGACCTGGAGCACAGTCCGTCTAGAAGGGGGCGCGCGAAGCCCATGAGCGGTGTCATGAAGCGTATGGGGATGATCTTCCGCGCGAAGGCGAACAAGGCCCTTGACCGGGCCGAGGACCCGCGCGAAACCCTCGACTACTCGTACCAGAAGCAGCTGGAACTGCTGCAGAAGGTGCGCCGCGGAGTCGCCGACGTGGCGACCTCCCGCAAGCGCCTGGAGCTGCAGCTGAACCAGCTCCAGGGGCAGTCCGCCAAGCTGGAGGACCAGGGGCGCAAGGCCCTCGCCCTCGGCCGCGAGGACCTGGCCCGCGAGGCCCTGTCCCGCCGCGCCTCGCTCCAGCAGCAGGTCAGCGACCTGGAGGTGCAGCACCAGACCCTGCAGGGCGAGGAGGAGAAGCTGACCCTCGCCGCCCAGCGGCTCCAGGCCAAGGTGGACGCCTTCCGGACGAAGAAGGAGACCATCAAGGCCACCTACACCGCGGCCCAGGCGCAGACCCGGATCGCGGAGTCCTTCTCCGGCATCTCCGAGGAGATGAGCGACGTCGGTCTGGCCATCCAGCGGGCCGAGGACAAGACCGCCCAGCTGCAGGCCCGCGCCGGCGCGATCGACGAGCTGCTGGCCTCCGGCGCGCTCGACGACCAGAGCGGGCTGGGCTCCAAGGACGACATCCAGGCCGAGCTGGACCGCCTGTCGGGCGGTACGGACGTGGAGCTGGAGCTGCAGCGGATGAAGGCCGAGCTGGCGGGCGGCCCGTCCGCGCAGCAGCAGGCCATCGAGGGCGGTGCCCCGGGCAGCGCCCAGCCGTCGCAGACCCAGCACCGGTTCGACAAGCAGTAGGACGGGGCCCGTCATGATTGTCCGCATCATGGGGGAAGGTCAGGTGGAGCTGGCCGACAGCCACTTCGCCGAGCTCAACAAGCTGGACGACGAACTGCTCGCGGAGATGGAGCGCGGGGACTCGGAGGGCTTCCGGCGCACGCTGGCAGCCCTGCTCGAAGCGGTGCGGCGGCTGGGCCGGCCGCTGCCGGACGACGCGCTGGAGCCGTCCGAGCTGATCCTGCCGGGGCCCGACGCGAGCCTTGACGAGGTCAGGGAGATGCTCAGCGACGACGGCCTGATCCCCGGCTGAGTCCGCACGGACCCGCCGACGCACCGACAGGCGGACGCACCGACACCGGACGTCATGACGACGGGCCCTTCCCCTTCCGGGGGAGGGCCCGCCGTCGCACGTCCGTCGTCACTGCGGCGGCTTCTCCAGGGGGACCGCGGTCCGCTCGGGGTCGGGGGTGCCGCCGATGAAGTTCTCGAACCTGCGGCGCGGCAGCGCCCAGCGCCGGTCGTGGTGGAAGGCGCGCAGCCCGGCCTTGGCGCGGGCCCGCGGGCGGTTCGCGTAGAACCTCTTCGCGTACGGGGACCCGGGCCGGGCCAGCCGGATCGCCCCGACCAGCGCCACGAAGGGCACGATCACGCCGAAGAGCGCGGTGCGCGCCTTGCCCTTCCACAGGGCGATCAGGGCCAGGAAGAAGTTGAAGGCCGCGTTCATGGCGACCAGCCCGCGGCTCTGGCGCTCCTCGGGGCTCAGGTCGTTGACCCCGAAGGGCACGAACCCGCCCAGGACGAGGGCCACCACCGCCGCCGTCACGACCACGATCTCCACGCTCTTGCGGCCCTGCTCGCTCCAGTAGACGTCGTCGAGGTGCAGGATCAGCGCGAACTCGTCCAGGACCAGGCCCGCACCCAGCCCGAAGATCACGGCCGAGAGCGCCCCGGCGAAGCCGTACCGGCCGGCGCCGACCGCGCCGAAGCCGCCGATGATCACGAGGATCACGCCGGGGACGACGTGGTGGATGTGCAGACCGCCCGGGGTGACGTTCTTGAAGGGGCCGCGGCCGGCCCGGATCATCCGGGTGATCACACGGGTGACCAGGAACGACATCACGAAGGAGACCAGGGCGAGCAGGAGGGGGAGCTTCCCCGGTTCGACGATGTTCCGATACAACCAGTGACCCATCCCACGGACTCCCTATTTGGCACGTAATGGGTAATTTACCGCGCACGCCGAACGGGTAGCGTTCCCGCCGATGACAGATTCGTTCGATGGTCCGCCCCTGACGCCGCCCCCGGAACGCGCCTCGTTCCCCGACGGCCTCCGCTTCGCCTTCGGCACGCTCACCGTGCTGCCCGCCCGCATCACCCGCTGGGACCGTCCCGCCGCCCGCACCGGGATGGCCTGCGCCCCGCTCGCCGGGCTGGTCGTGGGCGTGCTCGCGGCCGTCCCCGGAGTGCTCCTGCTGCTGCTCGGCGGGGGCCCGATGCTCGCCGCGGCCGTCACCGTCGCCGTACCGGCCGCGCTGACCCGGGGGCTGCACCTGGACGGGCTCGCCGACACCGCGGACGGCCTGGGCAGCGCCAAACCGGCCGGCGAGGCCCTGCGCATCATGAAGCAGTCCGACATCGGCCCCTTCGGCGTCGTGGCCCTGGTGATCGTGATGCTGGTGCAGGTGGCGGCCCTGTCCGACGTGTACGCCGACAGCTGGATCCGCGGCGCCTCCGCCGCCGTGGTCGCCGCCGTCACGGCCCGCGTCGCCATGACCCTGGCCTGCCGCGAAGGCGTCCCGGCCGCCCGCCCCGGCGGGCTCGGCGCCGCCGTCGCCGGGGTGGTCCCGCGTCCCGTCGCCGCCACGATCGCCGCGCTCACCGTCGCGGCGGCCGCGGCCGCCGCCCTCCCGCTGGGCCTGCCCGCCGCCGGCCGGTACGCGGCGGCGGTCCTGCTGGCCCTGCTCGCCGCGCAGCTCCTGCTCCGCCGCTGCGTACGCCGCTTCGACGGGGTCACCGGCGACGTCTTCGGCGCCCTGGCCGAGGTCGCGGCGAGCGCCGCCCTGATCGTCCTCGCCCTGGGCTGAGCCGGCGCGCAGGACCCGGAGCTGTCCGGTCCGACGGGACCCGTGCCGCCGGACCGACGGACCCCGGCGGCCGGCCCGACGGGACCCGTGCCGCCGGCCCGGGCGGGCCCGCGTACGCTCACCCCGTGGACGACACGCCGACGGACCTGCCCGCCGCCGCGCCCATCCGGGTGCTGCTCGCCGACGACCAGGCACTGCTGCGCAGCGCCTTCAAGGTGCTCGTCGACTCCGAACCCGACATGGAGGTCGTCGGAGAGGCCTCCGACGGGGCGCAGGCCTTCGAACTGGCCCGCCGCACCCGCGCCGACGTCGTGCTCATGGACATCCGGATGCCCGGCACCGACGGCCTCGCCGCCACCCGCATGATCAGCGCGGATCCGGAACTCGCCGCCGTGCGCGTGGTGATGCTGACGACCTTCGAGGTCGACGAGTACGTGGTCTCGGCCCTGCGGGCCGGTGCCTCCGGCTTCCTCGGCAAGGGCGCCGAGCCCGAGGAACTGCTCAACGCCATCCGCATCGCCGCCGCCGGTGAGGCGCTGCTCTCCCCGGCCGCCACGAAGGGGCTCATCGCCACCTTCCTCGCCCAGGGCGGCGGCGCCGACCCGGCCGCCGCCGGCGCCTCGGCCGGGATGCACGCGCAGCGGCTCGCCGCGCTGACCGTCCGGGAGCGCGAGGTCCTCGTACACGTCGCCGCCGGGCTGTCCAACGACGAGATCGCCGGCCGGCTGGAGGTCAGCCCGCTCACCGTCAAGACCCACGTGAACCGGGCCATGGCCAAGCTCGGGGCGCGCGACAGGGCGCAATTGGTGGTCATTGCCTACGAATCGGGACTGGTCCGGCCCCGCGCGGAGTAGTGCGGGAGTAGTCGGCGGCGGTGCGGCGTACTACGGACGCGGTATGCCGCACATAAGGACAGGACCTGCGAGCGACGAAACGCACCCGGGTGATGGGACAGGGTGGGAGGGCCCTCGCGTTCGTCACTGCAGAGAGATCCCATAACCATGTCGTGGCTGTCCCGCTTCAGCCTTGCCCAAAGGGCGTTGGTCGGCCTCGTGTCGATCGTCGCGCTCCTCTTCGGCGCCATAGCCATCCCGCAGCTCAAGCAGCAGCTGCTGCCGTCCATCGAACTGCCGATGGTGTCCGTGCTCGCGCCGTACCAGGGCGCCTCGCCCGACGTGGTGGAGAAGCAGGTCGTCGAACCGATCGAGGCCATGCTCAAGGGCGTCGACGGCATCACCGGCATCACCTCCACCGCCAGCGAGGGCAACGCCCTCATCATGGCCACCTTCGACTACGGCGACAGCGGCACCAAGCAGCTCGTCGCCGACGTCCAGCAGGCCGTCAACCGGGCCCGCGTCCGGCTGCCCGCCGAGGTGGACCCGCAGGTGGTGGCCGGTTCCACCGACGACATCCCGACCGTCATCCTCGCCGTCACCTCCGACAAGGACCAGCAGGCGCTCGCCGACCAGCTGGAACGCTCCGTCGTCCCCGTCCTGTCGGACATCGAGGGCGTCGGCCAGGTCACCGTCGACGGCGTCCAGGACCTCCAGGTCACCGTCACCCCCGACGAGGCCAGGCTCGCGGCCGCCGGCCTCGACGGCGCCGCGCTCGCGCAGGGCCTCCAGGCGGGCGGCGCGGCCGTACCTGCCGGCTCCTTCGACGAGGCGGGCAAGAACCGCACCGTCCGGGTCGGCGCCGGCTACACCTCCCTCGCCCAGGTGGAGGACCTGCGCCTGAGCCCCGGCCCCGGCAAGCCGGCCGTCCGCCTCGGCGACGTCGCCACCGTGAAGCAGGAGGCGGCCAAGGCCGACTCCATCACCCGGACCAACGGCAAGCCCAGCCTCGCCCTCGTCCTCACCATGGACAAGGACGGCAGCGCCGTCGCCATCTCCGACGCCGTCAAGGACAAGCTCCCCGAGCTGCGTTCCACCCTCGGCGCCGGCGCCGACCTGACCGTCGTCAGCGACCAGGGCCCGGCCGTCGCCAAGTCCATCTCCAGCCTCACCACCGAGGGCCTGCTCGGCCTGCTCTTCGCGGTGATCGTGATCCTGGTGTTCCTGGCCTCGCTGCGCTCGACGCTGGTCACCGCGGTCTCCATCCCGCTGTCGGTCGTCCTCGCGCTCATCGTGCTGTGGACCCGCGACCTGTCGCTCAACATGCTGACCCTGGGCGCCCTCACCATCGCCATCGGCCGCGTCGTCGACGACTCGATCGTGGTCCTGGAGAACATCAAGCGCCACCTCGGCTACGGCGAGGAGCGCGAGGCCGCCATCATCACCGCGGTCAAGGAGGTCGCCGGCGCGGTCACCTCCTCCACGCTCACCACCGTCGCCGTCTTCCTGCCGATCGGCCTCGTCGGCGGCATGATCGGCGAGCTCTTCGGCTCCTTCTCGCTCACCGTCACCGCGGCCCTGCTGGCCTCGCTGCTCGTCTCGCTGACGGTCGTGCCGGTGCTCTCGTACTGGTTCCTCAGCGCGCCCAAGGGCGTCACCGCCGGGGACGCCGAGAGCGCGGCCAAGGCCCGGCGCGAGGCCGAGGAGAAGGAGGCGCGCAGCCGCCTGCAGAAGTTCTACGTACGGGTCCTCGGCTTCGCCACCCGGCGCCGCCTGACCAGTGTGGCCATCGCCGTGGTCGTCCTCCTCGGCACCTTCGGGATGACCCCGATGCTGAAGACCAACTTCTTCGACCAGGGCGAGCAGGACGTCCTGACGGTCAAGCAGGAGCTCGCCCCCGGCACCTCGCTGGCCGCCTCCGACGAGGCGAGCCGCAAGATCGAGAAGGTGCTCGCCTCGGTCGAGGGCGTCAAGAGTTACCAGGTCACCATCGGCTCCTCCGGCTTCCTCGCGGCCTTCGGCGGCGGTACGGGCTCCAACCAGGCCTCGTACCAGGTCTCGCTGAAGGACGCGGGCGACGGGGAGGCCGTGAAGAAGCAGATCGAGGACAAGCTCGCCGCGCTCGACGGCGTCGGCGACACCCGCATCTCGGCGGGCGACGCCTTCGGCAGCCAGAACCTCAGCGTGGTCGTCAAGGCCGGTGACGGCGCGGTCCTCGCCAAGGCCGCCGAGCAGGTCCGCGCCGAGGTGGCGAAGCTGGACAACGTCACCGACGTGCAGAGCGACCTGTCCCAGTCCGTGCCCCGGATCTCGGTGACCGCCACCCCCAAGGCGGCGGAGGCGGGCCTGAACCAGGCCGCGCTCGGCGCCCTCGTCGGGCAGGCCGTACGGGGCAACCCGGCGGGCAAGGCCGTACTGGACGACACCGAGCGGGACATCGTCATCAAGTCCGCGCAGCCGGCCACCACCCTGGCCGAACTGCAGGCGCTCCCCGTCGGCCCGCTCAAGCTCGGTGACATCGCCGAGGTCAAGGAGGTCGCCGGCCCGGTCGCGATGACCCGGATCGACGGCGCCCGCGCCGCGACCATCACCGCGCGGCCGCAGGGCGACAACACCGGCGCGGTCAGCGCCGAGCTCCAGACGAAGCTCAAGGCCCTGGACCTCCCCGAGGGCGCCACCGCCTCCATCGGCGGCGTCTCCGAGGACCAGGACGAGGCCTTCGGCTCGCTCGCCCTGGCCATGCTCGCGGCCATCGCGATCGTGTTCATGCTGCTGGTCGCGACGTTCCGCTCGCTGGTCCAGCCGCTGATCCTGCTCGTCTCCATCCCGTTCGCGGCGACCGGCGCGCTCGGCCTGCTCCTCGTCACCGGCACCCCGATGGGCGTCCCGGCGATGATCGGCATGCTGATGCTCATCGGCATCGTGGTGACCAACGCGATCGTCCTGATCGACCTGGTCAACCAGTACCGCGCCCAGGGCCTGGGCGTCGTCGAAGCGGTCGTCGAGGGCGGCCGGCACCGGCTGCGCCCGATCCTGATGACGGCCCTGGCGACGATCTTCGCGCTGCTCCCGATGGCGCTGGGCGTCACCGGCGAGGGCGGCTTCATCTCGCAGCCGCTCGCGGTCGTGGTGATCGGCGGCCTGGTCAGCTCGACCCTGCTGACGCTGCTCCTGGTGCCGACCCTCTACACGATGGTGGAACTCCGCAAGGAGCGCCGCCGGGAGAAGAAGCGGGCCCGCCTGACGGTGGTCCCGGCCCCGCAGGAAGCCGCGGACGAGGCGGACGGCGAGCCCGCGAAGGTCTGACGGCGGGCGCGGGCCCTCCGGGGCCCGCGCCTGGTCGCGGGCCGGAACGCCGAAGGGGCGCCCCCAGCTGGGGGCGCCCCTTCGGCGTTCCGGCGCGACGGCTACGGGAGGGCCAGCATCCGCTCCAGCGCGAGCTTGGCGAAGCTCTCCGTCTCCTTGTCGACCTGGATGTGGTTGACGAGGGTGCCCTCGGCCAGGGACTCCAGGGTCCACACCAGGTGGGGGAGGTCGATGCGGTTCATCGTCGAGCAGAAGCAGACCGTCTTGTCGAGGAAGACGACCTCCTTGTCCTCCGCGGCGAATCGATTCGCCAGGCGGCGGACCAGGTTCAGCTCGGTGCCGATGGCCCACTTGGAGCCGGCCGGGGCCGCCTCCAGAGCCTTGATGATGTACTCCGTCGAGCCGACGTAGTCCGCGGCCGCCACGACCTCGTGCTTGCACTCGGGGTGGACCAGGACGTTCACGCCGGGGATCCGGGCACGGACGTCGTTCACCGAGTCGACCGAGAACCGGCCGTGGACCGAGCAGTGCCCGCGCCACAGGATCATCTTGGCGTTCCGCAGCTGCTCGGCGGTCAGGCCGCCGTTCGGCTTGTGCGGGTTGTAGAGCACGCAGTCGTCCAGGGACATGCCCATGTCGCGGACGGCGGTGTTGCGGCCCAGGTGCTGGTCCGGCAGGAAGAGGATCTTCTCGCCCTGCTCGAAGGCCCACTCCAGGGCCTTCTTCGCGTTGGACGAGGTACAGATCGTGCCGCCGTGCTTGCCGGTGAAGGCCTTGATGTCGGCGGAGGAGTTCATGTACGAGACGGGAACCGTCGTACCGGCTATGCCGGCCTCGGTCAGCACGTCCCAGCACTCCGCGACCTGCTCGGCGGTGGCCATGTCGGCCATCGAGCAGCCGGCGGCCAGGTCCGGCAGGACCACCTTCTGGTCGTCCGAGGTCAGGATGTCCGCGGACTCGGCCATGAAGTGCACGCCGCAGAAGACGATGTACTCGGCCTCCGGCTTGGCGGCCGCGTCCTTGGCCAGCTTGAACGAGTCGCCGGTGACGTCCGCGAACTCGATGACCTCGTCACGCTGGTAGTGGTGGCCGAGGATGAAGACCTTGTCCCCGAGCTTCTCCTTGGCCGCGCGGGCCCGCGCCACGAGGTTCGGGTCCGAGGGCGAGGGCAGGTCGCCGGGGCACTCCACCCCGCGCTCGCTCTTGGGGTCGGCCTCGCGGCCGAGCAGCAGCAGGGCAAGGGGCGTCGGCTGGACGTCCAACGGCTGGGCGGTGGTCACGACACGCACCCTTTCTGTTCTGCGAGACAAGGGACTTCTGGATCAGCGATTTCGACTTCTCGTCTACTTGACGTTATCTATCATAACCGCTTCACGTCAGTTTGACGATGCCGATAGTGTCAATGTGACGCATCAGCCCTCGATCAGTCGGGCCCGCCCCTGCGTGCGGTGTGCGAGCATGGAATATCTGAAACAAGCGTCGGGTCCCGGAATGAATCCGCGGTCCCGCTCGTTGCCACCGACGGCAAGAGTCCGACGTTTCCCCGTCTCCGGCGGGGAGCCGCCCACTTCGGGAGTGAATGCAGATGTCCGTACAGGACGACAAGACCACCGTGAGCGACGGCATCCTCCTGTCCGACGCCGCCGCCGAAAAGGTCAGGACCCTGCTGGAGCAGGAAGGCCGCGATGACCTGGCGCTCCGCGTCGCCGTCCAGCCCGGTGGCTGCTCCGGCCTGCGCTACCAGCTCTTCTTCGACGAGCGCTCCCTCGACGGCGACGTCGTGAAGGACTTCGACGGTGTGAAGGTCGTCACGGACCGGATGAGCTCCCCGTACCTCCACGGCGCGTCCATCGACTTCGTCGACACCATCGAGAAGCAGGGCTTCACGATCGACAACCCGAACGCCACGGGCTCCTGCGCCTGCGGCGACTCGTTCAGCTAAGCCTGGACCTCGGCACGTACGACGAGGGCCCGCCTCCGGTCACACCGACCGGAGGCGGGCCCTCGCCGCATGCCTGAGCCCTTCTGAGCTCTACTGCCGGGGGAGCGGCTTGCCCGTGGTCGCGTCGAGCACCTTCCGGTCACCCAGCGGCTGCTGCAGCGTCGTCGTCAGGGACATCTCCTGCGCGAGCATGATGCAGGCCTGACCCGGTTTGTTCGGGGTGTCCGTGATCTTCACCAGGACCGACTCGGCCGACTCCCGCGCCTCCAGGGCGTAGGTGCTGCACACGCTGCCCCAGAAGTTCACGGTCAGCTTCCGGTCGGCCTGCGCGTACGAGAACCCGGGCACGGTCCGGCCGTCCTTCGGGGCGGGGGTGCTCTGCTCGGCGCCGGCCGGCTGGGCCACCGTGTGGGCGGGTGCGCCGCCGCGGCCCGCCACCTCGAAGAGCCAGGCCGGGACCAGACCCCGCGCGCCGTTCACCGTGCCCGGGGCCAGCCCGAGCACCGCGCCCTGCACCGTCTCCGTCCGCGGCGGCTTCATCGGCCGCGGCTCCGGGTTGCACGGCACCGTGTCGGTGGCCGCCACCGGGGCGTCCTGCGCCAGCGGGACCGCGCTGGCGCAGCCGCTGGGATCGGGGGCGCCGCCCTCCCGGCCGCCCGACTTCGCGTTCAGCTGGGCCAGCGCCTCCACGGCCCCGACCACCGGCTGCTCGGCCGCCCGCACGGGCGCCTTCAGCTCGCCGCTGCCGCCCACGACCGTGCCGTCGCCGGCCACGCTCACCTTCGTGGACCAGCCCTGCGTGGGCAGCCCGCCGACCACCGGATCGGCGCTCACCACCCGCACCGAACCCTGGGTGAGCCGGGCGTCGAGCTTCGCCCCGTCCAGGCCCGCCGCGGCCAGTACGGGGGCCGCGGCGGCCTTGGCGGCCTCCTCGGACACCGGCTTGGCCGCCGCCTCGGGCTTGCCCGCCCCCGAGACCGCGCCGTCGCCGTCCCGCGGGACGGTCGCGGGCCCGCAGGTGTCCTTGCCGCGGGCGCAGTCGTCCCCGGTGCCGTTGGTCGGCGCCTGGAAGCGGGCGAAGTTCCAGGTCCCCGGGGCCGTACGGCTCACCGTGAGCCGGGGGCCGGAGCCGTCGGCGGCCTCCCCGGCCAGCCAGACGTCCCCGGCGAGCCGCGGCTCGCCCGGGATGCCGAGGGCCGCGGCGAGCCGGGCCACCTCCGCCGAGGTGACCTCGCCCGAGACGGCGAACGCCGGCGCGGAGGCCGGCCCCTCCGGGAGCCGCACATCGGCCCGGTAGACCACGCCCTCGCCGGACGGATCGGGCTCACCGGGCGCGATGCCCGGGCCCGAGGGGTCTCCCGCGTTGCGGGGCGCGGAGGCCGCGCTGTCACCCGTACGGTGGCCCGGCCCGCCGTCGCCGTGGGCGGTGGACGCCCAGTACGCGGTGCCGCCGCCCGCGAGCAGGACCGCGGCCGCGATCGAGCCGACGGCCCAGGCGGGCCGCCGTCGTGTGCCGCGTGATGTGTCGGGTTCTTCGCTGGTCACCGCAACGCTCCTTCTCCGGTCCCGCAGTGTCTGATGCGGGTGTGACGGAGCAGGGGCGAAACCGGTTCCCGCCCCCCTACTGGTCCCCGTACGCCGCGGTGGAGGCGATCAGCCGCGCCGAGGCCGGCGGCACGCTGATCCCGTGGATCTGCGAGGGCGCCACCCGGGCCGGCCGGGGGTCCGCCGGGACCGCCCAGTGCGGGGCCATCCGGGCGCAGTCGCCGAGCAGCCGGGTGAGGCCGGGCTGCCGGGGGGCTTCCGTGCCGCGCTTGTCCGCGGTGTACTCGCCGTAGCCGAAACCATCGGTATAGGTCATGAAGGCACCGTAGGCATCGGGGCTCTCGCGAAGAAAGAGCTACTAAGGGGTAGTTTCTGGGGTTCGGCCTGGGGTCGCTTACCGGGTAGTTTTGACTGTCCGTCCCTCGCCGTCCTCAGCAGGAGCGTCCACGCCGTGCGCATTGCAGTCACCGGCTCCATCGCCACCGACCACCTCATGACCTTCCCCGGCCGATTCGCCGACCAGCTGGTCGCCGATCAGCTGCACACGGTCTCCCTCTCCTTCCTCGTCGACAACCTCGACGTGCGACGGGGCGGGGTCGGCCCGAACATCTGCTTCGGCATGGGGCAGCTCGGCAGCCGCCCGATCCTGGTCGGAGCCGCCGGATCCGACTTCGACGAGTACCGCGCCTGGCTGGACCGGCACGGCGTCGACACCGAGTCCGTCCGCATCTCCGAGGTGCTGCACACCGCGCGCTTCGTGTGCACCACGGACTCCGACCACAACCAGATCGGCTCCTTCTACACGGGCGCGATGAGCGAGGCCCGCCTGATCGAGCTGAAGTCCGTGGCCGACCGGGTCGGCGGACTGGACCTGGTCCTCATCGGCGCGGACGACCCCGAGGCGATGCTGCGCCACACGGAGGAGTGCCGGACGCGGGGGATCCCCTTCGCCGCCGACTTCTCGCAGCAGATCGCCCGGATGGACGGCGACAACATCCGCACCCTGATGGAGGGCGCGACCTTCCTCTTCTCGAACGAGTACGAGAAGGGCCTCATCGAGTCGAAGTCGGGCTGGACGGACGCGGAGATCCTCGCGAAGGTCGGCACGCGCGTGACCACGCTCGGCTCCAACGGGGTCAAGATCGAGCGGGTCGGCGAGGCCCCGATCGTGGTCGGCTGCCCGGAGGAGACCGCGAAGGTCGACCCGACGGGTGTCGGCGACGCGTTCCGCGCCGGGTTCCTGACGGGGCTGGCGTGGGGTGTGGGCCTGGAGCGGGCGGCGCAGCTGGGCTGCATGCTCGCGACGCTGGTCATCGAGACCCTCGGCACCCAGGAGTACACCCTGGCCCGGGCCCACTTCATGGAGCGCTTCACGAAGGCCTACGGCGACGAAGCCGCCGCCGAAGTCCGCGCCCACCTGTCCTGACCGACCTTTCCTGCCCCGCCTGCCGGCGCCGCCTGGGACTCCGCCTCCGCATTTCAGCCCCTCCGGCGTTTGAGGAGCGGGGTCTGGGGCGGAGCCCCAGGAATCCCGGCTCCGCCGGGCACCGGGCTCCGCCCGGACCCGCGCCTCAAACGCCGGCGAGGCTGGATTTGCCCGGGTTCGGGCGGAGCCCGGGTCAGAGCAGGCGGCGGACCGTGTAGGCGGAGCCGGCCGGGCGGGGGGTTTCGCCCACGTACTCCTGCCCCCGCATCGCGCACCACGCAGGGATGTCCAGCCGGGCCACCTCGTCGTCGGAGACGACCGTGACCGTGCCGCCCACCGGCACCCGGAAAATGGCCCGGGCCAGCTCGATCACCGGCTGCGGGCACCGCAGGCCGAGCGCGTCGAGCTCCAGGGTGTCCGCCACCGGCTGCACCGCCGGGGGGTGCGAGACGCCGAGCCGCTCCCGTACGCCCGCCACCGCACCCGGCAGCACCTCCAGGAACGCGTTGACCTCCTCCGCCGTGGTCCCCGGCGGCAGGGACACCCGTACGTTCCCCTCCGACAGCACGCCCATCGCCCGCAGCACGTGACTGGGGGTCAGCGTGGAGCTCGTGCACGAGGAGCCCGAGGAGACCGAGAAGCCCGCCCGGTCCAGCTCGTGCAGCAGGGTCTCCCCGTCGACGTACAGGCAGGAGAAGGTGACCAGGTGCGGGAGCCTCCGCTCCGCGTCGCCGACCACCTCCACGTCCGGGACCAGCCGCACCACCCGCCGCCGGATCCGGTCCACCAGGACGCTCAGCCGGGCCGCCTCCGCGTCGGCCTCGGCCCGTACGGCCCGCAGCGACGCCGCCGCCGCCACGATCGCGGGGAGGTTCGCGAACCCGGGGGAGCGCCCCGACTCCCGCTCGTCGGAGGGGTGTTGGGGGGCGAACCGGACCCCCTTGCGGACCGCCAGCAGGCCGACCCCGGGCGGGCCGCCCCACTTGTGGGCGCTCGCCGTCAGGACCGACCAGGCGCCCTCCACCGGGCCCCAGCCCAGCGACTGAGCCGCGTCCACCAGCAGCGGCACCCCGGCCGCCGCGCAGACCTCGGCCACCTCCGCCACCGGCTGGACCGTGCCCACCTCGTGATTGGCCGACTGGAGGCAGGCGAGGGCGGTCTTCGGGAGGAGCGCGTCCGCCCAGGCGGCCGCGGTCACCGCGCCGTAGCGGTCCACCGGGACCTCGGTCACCGTCCCGCCGTGCGCCTCGTGCGTGGCCGCCGCGTGCAGTACAGAACTGTGTTCGACCGCCGACATGGCCAGATGGCCCCCGACGCGCCGGCGCCCCGCGAGGGCCCCCGCCACTCCCGTGTGAACCGCGTGCGTCCCCGAAGGAGTGAACACGAGCTCGTCGGCCCGGCATCCCACCGCCTCCGCCGCGGCCTCCCGCGCCGCGTCCAGCAACAGCCGGGCGCGCCTGCCCTCCCGGTACAGCCTGGCCGGATCGGCCCAGCCCTCGTCCAGGGAGGCTTGCAACGCCTGCCGGGCCACGGGGTGCAGGGGGGCGGCGGACGCGCTGTCGAAGTACGGCATCCGGCCACCGTAAGGCAAGGTGGTGGCTCCGGGAGCGTCCGAGGTCAGGGGGCGTCAGTTGTGCCCCGGAGTCCGCCATTCAGGGCCATTCGCGCCGTCCCCCGGACGGCGGATCCATCCCTTCGGGGGCTGTAGCGGCGCGTTGGGCACCCTCCCCGCGCGACCCCAAATAGCGTCCAGTAGGGTTTGGTCCGCATAAACATCCAAACCCCTGCCTGCGTCAGGGCCGGCGACCGACCCGAACACGGCCGCGGCCGGCCGCGCGGGCCGAGACTCTCGGGAAGGCGCTACGTGAGTCCCTACGGCTCCGACCGCTCGCCGCGGCGCCCGATGCGGCGGAAGCTGCTGCAGGCGCTGACTGCGGGCGTGGTCCTGGCGACCGCCACTGGTTGCTCGTATACATGGCAAAACTTTCCCCGCCTCGGAATGCCGACTCCGGTAACCGAGGAGGCGCCGCGCATTCTCTCCCTGTGGCAGGGATCCTGGGCGGCCGCGCTGGTCACGGGCATCCTGGTCTGGGGCCTGATCATCTGGAGCGTCATCTTCCACCGGCGCAGCCGGACGAAGGTGGAGGTCCCCCCGCAGACCCGGTACAACATGCCCATCGAGGCGCTGTACACCGTGGTCCCGCTCATCATCGTCTCGGTGCTCTTCTACTTCACCGCGCGTGACGAGTCGAAGCTGCTCGCCCTCTCCAAGCCGGCGCACACGATCAACGTGATCGGCTTCCAGTGGAGCTGGGGCTTCAACTACGTCGAGAACGTCGACGGCGACCCGGCGAGCCCGAAGGCGGGCGAGGTTCCCAAGGAACTCTCCTCGATCCCGGACCGCTTCACGAAGGACTTCCCGGCGGGCGCCGAGGGCGTCTACGAGAAGGGCGTTCCGAGCGACCGGAACCCGCAGACGGGCAACCCGGGCCCGACCCTCGTCCTGCCCAAGGGCGAGAAGGTCCGCTTCATCCTGTCGTCCAATGACGTCATCCACTCCTTCTGGGTGGTCCCCTTCCTGTTCAAGCAGGACGTCATCCCGGGCCACACCAACGTCTTCGAGGTGACCCCGAGCCAAGAGGGCACCTTCATGGGCAAGTGCGCCGAGCTCTGCGGAGTCGACCACTCCCGGATGCTCTTCAACGTCAAGGTGGTCTCCCCGGAGAAGTACCAGGCGTACCTGAAGGAGCTGGCCGAGAAGGGCCAGACCGGCTTCCTGCCCGCCGGCATTCAGCAGACCGACCCGGCCCGGAATGCGGAAGTGAACAAACTGTGAGCATCCTCAACGAATCCCAGGGTGCCGCCGCAGCTGACTCGTACGAGAACGAGCTGCCGGTACGGCGCAAGCAGCCGGGCAACGTGGTCGTGAAGTGGCTCACCACCACCGACCACAAGACCATCGGCACGATGTACCTGCTCACGTCGTTCGTGTTCTTCATCATCGGCGGTCTGCTGGCGCTCTTCATGCGCGCCGAGCTGGCCCGGCCGGGTACGCAGATCATGTCGAACGAGCAGTTCAACCAGGCGTTCACCATGCATGGCACGATCATGCTGCTGATGTTCGCCACCCCGCTGTTCGCGGGCTTCGCGAACTGGATCATGCCGCTGCAGATCGGCGCGCCCGACGTGGCGTTCCCGCGGCTGAACATGTTCGCGTACTGGCTGTACCTCTTCGGCTCGACCATCGCGGTGGCCGGCTTCGTGACGCCGAACGGCGCCGCCGACTTCGGCTGGTTCGCCTACTCCCCGCTGTCGGACGCGGTCCGCTCGCCGGGCATCGGCGCCGACATGTGGATCATGGGTCTGGCCTTCTCGGGCTTCGGCACGATCCTCGGCTCGGTCAACTTCATCACCACGATCATCTGCATGCGCGCACCCGGCATGACGATGTTCCGCATGCCGATCTTCACCTGGAACGTGCTGCTGACCGGTGTCCTGGTCCTGCTCGCCTTCCCGGTGCTGGCCGCCGCGCTCTTCGCGCTGGAGGCCGACCGCAAGTTCGGTTCGCATGTGTTCGATGCCGCGAACGGCGGCGCATTGCTATGGCAACACCTCTTCTGGTTCTTCGGACACCCAGAGGTGTACATCATCGCGCTGCCGTTCTTCGGAATCGTCTCCGAGATCATTCCGGTCTTCTCGCGCAAGCCGATGTTCGGTTACATCGGCCTGATCGCCGCGACGATCGCGATCGCCGGCCTCTCGGTGACCGTGTGGGCCCACCACATGTACGTCACCGGCGGTGTACTGCTGCCGTTCTTCTCCTTCATGACCTTCCTGATCGCGGTACCGACCGGTGTGAAGTTCTTCAACTGGATCGGCACCATGTGGAAGGGCTCGTTGTCCTTCGAGACCCCGATGCTCTGGACGATCGGCTTCCTGGTCACCTTCACCTTCGGTGGTCTGACCGGCGTCATCCTGGCCTCGCCCCCGATGGACTTCCACGTCTCCGACTCGTACTTCGTCGTCGCGCACTTCCACTACGTCGTCTTCGGCACCGTGGTCTTCGCGATGTTCGCCGGCTTCCACTTCTGGTGGCCGAAGTTCACGGGCAAGATGCTGGACGAGCGCCTCGGCAAGATCACCTTCTGGACGCTGTTCATCGGCTTCCACGGCACGTTCCTGGTGCAGCACTGGCTGGGCGCCGAGGGCATGCCGCGTCGTTACGCGGACTACCTCGCGGCCGACGGCTTCACCACGCTGAACACGATCTCGACGATCAGCTCCTTCCTGCTCGGCCTGTCGATGCTTCCGTTCATGTACAACGTCTGGAAGACGGCCAAGTACGGCAAGAAGGTCGAGGTCGACGACCCGTGGGGTTACGGCCGTTCGCTCGAGTGGGCGACCTCCTGCCCGCCGCCGCGGCACAACTTCCTCACCCTGCCGCGGATCCGCTCCGAGTCCCCGGCCTTCGACCTGCACCACCCGGAGATCGCGGCCCTCGACCACCTCGAGGACCACAGCGTCGCGGCCCAGGCCGTCACCGGTGGCAAGGAGGCCGGCAAGTGAAGATCCAGGGCAAGATGTTCCTCTGGCTCTCCTTCTTCATCCTGATCATGGCCGTCGTGTACGGCGTGTGGTCGAAGGAGCCCGTCGGCACCACCGCGCTCTTCCTGGCCTTCGGCCTGAGCGTCATGATCGGCTACTACCTGGCCTTCACGGCCAAGCGCGTCGACGAGATGGCCCAGGACAACCTGGAGGCCGACGTCGCCGACGAGGCCGGCGAGCTGGGGTTCTTCTCCCCGCACAGCTGGCAGCCGCTCTCGCTGGCCATCGGTGGCGCCTTCGCCTTCATGGGCGTCATCTTCGGCTGGTGGCTCATGTACTTCTCGGCCCCGATCATCCTGATCGGCCTGTGGGGCTGGGTGTACGAGTACTACCGCGGTGAGAACGCGAACCAGTAGAAGCACCCCGCGCGGCGGCGCCGCGCGAGCACACTTGGGGCCCGGACACCTCTTCGGAGGAGTCCGGGCCCCTCGTTTGCAGTCACACCGCGCGCCGTAATTGTCATATCTTCATAGCGTTGGCTCCATGAAGCACTCACCGCGTCTTTGGACGGTACTCAGCTGCTCCCTGCTGGTCGCGTCCCTCGGGGCCGGCGCCACCGCATGCGGGTCCGGCGACAAGAACCCGCTGTCAGCCCGCCCGTACGACGCGGGCGATCAGGTCGCCTTCAACCAGACCAAGGGCAGTCGCCCCGTGGACCCCGACAAGCCCCTCGAAATCACCGCCAAGGCCGGTGGCGGCCGGATCACCGACGTGCTGGCCGTGGACACCCACGGCCGTCGCCTGGCGGGCGAACTCAGCGCCAAGGGCGACCGCTGGCACAGCACCGTCCCGATGGCCTCAGGAGTCCGCTACACGGTCACCGTGAGCACCGAGGACCAGCGGGGCGCCCCGGGGCAGCGCACGCTGACGTTCGACACCACCCCGTCCAAGGGGGTCCTGAAGGTCGAATTCGGCCCGGAGGAGGGCAAATACGGCGTCGGACAGCCCCTCACGGCCGAGCTCAGCGAGCCGGTCAAGGACAAGGCCGCCCGCGCGATCGTGGAACGGGGCCTGATCGTCGACGCCCCGGCCGGCGTCGAGGGCGCCTGGCACTGGGTGGACGACAAGAACCTCCACTTCAGGCCCAAGGACTACTGGCCCGCGAACTCCACCGTCTCCGTACGGAGCAACCTGGAGGGCATCAGGGTCACCGACGAGCTCCACGGGGTCGCGGCCAAGCCCGTGAAGCTGGAGATCGGGGACCGGGTCGAGGTCACCACCGACGCCTCCTCGCACTACCTCACGTTCCGCCGCAACGGAGAAGTGATCAACACCATCCCGGTGACCACCGGAAAGCCCGGTTTCTCCACCCGCAACGGGGTCAAGGTGGTGCTGGGCAAGCAGTACTTCGTCCAGATGCGCGGCGACACCGTGGGCATCGGCGGCAGCGAGTACTACAACCTGCCCGTCTACTACGCCACCCGCGTCACCTGGAGTGGTGAATACGTGCACGCCGCGCCGTGGTCCGTCGGCTCCCAGGGCTACGAGAACGTCAGCCACGGATGCACCGGCATGAGCACGGGCAACGCCGCCTGGTTCTACGAGAACATCACCGAGGGCGACATCGTCAAGGTGATCAACAGCATCGGCGACGACATGGACATCTTCGGCAACGGCTTCGGCGACTGGAACATGGACTGGAAGGACTGGCGCCAGGGCAGCGCGCTCCTCAAGGGCACCGACGAAGGCCGCCACCCCATGGACCAGGCCCGCCTGCGGCCCACCGTCTGACGGGAAGCGCCTGTGCGGGCCCACGGATCACCCGTGGGCCCGCAGGCGCACCGTCAGGCGGCCGAGGAGGAGAGGCGGGAGCGCAGCACGCCCGCCAGGGCGTCCGCGAACTCCACCGGGTCCACCGGAAGGGTCACGGCGGCGTCCGCGCGGCTCCACGTGGCCAGCCAGGCGTCCTGGGGACGTCCCATCAGGAGCAGCACCGGCGGACACCGGAAGATCTCGTCCTTGATCTGCCGGCACACGCCCATGCCCCCGGCCGGAACCGCCTCGCCGTCGAGCACGCACGCGTCGATGCCGCCCGCGTCCAGCTGCGTCAGCACCGCCGGCAGCGTCGCGCACTCCACGAACTCCACCGGCGGCAGGTCCGCTGCGGGCCGGCGTCCGGCCGCCAGCCGCACCTGCTCCCGGGTGCCCGCGTCGTCGCTGTAGACCAGAACCCGCGCAGTCGCCCGCATTTCGTTCCTCCACATGTCACGTGAATCACGTTGATGTTGCGCGGGATGCTACTCCTCCCCATGCGCTGTCAACATCGCTTCGGACATGTGCACGGGACATCCCACCGGGGCGATCTGATGGGCCGTTCGGGCCTTGCACACGCCCCTGACACTCCGAACGGCACCCCCCGGGGTGAGGGCGGGATAAGCGACCGACATAATGTCGGTCGTGGCGACAGCAACGACAGTAGATACCGGGCACGCGCACCCGACGGTCAACCGGCCGAACCTCGTCAGCGTCGGAACCATCATCTGGTTGAGTTCCGAGCTGATGTTCTTCGCGGCCCTCTTCGCGATGTACTTCACCCTGCGATCCGTGACGGGTCCCGAGTACTGGACAGAGCAGGCTTCGGCCTTGAACCTGCCCTTCTCGGCGACGAACACGACGATCCTGGTGCTTTCCTCGCTCACCTGCCAGCTCGGCGTATTCGCTGCCGAGCGCGGTGACGTGAAGAAGCTCCGGACGTGGTTCATCATCACGTTCGTCATGGGTGCGATCTTCATTGGCGGCCAGGTGTTCGAGTACACCGAGCTGGTCAAGCACGAGGGCATGAGCCTCTCGTCCGGTCCGTACGGCTCGGTCTTCTACCTGACCACCGGCTTCCACGGTCTGCACGTGACGGGCGGCCTCATCGCCTTCCTGCTGGTCCTCGGCCGGACGTACGCGGCCAAGAGGTTCACCCACGAACAGGCCACGTCGGCCATCGTCGTGTCCTACTACTGGCACTTCGTCGATGTCGTCTGGATCGGCCTCTTCGCCACGATCTACCTGATCAAGTAGCGAACACGTCACCGGGCAAGACCCGGCACTCCATCCAGACACACCGACGCAGAAGATCCTGACACCGGGGTAATCCGTGAAAAAGCTCTCCGCACGACGACGCCATCCGCTGGCGGCGGTCGTCGTTCTACTCCTCGCGCTGGCGGCCACTGGGGGGCTGTACGCCGCCTTTGCTCCCGCGGGCAAGGCGCAGGCCGATGAAACCGCCCAGTCCCTCGCCATCGAGGAGGGCAAGAAGCTCTACGCCGTGGGTTGCGCAAGCTGCCACGGAACCGGCGGTCAGGGTTCCTCTGACGGCCCGAGCCTGGTCGGCGTCGGCTCCGCGGCCGTCGACTTCCAGGTGAGCACGGGCCGCATGCCCGCCCAGCAGCCCGGCGCCCAGGTGCCGAAGAAGCCCGTCATCTACACCCAGGCGCAGATCGACCAGCTGGCGGCGTACGTCGCGTCCCTCGGCGCCGGTCCGATCACGCCGACCGCAAAGCAGTACGACCCGGCAGGTGCCGACATCGCCAGGGGTGGTGAGCTGTTCCGCAACAACTGCGCGCAGTGCCACAACTTCACCGGTGAGGGCGGCGCGCTGACGAACGGGAAGTACGCCCCCAACCTTGAGGGCGTCGACCCGAAGCACGTCTACGAGGCCATGCTCACCGGCCCGCAGAACATGCCCTCCTTCCCGGACCAGACGATGCCGGAGCAGCAGAAGAAGGACATCATCGCGTACCTCCAGAACGTGAACGGTGAGAAGTCGACCAGCCCCGGTGGTCTCAAGCTCGGTGGCCTCGGCCCCGTCTCCGAGGGTCTGTTCGGCTGGATCTTCGCTCTGGGTGCGCTGATCGCTGTCGCCGTCTGGGTCGCGGCCCACACCGCTAAGGCCAAGAAGTCATGAGTAGCCAAGAGATTCCCGAAGAGAAGCACCTGCCGAGCGAGCAGGGCGACGCGCACCACGGTGCCGTAGCGGTCGCGGACGACCCGTTCGCCGACCCGGGCCTGCCGGTCCACAAGCCCCGCATCCAGGACATCGACGAGCGGGCGGCGAAGCGCTCCGAGCGCACCGTCGCGATGCTGTTCACGCTGTCCATGCTGGCCACGATCGGCTTCATCGCGTCCTACGTGATCTTCCCGGTCGAGAAGATCGTCTACATCTTCCCCATCGGGAAGGTCAGCGCGCTCAACTTCGCCCTGGGCATGACGCTGGGCACGGCCCTCTTCTGCATCGGCGCGGGCGCGGTCCACTGGGCCCGCACCCTGATGTCCGACGTGGAGGTCGCCGCCGATCGCCACGAGATCGCCGCTCCGCCGGAGGTCAAGGCGCAGGTCCTGCAGGACTTCCGCGACGGCGCGAACGAGTCCGGCATCGGCCGCCGGCCTCTGATCCGCAACACGATGCTCGGTGCGCTGGCGATGCTGCCGCTCTCCGCCGTCATGATCATGCGCGACCTGGGCCCGCTGCCCGAGGAGAAGCTGCGCAAGACCGTGTGGGCCAAGGGCAAGCTGCTCATCAACGACAACACCAACGAGCCGCTGCGTCCCGAGGACGTGCTCGTCGGGTCGCTGACCTTCGCCAGGCCGGAAGGCCTGGAGGAGGAGCAGCACGACTTCCAGGTCCAGATCGCCAAGGCCGCCCTGATGATCGTCCGTATCCAGCCGGATGACATCAAGGACAAGCAGGAGCTGGAGTGGTCCCACGACGGGATCGTCGCCTACTCCAAGATCTGCACCCACGTCGGTTGCCCGATCAGCCTGTACGAGCAGCAGACGCACCACGTGCTCTGCCCGTGCCACCAGTCCACTTTCGACCTCTCCGACGGCGCCCGTGTCATCTTCGGCCCGGCCGGTCACGCGCTTCCGCAGCTGCGGATCGGCGTGAATGACCAAGGCTTCCTCGAAGCGCTCGGCGACTTCGAAGAGCCCGTCGGTCCTGCATTCTGGGAGCGCGGATGAGCACCAGCGACAACAACGAGCGCAAAGCGCCGGCCGGCGAGCGCGTAGCCGACTGGGCGGACGGCCGCCTGGGCATCTACGGCCTGGCCAAGGCCAACATGCGCAAGATCTTCCCGGACCACTGGTCCTTCATGCTGGGTGAGATCTGCCTTTACAGCTTCATCATCATCATCCTCACGGGTGTGTACCTGACGCTGTTCTTCCACCCGAGCATGAACGAGGTCGTGTACCACGGCTCGTACGTGCCGATGCAGGGCGTCATGATGTCCGAGGCCTTCGCCTCGACGCTCGACATCAGCTTCGACGTCCGCGGTGGTCTGCTGATCCGTCAGATCCACCACTGGGCGGCGCTGATCTTCGTCGCGGCCATGGTCGTGCACATGATGCGCGTCTTCTTCACGGGCGCGTTCCGCAAGCCGCGTGAGGTCAACTGGATCTTCGGCTTCCTGCTGCTGGTCCTCGGCATGTTCACCGGCTTCACCGGTTACTCGCTGCCGGACGACCTGCTCTCGGGTACCGGTGTCCGCTTCATGCAGGGCGCCATCCTGTCCGTCCCGGTCGTCGGCACGTACCTGTCGATGTTCCTGTTCGGCGGGGAGTTCCCGGGCGGCGACTTCGTCGCGCGGTTCTACTCGGTGCACATCCTGCTGCTGCCCGGCATCATGATGGGCCTGCTCGTGGCCCACCTGATCCTGGTCTTCTACCACAAGCACACCCAGTTCGCGGGTCCCGGCAAGACGAACAACAACGTCGTCGGCATGCCGCTGCTGCCGGTCTACATGGCCAAGGCCGGAGGCTTCTTCTTCCTGGTCTTCGGTGTCATCGCGGCCGTCGCGGCCGTCGCCTCGATCAACCCGATCTGGGCGCTCGGCCCGTACCGCCCGGACCACGTGTCCACCGGTGCGCAGCCCGACTGGTACATGGGTATGCCGGAAGGCCTGATCCGTGCCATGCCCGGCTGGGAGATCAACCTGTGGGGCCACACGCTCGTCCTGGGCGTGTTCATCCCGCTGCTGCTCTTCCCGCTGGTGCTGGGTGCGATCGCCGTCTGGCCGTTCATCGAGTCCTGGGTCACCGGGGACAAGCGCGAGCACCACATCCTGGACCGCCCGCGCAACGTCCCGACCCGTACGGCCTTCGGTGTCGCCTGGATCGCGGAGTACATCGTGCTCCTCATCGGCGGTGGCAACGACATGTTCGCCCAGTACTTCCACCTGTCGATCAACTCGATCACCTGGTTCGTCCGGATCGGCTTCTTCGTCGTCCCGGTCGTCGCCTTCATCGTCACCAAGCGGATCTGCCTCGGCCTCCAGCGCCGGGACCACGACAAGGTGCTGCACGGTCGCGAGACCGGCATCATCAAGCGTCTGCCGCACGGTGAGTTCGTCGAGGTCCACGAGCCGCTCCCGGCGGGTCAGCTGCACAAGCTCACCGCGCACGAGCAGTACAAGCCGATCGAGATCGGCCCGACGGTCGACGAGAACGGTGTCGAGCGCAAGGTGAAGGCCACGGAGAAGCTCCGCGCGAAGCTCAGCAAGGGCTTCTACGCCGAGAACAACCAGATTCCGAAGCCCACGGTGGAGGAGTACAAGGAGATCCAGGCCGGCCACGGCCACCACTGATCCCCTGCACGACGTATGACCGTATGAGGGACTGATTTCGGTCAGTTCTGGTGTCGCCACGGCAAGAGCCCCGTCCAGTGTCCGGACGGGGCTCTTTGCCGTGTTCCGGGCTGGATAGGCTGGAGCCCTTCCCATTCGACGTGGAAACCTTGACAAGCAGCAGGAGCGGACCATGAACGTTGTGACCCCGGCAGGCGGCGACAGCGTGGCGGCCCGTGGCTGGCCGGGCGTCCTCGACGCTCTGCTGACCGGCCAGGACCTGTGTGCCGACGACACCGCCTGGGCCATGGACCGGATCATGCGCGGGGAGGCCACCGACGCCCAGATCGCCGGCTTCACCGTCGCGCTGCGGGCGAAGGGGGAGACGGTCGCGGAGATCAACGGCCTCGTACGGGCGATGTACGAGCACGCCAACCTGATCGAGGTGCCGGGCCGGACGGTGGACATCGTCGGCACGGGCGGCGACGGGGCCAAGACGGTGAACATCTCGACGATGTCGGCGGTCGTGGTGGCCGGAACGGGTGCCAAGGTCGTCAAGCACGGGAACCGGGCCGCCTCGTCCGCGAGCGGCTCCTCGGACGTCCTGGAGAAGCTCGGGGTGAACCTCAACCTGAGCCGGGAGCGGGTCGTGGAGGTCGCCGAGGAGGCCGGCATCACCTTCTGCTTCGCGGTCAAGTTCCACCCGGCCCTGCGGCACGTGGCGGCGGCCCGCAAGGAACTGGGCATCCGGACCTTCTTCAACGCGCTGGGCCCGCTGACCAACCCGGCCCGGGTACGCGCCCAGGCGACAGGCGTGGCGGACCCCCGGATGGCCCCGATCATCGCGGGCGTGCTCGCCGAGCGGGGCTCGTCCGCGCTGGTCTTCCGCGGCGACGACGGCCTGGACGAACTGACCACGACGGCCACCTCGCGCATCTGGTGGGTCCGCGACGGCAAGGTCTCCGAGCAGTCCTTCGACCCGCGCGACATCGGCATCGACCTGGTCGAGGTCTCGGCGCTGGCCGGCGGCGACCCCGCGTACAACGCGGACGTGGCCCGCCGCCTGCTGGCCGGCGAGACCGGCCCGGTCCGCGAGGCCGTCCTGCTGAACTCGGCGGCGGCCCTGGTCGCCCTGGACCCCGGCACGGGCACGCTGGAGGAGCAGCTCGCCGCCGGTCTCGTGCGCGCGGCGGAGTCCATCGACTCGGGCGCGGCCCGCGCGGCGCTGGAGCGCTGGGTGACGGCGAGCAACTCCTAGGCCCTGCCCAAAGGCCCGGCGTCGAGGAGACGGCCGAAACGAGCCAAGGCCCCGGTCCACCATGCGGACCGGGGTCTTGCGCGCGGGGGATCTTGTGGCAGGATGCTGAACAGGTCACGAGTGACAGCGTTTAGGCCCCGGCTTGCTGTCCGGCAACCCTCCTTCCGTGGCGGGGTGCCCCGGGTGATGACCAGGTCGTAGGCAGCAAGGCCTACGGCAAGCGCGGATCCCTCGACACCAGGGGTCCTGGTCTTCTCGAGGAGCGTTTTCCGTGAGCAAGCGAATGCGATAGGGCGACTCCGCCCCTACTTCACCCCTCGGATCAGGGTCACTTCCGTGTACCCCCGCCGACCGTTCGGTCCGGCCCGAGGGCTCTCCCGTACCCCGCACGGCCGCACGGTCGTATCCGCGTACGGGCACTCCGAAGCCATTCAGCCCTGCCTGCCGGGAGATACCGCCATGTCCGCATTCCTGAACGCCGCCGCCACCTCCGTCGCCACCGCCGACACCGCCGAGGGCCCCGCCTGTGCCGAGCCGCTGCCGGTGCTCGGCCGGGACGTCACCGTCCCGCTCGTCACCGGCGGCGAGGTCACCTACGCCGCCCTGGACTACGCCGCCAGCGCCCCGGCGCTCCAGCGGGTCTGGGACGACGTCGCCGCCTACGCCCCGTACTACGGCAGCGTGCACCGCGGCGCCGGGTACCTCTCACAGCTCTCCACGGACCTCTTCGAGCAGAGCCGGGTCACGGTCGCCGAGTTCCTCGACTGCCGCCCCTCCGACCAGGTGATCTTCACCCGGTCCACCACCGACTCGCTGAACCTGCTCGCCGCCGTGCTCCCCGCCGACTGCCAGGTCTTCGTCTTCGAGACCGAGCACCACGCCTCGCTGCTGCCCTGGACGAACGCGCAGGTCACCTACCTCAACGCGCCCCGCACCCCGGGCGAGGCCGTCGCCACCCTGGAGCGGGCCCTCGCCGACCGTGCCCCCTACGGTCCGGCCCTGGTGTGCGTGACCGGCGCGTCCAACGTCACCGGTGAACTGTGGCCGGTCAAGGAACTCGCCGCCGCCGCGCACGCCCACGGCGCGCGGATCGTCCTGGACGCCGCCCAGCTGGCCCCGCACCACCCCGTCTCGGTCCAGGATCTGGACGTGGACTGGGTCGCCTTCTCCGGGCACAAGCTCTACGCGCCCTTCGGCTCGGGCGTGCTCGCCGGCCGCGCGGACTGGCTCCAGCAGGCCGAGCCGTACCTCGCCGGCGGCGGCGCCTCCCGCAAGGTGGCCCGGCGCGAGGACGGCGGCGTGGACGTCGAGTGGCACACCACGGCCGCCCGCCACGAGGCCGGCTCTCCGAACGTCATCGGCGTCTACTCCATCGCCTCCGCCTGCAAGGCCCTGACCGAGGCCGGCTTCGACAGCCTCGTCGCCCGCGAACGCCACCTCATCGCGAAGGTCCGGGGCGGCCTGGCGGAGGTTCCGGCGGTCCGGATCCTCTCCCTCTTCGGCGACGACGCCCCGCGGGTCGGCGTCATCTCCTTCGTGGTGGACGGCTGGAACAGCTCCCACTTCGCCGCCGCGCTGTCCGCGGAGTACGGGATCGGCGTCCGCGACGGCCTGTTCTGCGCCCACCCGCTGGTGCGCACCCTGCTCGGCAGCGAGCCGCAGGCCCAGGGCGAATGCGGAGCCCCGGAGGCGGCCCCGGGGGAGCGCTCCCTGAACGCGATCCGCGTCAGCTTCGGCGCGGGCACCCCGGACGAGCACGTCGAGCGCTTCGTCCGCGCGGTGAAGGAGCTCGTCGCGGACGGCGCGAAGTGGCAGTACCGCACGGAGGAAGGCCGCTGCGTCCCGGCCGTGTGACCTGCGGTCGGCTCGGCGGTGTCCTTGCGGGGGCTCAGCGGCGTGCGGCGCGGCCGGACCCGTGCCCGGGGGTGTGGGGCGGTGCCCCATCGCTGCGACAGGGCGAGGGTGGTTGCGCGCTCCTCCCGCGGGGACACTCCACCGTGTCCCCACCCCACGGCCGGCGCGGGGGCGCGCAGGGGCGTCCCCGCAGGAGGAGCGCGCAAACGCGCTCACGGCCGTGACAGGCCCGCAGGCGCGACGACGAGGAGACGTCCCGGAGGGACCCCGCGGACGGCCCGGGCCTACACTTCCAGCGCCGCCGGCGTTTGAGGCGTTGCGAAGCCCGGGCCCGCCGCAGACCGCGCCGGAGGCGTTACGCGTCGAGGCCGATCGCGAACGCCGCCTCCAGGTCGTGCTGCGAGTACGTGCGGAACGCCACGTGCGTGTCCGTCGCCTCGACGCCCGGGATCTTGCTGATGCGGCCCGGGATGATGTCCGCCAGGTTCTCGTGGCGGGCCACGCGGACCAGCGCGATCAGGTCGTACGTCCCCGTGACGGAGTAGACCTCGCTGACGCTGTCCAGCGCGGCGATCGACTCGGCGATCTCGGGGATCCGGTCCACGCTGGTCTTGATGAGCACGATCGCGGTGATCACGGCTGGCTGTCTCCCTCGGTGGCCGTCGCTGGTCGCCTCACTCTAGTCGCACCCCGATACCGGACCCATGCGTAGAGGAAGCCGACCGAGAAGCCCACCAGGTGGGCCAGGTAGGCGACCCCGGGGCCGCTCTCCGCCCGCTGCGCCGCCACCCATTGGAGGGCGAACCAGAACAGCAGCACGATCCACGCAGGGAAGCGGAGCGGCAGGAAGAACAGGAAGGGGAACAGGCTCGTCACCCTCGCGCGCGGGAGCAGGTAGAGGAAGGCGCCCAGCACCGCCGAGATGGCTCCGGACGCTCCCACCAGGGTCTGCGCGGACCCCGTGTTGGCCGCCGCGTAGGCCGCCAGCGCCACGTACCCCGTACAGATGTAGAAGACGAGGAACGCCGGGCGGCCCATCCGCTCCTCCGCCATCGCCCCGAAGACGTAGAGGAAGAGCATGTTCCCGAGCAGGTGCAGCCAGCTGCCGTGGACGAACAGCGCCGTCAGCGGGGTGAGCCAGGCGCGCGGGGTGCCCGTGAAGAGCTCGTCCGGGACCACGCCCCAGCGCCGGAAGTACGCGGTCCCGGCGGCCAGCAGCTCGTCGCCCGTCCCGTAGACCGGGTTGAGCCCCGAGGCGGGGCCGAGTACGAACACCACACCGCAGCCCGCGATCAGCGCATGGGTGACCACCGGTCCCCGGGCTGCCTCGCGTACGGCCCGCCACCTTACGATCATGTGACAGAGCATGACGCAAGGGGACCCACCTGAGGCGGTGGCAGGCCGTAGGGTTACGAGCTGCGGTCCGCCGGCCGGTGAAGACACGCGCAGACGGCGGCGCGGACGGCTTTAATTGAATCAGTTACGAAGGAGAGAGCGGCCTGATGACGGTTCCCCTGCCGACCGACACCACCCGGTGGCGCTGCACCCTGTGCGGCAACCTCACGCGCTTCGACGTCACCCGTTCGTCGAAGGTCGTCGAGTACGTCCACCTGGACCTCGCCGGGGAGCCCAAGGTCGAGGAGCGCGAGGTGGTCAATGAGACCATCGAGTCGGTCCGCTGCCGCTGGTGCAACGCGGTGGACCAGATCGAGCTGGTGGACAGGCCGGGCGCGGACTCCTGACGGAGGCGTGCCCACAGGTAGATCACGGTAGGGGTGACGGATTGTGGAGCCAGCAAGCGGCGCTGAGCCGGCCGACGCGGCCGGCGACGCCGCCGAGGCACTCGACCGCCCGCTGCCGGAAGGCGTGCGGCGGCGGGTCGTCGCGCTCGTCTCGGACGCCTTCGGGGCGCTGACGGTCGCGGACCTGCCGGCGCAGCTGCGCCAGTACGCCCGTTTCACCCCGACCCGGCGCGCCAAGTTCGCGGGCAACGCCATGGCGACGGCCGTCGAGACCGACGCCGTGTTCCGCAGCCGGGTCGCCGAGAAGCTGCGCGAGGCGCAGGCGGAGCTGGCCGCGGCCCTGGAGTCGGGTGCGCCGCCCGCCGCCGCGGATCCGCTGGACGTGGCGGCCGCCGCGTTCGTCCTGCGGCCGGCCGGCTGGGTCAAGCTGGTGGCCGCCGCGGGCGAGGAGGCGCAGCGCGCCGACGCCGAGCGGGTCGGCGAGGAGACCCGGCGCGAGCTGGAGCGGCTGCGCGAGGAGCTGGCCCACGCCCGGGAGGCGCAGCGCACGGGCGGTGAGCACGTGCGCGTGGAGCTGGACGCGGCCCGCAAGGAAGCGGAATCGCTTCAGCGCAAGCTCCGCAGCGCCCTCAGCGACGTGAAGCGCGGTGAGGCGGCCCTGCGCAAGCTGACCGCCGAGGTCGACGGGATCCGCGGCGACGCGGCCACCCGGGTGGCCGCCGCCGAGAGCGAGAGCCGGCGGCTCAAGTCCCGCCTCGCGGAGGTGGAGGCGGCGCTGGAGACCTCGCGCCGGGCCACCCGCGAGGGGCGCAGCATCGAGGACATGCGGCTGCGGCTGCTGCTGGACACCGTGCTGGACGCGGCCCAGGGGCTGCGCCGCGAGCTGGCGCTGCCGCCCGTGAGCACCCGCCCGGCGGACACCGTGGACGCGGTGGAGCCGGGCCGGATGACGCCGAAGGACATCGCGGCGCGCGCTCTGTCGGAGACCGATCCGGCGTTGCTGGACCAGCTGTTGGCGCTGCCCCAGGCCCATCTGGTGGTCGACGGCTACAACGTGACCAAGACGGGCTATCCGACGATGCCGCTGGAGAAGCAGCGGCTGCGGCTGCTGGGCGGGCTGTCGATGCTGGCCGCGCAGACGGGCGCGGAGATGACCTGTGTCTTCGACGGCGCCGAACTGGCGGCCCCGGTGCTGCTCGCGCCGCCGCGCGGGGTGCGGGTGCTGTTCTCCAAGGCGGGTGTGACGGCGGACGAGCTGATCCGTCAGCTGGTGCGCGCCGAACCGCCCGGCCGGCCGGTGGTCGTGGTCTCCACCGACCGCGAGGTCGCCGACGGGGTGGCCAAGGCGGGTGCGCGGCCGGTGACGTCCGCTTTGCTCCTGAAGCGGCTTTCGCGCGTTTCGTAACTCCCCTCCTGAATGCCGGAATTGACCGGCGCCACAGTGAACGTACCGTCAAGTGCCCGGCACAGAGCGTGCGCTGTAGGTAAAGAACCTGGTCGGAGGGCGCATTTTTTGCCGACGGGATTTGAACTGATCACAGCAAGGTCACTAGTGTGCGTTCAAACCTTCGTGCGGTAGATCACTCATTCGGGGTGGCGGCGAAGGTGCTGCCGAGTTGCGTTCTTCGGCGGCTCTAGGAAGAAGGAGCTCGCCTCCGTGGCGTCCCACCGTCGACCCAAGCAGCCGAACCGCACTCGTGTGACCGTGCTCGGCGCCACCGCGGCCGCCGTGGTCGCCCTCACCTCCCAGAGCGCCTCCGCCGCTCCGGCGAAGCCGACCAAGGACGAGGTCAAGACCCAGGTCGACGCCCTCTACGAAGAGGCGGAGCAGGCCACCGAGAAGTTCAACGGGGCCAAGGAGCGTCAGGAGACGCTCGAGAAGGAGATAGCCCAGCTCCAGGACCAGGTCGCACGCGGCCAGGGCGACCTCAACGAGCTGCGCAGCACCCTCGGTTCGATGGCCAGCGCCCAGTACCGCAACGGCGGCATCGACCCCTCCCTCGCCCTCCTCCTCTCCGAGGACCCCGACAGCTACCTCGACAAGGCCTCCTCCCTCGAGCACCTGAGCGGCAAGCAGGTCGAGGCGGTCCAGAAGATCCAGGCCAAGCAGCGCAGCCTCGCGCAGCAGCGCCAGGAGGCCTCCGGCAAGCTCGCGGACCTCGACGCCACCCGCAAGGAGCTGGCCGAGAAGAAGAAGGTCTCCACCGACAAGCTCGCCGCGGCTCAGGCCCTGCTCAACACCCTGACCGCGCAGGAGCGTACGGCGCTCAAGGACGAGGAGTCGCGCGCCAGCCGCGCCGACGGCCAGCGCGTCGACCTCGGCAACGTGAAGGCCTCCGGCCGCGCCGGAGCCGCCCTCGAGGCCGCCAAGACGAAGCTGGGCTTCACCTACCAGTCCGGCGGCACCGGCCCCAACGTCTACGACTGCTCGGGCCTGACCCAGTGGGCGTACAAGCAGGCCGGCGTCAACATCAGCCGCGTCACCTACACCCAGGCCAACGACGGCACCCGCATCAGCCGCAGCCAGCTCCAGCCCGGTGACCTTGTCTTCTTCTACGGGGACCTGCACCACGTCGGCCTGTACGCCGGCAACAACATGACGCTGCACGCCTCGAACCCGCGCAGCGGCATCAAGTACGAGTCGATGGACAACATGCCGTTCCAGTTCGGCGTCCGCATCGGCTGACGCGCCGCACACCGCCCATCCGGGCGAATTCCGCGGCCCCTTTCTGACCACACGCCCCGCCGGTGACCTGCGTCTCCTGCGGGGCGTCACTGTGTGTGCCCTCCGACGGTCGTTGGTCGGCATGTGACCGTCCGGCTACTGTCTGCCAGCGCGGAACCCGGCACAAGGCCGTCCACGGGGGGCGGACCCGGGCCACACACAGCGGAAGGGAGCGGTTTCACGTGGCGTCCCATCGCCGGAGCGGGCTCGGCAGCCTCGACCGGAACACGAAGGTCACCGTCCTCACCGCCGCCGCGGCCACGGCCGCGGTCGCCCTGACGGGCGCACCCGCCGGCGCCGCCCCCGGCCTCCCGTACGAGCCCGGCGGCGCGGCGAGGACGGGAGTCAGCGCCCAGGTCGACCGGCTCTTCGAAGAGGCCGAGCAGGCCACCGAGCGGTTCAACGAGGCGGGCGAGAAGGCCGACAGGCTCCGCGTCGAGGTCAACCGGGCCCAGGACGCGGTGGCCCGCGGCCAGGAGCGCATCAACACCATGCGGGGCGTCCTCGGCACCTTCGCCGGGGCCCAGTACCGCAGCGGCGGTATCGACCCCGCCGTCGGCCTGATGCTGGCCGAGGACCCCGACGCCTACCTGGCGCAGGCCGCCGCCCTGGACCGGTTGACCAGCCGTCAGGCCCGGCAGCTCGACGAACTCCGCGAGGAGCAGCGCCGGCTCGGCCAGGAGCGCCGCGAGGCCTCCAACAAGCTCGCCGAACTCGACGCCCTGCGCTCGGACGTGGCCCGGCACAAGCGCTCGGTCACCGCGAAGCTCGCGGCCGCCCGGCGGCTGCTCAACGCGATGCCGTCCGAGGAGCGGGCCGACTTCGAGCGCTCCTCGCGCTCCGCCGGCCGCGCCGACGCCCTGCCCGACCTGCCCTCCTTCGGCCCGTCGTCGGGGCGCGCCGCGGCCGCCGTGATGGCGGCCCGGTCCGCGGTCGGCCGCCCCTACGTGTGGGGCTCCACCGGCCCCTCCGGCTTCGACTGCTCCGGACTGATGGTCTGGTCCTACCGGCAGGCGGGAGTCTCCCTGCCGCGCACCTCGCAGGCCCAGCGGCACGCCGGCCGACAGGTGCCCCTGTCGCAGGCCCGCCCGGGCGACCTGGTGACGTACCGCTCGGACGCCAGCCACGTCGGCATGTACGTCGGCAACGGCCAGGTGGTGCACGCCCCGTATCCGGGGGCCCGGGTGCGCTACGACCCCGTCGGGATGATGCCGGTGTCCTCGGTGACCCGCCCCTGACGGCGGCCCGCCGAGCCCCCGCCCCGGCTCCTGCCCCCGGCCCCGGCCGGGGGCCCGTCGCCCGGAGCGTGCGTACGATCGGCGAATGCTCCCGGTCCGCCGCCTCGTCCGTGTCCTGCCGCTGCTGCTGTGCGTGCTGCTCGCCGGCTGCGCCACGCGGCCGGCCGACACCACCGAGCGCGACGTCCGCGCGGCCGTGGCCGACTGGTCGCGGGTGCCGCCGGAGAAGCTCTCCGGGATCCCGCTCGACGGCTGGGCGTACGAGGTCGCCTCGGTCCGGCGGGACGGCGTACGGGCCCTCGTACGGGCCGAGCTGCGCTACCGGCTGACCGGCTACGACACGGCCCCGGGCGGCTCGGAACGCGAGCTGGAACTCGAACGCGCGGCGGGCGGCGGCCCCTGGCGGGTGCGCGCCGACAGGCCCGCGCCGGGCGCACTGCCGCAGCTGTGGGACCAGGGCCCGGTGTCGGTGGTCCGCGGTGCGCACTCCCTGGTCCTGGGCGGCGCCGGACAGTCCCCCGAGGCGCTGGCCGCGATCGCGGCCGAGGCCGACCGGGCGGTGCCCGCGGCGAGCGCCGCCTGGCCCCGGCCCTGGGCCGGACGGGTCGTGGTGCTGGTCCCCGGGTCCCTGGAGCGGATGGCGCAGCTGCTGGGCCGGCCCGCCGACGCGTACCGCGGCATGGGCGCCGTCACCACCGGCCGGGTGGGCGCCGGGCCGGCCCCCGCGGACCGGGTGGTGATCAACCCGGAGGGGTACGCGGAACTGGGCGAGGAGGGCCGGCGGGTCATCCTCACCCACGAGGTCACCCACGTGGCCACCCGGGCGGCGACCTCCGCCACGACCCCGCTGTGGCTCTCCGAGGGCTTCGCGGACTGGGCGGCGTACCGCGGCACCCCCACCACCCCGGAGCAGGGCGCACCGGCGCTGGCCCGGGCGGTGCGGCGCGGCGAGGTGCCGGCCGGGCTGCCCCGGGCGGAGGACTTCGCCTTCGGCGGCGACCCGGAGGCGCTGGCCCGGGCGTACGAGGGGGCGTGGCTGGCCTGCCGGCTGATCGCGGACCGGTGGGGCGAGGCGGCGCTCGTGGCCCTGTACGAGAAGGCGGGGCGCGGGCCGTGGCCGACGGCGCTGCGGGAGACGCTCGGGACGGATCCGGCGGGGCTGGCGAAGGAGTGGCAGGAGGCCCTGCGGAAGGAGTTCCGCTGAGGGCGTCCGGTACGTTGGCAGCGATGCACAAGACGCTGATCGTGACCAACGACTTCCCGCCGCGACCCGGCGGCATCCAGGCCTTCCTGCACAACATGGCACTGAGGCTGGATCCCGACCGCATCGTCGTCTACGCCTCCACGTGGAAGCACAGCGCGGAGGGCCGCGAGGCCACCGCCGCCTTCGACGCGGAGCAGCCGTTCCAGGTGGTCCGCGACCGGACGACGATGCTGCTGCCGACCCCGCGCGTGACGCGGCGGGCGGTGGGCCTGCTGCGCGAACACGGCTGCGAGTCCGTGTGGTTCGGGGCGGCGGCCCCGCTCGGTCTGATGGGTCCGGCGCTGCGGCGCGCGGGCGCCCGGCGGATCGTGGCGACCACGCACGGGCACGAGGCGGGCTGGGCCCAGCTGCCGGCGGCGCGGCAACTGCTGCGACGGATCGGCGAGGGCACGGACACGCTGACCTACCTGGGCGAGTACACGCGCTCGCGGATCGCCTCGGCGGTGACGGACCGGGCGGCGGCCCGGATGGTGCAACTCCCGCCGGGGGTCGACGAGAAGACCTTCCACCCGGAATCGGGCGGAGCGGAGGTCCGGGCGCGGCTCGGGCTGACCGACCGCCCGGTGGTCGTCTGCGTCTCGCGCCTCGTTCCCCGCAAGGGGCAGGACACGCTGATCGAGGCGATGCCGCGGATCCTGGCGGCGGTGCCGGACGCGGTGCTGCTGATCGTGGGCGGCGGGCCGTACGAGGCGGACCTGCGGGCACGCGCGGTCTCGACGGGCGTCGCGGACTCGGTGGTCTTCACGGGGGCGGTCCCGTGGTCCGAACTGCCCGCCCACTACGGCGCGGGCGACGTCTTCGCGATGCCGTGCCGGACCCGGCGGGGCGGGCTGGACGTGGAAGGGCTCGGCATCGTCTACCTGGAGGCCTCGGCCACGGGTCTGCCGGTGATCGCGGGCGACTCCGGCGGGGCGCCGGACGCGGTGCTGGACGGCGAGACGGGCTGGGTCGTCCGGGGCGACGCCCCCGAGGATGCGGCGGACCGCATCGTCACCCTGCTGCAGGACCCGGACCTGCGCGCCCGCATGGGCGAGCGCGGCCGCGCGTGGGTCGAGGAGAAATGGCGCTGGGACCTCCTGGCCGACCGCCTGCGCGAGCTGCTGTAGCCGTGCGGCTGCGGCGCCGCTGCCGGGGCTCCGCCCCAGACCCCGCGCCTCAAACGCCGGCGGGGCTGGATTTTTGCCGGCGCCGGCTGACAATTTCAGCCCCTCCGGCGTTTGAGGCGCGGGGGTCCGGGGGCCGGCCACCGGCAGCGGCGCCGCAGCCGACGGACTGCGCAGCCACGTCTGACTGTTCCTCAGATGTCTGTCAATACCGCGTCTGGGCGGACGGCCGGATTCCGCCCATGATGCGGCCATGACACCCCAACTGACGCGCCGTCACCTCCTGGGGCTCGGCGCCCTCTCGACCGCCTCCGCCCTCGGGTTCACCCGGATCGGCCTCGCCTCCGCCGCTGCCGCCGAGCCGGCCGCAGCCCAGTACGCCCCCGCCATCGTCGTCGGCTCCGGTTACGGCTCCGCCGTCGCCGCGCTGCGGCTCGGGCAGGCGGGCGTGCGGACCGTCGTCCTCGAAATGGGCCGGCTCTGGGACGGGCCCGGGCCCGACGGCAAGGTGTTCCCCTCCACCTCCGCGCCCGACCACCGCTCCATGTGGTTCCGCACCCGCACCGAGGCCCCGCTCGCCCAGTTCCTCTGGCTCGACGTGGTCAACCGCGACATCAGCCCCTACCCGGGCGTGCTGGACCGGGTGAACTACGGCGACATGTCCGTGTACGTGGGCCGCGGCGTCGGCGGAGGTTCCCTGGTCAACGGCGGTATGGCGCCCACCCCCCGCCGCTCGTACTTCTCCGAGGTGCTGCCCCAGGTCAACGCCGACGAGATGTACGGCACGTACTACCCCCGCGCCCGCGCCATGCTCGGCGTCAACGACATCGACCCGGCCTGGTTCGAGTCCACGGAGTGGTACCGCTTCGCCCGGATCTCCCGCAAGCACGCCCAGAACACCGGCCTGAAGACCGTCTTCGTGCCCAACGTCTACGACTTCGCGTACATGAAGCGCGAGGCGGCCGGCACCGTCCCCAGGTCGGCGCTGGCCGGCGAGGTCATCTACGGCAACAACCACGGGAAGAAGAGCGTCGACAAGACCTACCTCGCCGCCGCCCTCGGCACCGGCAACGTCACCATCGAGACCATGCAGCGCGTGGTCGGCGTACGGCAGGACCCCGCCGGGGGGTACGTGCTGACCGTGCAGACCAGCGATGTGACCGGACGGGTCACCCAGGTCCGCGAGCTCGGCTGCCGGCAGCTCTTCCTCGGGGCGGGCAGTCTCGGCACCACCGAGATCCTGCTGCGGGCCCGCGAGACCGGCGCCCTGCCCGCGCTGAACGAGAAGGTCGGGCGCGGCTGGGGCCCCAACGGCAACATCATGACCGCCCGCGCCAACCACCTCTGGGACACGGTCGGCGCCAACCAGGCCACCATGCCCGCCATGGGCATCGACGACTGGGACAACGCCGCCAACCCGGTCTTCGCCGAGATCGCCCCGCTCCCCATGGGACTGGAGCACTGGATCTCGATGTACCTGGCCATCACGAAGAACCCGGAGCGCGGGCACTTCACCTACGACGCCGCCACCGACTCGGCCCGCCTCAACTGGCGCAGGGACCAGAACACGCCCTCGGTCAACGCGGCGAAGAACCTCTTCGACCGCGTCAACTGGCGGAACTTCACGATGTACCGGTACGACCTCTTCGGCGGCAACAGGGCCTTCGCCGACAACTTCACCTACCACCCGCTCGGCGGCTGCGTGCTCGGCGACGCCACCGACGTGTACGGACGCGCGAAGGGCTATCAGGGGCTGTACGTCGTGGACGGCTCCCTGATCCCCGGGTCGCTCGGCGTGAACCCGTTCGTGACCATCACCGCCCTCGCGGAGCGGAACATGGCCCGAATCCTCGCCGAGGACCCGAGGTAACGACGACCAGGGCTAGCCCCGGTACAGCGCCTCGATCTCGTCCGCGAAGTCCTTCGCCACCACGTTGCGCTTCAGCTTCAGCGACGGCGTGATGTGGCCCGACTCTTCCGTGAACTGGGAGGGCAGAATGCGGAATTTCCGCACCGATTCCGCCTTGGATACCGCCGCGTTGCCGTCGTCCACGGCCTTCTGGACGGCGGCGATGAGGTCCGCGTCCTCGCGCAGCTCCGCCGCCGTGACCCCGGCCGGCTTGCCGTTCTCCGCGGCCCAGCGGCCGAGGAACTCCTCGTCGATGGTGACCAGCGCGGCCACGAACGGCCTCGCGTCGCCCACCACCATGCACTCCGCGACCAGCGCGTGCGCCCGGATCCGGTCCTCGATCACCGCGGGGGCCACGTTCTTGCCGCCCGCCGTGACGATGAGCTCCTTCTTGCGCCCGGTGATCGTGAGGTAGCCGTCCTCGTCGAGGGTGCCGACGTCGCCGGTGTGGAACCAGCCGTCGGCCAGCGCCTCCGCGGTCGCCGTCTCGTTCTTCCAGTACCCCGTGAAGATCTGCTCGCCGTGCAGCAGCACCTCGCCGTCGTCCGCGATGCGCACCACGGAGCCCGGCATGGGCTGGCCGACCGTACCGATCTTCTGCTTGTCCCACGGGTTGAAGGTGGTCGCGGCGCAGGACTCGGTCAGGCCGTAGCCCTCCAGCACCGTGAAGCCGATGCCGCGGAAGAAGTGCCCGAGCCGCTCGCCCAGCGGGGCGCCGCCGGAGATCGCGTACTCGCCGCGGCCGCCGAGGACGGCGTGCAGCTTGCTGTAGACCAGCTTCGTGAAGACCTTGTGCTTCAGCTTCAGGCCGAAGGACGGGCCGCGCGGGGTGTCCAGCGCGCGGCTGTACGCGATCGCCGTCTCGGCCGCCGCGTCGAAGATCCTGCCCTTGCCGTCGGCCTGCGCCTTGGCGCGTGCCGAGTTGTAGACCTTCTCGAAGACGCGCGGGACGCCGAGGATCAGCGTGGGCCGGAAGGACTGCAGCTCATCGGTGAGGTTCTTGATGTCCGGTACGCAGCCCAGCCGGATCGGCGCCAGCACGGCGGCCACCTCGACCAGGCGCCCGAAGACGTGCGCGGCCGGCAGGAACAGCAGCACCGAGCACTCGCCGGTCTTGAACAGCGGGCTCAGGCGCTCCACCGCGTTGCCGCACTCCGCGAAGAAGTTGCGGTGGGTCAGCACGCAGCCCTTGGGGCGGCCGGTGGTGCCCGAGGTGTAGACGATGGTGGCCGGGTCGTCGGCGTTGGCGAGGCTGCTGCGCTCCTCGACCTCTTCGTCGGTGATCCCCGCGCCGGCCGCCTTCAGCGTCTCCAGCGCACCCTGCTCGATCTCCCAGACCTCGCGCAGCTCCGGGAGGCGGTCGCGCAGCGAGGCCACGGACGCGCTGTGCGCCGGGCTCTCCACGATGACCGCCGCGGCGCCGGAGTCGCCGAGGATCCACTGGACCTGCTCGGGGGAGCTGGTCTCGTACACGGGGACGGTGACGCCGCCCGCGCTCCAGATCGCGAAGTCGAACAGCACCCACTCGTAGCGGGTGCGGGAGATGAGGGCGACCCGGTCGCCGGGCCGGATGCCGGCCGCGATGAGGCCCTTGGCCGCGGCGCGGACCTCGGCCAGGAACTCCGTCGCGGTCACGTCCTGCCACCGGCCGTCGGCGGCCTTGCGGCTCATGACGGCGGTGTCGGGATGCTGAGCGGCGTTGCGGCGGATGAGATCCGTCAGGTTCCCGTCCGACGGGACCTCGTACAGGGCCGGAAGGCTGAACTCGCGCAAGACTGCTGCTCCTCTGGGCGCCATCGCCACCATGTGGACCGAGCGGACGTTACCCACCGGTAGTGGGTTCCCGATAGAGGGAACCGGCCAGATGTTCCGTGCGTCACATTCTGTCCTTGCACTGCCTGGCCCTCACGTGCCGACACTAGTCGACCCCTTCGGCGACTCGGAAGTAACCGCAGGTCCGACCCCGTCTCCCACCCCCTCTACCAGGCGTTGCCGGGCGCCCCTAGGGTGGTCGGCATGGGTGGCAGCATGCGGAGCGGGCAGAGCGGCGCGAGCGGATCGAGCCGGACCGGCGGACCGGGCCGCACACGGGTCCACGTCGTGAGCGACGTGCACGGCAACACCGAGGCCCTCGCCCGTGCGGGAGAAGGGGCCGACGCCCTGATCTGCCTCGGCGACCTCGTCCTCTTCCTCGACTACGCCGACCACTCGCGCGGGATCTTCCCCGACCTGTTCGGCGTCGAGAGCGCCGACCGGATCGTCGAGCTGCGCACCGCGCGCCGGTTCGAGGAGGCCCACGCCTTCGGGCGGCGGCTGTGGGCCGGGCTGGACCGGGACCGGCTGATCGAGGGCGCGGTGCGCCGCCAGTACGCCGAGATGTTCGCCGCCTTCCCGAACCCGACGTACGCCACCTACGGCAATGTCGACATCCCGGGTCTGTGGCCGGAATACGCCGACCGCGACGGCCTGACCGTGCTCGACGGCCAGCGGGTGGAGATCGGCGGCCGCGTCTTCGGCTTCGTCGGCGGCGGACTGCCCTCGCCGATGCGGACCCCGTACGAGGTGGACGTCGAGGAGTACGCCGCCAAGGTGGAGGCGCTCGGCGAGGTGGACGTGCTGTGCTCCCACATCCCGCCGGAGGTGCCCGAGCTCTGCTACGACACGGTCGCGCGCCGGTTCGAACGCGGCAGCGAGGCCCTGCTGGCCGCCATCCGCCGCACCCGCCCCCGGTACGCCCTCTTCGGGCACGTGCACCAGCCGCTGGCGCGGCGGATGCGGATCGGGGCCACGGAGTGCGTGAACGTCGGCCACTTCGCCGCCACCGGCCGCCCGTGGGTGCTGGAATGGTGACCGGCGGCCGGTTCACGACGGTCCCCAGCGGGCCGGGGGAGGCCCTGGAGTGGCGGAGTCCGCACGCGCGGTAGCCTTCACGCGGCGGCCGGCGGCCGCACACATCCTCGAAACACTCCACGGAGGAGCCACCGCGATGGCGGAACACACCAGCTCAAGCATCACGATCGAGGCTGCGCCCAGCGACGTGATGGCCGTGATCGCCGACTTCGCCCGCTACCCCGAATGGACCGGCGAGGTGAAGGAGGCCGAGGTGCTGGCCACCGACGCCGAGGGGCGCGCCGAGAAGGTCCGCCTGCTGCTCGACGCCGGCGCGATCAAGGACGACCACACCCTCGCCTACACCTGGAAGGGCACGGACGAGGTCAGCTGGACCCTGGACAAGTCCCAGATGCTGCGCCAGCTGGACGGCTCGTACCGGCTGGCCCCGGTGGACGGCGGCAAGCGTACCGAGGTCACCTACCAGCTGACCGTGGACGTCAAGATCCCCATGCTCGGCATGATCAAGCGCAAGGCGGAGAAGGTCATCATCGACCGGGCGCTGGCGGGCCTGAAGAAGCGCGTCGAATCCGTCTGAGCACCCGTAGAAACCCGGCAGTAGGCACCCGCACATGCACACCTTGCTGATCACCGGCCCCGGTGGGGCCGGGCGGACCACCGTGGCCGCGGCCACCGCCCTCGCCGCGGCCCGCCACGGCCGGCGGGTGCTGCTGCTGTCCGGCGACGTCGGCGACCCGCTCGCCGCCCTGACCGGGGAGGAGCCCCTCCCCGGCCTGCGGGTGGCCCGGGTCGACTCCGGCGAGGAGTTCCGCGAGGAGCTCGTCGCCCTGCAGGAGCGCGGATCCGCGCTCCTCGCCATGGTCGGCGCCCGCCCGCTCGGGGCCGAGGAGCTCACCGAGCTGCCCGGCGCCGAGCAGTTCGCCCTGCTGCGCGCCCTGCGGCGGGCCGCCGCCGCACCCGGCACCGACCTCGTCGTCGTCGACATGCCCCCGCTCCACCAGACCCTCTCCACCCTGGCCCTGCCCGCCCAGCTGCGCCGCTACCTCACCCGGCTGCTCCCCGCCGAGAAGCAGGCAGCCCGCGCCCTGCGGCCCGTACTGGCCCAGCTCGCCGGTGTGCCCATGCCCGCGCAGTGGCTCTACGAGGCCGCCGCCCGCTGGGACGAGGAGCTCGCCGCCGTCCAGGCCGTCGTCGAGGCCGACACCACCGAACTGCGCCTGGTCGCCGAACCGGGACCGGCCGCCGCCGACGCGCTGCGGCTCGGACGGCTCGGGCTCGCCCTCCAGCAGCTCCCCGTCCGCGACCTCGTCGCCAACCGGACGGTGCCGCAGGGCTCCGCCGACCCCTGGCTCGCCGGGCTCGCCGCCCAGCAGGAGAAGTACGCCGCCGAGTGGGCCGGGGAGATCCCCGTCGTCACGCTCGCCCACCTCGGCCGGGACCCGCGCGGCCCGCAGGACCTGGACCGGCTCGCCGCCGCCGACGGGCTCCTCCCGGCAGCCCCCGCACCCCGCACGGCCTGGGCCGTCGAGGACCGGCTCGCCGCGGACGGGGTGCTCGTGTGGGTGGTACCCCTGCCCGGCGCGCACAAGCGCGACCTCGACCTCGTACGCCGCGGCGACGAGCTGCTGCTCACCGCCGGCCCGTACCGCAGGATCGTTCCGCTTCCCGCGGCGCTGCGCCGCTGCACCGTCTCCGGCGCCGCCCTGGCCGCGGGCGAGCTCCGCATCCGCTTCACCCCGGACCCGGGGCTGTGGCCCCGCGCGCAGTGAACCGCGTACCCCCGTTCGGGTACCGTCGAAGGTAGCCCGTACCGCACGTCAAGCAGCCGCCGCAGGAGAGTCCGCCATGAGCGAGGCCACCGACCGCCCCACCGACGACGACGCCTGGGCCAAGGCCTGCGCCGAGGACCTCGCCGCCGAGAAGGAGCGCATGCGAGGACAGGACCGGGCCGGCTCGGCCGGCACCGGAACCGCCGCCGAGGAGCTCTTCAAGCTCTTCGAAGCCGTCGCCGACAAGGTCTCCGGGCTGAACAACCCGCTGTTCGGCGTGGCCGCCCAGGGCGCGGTGCGCCAGATCGTCGACCAGGCCAAGACCGCCGCCAAGCCCGTCATCGAGCGCAACCCCGAGGTCTTCGACCACCTCGCGGCCGCCGGCTCCGAGCTCCTCGCCGCCTACCGCTCGGCCGTCGAGGGCCACGAGCGCCGCTGGACCCAGGACACCCCTCCCGCGCCGCGCCGCGAGCGCGACCCGCGCGACGACGGCCCCGACGCGGGCCCGGCCGAGCGGATCGATCTCGACTGAGGGCCCGCCGCCCTCGGGTACCGTTGGCCGTGGCGGGGTTTGACCGGAAACCGAGGGACTAATGGGACTCACCATCGGCGTCGACATCGGCGGCACGAAGATCGCGGCCGGCGTGGTCGACGAAGAGGGCACGATCCTTGAGACGTACAAGGTGCCCACCCCGCCGACCGCGGACGGAGTGACGGAGGCCATCTGCGCCGCCGTCTCCGAGGTCAGCAGCAACCACACCATCGACGCCGTCGGCATCGGCGCCGCCGGATACGTGGACGACAAGCGCGCGACCGTACTCTTCGCGCCGAACATCAACTGGCGCCACGAGCCGCTGAAGGACAAGGTCGAGCAGCGCATCGGCCTGCCCGTCGTCGTCGAGAACGACGCGAACTGCGCCGCCTGGGGCGAGTACCGCTTCGGCGCCGGCCAGGGCCACGACGACGTCATCTGCATCACGCTCGGCACCGGCCTGGGCGGCGGCATCATCATCGGCAACAAGCTGCGCCGCGGACGCTTCGGCGTCGCCGCCGAGTTCGGGCACATCCGGGTCGTCCCGGACGGTCTGCTGTGCGGCTGCGGAAGCCAGGGCTGCTGGGAGCAGTACGCCTCCGGGCGCGCCCTCGTCCGGTACGCGAAGCAGCGCGCCAACGCCACCCCCGAGAACGCGACGGTCCTCCTCGCGCTCGGCGACGGCACCCCCGAGGGCATCGAGGGCAAGCACATCAGCGAGGCCGCCCGGCAGGGCGACCTGGTCGCCATCGACGCCTTCCGCGAGCTGGCCCGCTGGGCCGGAGCCGGCCTCGCCGACCTGGCCTCGCTCTTCGACCCGTCGGCCTTCATCGTCGGCGGCGGGGTCTCCGACGAGGGCGACCTCGTCCTCGACCCGATCCGCAAGTCCTTCAAGCGCTGGCTGGTCGGCGGCGCCTGGCGACCGCACGCGCAGGTGCTCGCCGCACAGCTCGGCGGCAAGGCCGGCCTCGTCGGCGCCGCGGACCTGGCCCGCCAGGGCTGACGCGCCGGGGCCGACGCGCCTTCCACCCGTCCCGCCCGCCGCGCCCCTTGGGGGAGCGGCGGGCGGCTGCGTATCTTGCGGTACATGGACCAGTTGCTGCCCTCGCTGCCGAAGTCCCGTACGGAGCCCGACGGTTCTGCCGTGATCCGGGTACTCAGCTACAACATCCGCTCGCTGCGCGACGACGAGGAGGCGCTGGCCCGGGTCATCCGGGCGTGCGAGCCCGACCTCGTCTTCGTCCAGGAGGCGCCGCGGTTCTTCCGGTGGCGCAAACACGCGGCGCGACTCGCCGCGAAATGCGACCTGGTGGTGCTGAGCGGGGGCGGGACGGCGGCCGGGCCGCTGCTGCTGTGCTCGCTGCGGGTCTTCGTGGAGCGGACGGAGGACGTCCTGCTGCCGCGCACCCCCGGTCTGCATCGTCGGGGCTTCGCCACGGCGGTGGTCCGCATCGGCGCGGCCCGCGCGGGGCTGGTCAGCGCGCACCTTTCCCTGGACCGGGGGGAGCGGGTCGCCCAGGCGGCGATGCTGCTGGACCGGGCCGCGGCGATGGATGTTCCCCACGTGATCGCCGCGGGCGACGTGAACGAGACCCCGGACGGCCCGGCCTTCGCCCGTCTCGCGGGCACGCTGCAGGACTGCTGGTCAGCGGCCCCCTGGGGCGGGGAACAGACCTTCCCGGTGTCGGCGCCGGCCCGCCGGATCGACGCGGTGTTCGCGACGAAGGGGGTGGAGGTGCTGGGCTGTGGCGTACCGGTGGGACTGCCCGGAGTGACCCCCGGGGACCTGGCGGCGGCCACGGACCACCTCCCGGTCCTGGCAGCCCTCCACCTACCGGCTGCGCCGTAACTCCCGGAGGGGCTGGAAAATCCAGCCCCTCCGGCGTATGAGGAGCGGGGGTCCGGGGCGGAGCCCCAGGGGTCTGGGCGGAGCCCAGGGCGAACGGTCAGACCACGGCTCCGCGGCCGGGGTCGTCGTCCTCGTCGTCACCGTGCTGCATGCGTGCGACCAGCGTCGCGAACCCGCCCAGGAAGCCGCCGATGCCGAGCGTCGTCAGCCACCACGTCATGTCCCACTGCAACAGCACCGCGAGCAGCAGCAGCACCGGCCCGCCGACCACCGCGAGCCACGCGAACTTCGACGTCGTGTCCGCCGGCGGCAGCTCCGGCTCCGGCTGGACGAAGTGGCCCTCGTCCGCCGGAGTCAGGTCGTCCTCCTGCGGTTCCGCCAGCGAGTGGTCCCGGGGGCCCGCCATGCCCACGCCCGGGGCGAAGACCACCGAGCTGCCCAGCCCCGCGGCCGGCGGCTCGGGTTCGGCCTTCGGCTCCGGTCCCGCCTCAGGGGCGGCCGGCAGCGGCTTGACGTCCTCCTCCGGCAGGAGGAGGTTCTCGATCGGCTTGAACGGCCGGGCCCCCGGCGGGTCCGGCGGCTCCTGCCCGTACCCGGCGACGATCGCCGCCCACGCCGCTTCCTCGTCGAGCGGCGGGACTCCGCCCGACTGCTCCTCGTGCTCAGCCACCGGCCTCCGCCCCCTCCCTGCCCACGCTCTCCGCCAGTCGGCCGACGAACGCATAGCTGTCCGCGAAGATCCGCTCCGCGTCATGGTCCAACGTCGCGACGTGGTAGCTCTGTTCCAGGAGGGTCTCGGTGACGTCCGTCGAGGAGACCCGGGCCAGGATCCGCGCGGAGTCGACGGGCGGTACAACGTGGTCCTGCGGGCTGTGCAGCAGCAGCAGCGGCTGCGTGACCTGCGGCAGGTCGGCGTCCACGAGCTGCAGGAACTTCTTCAGCGAGTGCGCGGCCCGGGTCGGGACGCGGTCGTAGCCGACCTCCTCCGAGCCCGGCTTCGCGATGTCGCTGGCGATGCCCGGCGTCGACCGGATGAAGTGCTTGGCCACCGGAAGGGCCACGGCCAGCGGGTCGTGCACCTTGTTCGCCGGGTTGACGAGCACGATGCCGCTGATGGCGTCCCCGTGCTTGGCGGCCAGCCGCAGCGTCAGCGCGCCGCCCATCGACAGCCCGAAGACGAACACCTGCTCGCACCGGTCCAGCAGCTCCCGCAGGGCGCGGTCGACCTCCGCGTACCAGTCCTGCCAGCCCGTGAGCTGCATGTCCTGCCAGCGCGTCCCGTGTCCGGGGAGCAGCGGCAGCGACACCGTGAGTCCCTGCCCGGCGAGATGCTCGGCCCAGGGGCGCAGCGACTGCGGGGAACCGGTGAAGCCGTGGCAGAGGAGGACGCCGACCTCTCCGCCCTCGTGGCGGAACGGCTCGGCTCCAGGGAGGACGGGCACCAGGGTCTCCTTGATCATGACGTACGCCGGGTGGGTGCGTTGCTCTGTGTGACTTCACCGTACGCGACCGGGGTGGCACCGGCCAGGGTCGTCGGGCCGCTGCCGCGTGAGCCAGGGGTTATGGTCTGTTCGACAGACACAGGAAGGCTTTCGAGTTGATCTACGGCGCAATGAAGTTCTCCATCGGCGGTTCACTGAAGCTCGCTTTCAGGCCGTGGGTGGAGGGCCTCGAGAACATTCCCGCGGAGGGGCCGGCGATCCTCGCGAGCAACCACCTGTCCTTCTCCGACTCCTTCTTCCTTCCGGCCGTGCTGGACCGGAAGGTCACCTTCATCGCGAAGGCGGAGTACTTCACCTCCCCGGGTGTCAAGGGCAAGCTGACGGCCGCCTTCTTCAAGGGCGTCGGCCAGCTCCCGGTGGACCGCTCCGGTGCGCGCGGGGCCGGCGAGGCCGCGATCAAGAGCGGCATCGAGGTCATCGAGCGGGGGGAGCTGTTCGGTATTTACCCCGAGGGCACGCGTTCACCCGACGGACGCCTGTACCGAGGCAAGCCCGGCGGTCTGGCCCGCGTGGCCCTGGCCACCGGCGCCCCCGTGATCCCGGTGGCGATGATCGACACCGAGAAGATCCAGCCGCCCGGCAAGGTGGTGCCCAAGCTGATGCGCCCGGGCATCCGGATCGGCAAGCCGCTGGACTTCAGCCGCTACCACGGCATGGACGGCGACCGCTTCATCCTGCGTTCGGTGACCGACGAGGTCATGTACGAGATCATGAAGCTCTCCGGCCAGGAGTACGTCGACATCTACGCGACGGCGGCGAAGCGCCAGATGGCCGATGCGGAGAAGGCCGAGAAGGCCGAGAAGGCGGAGAAGACCGGCAAGGCCGAGAAGGCCGACGGCAAGCCGGAGTAGGTCGGGCGGTACCGCCCGCAGGGGGTGGGGGAGATGGCGAAACGCGAACGCGTCGTACGCATGTCGGTCGAGCAGCCGCTTTGGCGTGCCCTGACGGTGTACCGGCTGCTGACGATGGTCTACGCGGTGCTGCTGTTCGCCTCCGCCTACAAGCGGTACCCGCACCCCTGGATCGCGGCCGGCTACCTCGCCTGCCTCGCCGTCTGGACCCTGGCCACCACCTCGAAGGTGGCCAACGCCGCCAGCTGTACCAAGGGCTTCCTCGTCGCCGACCTCACCGTCGCCATCGTCGGGATCGGGCTGACCCCGCTCGCCGACACCCACGAGCGGATCACCGGGGGCGGTCCCACCCTCCCCACGATCTGGACCGGGGGCGCGGTCCTCGGGTTCGCCATCAAGGGCGGCTGGCGCTGGGCCTGCTTCGCCTCCACCTTCGTGGCCGCGGCCACCATCCTCATCCACGGCGGCCAGCCCACCCGGGACGCCCTGCACAACGTGCTGCTCGTCTGGGTCTCCTCCGTGGCCATCGGCTACGTCGTCGAGGTCGCCCGGGCCAGTGAGAACACCCTCGCCCGCGCCCTGGAGATCGAGGCCGCCACCCGCGAGCGCGAGCGCCTCGCCCGCGACATCCACGACGGGGTCCTCCAGGTCCTCGCCATGGTCCAGCGGCGCGGCGCCGAGGTGGGCGGGGAGGCCGCCGAGCTGGGACGGATGGCGGGGGAGCAGGAGGTGGCGCTGCGCACGCTGGTCACCACCGGCCTGGCGCGCCCCTCCCGGGTCTCCTCCGACGAGTCGCGCGGCGCGCTGGTGGACACGTACGAGGTGGACGATTCGGGCGCCGACGACGGTGAGCTGGACCTGCGCACGCTCCTCGCCCCGCACGCCGGGTCCCGGGTGAGCTTCGCCGAGCCGGGCACCCCGGTGCCGCTGCCGGTGCCCGCCGCGAAGGAGCTGGCCGCGGCGGTCGGCGCCGCCCTCGACAACGTGCGCAAGCACGCGGGCGAGGGGGCCAGGGCCTGGATCCTGGTCGAGGACTGGGGCGACGAGGTGATCGTGACCGTCCGCGACGACGGCCCGGGCATTCCGGCGGGCCGGCTCGACCAGGCGGAGGGCGAGGGCCGGATGGGAGTGGCCCTGTCGATCCGGGGCCGACTGCGCGACCTCGGCGGCAGCGCCGATCTGGTGTCCGTCCCCGGACAGGGCACCGAAGTGGAACTGAAGGTACCGAGGGGGAGGACCCAATGAGCACGAAGGAACCGCACGAGATCAGGGTGATGGTCGTCGACGACCACCCGATGTGGCGGGACGCGGTCGCCCGCGACCTGGCCGCCGCCGGCTTCGACGTCGTGGCGACCGCCGGTGACGGCCCCGAGGCGGTACGCCGGGCCCGCGCCGTCACCCCCGACGTCCTGGTCCTCGACCTCAACCTGCCCGGCATGCCCGGCGTGCAGGTCTGCAAGGAACTGGTCGGCGCCCACCCCGCGCTGCGCGTCCTGGTGCTGTCCGCCAGCGGTGAGCACGCGGACGTCCTGGAGGCGGTGAAGTCCGGCGCGACCGGCTACCTGCTGAAGTCCGCCGGCGCCCAGGAGCTCATCGACGCGGTCCGCCGCACCGCGGCCGGCGACCCGGTCTTCACCCCGGGCCTGGCCGGGCTGGTGCTCGGCGAGTACCGGCGCCTCGCCACCGACCCGGCGCCGACCGCCTCCGACGAGCCGAAGGCGCCGCAACTGACGGAGCGCGAGACCGAGGTGCTGCGCCTGGTGGCCAAGGGGCTCTCGTACAAGCAGATCGCGGAGCGGCTGGTCATCTCCCACCGCACCGTGCAGAACCACGTCCAGAACACCCTGGGCAAGCTGCAGTTGCACAACCGCGTGGAGCTGGTCCGGTACGCCATAGAGCGGGGCCTCGACGACGCGTAGGCACCCCCGTCACCGGGCGTCGATCACACTTTCGCCCTCGTACGAGTGAACGGGCGTACGCAACGCCCCGCGATTCCACCGGAATTGACCCCTTCAGGACCCTTGCTGTGACCTGCGTCACCACTAGCGTGACCGTCATGGCGAAGGGAGATGCAATGAAGGTCGGAGTGCTGACCGGTGGCGGAGACTGCCCCGGGCTCAACGCGGTGATCAGGGCCGTCGTCCGCAAGGGCACCCAGGAGTACGGCTGCGAGTTCGTCGGGTTCAAGGACGGCTGGCGGGGCGCGATCGAGGGGAGGACCATCCCGCTCGACATCCCCGCCGTCCGCGGCATCCTGCCCCGCGGCGGCACCATCCTCGGCTCCTCGCGCACCAACCCGTTCAAGACGGAGAACGGGGTGCGCGACATCAAGGACAACCTCGCGAAGTACGAGGTGGACGCGCTCGTCGCGATCGGCGGCGAGGACACCCTCGGCGTCGCCGCCAAGCTGTACGAGGAGTACGGCATCCCCTGCGTCGGCGTGCCCAAGACGATCGACAACGACCTGTCCGCCACGGACTACACCTTCGGCTTCGACACCGCCGTCGGCATCGCGACCGAGGCGATCGACCGGCTGCACACCACGGCCGAGTCGCACATGCGGGTGCTCGTCGTCGAGGTCATGGGCCGGCACGCCGGCTGGATCGCACTGCACTCGGGCCTCGCGGGCGGCGCCAACGTCATCCTCATCCCGGAGCAGCGCTTCGACATGGACGAGGTGTGCGCCTGGGTGACCTCCCGCTTCAAGGCGAGCTACGCCCCGATCGTCGTGGTCGCCGAGGGCGCGATGCCCAAGGACGGGGACCTGGTGCTGAAGGACGCCACCAAGGACTCCTTCGGGCACGTCCGGCTGTCGGGCGTGGGCGAGTGGCTGGCCAAGGAGATCGAGGCGCGGACCGGCAAGGAGGCCCGTACGACCGTCCTCGGGCACATCCAGCGCGGCGGCACGCCCAGCGCCTTCGACCGGTGGCTGGCGACCCGTTTCGGGCTGCACGCGATCGACGCGGTGCACGACGGGGACTTCGGCAAGATGGTCGCGCTCCAGGGAACGGACATCGTCCGGGTGCCGATCGCGGAGGCGACGGCGCGGCTGAAGACGGTGGACCCCGCGCTCTACAAGGAGGTGGGGGTCTTCTTCGGCTGAGCCGCCGGGTGTTCGCGCACCATGGGTCGTATCGTGACGAACGGCCCATGGTCCGGCGTACGGGAGTCAACGTGGAGATCCTCGCATTCGGCGTGCAGGCGGACGAAAAGCCGATGCTGGAGGCGGCGTTCGCGGGCCTGCACGAGGTGCGCTGCCTGGACGTCTTCCTCAACGAGGACACCGCGCCCATCGCGGCCGGGTACGAGGTGGTCTCGTCGAGCGTCAACGCCGACCTGAGCGGGCGCGTGCTGCGGATCCTGGCCGCCGGCGGGACCCGGATGATCGCCCAGCGCTCCACCGGCTTCAACAACATCGACCTGGACGTCGCGCGGCAGCTCGGGCTGACGGTGAGCCGGGTGTCGTACTACTCGCCGTACTCGGTGGCCGAGTTCGCCTGGACCCTGGCGATGGCGGTGAACCGGCGGATCGTCCGGGCCGCGACCCGGACCAGGGACTTCGACTTCCGCCTGGACGGGCTGATGGGCCGCGACATGCACGGCCGCACGGTGGGCGTGCTCGGCACCGGCAAGATCGGGGAGGCGTTCACCCGGATCGCGCACGGCTTCGGCATGAACCTGCTGGGCTGGGACGTGGCGCGGAACCCGGCGTGCGTGGAGCTCGGCATGAAGTACGTGGACAAGGAAGAGCTGTTCGCGTCCTCGGACCTGATCAGCCTGCACGTGCCGCTGCTGGACGCCACGCGCCGCATCGTCGACGCGGCGGCGCTGGAGCTGATGCGGGACGACGCGATCCTGATCAACTCCAGCCGCGGCGGGCTGATCGACACCGACGCGCTGGTCGCGCAGCTGCGGGCGGGCCGGTTCGCCGGCGTCGGCCTCGACGTCTACGAGGCCGAGGCCGGCGTCTTCTTCCTGGACAAGTCCCTGGAGGCCGTCGAGGACGACACCCTGGCGCGACTGGTCACCTTCCCGAACGTGGTGGTGACCTCGCACCAGGCGTACTACACGCGCGACGCGGTGGGCCAGATCATCGCCACCACCGTCGCCAACGTCACGGACTACCTGACGGGCCGCCGCTCCGAGAACACCCTCGTGCCGTCCTGATACCGCCGGCCCAGGGCCGGGGCCGCTGCGCAGATCCAGCCCCTCCGGCGTTTGAGGAGCGGGGTCTGGGGCGGAGCCCCAGGAGCCCCCGCGCAGCGGTGGCTCGGCAGTTACGCCGGGGCCGGGGCCATCACGCCGGTCAGGAGCTCGCGCAGCAGATCCGCGCCGCGGAGGGTGAGCACGGACTCCGGGTGGAACTGGACCCCCGCGAAGCCCGCCGCAGAGCGAAGTGCGTGGACCTCCCCGGTCGCCGGGTCGCGGGACACCTCGACGCCCGCATCCGCCAGCCGGCTCTCACCCGCTTCGTCGCAATGTGCCGTGTACGTGTTGTAGAACCCGACCACCTCCTCCGCCCCGAACAGGTCGATCCGGGTCTGCGCCCCCTGCGCCGGTTCCGCCTTGCGGATCAGCGGCAGCCCCAGCTCGGCCGCCAGCAGCTCGTGCCCCAGGCAGACCCCGACCAGCCCGTGCCGGTGCCCGGCCAGCAGTTCCGCCGCCAGCGCGCGCAGCATCCGCATCTTGGGGTCCGAGGCGTCCGCCGGGTTGCCCGGGCCGGGGCCCAGGACGATCGGGCCCGCCCAGGACAGGGCCGCCGCCCGCAGCCCCGGATCGTCGTAGCGGCGTACGGTCACCTCCAGCCCGGCCACCCGCAGGACGTGCGCCAGCATCGCCGTGAAGGTGTCCTCGCCGTCCACCACCAGCGCGTGGCCGGTCAGGGAGGACGGCCGCTCCTGCATGCGCAGCCAGAAGGGGGCCAGGTCCGACCGCCGGGCCGCCAGGGCCGCCCGCACCCGCGGGTCGTCCGCCAGCCGCGCGCCCTCGAAGGCCGGCCGGGGTGCGGCCGGCCGCACCCCGAGCGCCGCCAGCACCCCCGCCGCCTTCGCGTGCGTCTCCGCGACCTCGCCCGCCGGGTCGGAGTGCCGTACGAGCGTGGCGCCGACAGGCACCCGCAGCGTGCCGTCCGGGGCGATGTCGGCGGTGCGGATCAGGATGGGGGAGTCCAGCGTCTGCGCCCCGGCCGCGTCCTGCCCGAGCAGTGCCAGGGCCCCCGCGTAGTAGCCGCGGCCGCCGCTCTCGTACCGCTCGATCACGCGGCAGGCGTTCTGCACCGGCGAGCCGGTGACCGTCGCCGCGAACATCGTCTCGCGCAGCACCTCCCGCACGTCCAGCGAGGAGCGCCCGCGCAGCTCGTACTCGGTGTGCGCGAGGTGGGACATCTCCTTCAGCCGCGGTCCGACGACGACCCCGCCGCGATCGCCGACGGTGCACATCATCTTGAGTTCCTCGTCGACGACCATCGACAGTTCCTCGGTCTCCTTGCTGTCGCCGAGGAAGGCGAGGAGGGAGTCCACGGTGGGGCCCCCGGCCGGATACCGGTAGGTGCCGCTGATCGGGTTCATCACGACGGTGCCCCCGGACATCCGCACGTGCACCTCGGGGCTGGCCCCGACCAGGGTCCGCTCGCCGGTGTGGACGACGTACGTCCAGTACGCGCCGCGCTCGCCCAGCAGCAGCCGCCGGAACAGGGCGAGGGCGTCGGCCCGGCCGAAGCCGTCGATGCGGCCCTCGTAGGTGCGCCGGATGACGAAGTTCGCGCCCTCGCCGCGGCCGATCTCGTCCTCGATGACCCGCTCGACCGTGGCCGCGTACTGCGCGTCGGGGACGTCGAAGCCGCCGCCCTCGACCCGCACCTCGTGCGCCGGCAGCGCGGCCAGCGCCTCGGCGAGCGGGATCTCGTACGCCTCCTCGGCGGCCAGCACGCTCAGCGGCGTGCCGTCGTCGCGTACGTCGAACCCGCGCTCCCGGATCTGCCGGAAGGGGACGAGCGCGAGGGTGGGCAGCTCACGGACGGGCAGGTCGGCGAGGTGTTCGGCCTCGTGGACGGCGCCGATCAGCACCTCGACGGTGTCGTGGTCGCGGCCGGGGGTGCGCCGGCGCAGCAGGGCGAACGGCGGGCAGGAGTCGTCGAGCAGGCGGCTCAGCCGGTCCGACGGGTTCGGCTGGTCCGGCAGGTTCGGTCGGCTCGGTCGGTTCAGGGGCCTGGGGGCCATGGGCGGGGCGTCCTTCCGGTGGGAGGAACGGCGCGCCCGCGTCGGAAACACGGAAGGCCGCCCCTCGGGGCGGCCTTCGCGTCGTCGCGTGTCGTGTCGTCTCAGGTACGCGCGAGAAGTGGGCCGCCGGGAGCGGGCCACCACCAGTTCTGGTTCGAGTGCGCGTACATGGGAGGCACCTTAGCCCAGGGCGGCCCCGCGGCGCCGGATCCGTCTCACGGCGTGAGCTGAACCATGGATTCCGTTCCGCAGGGGTCCCCCTGCCTTCGAGCAGGACCGTCTCACGTTGTGGGCGGAGGGCGGGATGGGCCGTATGACGCCGTAATGTGTACGAGGTGACCGTGAACGCTGAAACCCAAGCCCCCGCCGCCAAGGCGACCTGGCGAGACCTTCCCGCGGCGCAGCAGCCTTCGTACCCCGATGCCGAGGCTCTGCGCGCTGTCGTCGCGGACCTCGAGTCGTATCCTCCGCTGGTTTTCGCGGGTGAATGCGACCAGCTGCGTGCCCGTTTGGGAGCCGTCGCCAAGGGCGAGGCGTTCCTCCTCCAGGGCGGCGACTGTGCCGAGGCCTTCGACGGCGTGTCCGCCGAACACATCCGCGCCAAGCTGAAGACGCTGCTCCAGATGAGTGCCGTACTGACGTACGCGGCCTCCGTGCCGGTCGTCAAGGTCGGCCGCATCGCGGGCCAGTACTCCAAGCCGCGCTCCAAGGACACCGAGACCCGCGACGGCGTCACCCTGCCGACCTACCGCGGCGACTCCGTCAACGGCTTCGCCTTCACCGAAGAGGCCCGGATCCCGGACCCCGAGCGGCTGAAGCGCATGTACAACGCCTCCGCCTCCACGCTCAACCTGGTGCGTGCCTTCACCACCGGTGGTTACGCCGACCTGCGCCAGGTGCACGCCTGGAACCAGGACTTCGTGAAGTCCTCCCCGTCCGGTCAGCGGTACGAGCAGCTGGCGCGGGAGATCGACAACGCGCTGAACTTCATGAAGGCGTGCGGCACCGACCCGGCCGAGTTCAAGGCCGTCGAGTTCTACGCCTCCCACGAGGCGCTGCTGCTCGACTACGAGGGCGCGCTGACCCGCACCGACTCGCGTACCGGCAAGCTGTACGACACCTCGGGCCACATGGTCTGGATCGGTGAGCGCACCCGCCAGCTGGACCACGCGCACATCGAGTTCTGCTCGCAGATCGCCAACCCGATCGGCATCAAGCTCGGCCCCACCACCACGGTGGACGAGGCGCTGACGTACATCGACCGCCTGGACCCCGAGCGCGAGCCGGGCCGGCTGACCTTCGTCGTCCGCATGGGCGCCGACAAGGTCCGCGACAAGCTCCCCGAGCTGGTCGAGAAGGTCACCGCCTCCGGTGCGGTCGTCGGCTGGGTCACCGACCCGATGCACGGCAACACCTTCGAGGCGGCCTCCGGCCACAAGACGCGCCGTTTCGACGACGTGCTCGACGAGGTCAAGGGCTTCTTCGAGGTCCACAAGGCGCTGGGCACCCACCCGGGCGGCATCCACGTCGAGCTCACCGGTGACGACGTCACCGAGTGCGTGGGCGGCGGCGACGAGATCTTCGTCGACGACCTGCACCAGCGCTACGAGACGGCCTGCGACCCGCGGCTCAACCGCAGCCAGTCCCTGGACCTGGCGTTCCTGGTCGCGGAGATGTACCGGGACCAGTAGGGATCAGTCAGTACCTTCGTACGACTGTGGGGCGCGGATCGATGTGATCCGCGCCCCACAGTCGTATCCAGGGCTTTTAGGTGACCCTAACTTTGGGTACGGTTAGGTAAGCCTCACCGAATAGGGGATGGCTCGTCGAACCATTCCGCCCAGGGAGGTGAACCGCGTGTACGTCTGCTCTTGCTTCGGGATCACCGACAAGCAGGTCAAGGACCACGCGGCCGCCGGGGCCTGCACCCCGCGGCAGATCGCCTCGGCCACCAAGGCCGGCACGGACTGCGGCTCCTGCGTGCGCACCATCCAGGGCATACTCGGCCGCGGCGCCTGCCCGCGCCGGGAGCTGCTGGAGAAGGGTGACGCGGCGGCCGTGCTCGCCGCCGAGACGGAGCGTTCGCCCGCACTGGCGGAAGCGGCCTGATCGGTCGATCCGGCCTCCGGACCGGCTGTCAGCTCGGCTGCTCGATCAGCTGCGCGATGTAGAGCGGCTCGCCCAGGGACTCGATGAGCTCCAGCTGGGTGTCGAGGTAGTCGATGTGGTGCTCCTCGTCCTCCAGGATCTCCTCGAAGAGGCGGGCCGACGTGATGTCGCCCTTGCCGCGCATGACCTCGATACCGCGCTTGAGCCGGTCGATGGCCTCGACCTCGACCTGGCGGTCCGCCTGGAACATCTCCGTGAGCGTCTGTCCGACGCGCACGTGGAAGAGCCGCTGGTAGTTCGGCAGGCCGTCGAGCATCAGGATGCGCTCGGTGATCTTGTCCGCGTGCTTCATCTCGTCGATGGATTCTTCACGCGTGTACTTGGCGAGCTTGGTCCAGCCCTTGTTGTCCTGGATGCGGTAGTGCAGCCAGTACTGATTGATGGCCGTCAGCTCGCCGGTCAGCTGCTCGTTCAGAAACTCAAGGACCTCGGGGTCGCCCTGCATCGCAGAGGCTCCTTCCAGGCAATGTCAGTTACATGACGGGGCTGGGGGTACCTCCCAGTGCTCACTGGGGGATCTGCGCGCATCCTTGCACTGCCGCCGGAGGCCGTCCAGTAAGTGCCTCCTTAGTGGGAGTTGCCGTGACTTGCCCGAATCGGTCCAGACCTGGTCATGACCACCCTGCCCAGTCTGTCACCATGGAGTCATGGGTCAGCCGGAAAGCCGGGAATCTCCGGGAGCAGAGCCGCTGGAGCTTCCACCGGGGCAGCGGCTGCAGCGGGGCTGGCCGGTCACCCATTACGGGCCCGTGCCCAAGTTCAAGCCGGACCGCTGGGAATTCCGGGTCTTCGGCGCGACGGCCGACGGGGACAAGCACTGCTGGAACCACGAGGAGTTCACGGCCCTGCCGTTCGAATCCGTCGTGGCGGACCTGCACTGCGTCACCAAGTTCAGCATGCAGGGCGCCGAATGGGGCGGTGTGCTCGCCCGCGAGATCCTGGCCCTGGCGCCGCCCGCGCCGCAGGTCACGCACGTGATGGTGTGGGCCGAGTACGGCTTCAGCTCCAACATGCGGCTGGCCGACTTCGCTTCTGAGCGGACCGTCTTCGCCACCCACCAGGGCGGTGAACTGCTCACCGCCGAGCACGGTTTCCCCGTACGGCTCGTGGTTCCGCACCTGTACGCCTGGAAGGGCCCCAAGTGGGTGCGCGGCGTCGAGTACATGACGGCCGACCGTCGCGGCTTCTGGGAGGAGCGCGGCTACCACAACATAGGCGACCCCTGGCGCGAGCAGCGCTACTCGTACCAGGAGGAGCCGGGGGACGGCCCCGAGCTGTAGGGCCCTCAGCGGTGGTACTGGTGCACGACCGCGTGGCCCTTGCCGCGGCCGATCATCCACTTGTTGACCGGGACCGTGACGACGAAGGCGACGGCGAGCGAGAGTGCGAGCACCGTCCAGAACAGCGGCTCCGAGAGGTGCGCGTCCATCGCGCCGGGCCACAGGGCGATCACTCCGTTGTCGATCAGCTCCATGACGGCGATCGAAAGGGTGTCGGCGGCCAGGGCCACCCGGATGGCCGTACGGAGGTCGACGCCGGCGGAGAGGATCCCGCGCAGGGTGAGGGCGTAGCCGAAGAAGAACGCCAGCACGATCGCCAGGATCATGGTGGACAGGTTCCCCCACCCGAGTGCCGTGCCGATGATCATGCCCAGCACCTCGCCGATGGCGCACCCGGTGAGGCAGTGGAGGGTGGCCCGGGCGGCCATGGCCCAGGTGGCCTGGCCCGCGTGATGCTCGTGACGTTCGTGGTGCTCGTGTTCCGCGTGTGCCGGCTCCATGACGACCCCCTGCTGGGAAATGCCGAGTAGCGGTGCTGTCGAAGTGACAGAACCGTATACCCCCAGGGGGTATTCCTCAAGGGATCACCGGACAGCCCGGATCACTGCGGGCCGCGCAGCTCCTTCAGCAGCGCCACGTCCGCCGCATGCCCTTCCTTGCCGCCCGGGGTCTCGGTGATCAGCGGTACGCCCTCCATCGCGGGGTGCGTGAACAGCTCGGCGAAGGCGTCCCGGCCGATGTGGCCCTGCCCGATGTTGGCGTGCCGGTCCTTGTGGGCGCCCACGCCCTCCTTGGAGTCGTTCGCGTGGACCAGCTTCAGCCGGCCCTCGCCCACGGTGTCCACCAGCAGGTCGAGCGTCACCTTGGTCCCGCCCGGCTCCGCCAGGTCGTGACCGGCCGCGAAGATGTGGCAGGTGTCCAGGCAGATCCCCAGTTTCGGGTGGTGGTCGAGCGCCTCGAAGTACGGGCCGAAGTCCCAGGTGCGCGAGCACAGCGAGGAACCCTGCCCCGCCGTGGACTCCAGCAGCAGGAAGGGGTCGTCCTCGTGCGTCAGCTCGTCCAGCAGCGGCAGCATGTGCTCCCTGACCTGCGCGTACGCCGCCTCGCGCGGCCGGCCCCCGGTGGCCGACCCGGTGTGCACGACCACGCCGAGCGCACCGATCTCCCGGCCGCGGCGCAGTGAGTGGCGCAGCGACTCCACCGACTTCTCCACGGTGGCCTCGGTGTGCGAGCCGAAGTTGATCAGGTACGGCGCGTGCACGTACGCCGGGATCGACTCGGCCGCGCACTGCGCCCGGAACAGCTCGTCCTGGGCCGGATTGCCGACCGGGGTGGCCCAGCCGCGCGGATTGGCGACGAAGACCTGGACGGCCTCGGCGCCCATCTCGCGGGCGTAGGCCAGCCCGACCTTGGCGAGGCCGCCCGCCACGGGGACGTGCCCGCCGACCGGATTGCGTATCACTGCGGCTACAGCCCCTTGGTCCGGATGGTGATCGTGCTGCCCTCGGGGGCGTTCAGCCCGCCCAGCACCGACTGGGCGTCCACCGTGTTGCTGAAGGAGAGGAAGGGACGCTCCACCTTCACCTTGAAGCCGGCGGCCTCCAGCGCCTTGCGGGCCGCGTCCACGTCCTGGCCGGTCACGTTCGGGACCGGAACCAGCCGCGGACCCTTGGACACGGTCAGCGTGACCGTGTCACCGGCCGCGGCCTGGGTGCCGGCGCCGACCGACTGGTTGGCGACCGTGCCGGCCGCCGCGGGGGAGTTGACCTGCTCGGGGGCGGTCGCCACCTTGAGCCCCAGCGCCTCCAGGCCGGCCGTCGCCTGGTCGACGGGGAGCCCGGTCACGGTCGGGACCTGCACCGGGCGGCCCTTGCTGACGACGAGCGAGACCGCCGTGTCCGGCGCCCGCTTGTCGCCGACCGCCGGATCGGAGCTGATCACCGAGCCCTGCGGGACGTCCTGGCTGAAGGCCTGCGTGACGATGCCGGGCGCCAGCCCGGACTTCGTCAGCTCGGCCTTGGCCTCCTCCAGCGGCCTGCCCTTCAGGTTGGGCACGGCCACGACCTCGGGGCCGCGGGAGATGGTGAGGGTCACCGCGCCGTTGCCGCGGATCCGCCGGCCGCCCGGGGGATCAGTGTTCATCACCGTCCCGCGGTCGAAGGCGTCGCTGAACTTCCGGTCGACCGCCTTCACGCCGAGCCCCGCCGCGGACAGCTGGGACCGGGCCTGCGCCTCGGTCTTGCCGAGCAGGTTCGGGACCTTCGTGAACTGGCCGGAGTTGATGTACCAGACGCCGGTGCCCACCCCGAGGGCGAGCAGCACCCCGGCGATGACCAGGAACACGCCACGGCGGGGCCGCCCGGCGGGCGCCTGCCGGTGCGCGGCGGGCGGCGGGGGCGGCGTCTCCAGCCGCGAGGTGAGGTTCACGGGCTGCGCGGCCACCGGGCGCGCGATCACACCTGTGCGGTCCTCGGCGGAGGACCGCGCCTCGGCGCGCGCCTGCGGCGGTACGGCGTCCAGCTCGGCGTCGCTGAGCCGGCCGCGGGCCTCGCGGGCGAGGCCGAGCAGCGCGGCGGCGTCGGAGGGGCGCAGCTCGGGATTGCGGGCGGTGGCGTCCGCGACGAGCTCGTCGAGCCGGACGGGGAGCCCGGGGACCGCGGCGGAGGGGGGCGGGACGTCCTCGTGGAGGTGCTGGTAGAGCACCTGTGCGGGGCTGTCGCCGAGGTGGGGCTTGGCGCCGGTGAGCATCTCGTAGAGCACGACACCGCAGGCGTAGACGTCCACGCGGGTGTCGGCGACGCCGCTCTCGATCTGTTCGGGGGCCAGGTAGGAGACGGTGCCGAGGACGGATCCGGTGGTGTTCGTGACCGAGTCCACGGACCGGACCAGCCCGAAGTCGGCGACCTTGACCCGGCCGTCATCGCCGATCAGGACGTTCTCGGGCTTCATGTCGCGGTGGACGAAGCCGGCCCGGTGGGCGGCGCCGAGGGCGGCGAGCACGGGTTCGAGGATGTCGAGCGCGGCCCGCGGCTGGAGCGCGCCGCGCTCGCGGAGCACGTCGCGCAGGGTGCAGCCGGAGACGTACTCCATGGCGAGGTAGACGTACGGCCCGTCCGTGCCCTGGTCGAAGACGGCGACCACGTTGGGGTGGGCGAGCCGGGCCACGGACTTCGCCTCACGGATGAAGCGGTCGACGAAGGCGGCGTCGGCGGCGAGGGCCGGATGCATCACCTTCAGGGCGAGCACGCGGTCGAGGCGGGTGTCGACGGCCCGGTAGACCGTGGCCATGCCGCCGGCCGCGATGCGGGCGTCGATGCGGTAGCGGCCGTCGAGCACGCGCCCGACGAGGGGGTCATCCAGGGTCGTATCCACGCCGCGAGTCTATTGGGGCGCCGCGACTCCCCCGCCTGGGTGGTCCGCCTTGCAGCGCAGCTGTGACGTCCGGACCGCCTGAGCCGCCTCGAACGCCGGCGGGGCTGAACACAGCCCCGCCGGCGTTTGAGGCGCGGGCGCGGAGCGCCGTAAGGGGTCCGGGGCGGAGCCCCGGGAGCGGACCTGCGGGTCAGAACGCCGGGCGTTCGGGGTCCAGGTCGGCGCGGCCCTCCGCAGGAGAGGAGGCTTCGGCGAAGCGGCGTTGCGGAATGCGCCCCGCGCGAAACGCGAGCCGCCCCGCCGAGACGGCGTCCCGCATGGCGGACGCCATCAGCACCGGCTCCTGCGCCCGCGTCACCGCGGAGGCCAGCATCACCGCCGCGCAGCCCAGTTCCATCGCGAGGGCGGCGTCCGACGCCGTGCCCGCGCCCGCGTCCAGGATGACCGGCACCGACGCCCGCTCCGCGATCAGCTCGAAGTTGTGCGGGTTGCGGATGCCCATTCCCGAGCCGATGGGGGACCCGAGCGGCATGATCGCCGCGCAGCCCACGTCCTCCAGCTTCCGCGCGAGCACCGGGTCGTCGTTCGTGTAGGGGAGGACCGTGAAGCCCTCGTCCACCAGGATCTCGGCGGCGTCCAGCAGCTCGACGCCGTCCGGCAGGAGGGTCCGCTCGTCCGCGACCACCTCCAGCTTGATCCAGTCCGTGCCCAGCGCCTCCCGGGCCAGCCGGGCCGTGAGCACGGCCTCGCCCGCCGTGAAGCAGCCCGCCGTGTTGGGCAGGACCGCGATGCCGAGCCGGGTCAGGACGGAGAGGACGGAGCCCTGGACCGTGGGGTCGAGGCGCCGCATCGCGACCGTGGTGAGTTCGGTGCCGGACGCGACCAGGGAGCGTTCCAGCACGTCCAGGCTCGGGGCCCCGCCCGTGCCCATGATCAGGCGGGAGGAGAAGGTCCGGCCGCCCAGGGTGAGGAGGTCGTCGGCCATGCCGCTCAGCCCCCCTGGACCGCGGTGAGGATTTCGACCCGGTCGCCGTCGCCCACCGGCGTGGCCGGCCACTGCCCGCGCGGGACCACGGTCTCGTTGAGGGCCGCGGCGACGCCGGAGGGGGCCGCGGTCAGGGTGGCGACCACCGTGTCGAGCGTGGTGCCGGCCGCGAGCTCGCGCGGCTCGCCGTTGACGGAGACGGATACGGGGAGGCTCATGCGTACGACTCCTGACGTGCGGCGGAGAACCGGCGGGGGCTGAAGGGGCGCGCGATCTCCGGAAGTTCGCCGGTGGCCAGCAGCTCGGCGAGCACCTCACCGGTGAGCGGGGTCAGCAGCACCCCGTTGCGGTAGTGCCCGGTGGCCAGGTGCAGGCCCGGCAGGTCGGTCGGGCCGAGCAGCGGGGCGTTGTCGGGCGAGCCGGGGCGCAGCCCCGCCCGGGTCTCGGTGAGGGGGAGTTCGGTGATGCCGGGAACCAGTTCGTGGGCGTCGCGCAGGAGTTCGTAGACCCCGCCCGCGGTGACCGTGGTGTCCCAGCCGAGTTCCTCGCTGGTGGCGCCGACGACGAGCTCGCCGTTCTCGCGCGGCACCAGGTAGACGTGGCTGCCGCGGACGACCGCCCGGACGGTCCGGGAGAGGAACGGCGCGTAGGCCGGGGGCACCGACAGCCGCAGGACCTGTCCCTTGACCGGCCGTACGGGAGGCACCACCTCCGCCGGTACGCCCGCCAGCCGGCCGCTGAGCGAGCCCGCCGCCAGCACCACCTGGCCGGCGCGCAGCTCCGTACCGTCGTCGAGCGCGGCACCGGCCGCCCGGTCGGCGGTGACCAGCAGCCGTTCCACCGCAGCCCGGTGGATGATCACGCCGGCCCGCTCGCAGGCGGCGAGCAGGGCGGCCGCGAGCCGGCGCGGGTCGACCTGGTGGTCGCCGTCCACGCGCAGGCCGCCGCGTACGCCCGGGGCGAGCATGGGCTCCAGGCGGCGGCACTCGCGGCCGGTGAGCCACTCGGACTCCAGGCCGCAGCGGCGCTGGAGCGCGTGCAGTTCCCGCAGGTGGAGGCGGTCGTCGGCGTCGAGGGCGACGGCGAGGGTGCCGCAGGTGCGGAAGCCGATGTCGATGCCGCCGCTCGCGTCGGCGAGCTCGGCGGCGAACTCGGGATAGCGGGCGGCGGAGGCGAGGCCGAGGCCCAGCAGAGCTTCCTCGCCGTAGTGCAGTTCGGTGACGGGGGCGAGCATGCCGGCCGCGACCTGGGCGGCGCCGCCGCCGGGCGCCGGGTCGGCGAGTACGGTGCGCAGTCCGCGCGCCGCGGCCCGCCAGGCGGTGACCAGGCCGATGATCCCGCCCCCGATGACGAGGACGTCGGATCCCTTCCGAGATGTTCGGGATGAGTGCATGGGCGTCCAGCCCCTCCCTTCGCCGGCATGACCCGGATCAGGTTCGTACGGTCGGAGGCCGGCCAGCCTCCCTCTCAGCCCGGTGCGCCGGACTCCCGCGATAGGTACGGTGGCCAGACTAACCCGGCCGTGGACGGCCGGTAAGGCGGCACCTATTCCTGACGGAGCGTCAGATGACTAGGGTGGCCGGGTGAGCGAGCAGACGGAACACAATCAGCGCGGCGTCGTGATCGTCGGCGCCGGAATGGCCGGGGTGCAGACCGCGGTCGCCCTGCGCGAGCAGGGCTTCGACGGCCCCCTGACCCTGCTGGGAGCCGAACCCCACCAGCCCTACGACCGCCCCCCGCTGTCCAAGGCGGTCCTGCTCGGCAAGGCCGAGGACTCCGCCTTCGACGTGGACTTCGAGGGGCTCGGCATCGAGCTGCGGCTCGGCACCGAGGTCACCGGACTGCGGGCCGCCGACCGCGAGCTGGACACCGAGGCCGGCCCGGTCCCGTACGGGGTCCTCGTGCTGGCGACCGGCGCCGAGCCGCTGACCCTGCCCGGCACCGAGGGCGTCCCCGGCGTCCACCTGCTGCGCACCCTGGACGACGCGGCACGGCTGCGCCCGGTCCTGGCGGCGGCGCCCTCGACGGTGGTCGTCGGGGCGGGCTGGATCGGCGCCGAGTTCGCCACCGCGGCCCGTGAGGCGGGCTGCGCGGTGACCGTGGTCGAGGCGGCGGACCGGGTGCTGGCGGGGGCGCTGCCCGCCGAGGTCGCCGAGCCGATGGCCCGCTGGTACGGGGAGGCCGGCGCCGAGCTGATCACCGGCGCGAAGGTGGCCGGGATCGAGGAGGGGCGGGTCCTGCTCGCGGACGGGCGGACCCTGCCGGCCGGCGCGGTCGTCGTGGGCATCGGCGCCCGGCCCGCCACCGGATGGCTGGCCGGGACCGGGGTGGAACGGGGCCCCGACGGCTCGGTCACCGCCGACGCCCACCTGCGTACCTCCCTGCCCGGGGTGTACGCCGTCGGCGACTGCGCCTCCTTCCCGTCCGGGCGGTACGGGAAGCGGCTGCTCGTCCACCACTGGGACAACGCGCTCCAGGGGCCGCGGACGGTCGCGGCGAACATCCTGGCCGGAGCCGGGGCGGCCGGGGCGGCGGGCGAGGTCTACGACCCGGTGCCGTACTTCTGGTCGGAGCAGTTCGGGCGCTTCGTGCAGTACGCCGGGCACCACGGCGGGGCCGACACCCTCCTCTGGCGCGGCGACCCGGCCGGAGCGGCCTGGTCGGTGTGCTGGCTGCGGGCCGGCGCCCTGGTCGCGGTCCTGGCGGTGGGCCGCCCCCGGGACGTGGCCCAGGGCCGGAAGCTCATCGAGGCGGCGGTGCCCCTGGACCCGTCCAAGGTCGCGGACCCCGCCACGCCCTTGAAGTCGGCCACCGCCTGACGGCTCCGGGGCTCCGCCCGCACCGGGGTCCGGGGCGGAGCCCCGGAGCGGGCGGCGACCCGTACGGGGCTGCCCAGGTACCGGCGGCGGAGCCGAGATGGCAGGCTTGTCTCCGTGACCCAGATTGACGCAAAGATCGATGCCCTTGTCCCCTCGTGGCTGCACCTCCCCGACATCGCGGAGATGCTGAACGTCGAGGTGACGCGGGTCCGCCAGATGGTGAAGGAAGGGCAGCTCATCGCCGTACGCCGGGGCGAGAACCGCGCCCTGCAGGTACCGGCTCCCTTCATCGACGGTGACAAGGTCGTCAAGGGCCTGGTCGGCTTGCTGACCGTGCTGCGCGACGACCGCTTCACCGACGAGGAGATCCTGGAGTGGCTCTTCACCGAGGATCCGACCCTGCCCGGCACGCCCGTGCAGGCGCTGAGCGAGAATCGCGGCACGGAGGTGAAGCGCCGCGCTCAGGCGCTCGCCCTCTGACCTGATCCGCAGCTCGCTCCACCGCGGTGTACGGGCGCCGCGCCCGTACACCGCCTCCACCACGGGGGGTTCACCCATGCAGCTGTCCGACGCCCGGCTCTACCTCTGCACGGACGCCCGCAAGCGGCAGGGTGACCTCCCCGAGTTCCTCGACGCCGTCCTGGCCGGAGGCGTGGACATCGTCCAGCTCCGGGACAAGGGCATGGAGGCGGGGGAGGAACTCGAACACCTCCGCGTGTTCGCCGAGGCCGCACGCCGCCACGGCAAGCTCCTCGCCGTGAACGACCGCGCCGACGTCGCCCACGCCATCGGCTCCGACGTCCTGCACCTCGGCCAGGGCGACATCCCCGTCCCCGCGGCCCGCGCCATCCTCGGCGAGGGGGTGCTGATCGGCCGTTCCTGCCATGCCGAGGACGAGGTCGACGCGGCCGTCGCCGAGCCCGGCGTGGACTACTTCTGCACCGGCCCCTGCTGGCCCACGCCCACCAAGCCCGGCCGCCACGCCCCCGGCCTGGGGCTGGTCCGGTACGCGGCCTCGCTGGAGCAGGACCGCCCCTGGTTCGCCATCGGCGGCATCGACAGCACGAACCTGGACGAGGTGCTGGACGCCGGCGCCACCCGCGTCGTGGTCGTCCGCGCCCTCACCGAGGCCACCGACCCCGGTGCGGCCGCCGCGGAGCTCGCCAAGCGCGTCCGGGCCCGGCTCGGCTGAGTCCTGTCCGCCCGGACACAGGGCGAGCGGAGGGTGCAGGACGAGGGCCTAGCGCCTCGTACCCCCGCTTGACCAGACCCCGCCCTCCAGGTGTCCAAAAACGTGTCCAAAAGGCGGACAGCGCTTCGGTGACCGGCCGGCCGCGTCTAACCTGCCCACATGGCCTCTGGTACCGCTTCCACCTGGTCGGATCGTGCACACACGGTCCGCGACCTCCTCGCGTCCGGGCGCTCGTACTCCTTCGAGTTCTGGGCCCCGAAGACGGAGAAGGGCGAACGCAACCTCTGGAACGCCCTGCGCCGGGTCGAGGCGGTATCCCCCAGCTTCGTCTCCGTGACCTACGGAGCCGGCGGCTCCACGCGCGGCGGCACGGTGAAGGCCACCCAGGAGATCGCCGCGGACACCACCCTGACGCCCGTCGCGCACCTCACCGCCGTGGACCACTCGGTCGCCGAGCTGCGCAACGTCATCGGGCAGTTCGCCGACGCCGGGATCCGGAACATGCTCGTCGTGCGCGGAGACCCGCCGGGCGACCCGATGGGCGAGTGGGTGGCACACCCCGAGGGCGTGCACTACGCCGCCGACCTGGTCCGCCTCGTCAAGGAGTCCGGCGACTTCTGCGTCGGCGTCGCGGCCTTCCCCGAGATGCACCCGCGTTCGACGGACTGGGACACGGACATCCGGCACTTCGTGGACAAGTGCCGCGCGGGCGCCGACTATGCGATCACCCAGATGTTCTTCGATCCGGAGAATTATCTGCGGCTGCGCGACAGCGCCGAGAAGGCGGGCTGCGAGACCCCGATCATCCCCGAGGTCATGCCTGTTGTGGCGATCAAGCAGCTCGACCGGCTGCCCCAACTCAGCAACGCGGTCTTCCCCGCGCATGTGAAAGAGCGCATGCTCGCCGTCAAGGACGATCCGGCCGCTGTACGCTCCATTGGCATCGAGTTCGCCACGGAGTTCTGCGCGCGGCTGCTGTCCGAGGGTGTCCCGGGACTGCACTTCATCACGCTGAACAATTCCACGGCGACTCTCGAAATCTACGAGAACCTGGGCCTGCACCAGCGGGCCTGAGCGGCCGCCCCCCGTTCCCGCGCCGGCGGCCGTACCGAGAGGGGCCATGCATGGGAATGACGGTCCTCTACATCGCGTTCGGTTTCGTCGCGCTGTGGCTGCTTGCCGAGGTCCTGATGCAGTACAAGGCCCGGCTCCGCTGGCGCCTGCTCGCCTTCGCGGGCTTCCTCGGCGTGGTCGCCGGAGTGGTGCTGCCGTCGGTGCCGGTCATCGGGGCCGGCGCGGCGGCGTTCGCCGTGGGCCAGACCCTGGTGACGCTCTCCTTCCGCAAGGGCTTCGTCGCCGGCTGGGCCCTGCGCCGTGGCGGGGAACCCGTACGGCAGTCCAGACGCCGCCGGTCCGGAAGCCCGGCGGCGAAGCAGGAGCCGGCGCTCCAGGTCACCGCGTTGCAGTACGAGGACGCCGACGGCGCCGGGGACGGGCCCGTCGAGGAGCGGTCGTTCCGGGACGCGCCGCCGGTGGTCTACAGCCCGGAGCCGGTGCCCGAGGACACCGGGTCCTACGGGATACAGAGTCTCGCGCCCGAGGCCGCCCAGACGGCGGCCTTCGCCTCGCCGTTCACCACGGCGGAGCAGGACGCCCACCAGTACGCGGCGTACTACGACCAACAGAACCAGGGCGGCTACGACTACTCGGGCGGCTACCCGACGGGCGACCAGCAGCAGGTCTACGCCGCCTACTCGGACCCGTACATCGGCACCGGCGGCGGCGTCGTCCCGCCCCAGCCGTACGACTACACCCCGTATGCCGACTACGGACAGCAGCAGTACTCCACGGACACCCCGCCCGGCGGGGTCTGGGTCCCCCAGCAGCGGTCCACCGACGGGGCCGGCCAGCCCTACCCGATGGAGGACCAGGGCGAGCCGCAACAGCAGCAGTACCCGTACCCCCAGCAGGGCGGGTACGAGCAGTACCGCTACTGACGGCTCACTGCGAGCCGCGGAACTCCGTGCCCTCCACGATCAGCCCGGCCACCAGCGCCCCGGTCATCCCGGCGTGCGGCAGCCCGCCGCCGGGATGCGCCCAGCCGCCCGCCAGGTAGAGCCCGGGCACGTCCGTGGTGTTGGCCGGGCGGAGCAGCCGGCCGCCGGCCCCCGCGAGGGCGGGCGGCGGCACCGCGCCGCCCGGCGCACCGGTCGCCGCCTCCCCATCGGCCGGGGTGCGCACCTCCTGCCACAACAGCCGCTCCCGCAGCCCCTGGACGGCCTTCTCCGCGAGGTCCAGCAGCTGCCCGGGATCCGCGGTCCCGGGCCCGTACACGGCGCTCACGGTGACCGCCTCGTGCTCCGCGTCGGGCCGGGTGGCGGGGTCGTCCGGGCGTGCCACGGTGACCTGCGCCCCCGGCGCGTGCACCAGGGTGCGGTGGACGGCCGTGGCGGGGCGGGCCCCGCGCAGCGCGAGCAGCAGCGTGATCCGGCCGGGCGGCTCCGCCCCGCGGGCCGGGACCGCGTGCGCCGCCCGCCGGGGCGGGCCGGCGGACAGCTGCCGGGGGTCGATCGCGCAGACCACGTGGTCGGCGGCGACCTCGCTGCCGTCGGCCAGCAGCAGCCCCGCCGCGCGCCCGTCGCGGACCAGGACCTCGCGCACCTCCGCCCCGAACGTGAAGGCGACCTTCCGCTCCAGGCAGCGCTCGTACACGGCGGTGGCCAGGGCGCGCATGCCGCCGCGCACGTACCAGCTGCCGAAGGTCTGCTCCATGTACGGGAGGACCGTGGCCGAACCGGGTGCGGTGGCGGGGTCGATCCCGTAGGTGCGCACGACGCCGGTCAGCAGTTCGCCGAGCGCGCCGCCCAGCTCCCGGTCGGCCACCTCGGCGAGGGTCGGCGGGCGGCGGCGCAGCAGCCCGCCGCGGCGCAGGGCCGGGTACGGGTCCTCGCACAGCGCCTGCCGGGTCCTGTCCCGCAGCGGTTCCTCCAGCAGCGGGCGGCGGGTGGCGTCCCAGGCGTCCCGGGCGCGGCCCAGCAGGGCGTTCCAGCGCTCGCCCGCGCCCTGGCCGAAGGCGGTGTCGAGGGCGGCGGCGACCCCGCCGTGCGAGGCGCCGGGCAGGGTGACGTCGATGCCGTGGTGGGGGAGGACGTGCCGGACGGCGGGGTCCACCTGGACCAGGTCGACGCAGTCCTCCAGAGCCCGCTTGCCGGTCTTCACGAACAGGTCGCGGTAGACGGCGGGCAGGTGCAGCAGGCCGGGCCCGGTGTCGAAGGCGAAGCCCTCGCGCTCGTAGCGGCCGACGGCGCCGCCGTAGGTCGCCCCGCGCTCGTACACCGCCACCTGATGCCCTGCCACGGCCAGCCGGGCCGCCGTCGCCATCGCGCCCATGCCGGCGCCGATCACCGCAATTCGTGCCATGCGGCCGAGCCTATCGACCCCCTCGGGCCGGCCGTGGTCAGAGGGGTGGGGCCCCGGTGACCTCGCGGGCCTCGGCGGCCAGCCGCTTCTCCTCGCGGCGCTGGGCACGGCGGCGCAGGAAGCGGCGGATCCGGCTCCAGAGGAAGAAGAGTATGGCCAGTCCGGCGGCCAGCAGCACGGCCGCGATGATCGCGGCGGCCTGCGGGTTGAACATCGCGAAGGTGACGAGGCCGGCCACACCGAGGTCCTCGGCGATGCTCATGCCCACGTTGGTGAACGGCTCGGGCGAGGTGTTGATCGCCATCCGGGTGCCGGCCTTGACGAAATGGCTGGCCAGCGCGGTGGAGCCGCCGATCGCGCCGGCGGCGATGTCCGACAGCGAGCCGCTCTGCCCGGCCAGCAGCGCACCGATCACGGCTCCGGCGAGCGGGCGGATCACGGTGTGGACGGTGTCCCATATCGAGTCGACGTACGGGATCTTGTCGGCGACCGCCTCGCAGAGGAACAGCACCGCGGCGACGATCAGCACGTCCGTGCGCTGCAAGGACGCCGGGACCTCGTCGGTCAGACCGGTCCGGCCGAAGACGCCGAGCAGGAGGACCACGGCATAGGCGTTGATCCCACTGGCCCAGCCGCTGGTGAAGACCAGGGGGAGCACACTCATTGGATCATCATGTCGTACGGGTACCGGTGCGGCGGGCAGAACGCGGGCACGGTGACAGAACGGGGACAGAACCGCGAGGGGACGGTCGCCTGGCGGCGGCCGTCCCCTCGCTCACGATGTTCGGGGGCTACTGCCCCTGCTCGTCACGGCGGCGCTGCCACCGTTCCTCGATGCGGGTCATCATCGACCGACGCTGCCGGTTCCGGCCATGGGCCGGACCGTCTGCACTTCCGGAGACGGGCTGCTCGCCAGGCTTGGGTGCCTTGCGCCAACCGGTGACCACCAGGACCGTACAGCCCAGCATGACGAGGAATCCCACCACGCTGATCCAGAGCACGTTCGGAATGATCACACCGGTCATGAGGAGCGCGATACCCACCACAATGCCTGCGACTGCCTGGTAGACCCGTCGCCGGGTGTACGTACGCAGTCCGCTACCCTCAAGCGCTGTCGCGAACTTGGGATCTTCGGCGTACAGCGCTCGCTCCATCTGCTCGAGCATTCGCTGCTCGTGCTCCGAGAGCGGCACGGGAGTCCTCCTCATCCGTCGGTCGCGGGGGTGGCGACCAGGGGTCCCCTTCAGGATAGGCGGGGAATCGCCCCCGTGACACCCGCCCTCTGCGCCACGTTCCAAAAGACACACGGCCCAGACAAAGACACAGCCTGCAAAACCACTGCTCGAAAACCGTACCGCCGCGGGAGCGGTCACTGAGGCCCTTATTCCCCAATGGTCCGTCCACCATGCCGGTCACTGCACTCGATCATACGGGGCCGACCGCCGGAACGTAGGGTCTGCGGCCGACTCCGTGCGCGGAAGATCGCAGTTCAGCCCTGCTTCTGGCCGAGTACGTGCAGCTGGGTGGCGACCGCGTGGAAGGCGGGCAGCTCCGCCGCGGCCTCCTCCAGACGCAGCAGCGCCTCCACCGCGCCCGGCTCGGTGTCCACCAGGACCCCCGGGACGAGGTCGGCGAAGATCCGCACGCCGTGGACGGCGCCGACGGCCAGACCGGAGCCGCCGACGAGCTCGGAGAGCTGTTCGGCGGTGAAGCGGCGCGGCACCGGGTCACCGGAGCCCCAGCGGCCGGCCGGGTCGGTCAGGGCGGTACGGGCCTCCGTGAAGTGCCCGGCCAGCGCGCGGGCGAGCACGGCTCCGCCGAGGCCGGCGGCGAGCAGGCTGAGCGTGCCGCCGGGCCGCAGGGCCGCGACGGCGTTGGCCACGCCCTCGGCCGGGTCGTCCACGTACTCCAGCACGCCGTGGCAGAGCACGATGTCGTACGCGTCCCGGTCGACCACGTCCAACAGGCCCTGGGCATCGCCCTGGACGCCGCGGACGAGGTCGGCGACGCCGGCCTCGGACACCCGGCGCTCCAGCCCGAACAGCGCGTTCGGGCTGGGGTCGACCACGGTGACCCGGTGGCCCAGACGGGCCACCGGCACGGCGAACTTGCCGGTGCCGCCACCGGTGTCGAGCACGTCCAGCACGTCCCGCCCGGTCGCCTTCACCCGGCGGTCGAGCGCCTCCTTGAGGACCTCCCACACCACGGCGGTGCGGAGAGAGGCACGGGGGCGGGAAGTGTCCGACACGGCTGATGGCTCCTCGGCGCGGTAGGGAAGGGGTGAGCGGTCCGTGCCCCACCCCCGTCTACCTTATGGCCTTCCGCAGCCGGGCAGCTCATCGCGCGTCCGGACGCTCCGGGCGCGGTTGCGGCAGGGCCTGCTGCAGGCTCGGGGCGGGTGCACGGACGGCGAGCATTCGCTCCACCAGGCGCAGGAACATCGAGGCGGCGCGCACCAGATCGTCCGCGTCCCGGCCGCTCGCCGCGTCCGCTATGCCCGCCTCGGCCCGGGCCCGGCGGGCCGCACCCGAGGCGAACAGCGCGCTCCACTCGGCGAGCTCCGGCGCCAACTCGGGCAGCAGCTCCCACGCGCTGCGGATCCGGGGCCGCCGCCGCGGGTTCACCGGCTCCGGCCGGCCGCGCGCGGCGAGCACGGCCGCGGCGGTGCGCAGGGCGGCCAGATGCGCGGTGGCGTACCGCTCGTTGGGCCGGGTCAGCAGGGCGGCCTCGGTCAGGCCGCTGCGGGCCTTGGCGAGCAGGTCGAGCGCCGCCGGATCGGCCGTCGACTTGCGCAGGACGGGGTGGACAGGGGACGGGGACGGTGTGGCCATGACGAACCTCCTGTCGATGCGTTGCCCCCATCGTGACCTGCCCCACTGACAATCGTCCTGACCTGCACTTTTACGGCCGTATCCCACGCAACTGCCCCCTCCTGCACACCTGGTGCGGAAGAGGATGCTAGTTTTTGAACTGACCGGTCAGTTCAAAAAGAAGGGGGACGGCGTGGACAGCCCGCACGGCGCGGCCGTCAAGGCCGAGGACTTCGGACTCAAGGGCCCGCGCGGCTGGGCGTTCCGGGGAATCGGCATCGACGCGGCGCCCGGCTCGCTCATCGCGGTCGAAGGTCCTTCCGGCAGCGGCCGGACCTGCCTGCTCCTGGCCCTCACCGGACGGATGAAGCCCACGCAGGGCCACGCCGAGATCGACCAGCACCGGCTGCCGAAGAAGATGGCCGCCGTCCGCCGGATCGCCGCCCTCGCGCACGTCCCCGGGGTCAACGACCTCGACCAGGCCCTCACCGTCGCGGAACAGCTGCGCGAGGGCGCCCTCCTCCAGCGCCGCTACGACGCCCCGGTGCGCGCCCTGCTGCGGCCCCGCGCCGAGCGCCGCGCCCGCGCCGCGGCCCGGATCGACGAGGCCCTGGCCGCCGCCGGACTCGACCTCGGCACGCTGCCCAAGGGCGAGCGCACCTCCGTACGGGACCTGGAACGCCTGGAGGCCGTACGGCTGTCCGTGGCCATTGCCCTGCTGGGCTCCCCGCGGCTGCTGGCCCTCGACGACCTCGACCTCAAGCTCTCGGACACCGAGCGCACCGAGGCCTGGGCCCTGCTCCGCTCGATCGCCGCCCGCGGGACCACGGTCCTCGCGGCGTGCAGCGAGGCGCCGGCCGACGCGGTGGTCCTGCGGACCGGCCCGCAGGAGCCGGACGCTTCGGAGGCACCGGACGCACCCGAGGCGCCGCAGGAGCCCGCCGACCGGAAGATCACCTGGGGAACTTCCGCCAAGAGCGCCCCCGAGGGCAAGGCCGAGGCCGAGGCCGATGCGGACGCCGGCCCGGACACCGGCGCGACCGCCGAGAACGACGGCGACGCCGACACCGACACCGACACCGACACCGAGAACGACGACACGAAGGGGGCGGACGATGAGGTCGCCGAAGCTGGCCGCGCTTGAGATGAAGCGGTTCGGGCGGGGGAAGCTGCCCGTGGCCGCCCTCATCGCGCTGCTCCTGCTCCCGCTGCTCTACGGAGCCCTTTACCTCTGGTCCTTCTGGGACCCGTACCACCGCCTCGACAAGGTGCCCGTCGCCCTCGTCAACTCCGACCGCGGCGCGACCGTCGACGGCAAGCCCCTGGACGCGGGCGGTGAGCTCACCAAGAAGCTCCGCGACAGCAAGACCTTCGACTGGCGCGAGGTCAGCCCCAAGGAGGCGGCCAACGGCCTGGAGGACGGGACGTACTACCTGACCCTCACCATGCCCGAGGACTTCAGCGCGAAGATCGCCTCCAGCGCGGGCGAGGACCCCGCCACCGGCGCCCTCCAGGTCCGCACCAACGACTCCAACAACTACGTCGTCGGCTCGATCTCGCGCTCCGTCTTCTCCGAGGTCCGCTCGGCGGCGTCCGCCAACGCCTCCCGCGGCTTCCTCGACAAGATCTTCGTCAACTTCTCCGACCTGCACGACAAGACCGCCGAGGCCGCCGACGGCGCCGACAAGCTCAAGGACGGGGCGGGCAAGGCCCAGGAGGGCGCGAAGGAGCTCGCCGAGGGCCTCGACACGGCCGGGGAGAAGAGCGGCGAGCTCAACAGCGGCCTGAAGAAGCTCAACACGGCCGCCGGGAAGCTGGAGACCGGGTCGAAGGACGTCGCCGACGGCACCCAGTCCCTCGCCGACAAGGTCAACGGAGCGGCCGACAAGGCCCGCCCCTTCGTCAAGGACCCCAAGAACCTGGCGGACACCGCCGAGCTGGTCGCCGACAGCGCGAAGGTGGTCAAGAACCACCTCGACACGTTCGCCGAGAAGGCTCCGGCCGCCGCGGCCGTCGCCAAGCGGGCCTCCACCGGCGCGGACGCGTACTACACCAAGCACTGCGTCACCCCCGGCGCCGAACCGCACCTCGCCTCCTGCCCCGAACTGAAGAGGGTCAGGGACGACGCGGCCGAGGCCGCCGAACTCAGCGGTGACGTCAGCACCCTGGCCAAGAACACGAACGGGGACGTCACCAAGCTCCGCACCCAGCTGACCGACCTCGAGAACAAGGCCCGGGAGCTCGTCGTCAAGGCCCCGCAGCTCGCGGGCGACCTCGACGCGGCCGTGGCCAAGGTCAACGCCCTCAACACCGGCGCCCACAAGGTCGCCACCGGCATGGCCCAGCTGCACACCGGCATCGGCTCCGCCACCACCGGCTCGGGCAAGCTCAGCGACGGCGTCGGCAAGCTCGGCGACGGTGCCCACCGCCTCGACGGCGGCATGTACAAGCTCGTCGACGGCACCGGCGAGCTCGCCGGCGGCCTGCACGAGGGCGCGGGCAAGATCCCCGACTACGACGAGCAGCAGCGCGACACCCGCACCGAGGTCATGGCCGACCCGATCAGGCTCGCCAACCAGTCCCTGCACAAGGCGCCCAACTACGGCACCGGCTTCGCGCCCTACTTCATCCCGCTCTCCCTCTGGGTCGGCGCGATGGTCGCCTACATGCTGATCGCCCCCATGAACCGGCGGGCCCTGTCGGCCGGCGCCTCGCCCTGGCGGATCGCCCTCGCCGGCTGGCTGCCCGTGGTCGGCATCGGCGCCGCCCAGGTCGGCCTGCTGATGTCCGTGCTCCACTGGGCCCCGGGTCTCGGCCTGAAGATGGCCCACCCGGCCCTCACCATCGCCTTCCTGCTGCTGGTCACCGCCTGCTTCGCGGCGATCATCCAGTGGCTCAACGCCAAGTTCGGCGCAGCCGGGCGGATCCTCGTCCTCGCCGTCCTGATGCTCCAGCTGACCTCCGCGGGCGGCACCTACCCCGTGCAGACCAGCCCGGACTTCTTCAACGACATCCACCCCTACCTGCCGATGTCGTACGTGGTCGAGAGCCTGCGCCGGCTCATCACCGGCGGCGACCTCGGCCCGGTGTGGCAGGGATTCGCGGTCCTCGCGGCCTTCACCGTCGGAGCGCTCGCCCTGACCTCGCTCGCCGCCCGCGGCAAGCAGGTGTGGACCATGGACCGACTGCACCCCGAACTGAGCCTGTAGGGACGTGTTGACCTGTGACAATCAGCGCCATGGACAGCAGCAGCACCGGTACGGGTACCGGCGGGGCCCGTCGCCAGGCCACCCGGCAGAAGCTCTACGAAGCGGCCGTCACCCTCATCGCGGAGCAGGGCTTCTCGGCGACCACGGTCGATGAGATCGCCGAGCGGGCGGGCGTCGCGAAGGGCACCGTCTACTACAACTTCGCGAGCAAGAACGACCTGTTCGAGGAGCTGCTGCGGCACGGGGTCGGGCTGCTGACGGCCTCGCTGCGGACGGCGGCGGAGGAGACGGAGGCGCGCGGCGGCAGCCGCGTCGAGGCGCTCGACGCGATGATCCGCGCCGGCCTCGTCTTCATCGACCGCTACCCGGCCTTCACCCAGCTGTACGTCGCCGAGCTGTGGCGGACCAACCGCACGTGGCAGTCCACGCTGATGGTGGTCCGGCAGGAAGCGGTGGCCGTCGTGGAGAAGGTGCTGCGGGAGGGCGTCGAACGTGGTGAACTGAGCGCCGAGATCGACGTGCCGCTCACCGCGGCCGCGATGGTCGGGATGGTGCTGGTGGCCGCGCTGGACTGGCAGTCCTTCCAGCGCGAGCGGTCCCTCGACGACGTCCACTCGGCGCTGTCGCTGCTGCTGCGGGGCCGGGTCAGCGGCAACCGCTGACCCGTACGTGGCGGCGAGTACCCCCAGTCGGCGGTGCCGCGGGGGCGCGGCAGCCCGTACAACTGGTGGGGCCTGCCGCGACGGCTGAGTATCCGTACCTAGGCACGGAAATGAGTAGGTGCGCGGATGGGCTCCCACCTGCGCAGATGCCAGACTGGGAGCAACGGACAGGAGACCCGGTCCGCACCGCCGACACGGGGCTGCGGAGCGGACCGGGTACCTCCTCCCGTGGCCGGACGGGGGACACGAAACCGGCGACGCAGTACGCGAACGCGGCGGGGCTCGGGGGGATCGAGCCTCGCCGCGTTCTCGCGTCCGCGGGTTCAGCAGCCGCCCCGCCGCCTCTTGGGGCTCCGCCCCAAACCCCGCTCCTCAAACGCCGGAGGGGCTGAAGTACAGCCTCGCCGGCGTTTGAGGAGCGGGTCTGGGCGGAGCCCAGGAAGACGGCCGCAGGGCCGGACCTCAGCCGCGGCCCCGGAGCGGGAGCCGGAGGCGTAGGGCCGTCAGGCGGGTCGAGACCGACGAGGTCAGCGCGGACCAGCGGGTTGATGCCGTCCAGGCGAGGCGGGTGGCCGAGCGGGGGAGGAGCAGGGCGCGCAGGCGCGCCGGGCGGCTCACCGCGGCCAGCAGGCCCGCGCGGGTCAGCAGGACGTCGTCCGCCAGCCCCGGGTACGAGACCTCCGCGCCCGGCGGCGCGTACAGGGCCCGTTCCACCGCGCCCGCGACCCGGTGGACCGCGGCCGCGGCCTCCGCGTCCAGGCGGCCCAGGTCCACGACCCGGCCCGCCGCCCGGCGCGGGGACAGCGCCTCGTCCGGGACCACGCCCACGTCCCAGGCGGCGTCGCCCAGCTCCCGCCACGCCGTCAGGACCTCCCCGGTCCCCAGGCGGCGGGCCCGCAGCCGGCTCCGCCACAGCAGCGGCAGCAGCGGAAGGGCCAGTACCGCCAGCACGACCGCCGTCCAGCCGAGGACCGTCGTCACCGACGGCCCGTCGCCGCGGGTGGGGCCCTGCGCGGCCGCAGGCGTCCCGCACTCGCCGAGCTTCTCCAGCGCGGGCGGGCACGCGGCGGAAGCCGAGGGCGCCGCCGACGGCTGCGCGGAGCTCTGCGAGGGCAGCGGCGCCGGCACGGACGGCTGCTGGGCCGCCGGGGTCTGCGGCCGGGAGTAGTCCGGCACGTTGATGCCGGACCGCGGCGTCGGCTCGAACCGCGTCCAGCCCACGCCCTCGAAGTACAGCTCCGGCCACGCGTGCGCGTCCCGCATCGACACGTTCACGCTGCCGTCCGGCTGCTTCTCACCGGGCGTGAAGCCCACCGACACCCGCGCCGGGATGCCCAGGCTGCGGGACATCGCCGCCATCGAGAAGGCGAAGTGGATGCAGAAGCCCTCCTTGTCGGCGAGGAACCGCGCGACCGCCCCCGGGCCCGTGCCCGAGGCCGTCCTCGTGTTGTAGCGGAAGCCTCCGTTCACGGCGAAGTAGTCCTGCAGCTTCACCGCGCGCGTGTAGTCGTCCTTCGACCCCTGCGTCACCTGGCGGGCCGTGTCGGCGACCACCGCGGGCAGGTTGTCCGGCACCTTCGTGTACTCGTCGCGGATGGCCCGGTCCGGCTCGGGGGCCTTCTGCAGCTGCTGCGCCGTCGGCTTCAGCAGCAGGCTCTGCACCGAGTAGCCCGCGCCCTGGACGGTCTGGAACTTGTCCCTGCCCAGCTGGTCGCCGACCAGGGTCCGGCCGGCGGGCTCGAACCGCCACTTCCCGTCGATCTTCACCGAGGTCGCCGGATACGGCATGGGGAGGTAGCGCTGGGTGTAGCTGTCCGCGGCCGAGACGGTGGTGGTCACCTCCGTCGAGGTCACCCGCACCTGGTCGCTGAGCCCCGTCGGCTTCGGCAGGACCTCGGGCACATCGGTCAGGGCCCGCCCGGAGGCCTCCCACTTGACGCCGTTGAACTCGTCCAGCGCGAGGATGCGCAGGTACTGCTCGCTCTGCTGCGGACTGTTCGTCCGGTACTTGAGGATGACCCGGTTGTCCTGCGTGTTCAGGTTGCTCTGCAGGGAGACCAGCGGGTTGACCGCCGAGATCGTCCCGCCCGCACCGCCGCCGTTCTCGCCGCCGTCCTGATCGCCGCCCAGCAGCCCGCCGCCGAGCGCGGGCAGCGCCGCCGGCACCGCCAGCGCCACGCCCAGGGCCACCGCGCCGATCCGCCGTCCGAACCGTGCCGGGGCCGTCGCCTGCCCGCCCGCGCCACTGCTCAGCCCGGAATCGGCGGCGCCGCGGCCGCGCGGGGCCGCGCCGAAGACCCGGCCCCACTGGGCGAGCCGGTCACGGCCCTCGGACAGCAGCAACAGCAGGTACCCGCAGCCCGCCAGCAGGAAGGAGAACCAGGAGGCCTCCCCGCCGCCCGACAGGCCCGCGGCCACCGAGTACAGGGCGAGCAGCGGCAGCCCGGCCGCGGCGGCCGTCCGCGCGCCCACCGCCAGCGCGTCCACCAGCAGCCCGATCAGCAGCATCCCGGACACCAGCAGCAGCCGGATGCCGTCCGTCAGCGGGGCCGGGATCGCGTACTCGCCGACGTCTCGCACGCCCTGCCCGAACAGCGAACCGAAGTCGTCCACCAGGTACGCCAGCGGACCGCTGCCCGTGGACTCGCCCTTGCCGGCGAAGAGGAACACGAGTAGCAGCAGGGACACCAGCAGCTGCGCGGCCACGGTCAACGACCGCGCCAGCGGCACCCGCCGGGCCCCGGCTCCCACCGCGCTCTGGACGCCCAGCAGCAGCGCCCCGTGCAGCAGCCAGGCCTGCGACTCGACCAGCGGGGCCAGCGACCACGAGGTGAGCAGCGTCGCCAGTGCCGCGAACAGCGTCAGTTTCGCCCGCCCGCTCATGCCCGACCTCCGGAAGTCCCCGTACCGACGCGCGCGGTGCCGGCCTGTCGCCACAGCTCGCCGAAGGCCACCCCGGGCGGGACGGCCAGTGCCGTCCAGCCCGCGTCGCGCAGCCTGTGCAGCCGCTCCTCCAGCGGGGGCACGGCGTGCCCGGGTGCGGGCTGCCCGCCCCAGGCCGCGGAGTCCAGGACGAAGGCCACCGCACCCGAGGTGCGCTGGCGCATCCTGGCCGCCAGTTCCGTCTGTACGTCGTCCAGGTCGCCGAGGAAGGCGATGAGGAGCCCGTCACCGCCGGCTCCGCCGAAGCCTCCCGCGCCGGCGCCGCGCACCGCGTCGTAGGCCCGCGAGAGCCCGGCGCCGTCGGAGTGCCCGATGACCGCGAGGGTGTCCATCATCAGTCCGGCGGCCTCCGCGGACTCCTGTCCGCCGGCGGTGAAGCCGCCCCCGCCGTCGCCGGGCACCGAGTCCCCGGTGTCCGTGAGCAGCCGTACGGAGAAGCCCTGTTCCAGTACGTGCACGAGGCTGGAGGCGGCCGCCGAGACGGCCCACTCGAAGGCGGAGTCGGGGCCGGCGCCGTCGAAGGCGAGGCGCCGGGTGTCCAGCAGGACCGTGGCCCGGCTGCGCTGCGGCTGTTCCTCGCGGCGGACCATCAGCTCGCCGTAGCGGGCGGTGGAGCGCCAGTGCACCCGGCGCAGGTCGTCGCCGCGCCGGTAGCCGCGCGGGATCACGTCGTCGTCACCGGCCAGGGCCAGCGAGCGGCGGCTGCCGTCGCCGTAGCCGTTGGACTCGCCGGTCAGCCGGACCGGCGGCAGGGGCTCGGTGCGCGGGATGACGGTGAGGGTGTCGTAGGTGCTGAAGGAGCGGGTCAGCTCGACCAGTCCGAAGGGGTCGGTCAGCCGCAGCTGGAGCGGGCCCAGCGGATAGCGGCCGCGCAGGTCGGAGCGGACCCGGTAGGACACCTCGCGGCGTCCGCCGGGCTCGACCCGGTCCAGGACGAAGCGCGGGCGCGGGCCGAGGACGTAGGGCACCCGGTCCTGGAGCATCAGCAGACCGGTGGGGAGCCGGGAGACGTTGTCCATGCGCAGCTGCACCCGGGCCTCGGCGCCCGCGGGCACCCGTCCCGGGCTGAGCCGGCGGCTGCCGGAGACCCGGTAGCGGGTGCGGTGCAGGGCGTAGACGCAGATCAGCGGCAGGAAGGCGAGCAGCAGGCCGACGCGGAGCAGTTCGCCCTGGCCCAGGACGTACGCGCAGGCGGCCGCGGCTATCCCGGCGGCCAGGAACGAGCGGCCGCGGGTCGTCAGCCCGGACAGCGATGCGCGCAGCCCGCCGCCGTCCCCCGGGCCGCCGGCGCCGCGCGGGGCACCGGCACTCATCAGAAGCCCCGGATGCCCGCGCCGGGCGGCATCTCGCCGCGGGCGTGCGCGGCCGGGACGGGGGTGCGCTGCAGGATGTCGTGGACGACCTGCTCGGCGGTGCGCCGGTTCAGCTGGGCCTGCGCGGTGGGCAGCAGCCGGTGCGCGAGGACCGGCGCGGCCAGGGCCTGGACGTCGTCGGGCAGGACGTAGTCGCGGCCGGCGAGCGCGGCGGAGGCCTTCACGGCGCGCAGCAGGTGCAGGGTGGCGCGGGGCGAGGCGCCGAGCCGCAGGTCGGGGTGGCTGCGGGTGGCGGAGACCAGGTCGACGACGTAGCGCCGGACGGGCTCGGCCACGTACACCTCGCGGACGGCCTCGATGAGCTTGATGATGTCGTGGGCGTGCGCGACGGCCGTCAGGTCGTCGAGCGGGGAGACCCCGCCGTGCACGTCGAGCATCTGGAGCTCGGCCTCGGGGCTGGGGTAGCCGACGGAGACGCGGGCCATGAAGCGGTCGCGCTGGGCCTCGGGCAGCGGGTACGTGCCCTCCATCTCCACCGGGTTCTGGGTGGCGACGACCATGAAGGGGGTGGGCAGCGTGTAGGTCGTGCCGTCGATGGTGACCTGGCGCTCCTCCATCGACTCCAGCAGCGCCGACTGGGTCTTCGGCGAGGCGCGGTTGATCTCGTCGCCGATGACGATCTGCGCGAAGATCGCGCCCGGCTTGAACTCGAACTCGCGGAGCTGCTGGTCGTAGATGCTGACACCGGTGATGTCGGAGGGCAGCAGGTCCGGAGTGAACTGGATGCGCTGCACCGAGCAGTCGATGGACTTGGCGAGCGTCTTGGCGAGCATCGTCTTGCCGACGCCGGGTACGTCCTCGATCAGCAGGTGCCCCTCGGCGAGCAGCACGGTGAGCGCGAGGCGTACGACCTCGGGCTTGCCCTCGATCACGCTCTCGACCGACTCGCGCACCCGCTCCGCCGTGCTGGTCAGATCTGCGAGGCTCGCTCGGTCGTCATACGTCGTCACCTTGGTTCTCCTCGGCCCATTTCCAGGGCCGACGCCGTTGGCGCATGAACCGGCCCACCCCGAAACACGGACACCGGTCCCGGGGGGATCCCGGGTGGTGTCACCCCGCATTCTTGACGGCGTTACGGCCTTGTGTCACTCAAGAGCTGGGATCGATCTCCCGCAGGAGCCCGGTGTGCACGTCGAAGACGAAGCCTCGCACATCGTCCTTGTGGGGCAGGAACGGGTTGGTGCGAACCCGCTGCATGGACTGGCGGACGTCCTGGTCCACGTCCCGGAAGGCCTCGACGGCCCAGGCGGGACGCTGGCCGACCTCGTCCTCCAGCTCGTGGCGGAAGTCCTCGGTCAGACGTTCGAGGCCACAGCCGGTGTGGTGGATGAGTATCACCGTGCGGGTGCCCAGCGCCCGCTGGCTGATGGTGAGCGAGCGGATGGTGTCGTCGGTGACCACGCCGCCCGCGTTGCGGATCGTGTGACAGTCGCCGAGCTCCAGGCCGAGCGCCTTGTGCAGGTCGAGACGGGCGTCCATGCAGGCCACGACGGCCACGTGGAGCACGGGGCGGGCGTCCATCCCGGGGTCGGTGAACTGTGCCGCGTAGTGCCGGTTCGCCTCGACCAGCCGGTCGGTGACGGATCCGCCGACGGGCGCCTCGGACGCGGACTCTGCAGGCAGGGATGCGGAAGTCGTCATGGGTACGACGTTAGTGGTCACGGCCGGTAAAGGCCTTGCGTGAGGTGGGACAAAGAACGTCAACGAGCCTTGTTGTGAGCTAACCCACAGGGGTGGGTCCGAGGTGGCCGTATGGGTGATTCGCGGCTTTTGCCGGTTCGGTCCGAGAGGCGTGGACGGCGCGCGGGGCGGTTCGTTGACCGCGGCGACCGTTGCACTAAAGTGACGCGAACCGGCCGGAGCCCGGCCCTGACCGGCCGCCCGGCCCCCTGGTAACACTCCGCGTGCGCGGCGCGGCGTATGCCTGCCGCGCCGTTATCTGAGAGGGCGCTTTGACTAGCGAGTCCCGACATGTCCCGGTGATGCTCCAGCGGTGCCTGGACCTGTTGGCCCCGGCGCTGGAGAGGCCCGGGGCCGTCGTCGTCGACTGCACCCTCGGCCTCGGCGGCCACAGCGAGGCCCTGCTGACCCGGTTCCCCGAGGCCCACCTGATCGGCCTCGACCGCGACAAGGAGGCCCTGCGGCTCTCCGGCGAACGCCTCGCGCCCTTCGGCGACCGGGCCACCCTCGTCCACGCGATCTACGCCGACCTCGCCGAGGTCCTCGACGGGCTCGGCATCCCGGCCGTCCAGGGCATCCTCTTCGACCTGGGCGTCTCCTCCATGCAGCTGGACGAGGCCGACCGCGGGTTCGCGTACGCGCAGGACGCGCCGCTGGACATGCGCATGGACCAGACGACGGGCATCAGCGCCGCCGAGGTCCTGAACACCTACGCGCCGGGCGAGCTCGTCCGGATCCTGCGCCAGTACGGCGAGGAGAAGCAGGCCAAGCGGATCGTGTCCGCGGTCGTCCGGGAACGGGCCAAGGAGCCCTTCACCAACAGCGCCCGGCTCGTGGAACTGATCCGCGACTCCCTGCCGCAGGCCGCCAAGCGCACCGGCGGCAACCCGGCGAAGCGGACCTTCCAGGCGCTGCGCATCGAGGTCAACGGCGAGCTCTCGGGCCTGGAGCAGGCGATCCCGGCGGCCGTGGACCGGATCGCGGTCGGCGGCCGGATCGCGGTGCTCTCGTACCACTCGCTGGAGGACCGCCTGGTCAAGCAGGTCTTCGCGGCAGGAGCCACCTCCACGGCCCCGCCCGGCCTGCCGGTGGTCCCCGAGAAGTACCAGCCGAAGCTGAAACTGCTCACGCGCGGAGCGGAACTGCCGACCGAGGAGGAGATCGCCGAGAACCGGCGGGCCGCCCCGGCGAGGTTCCGCGGGGTCGAACGCATCCGGGAGGCGCTGCTGTGACCAAGGCCGGGAAGGTCGCCACGCTGACCCGGGGGCAGGCGGCCCGGCTCGGCCGGGCGCTCGGCGGCCGCCCGGCCCGCCCCCGCCCCCGCCCCGGCGGGCAGGCCGCGCGGATGCCGTTCGTCCTGCTGGTCGTGGCGCTGCTCGGCGGCGGCCTGATCAGCCTGCTGCTGCTCAACTCGGCGCTGAACGAGGGCTCCTTCCAGCTGACCAGGCTGAAGAAGGAGACCACCGCCCTCACCGACGAGGAACAGGCGCTGCAGCGGGACGTGGACGCCTACTCGGCCCCCGACGCGCTGCAGCGGCGGGCGCAGGAGCTCGGCCTGGTCCCGGGCGGCAGCCCCGTCTTCATCGGCCCGGACGGCAAGGTCGCCGGCACCGCCACCCCGGCCGAGGCCTCCCCGACCCCCACCCCGCCGCCGGCCCCGCCGGCCTCCCCGGCCCCGGCGGCCCCGCCCGCGGCCCAGCCCTCGCAGCAGCCCAGCCAGACCCCCGGAAGGTGACGTCGTGAAGCGGACCCGTGCGGGAAACGCCGGACGGGCTGAAGGATTCAGCCTCGCCGGGCACATTCAGCCCCTCCGGCGTTTGAGGAGCGGGGTCCGGGGCGGAGCCCCGGATCTTTCAGCCCCGCCGGCGATTGAGGAGCGGGGTCCGGGGCGGAGCCCCAGGAACGGGGTGGCCTCGTGAGCCCGCAGGAGCCGCCGCGGCGGCGGGTGCCCGGGCCGGGCCGGCCGAGGCCCGGGGACCGGGCGCGGGCGACGGCCCGCCCGGCCTCGCGCCCCGCGACCCGGCGGCCCGCGGCAGCGAGACGGCCCCACACCATCCGGCTCGGCAGCCCGCGCCCCCGGCTGCGCCTCGTCGGCGTGGGCCTGACCCTCGTCATGCTCGCCTTCGTCGTCCGGCTGCTCCAGGTGCAGGCCGTCGACGCCTCGACCTTCTCCGCCGAGGCCTCCAAGAACCGCTACACCAGCGTCAAGCTGGCCGCCGAGCGCGGCGAGATCACCGACCGCCGCGGCGTGGCCCTCGCCACCAGCGTCGACGCGTACGACATCACCGCCGACCCGAAGATGTTCACGCCGCAGGAGAGCAAGGCCCCGGACGCCCCGGCGCAGGCCGCCGCCCTCCTCGCGCCCATCCTCGGCAAGGACGCCAAGGAGCTCGCCGCCAAGCTGAGCACCAGGAACACCCGGTACGTGATCCTCGCCCAGCGCCAGACCCCGCAGGTCTGGAACCAGATCAAGGACCTCCAGCGGGTCTTCCGGGACAAGGCGGCGGCCGACAAGAAGAACAACGGCCCCGGAGCCAACGTCCTCGCCGGCGTGTTCAAGGAGGACAGCAGCAAGCGCGTGTACCCGAACGGCGACCTCGCCGCCGGGATACTGGGTTACGTCAACGCCGACGGCAAGGGCGGCGGCGGTCTGGAGTCCTCCCTCGACAAGAAGCTGTCCGGGAAGGACGGCGAGATCACCTACGCCCAGTCCGGCGGCCGCAAGGTCCCCACGGCCGGCTCCAGCGAGAAGCCCGCCGTCCCCGGCGAGGACATCGTGCTGACCATCGACCGGGACATCCAGTGGGCGGCCCAGAGCGCCATCGCCGAGCAGGTCCAGAAGTCCGAGGCCGACCGCGGCTACGTCATCGTCCAGGACACCCGCACCGGCGAGGTACTGGCCATGGCCAACGCCCCCGGCTTCGACCCCAACGACCTGACCCGGGCCAGCTCCGCAGCCATGGGCAACGCCGCGCTCCAGGACGTGTACGAGCCCGGCTCCACCGCCAAGGTGATGTCGATGGCCGCCGTGCTGGAGGAGAAGAAGGCCACGCCCGAGACCCGCGTCGAGGTCCCCAACCGGCTGCACCGCGGCGACCGGCTGTTCAAGGACGACATCGACCACCCGACCTGGTACCTGACCCTCAACGGGGTCCTCGCCAAGTCCTCCAACATCGGCACCATCCTGGCCACCGGCCAGCTCGGGCCCACCCAGCCCGAGTCCAACAAGGTCCTGCACTCCTACCTGAGCAAGTTCGGCATCGGCCGGCCCACCGGGCTGGACTACCCCGGCGAGTCCCGCGGCATCCTCGCCAAGCCCGAGGACTGGTCCACGTCGCAGCAGTACACGATTCCTTTCGGCCAGGGCCTGTCCCTCAACGCCATGCAGGCGGCCTCCGTGTACTCGACCATCGCCAACGACGGGGTCCGCATCGAGCCGACCCTGGTGCGCGGCACCAAGGGACCCGACGGCCGCCTCACCCCGGCCCCGGCCCCCGAGCAGCACCGAGTGATCAGCCAGGAGACCGCCAAGACCCTCGCCGCGATGCTCGAATCCGTCGTCGACGACCAGGAGGGCACCGGCACCAAGGCGAAGATCCCCGGCTACCGGGTCGGCGGCAAGACCGGCACCTCCAACCGGGTGGATCCGGCCACCGGCCGGTACAAGGGCTACACCGCCTCCTTCGCCGGTTTCGCACCCGCGGACAACCCGCGGATCACCGTCTACTGCGCCATCCAGAACCCGACGAAGGGCAGCTACTTCGGCGGCCAGATCTGTGGCCCCATCTACAAGAAGGTCATGGAGTTCGCCCTCAAGACCCTTCAGGTCGCCCCCACCGGAACCGCCCCCGCCGGACTGCCGGTCACCTACGAACCCGGCCCGCAGCCCGCTCAGCAGCCCGCCCCGCAGCCCAGTCCGCAGCCCGGTCAGTGACCCACAGCCCGGTCGGCCCGCCAGAAAAGCGTGAGGCACCATCAGTGACAACGATCACCCCGAAACCCGGGAACCAGCCGGTTGCCGACGCCGAGGCCGGGCCCTCGCTTCGCGACCGGCCCGCCGCGCCCGGTACGCTCACCGCCGTGCCCCACGCTGATCAGCCCAGAACCACCCGGAAAGACGCCCCGGCAGCGCCGCCGGGAGCGCCCAGGCCCGCCTCCGCCCGCCCGACCCCGCTGGGCGAGCTGGCCACCCTGCTGGGCATCCCGGCGCCCGCCGCGACGCAGATCACCGGGATCACGCACGACTCGCGTGCGGTCCGCCCCGGAGACCTGTATGCGGCCCTGCCCGGAGCCAGGACGCACGGCGCCGACTTCGCGGCCCAGGCCGCCGGCCTCGGCGCCGCCGCCGTGCTGACCGACCCCGCGGGGGCCGAACGCGCCGCCGCGACCGGCCTGCCGGTCCTCACGGTCGCCGACCCGCGCGGCCGGATGGGAGAGCTCGCCGCCGCGATCTACGGACGCCCCGGCGAGGACCTGCTCCAGATCGGCATCACCGGCACCTCCGGCAAGACCACCACGGCGTACCTCGTCGAAGGCGGCCTGCGCGCGGCGGGCCGCAGCACCGGACTGGTCGGCACCGTCGAGATGCGCATCGGCGACGAGCGCATCAAGTCCGAGCGGACCACCCCCGAGGCCACCGACCTCCAGGCCCTCTTCGCGGTCATGCGCGAACGCGGCGTCGAGGCCGTGGCGATGGAGGTCTCCAGCCACGCCCTGGTGCTCGGCCGCGTCGACGGCTGCGTCTTCGACGTCGCCGTCTTCAACAACCTGAGCCCGGAACACATGGAGTTCCACTCCGACATGGAGGACTACTTCCAGGCGAAGGCCGGGCTCTTCACCGCCCGCCGGGCCCGCCTGGGCGTGGTCAACTTCGACGACGAGTACGGCCGCCGCCTGGCCAAGGAGGCGACGATCCCGGTCGTCTCCTTCTCCGCCGCCGGCGACCCGGCCGCCGACTGGCGCGCCGAGGACGTGGTGTTCGGGCCGGCGAGCTCCACCCTGACCCTGCTGGGCCCCGAAGGACAGCGCGTACGGGCGACCGCGCCGCTGCCCGGCCCGTTCAACGTGGCCAACACCGTCGCCGCGATCGTCACCCTCGCCGCCGCCGGCCTCGACCCGCAGACCGCCGCCGACGGCGTCGCCGCGGTCCCCGGGGTGCCCGGCCGGCTGGAGCGGGTGGACGCGGGACAGCCGTACCTCGCCGTCGTCGACTACGCGCACAAGACGGACGCCGTGGAATCGGTCCTGCGCGCCCTGCGCGAGGTCACCGAGGGCAAGCTGCACATCGTGCTCGGCTGCGGCGGCGACCGCGACACCACCAAGCGCTCCCCGATGGGCGCCGCCGCCGCGCGGTACGCCGACGTGGCCGTCCTGACCTCCGACAACCCGCGCTCCGAGGACCCGCTCGCGATCCTCGCCGCGATGTTCGAAGGCGCCGTGTCCGTACCGCCCGCCGAGCGGGGCACCGTCCTGGTCGACGCCGACAGGGCCGCGGCCATCGCCGCGGCCGTCGCGCGCGCCCGGCCCGGCGACACCGTGCTGGTGGCGGGCAAGGGCCACGAGCAGGGCCAGGACACCGCCGGTGTCGTACGGCCCTTCGACGACCGCACCGTGCTCCGCGCCGCGATCGAGCACCAGAGCGTGCTCGACCAGGCGGCCGTGCCCGATCAGACGACTACGGTCCGACAGGCCGAGGTGAACCAGTGATCGCCCTTTCCCTCGCCGAGATCGCCGACATCACCGGCGGGCGGCCCCACGACATACCGGATCCGTCCGTCCAGGTCACCGGTCCCGTCGTCTACGACTCCCGGGAGGTCCGGCCGGGCAGCCTGTTCGCCGCCTTCGTCGGCGAGCGGGTCGACGGCCACGACTACGCCGAGCGCGCGCTGGCCGCCGGCGCCGTGGGCGTCCTCGCGACCCGGCCCGTGGGCGTGCCGGCGATCGTCGTGCCCGACGTGGTGGCCGCCCTCGGGGCGCTCGCCCGGGCCGTCGTCGCCCGCCTGGGCACGGACGTCGTCGCCCTCACCGGATCCGCCGGCAAGACCTCCACCAAGGACCTGATCGCGCAGGTGCTCCAGCACCACGCGCCGACCGTGTGGACCCCCGGGAACCTGAACAACGAGATCGGCCTGCCGATCACGACGCTGCGCGTCACCGAGGAGACGCAGCACCTGGTCCTGGAGATGGGCGCCCGCGGCATCGGGCACATCCGCTACCTCACCGGTCTGACGCCCCCGCGGATCGGCCTGGTCCTCAACGTCGGCACCGCGCACATCGGCGAGTTCGGCGGCCGGGAGCAGATCGCCCAGGCCAAGGGGGAGCTGGTCGAGGCGCTGCCGGCCGAGGCGGAGGGCGGTGTCGCCGTCCTCAACGCGGACGACCTGCTGGTCCGTGCCATGGCCGGGCGCACGAAGGCCCGTACGGTGCTGTTCGGTGAGGCCGAGGACGCCGACATCCGGGCCACCGAAGTCCGCATGACGGACAGGGGACAGGCTTCCTTCACATTGCGAACACCGACCGGGTGCAGCGACGTGACCTTGCGGCTGTACGGTGAGCACCACGTGTCGAACGCGCTCGCCGCGGCCGCCGTTGCCCATGTACTGGGCATGTCCGTCGAGGAGATCGCCATCGCGCTCTCCGGGGCGGGCACGCTGTCCCGGTGGCGGATGGAGGTCACCGAGCGCGCGGACGGTGTGACGATCGTCAACGACGCCTACAACGCGAATCCCGAGTCCATGCGGGCCGCACTGCGCGCGCTCGCCGCGATGGGCGGTGCCGGCAGGGCGAACGGGGGACGCACGTGGGCGGTGCTCGGTCCGATGGCCGAGCTGGGGGACGACGCGCTCGCCGAGCACGACGCGGTCGGGCGACTTGTCGTCCGGCTCAACGTGAGCAAGCTCGTCGCAGTCGGGGGCAGGGAAGCCTCCTGGCTGCAACTGGGCGCATATAACGAGGGTTCGTGGGGTGAGGAGTCGGTGCTCGTGTCCGACGCGCAGGCGGCGGTCGACCTGTTGCGCAGTGAACTGCGCCCGGGTGACGTCGTGCTGGTGAAGGCTTCCAGGTCGGCCGGTCTGGAGCGGGTGGCCCAGGCCCTGCTCGAGGGCACTGTCGAGGGCGAGGTCCCCGGCCGATGAGGCAGATCCTGTTCGCCGGTGTCATCGGCATGTTCCTCACCGTTGTCGGGACCCCGCTGCTGATCAAGCTGCTGGCCCGGAAGGGCTACGGCCAGTTCATCCGCGACGACGGCCCGCGCGGCCACGCCGGGAAGAAGGGCACGCCCACCATGGGCGGCATCTCCTTCATCCTGGCCACGCTCGTCGCGTACGCCCTGACGAAGGTCATCACCGGTGAGGCGGTGAGCTTCTCGGGCCTGCTCGTGCTCTTCCTGATGGCGGGCATGGGCGTGGTCGGTTACCTCGACGACTACATCAAGATCGTCAAGCGCCGTTCGCTCGGTCTGCGGGCCAAGGCCAAGATGTCCGGCCAGCTGATCGTCGGCATCACCTTCGCGGTGCTCGCACTGCAGTTCAAGGACTCGCGCGGACTGACCCCGGCCTCCACCAAGCTGTCGTTCGTGACGGACTTCGGCTGGTCGATCGGCCCGGTGCTGTTCGTCGTCTGGGCGCTGTTCATGATCCTGGCCATGTCCAACGGCGTGAACCTGACCGACGGTCTGGACGGCCTCGCCACCGGCGCCGCCGTGATGGTCTTCGGCGCCTACACCTTCATCGGCGTCTGGCAGTTCCAGGAGTCCTGCGTCAACGCGCAGACCCTGCCGAGCCCGAACGCCTGCTTCGAGGTGCGCGACCCGCTGGACCTCGCCGTGGTCGCCTCCGCCCTGATGGGCGCCTGCTTCGGCTTCCTGTGGTGGAACACCTCGCCCGCCAAGATCTTCATGGGTGACACCGGCTCGCTGGCCCTCGGCGGCGCGCTCGCCGGTCTCGCGATCTGCTCCCGCACGGAGTTCCTGATCGCCCTGCTCGGCGGCCTCTTCGTCCTCATCACCATGTCGGTCGTCATCCAGGTCGGCTCGTTCAAGATGACCGGGAAGCGCGTCTTCCGGATGGCCCCGCTGCAGCACCACTTCGAACTCAAGGGGTGGTCCGAAGTCCTTGTGGTGGTCCGCTTCTGGATCATCCAGGGCATGTGCGTGATCGTGGGTCTCGGTCTCTTCTACGCGGGATGGGCAGCCGACAAGTGACGTCCTGGCAGGACAAGAACATCACCGTGGCCGGTCTCGGCGTGAGTGGCATCAGTGCCGCCCGCGCCCTGGCCGGCCTCGGCGCCGTCGTGACCGTCGTCGACGGCGGCGACGGCGAGGGCCACCGCGCCCGCGCCGCCGAACTGGGCGAGCTGGGGATCTCCGTACGCCTCGCGGACGCCGAGACCCTCCCCGACGGCACCGAACTGGTCGTCACCTCGCCCGGCTGGAAGCCCGACAGCCCGCTGTTCGCGGCCGCCGCCGCCGCGGGTGTGGACGTCGTCGGCGACGTCGAGATCGCCTGGCTGCTGCGCGGCGAGAACGCCGCCCCCTGGCTCGCCATCACCGGGACGAACGGCAAGACCACCACCACCCAGATGCTGGCGTCGATCCTGAAGGCCGCCGGGCTGCGCACCGCCGCCGTCGGCAACATCGGCACGCCCATCATCGACGTGGTGCTCGGCGAGCAGCAGTACGACGTGCTCGCCGTCGAACTCTCCAGCTACCAGCTGCACTGGGCGCCCTCGCTGCGCGTCCACTCGGGCGCCGTCCTCAACCTGGCCCCGGACCACCTCGACTGGCACGGCTCGATGCAGGCGTACGCCGCCGACAAGGGCCGGATCTACGAGGGCAACACGGTGGCCTGCGTCTACAACGTCGCCGACCCCGCCACCGAGGCCCTGGTCGTCGAGGCGGACGTCGAAGAGGGCTGCCGGGCGATCGGCTTCACCCTCGGCGCCCCCGGCCCCTCCATGCTCGGCGTCGTCGACGGCATCCTCGTCGACCGCGCGTTCGTCGAGAACCGGCAGAAGAACGCCCAGGAGCTCGCCGAGGTCAAGGACGTCAACCCGCCCGCCCCGCACAACATCGCCAACGCGCTCGCCGCGGCGGCCCTGGCCCGCGCCTTCGGCGTGGAGCCGCGCGCGGTTCGCGACGGGCTGCGCAACTTCCGTCCCGACGCCCACCGGGTCGCGCACGTGGACGAGGTCGGCGGGGTCGCGTACGTCGACGACTCCAAGGCCACCAACACGCACGCGGCCGAGGCCTCGCTGGCTGCCTTCGAGCCGGTCGTGTGGATCGCCGGCGGTCTCGCCAAGGGCGCGACCTTCGACGAGCTCGTGCAGAAGTCGGCGAAGCGGCTGCGCGGCGTGGTGCTGATCGGCGCCGACCGGGCGCTGATCGCCGAGGCGCTGGCGCGACACGCCCCCGAGGTCCCGGTCGTCGACCTCGACCGGACCGACACTGGGGCGATGCTCGCAGCGGTCCGGGAGGCGGCCGCGCTCGCCGAGCCCGGCGACACGGTCCTGCTGGCACCTGCCTGTGCCTCGATGGACATGTTCGCGAACTACAACAAGCGTGGGGACGCATTCGCCGACGCGGTGCGCGAACTGGCCACCGAGAGCGCCGCGGACACGGTCTAGGCCGGGGCTCCGGGGCAGGTTCCCTCCGGCCGGCCGGCTGCTCGCCTCGTACGAGTGGAGGGGAAGATCACAGATGCCGGCCAAGCAGATGCTGCCGGGGCGGCGGCCGTCCGCCGTGAAGGCGCAGGGCCGCAAACGGCCCTTGGTGCGTGTGAAGCGGCCCGCGGGGCGCGGGCCGCTGGCCGGGCTGCGGCGTACACAGCGGCAGTTGCGCAAGGCCTGGGACCGCCCGCTCACCGCCTATTACCTGATTTTCGGCAGTTCACTGCTCATCACCGTGCTCGGCCTGGTGATGGTGTACTCGGCCTCCATGATCAAGGCCCTCCAGCTCGGCCTCGGTGACGCGTACTTCTTCAAGAAGCAGTTCCTGGCGGCCCTCATCGGCACCGGACTGCTGCTGGTCGCCTCCCGGATGCCCGTCAAGCTGCACCGGGCGCTGTCCTATCCGGTGCTCGCCGGCACGCTCTTCCTGATGGTCCTGGTCCAGGTCCCCGGGATAGGGGTCTCGATCAACGGCAACCAGAATTGGATCTCCCTTGGCGGTCCGTTCATGTTGCAGCCCAGTGAGTTCGGCAAGCTGGCACTGATCCTGTGGGGCGCCGACCTGCTGGCGCGCAAGGGCGACAAGGGGCTGCTCAGCCAGTGGAAGCACCTGCTGGTGCCGCTGGTCCCGGTGGCCTTCCTGCTGCTCGGGCTGATCATGCTGGGCGGCGACATGGGCACCGCGATGATCCTCGGGGCCATCCTGTTCGGTCTGCTCTGGCTCGCGGGCGCCCCGACCCGGATGTTCGTCGGGGTGCTGGCCTTCGCGGGTGCGATCGTCGCCCTGCTCATCAAGACCAGTCCGCACCGGATGGACCGGCTGGAGTGCCTCGGTGCGACAGACCCGGGCAAGAACGACCTTTGCTGGCAGGCCGTGCACGGGATCTATGCCCTCGCCTCGGGCGGATGGTTCGGTTCAGGCCTGGGTGCAAGTGTGGAAAAATGGGGGCAACTACCCGAAGCCCACACTGACTTCATCTTCGCCATCACCGGGGAGGAACTGGGTCTCGCGGGGACGCTGTCGGTGCTCGCCCTGTTCGCGGCTCTAGGCTATGCGGGTATCCGCGTGGCCGGACGCACGGAGGATTCCTTCGTACGGTTTGCCGCGGGAGGCGTGACCACCTGGATCACGGCCCAGGCCGTGATCAACATCGGTGCGGTGCTCGGTCTGCTGCCGATCGCCGGAGTCCCGCTCCCGCTGTTCTCCTACGGAGGGTCAGCCCTGCTGCCGACCATGTTCGCGGTCGGACTGCTCATCGCCTTCGCGCGTGAGGAGCCGGCGGCGCGCGCGGCCCTCGCGATGCGACAGCCGAAGACCGGCTGGTGGCGGACCGGGGTGAGATGGAAGTCGATGAGACGGCGCGTCAAGAAGCGTCCGTCCGGAGAGCGGTGAATTTCGGTGCATGTCGTACTCGCCGGTGGGGGGACCGCCGGCCACATCGAGCCGGCGCTCGCCCTCGCGGACGCCCTGCGCAGGCAGGACCCTTCAGTGGGCATCACCGCCCTCGGCACCGAGCGCGGGCTGGAGACCCGCCTGGTGCCGGAGCGCGGCTACGAGCTCGGGCTGATCCCCGCCGTGCCGCTGCCCCGCAAGCCGACCCCGGAACTGATCACCGTCCCCGGACGGCTGCGCGGCACCATCAAGGCCGCGGAGGAGATCCTCATCCGCACCAAGGCCGACTGCGTCGTCGGCTTCGGCGGCTACGTGGCCCTGCCCGGCTACCTCGCGGCCAAGCGGCTCGGGGTGCCGATCATCGTCCACGAGGCCAACGCCCGGCCCGGACTGGCCAACAAGATCGGCTCCCGGTACGCGCACGCCGTCGCGGTCTCCACCCCCGACAGCAAGCTGCGCGGCGCCCGCTACGTGGGCATCCCGCTGCGCCGCACCATCTCCACCCTCGACCGGGCCGCGGTCCGCCCGGAGGCGCGCGCCGCCTTCGGCCTGGACCCCAACCTGCCGACGCTGCTGGTCTCCGGTGGCTCACAGGGCGCCCGCCGCCTCAACGAGACGATCCAGCAGGTCGCTCCGACCCTGCAGCGCTCCGGCGTCCAGATCCTGCACGCCGTCGGCCCGAAGAACGAACTGCCGCGTGTCGACAACATGCCCGGGATGCCGCCCTATGTGCCGGTACCGTACGTGGACCGGATGGATCTCGCGTACGCCGCCGCCGACATGATGCTGTGTCGCGCGGGTGCGATGACCGTCGCCGAACTCTCCGCCGTCGGGCTCCCCGCCGCCTACGTCCCGCTGCCGATCGGCAACGGCGAACAGCGGCTCAACGCCCAGCCGGTGGTCAAGGCCGGCGGCGGCCTCCTCGTGGACGACGCGGAACTGACGCCCGAGTGGGTGCTCGGCCAGATCCTCCCGGTGCTGTCCGACCCGCACCGCCTGTACGAGATGTCCCGCGCCGCCGGTGAGTTCGGCCGACGCGACGCCGACGAGCTGCTGGTCGGCATGGTGTACGAGGCGATCGCAGCCCACCGGAACCGCTGACGCGGAGCCCAGACGCAGGAGGCACAGGAGTGGCCGGAGCGACGACCGCACAGCGCGGGACCCCTGGTCCCGGCGGGTCCGGCCGGCCCGCCCGCAAGGGCGCCGGCTCTCCCACACCACCCAAGCCCCCCAAGTCCGGCAAGTCCGCGAAGGGATCCGGCCCGCAGGGCCCCGGCGCACGCCTGCGCCGGGGCCCCGTGCTGGCCTCCCTGGCCGCGGCGGTGCTCCTCGTCGCGGGCGGGACCTGGGTGCTCTACGGCTCCTCCTGGCTCCGCGTCGAGAAGGTCACCGCCACCGGCACGGAGGTGCTCACCCCCGAGCAGGTCCTCTCGGCCGCGGCCGTGCCCCTCGGCGCACCCCTGGTGAGCGTGGACACCGAGGAGATCGAGAGCCGCGTCCGCGGCCGGCTGCCCCGCATCGATTCGGTCGATGTGGTGCGGGCCTGGCCGCATGGAATCGGGCTGAAAGTGACGGAACGCAAACCTGTCCTGCTCATCAAAAAGGACGCCAACTTCGTCGAAGTGGACGCATCGGGTGTGCGATTCGACACGGTTCCGAAAGCACCCGCGGGCGTTCCGGTCCTCGAATTGAACGCCGCACGATCCCCGAGCGCCCGTCGCTTCGACGAGGAACGGCTGCTGCACGAGGCCGTCCTCGTCGCGGGCGCCCTCCCGGAACCGGTCGCCAAGGAAACCGTGCAGGTCAAGGTGGGTTCCTATGATTCCGTGGTCCTGGAGCTCACGAGGGGCCGCTCCGTGACGTGGGGGAGCGGTGAACAGAGCGAGGCGAAGGGGCGTGCGCTGACCGCTTTGCTGAAAGCCGCGCCGAAGGCCGGTCACTTCGACGTGAGCGTTCCCACCGCCCCTGCGGTGTCCGGGAGTTGACTCCCGGTCGAACAACGACGCACCCTGGTTGGCCAGCGATACGGGTGATCACATAGGGTGAAAAGAAAAACGGGAGGTTCGGCGTGTTCGTTGAACACGCGCTACTTGTCGACTTAGTGTCCTGTTCGGAAGAGTCCAAGGAACAGACACACCCCTAACCCTAAACTTCAGGGTGAGGGTTCGGGTCGGCGCGTTCGGACCGTCCCTATTTCGGCATCAGTCGTCGCAACGCAGGCCCGCGAGGCGGCGACACGTAACTCGAGGCGAGAGGCCTTCGACGTGGCAGCACCGCAGAACTACCTCGCAGTCATCAAGGTCATCGGTGTCGGCGGCGGTGGTGTCAATGCCATCAACCGAATGATCGAGGTCGGTCTCAAGGGCGTCGAGTTCATCGCCATCAACACGGACGCCCAGGCGCTGTTGATGAGCGACGCCGACGTCAAGCTCGACGTCGGCCGTGAACTCACCCGGGGCCTCGGCGCCGGCGCCAACCCGGCCGTCGGCCGCAAGGCGGCAGAGGACCACCGCGAGGAGATCGAGGAGGTCCTCAAGGGGGCCGACATGGTCTTCGTCACCGCGGGTGAAGGCGGCGGCACCGGCACCGGCGGCGCACCCGTCGTCGCCAACATCGCGCGCTCGCTGGGCGCCCTCACGATCGGTGTGGTCACCCGGCCGTTCACCTTCGAGGGCCGGCGCCGCGCGAACCAGGCGGAGGACGGCATCGCCGAGCTCCGCGAAGAGGTCGACACCCTCATCGTCATCCCCAACGACCGACTGCTGTCCATCTCGGACCGCCAGGTCAGCGTCCTCGACGCCTTCAAGTCGGCCGACCAGGTCCTGCTCTCCGGCGTCCAGGGCATCACCGATCTCATCACCACCCCGGGTCTGATCAACCTCGACTTCGCCGACGTCAAGTCCGTGATGTCCGAGGCCGGCTCGGCCCTGATGGGCATCGGCTCGGCCCGCGGCGACGACCGCGCGGTGGCCGCGGCCGAGATGGCGATCTCCTCGCCGCTGCTGGAGGCGTCCATCGACGGCGCCCGCGGCGTGCTGCTCTCCATCTCCGGTGGCTCGGACCTCGGTCTCTTCGAGATCAACGAGGCCGCGCAGCTGGTGAGCGAGGCCGCGCACCCCGAGGCGAACATCATCTTCGGCGCCGTCATCGACGACGCCCTCGGCGACGAGGTGCGTGTCACGGTGATCGCCGCGGGTTTTGACGGAGGGCAGCCGCCTGCCCGCAGGGACAACGTCATCGGGGCGGCGTCCACCAAGCGCGAGGAGCCGGCCCCGGCTCCGGTCCGCGCCGCCGAGCCGGCCCGCCCGGCCTTCGGCGGACTCGGCTCGGTCACCCCGCGCGAGGACCCCCCGGCTCCGGTCGAGCCGGCCCCGGTCGAGACCCAGGCCCCCGCGCCGCAGGTCCCCACGGCCCGCCCGTACCAGGACAGCCCGGCCGAGGAACTGGACGTCCCGGACTTCTTGAAGTGACACCGGAGCAGCATCACGTGGGCGGCGCCCACTTCGCCTTCACCGACAGGTGGGGCGGGGTGAGCGCCGTTCCGTACGAAGAGCTCAACCTCGGCGGCGCGGTCGGAGACGACCCGGCCGCCGTTCTCGCGAACCGGGCGCGGGCCGCGGGGTCCCTGGGGCTCGCTCCGGACCGGGTGGTCTGGATGAACCAGGTGCACGGCCGCGACGTCGCCGTGGTGGACGGGCCCTGGGGCCCGGACGAGCAGATCCCGGCGGTGGACGCGGTGGTGACCGCACGTCGGGGGCTCGCCCTCGCGGTGCTCACCGCCGACTGCACGCCCGTCCTGCTGGCGGACCCCGTCGCCGGGGTCGCCGGGGCCGCCCACGCCGGGCGGCCGGGACTGGTCGCCGGGGTGGTGCCCGCGGCCGTGGAGGCGATGGTCTCCCTCGGCGCCGAACCAGGGCGGATCATCGCCGTCACCGGACCCGCGGTCTGCGGGCACTGCTACGAGGTGCCCGCCGAGATGCGGGAGGCGGTGGCCGAAGTGGTGCCCGCCGCCCGGGCCGAGACCAGCTGGGGGACACCGGCCGTGGACGTGGTCGCCGGAGTGCACGCGCAGCTCGCGGAGGCGGGGGTGGTGAACAGCCGCCGCTCCCCGGTCTGCACACTGGAGTCGCGGGACCACTTCTCGTACCGCCGAGACCGGGTGACCGGGCGGCTCGCCGGATATGTCTGGTTGACGGAGTCTTCCGGGGGGAAAGCGGAATGACGGATCGTAAGTCGGAGCTCGCCGAGAACCTGGCGCGGGTGGAGGAACGCATCTCGTCCGCGTGCGCGGCGGCGGGCCGGGAGCGGGACGAGGTGACGCTCATCGTGGTCACCAAGACCTATCCCGCGAGCGACGTACGACTGCTGGCGGACCTGGGCGTCCGTCATGTTGCGGAGAATCGCGACCAGGACGCCGCCCCCAAGGCCGCGGCCTGCGCGGATCTGCCGCTCAGCTGGCACTTCGTCGGCCAGTTGCAGACGAACAAAGTCCGTTCCGTGGCGGAATACGCGCATGTGGTGCAGTCGGTCGACCGCCCCAGGCTCGTGACCGCCCTCTCGGCCGCCGCCTCGAACGCCGGCCGGGAGCTCGGCTGCCTCGTGCAGATCGCCCTCGACGCCGAGTCGGGGGAGCGCGGCGCCCGCGGCGGCGCGGCGCCGGAGCAGCTCGCGGAGTTGGCGGACCTCGTCGCCGCGGCACCGGGGCTGCGGATCGACGGACTGATGACCGTCGCTCCGCTGTCCGGCCCCTACGCGGGACGCGAACAGGCCGCCTTCGAGCGGTTGATGGAATTGTCATCCCGCATGCGCGCGGACCATCCTGCTGCCACGATGGTGTCGGCCGGGATGAGCGCAGACCTGGAACAGGCCGTTGCGGCCGGTGCGACACATGTACGCGTCGGCACTGCGGTACTCGGCGCGAGACCCCGGCTCGGGTAACGTCGCGAAGAAAGTCGGACCACAGCAGAAAATATGGTCATTCCCGCCGATGAGCGGGCAGACCACGTGGATCGCGGGCAGTTGGTGACATTCGTGACACGGCGGCACCTGCGACAGGGCGATCCACCACAGAGCGGAGGACTCGGAGAATGGCCGGCGCGATGCGCAAGATGGCGGTCTACCTCGGCCTCGTGGAGGACGACCGGTACGACAACCCGGGGTACGACCCCGACGACGAGTTCGAGCCCGAGCCGGAGATGGAACGGGCTCGGGAGCGGGATCGCCGACAGCAGCCCGTGCACCAATCGCCCATTTCGGACGAACCGGTACGAGCCGTACAGCCTCCGGCGCAGCGGGAGCCCATCCCAATTCCGGTGGAAAACGGACGTCCTGCGCGAATTGCCCCCGTGGCATCCATCACACCTGATCGCACGAACCTGGAGAAGAACGCCCCCGTGATCATGCCCAAGGTCGTCTCCGAGCGGGAGCCGTACCGCATCACGACGCTGCACCCCCGGACCTACAACGAGGCCCGTACCATCGGGGAACACTTCCGTGAGGGCACTCCGGTGATCATGAATCTCACGGAGATGGACGACACGGATGCGAAGCGTCTCGTGGACTTCGCCGCCGGTCTCGTCTTCGGTCTGCACGGCAGCATTGAACGCGTGACACAGAAGGTGTTCCTGCTGTCGCCTGCTAACGTCGATGTCACGGCGGAGGACAAGGCTCGCATCGCGGAGGGCGGGTTCTTCAACCAAAGCTAGACCGATCCGTCAGATACGGGGCCGGGAACAGAGCGGGAAACGGGGAGAGGGAAGCGCGGGATGGGCGTCGCACTACAGGTGGTCTACATCGCGCTGATGTGCTTCCTCATCGTGCTGATCTTCCGACTGGTCATGGACTATGTGTTCCAGTTCGCACGTTCATGGACACCCGGCAAGGCGATGGTGGTCGTTCTGGAGGCCACCTACACTGTCACCGACCCACCGCTCAAGCTTCTTCGGCGGATGATCCCGCCGTTGCGTCTCGGGGGCGTGGCACTCGACCTGTCCTTCTTCGTTCTGATGATCATCGTTTACATCCTCATCAGTCTCGTCAGCGGTGCTGCGAGAAGCGTATGAACGATGAACTTCTCCGCGCGCGCGGGGACGATCCCGATACGGTCTTGCCGACTGCCGACGACTACGTAGAGGTGAAGAAGACATGCCGCTGACTCCCGAGGACGTGCGGAACAAGCAGTTCACGACCGTCCGCCTCCGAGAAGGCTATGACGAGGACGAGGTCGATGCCTTCCTCGACGAGGTCGAGTCCGAACTGACGCGCCTGCTGCGCGAGAACGAGGACCTGCGCGCCAAGCTGGCAGCCGCCACGCGTGCCGCCGCGCAGAACCAGCAGCAGCAGGGCATGCGCAAGCCGGAACCCCAGGACCAGCGCGGCCCCGGCGCCCCCGTGCCCGCGGCCATATCCGGCCCGCCGCAGCAGCAGATGGGCCCGCCGCAGCTTCCGGGCGGCCAGCCGCAGCTCCCGCCGGGCCCCGGCGGCCAGGGCCAGCAGGGCCCCGGCCCGATGGGCGGCCCCATGGGCGGCCCCATGCAGCAGCACCCCATGGGCGGACCGCAGGGCATGGGTCAGCAGGGCATGGGTCAGCAGGGCATGGGCCAGCAGGGCATGGGCCAGCAGCAGTCCATGGGCGGCCAGAACCCGCTCGGCCAGCAGATGCAGCCCATGGGCCAGCAGATGCAGCAGATGGGGCAGCAGATGCAGCCCATGGGTCAGCCGATGCAGCAGATGCAGCAGCCGCAGCTCCCGCAGCAGGGCCCCGGTGGCGACAGCGCCGCCCGCGTCCTGTCGCTGGCGCAGCAGACCGCCGACCAGGCGATCGCGGAGGCCCGCTCCGAGGCCAACAAGATCGTCGGCGAGGCCCGGTCGCGCGCCGAGGGCCTGGAGCGGGACGCCCGCGCCAAGGCCGACGCGCTGGAGCGGGACGCGCAGGAGAAGCACCGCGTCGCGATGGGCTCCCTGGAGTCCGCCCGCGCCACGCTGGAGCGCAAGGTCGAGGACCTGCGGGGCTTCGAGCGTGAGTACCGTACGCGTCTGAAGTCCTACCTGGAGTCGCAGCTGCGCCAGCTGGAGACCCAGGCCGACGACTCGCTCGCCCCGCCGCGGAACCCGGCCGGTCCCGCGCTGCCGCCTGCGCCGTCGCCCTCGATGGCTCCGGCCGGCGCGATGGGACACTCCATGGGTGGCCCCTCGATGGGCGGCCCGTCGCCCATGGGCGGTCCCTCCCCGATGGGCGCGGGCCCGTCGTACGGCGGCCAGCAGCAGATGTCCCCGGCGATGACCCAGCCGATGGCTCCAGTGCGGCCGGCTGCGCCGCAGCCGATGCAGGCGCCGTCGCCGATGCGGGGCTTTCTGATCGACGAGGACGACAACTAGGCGCCGCCGCCGTTTGCGGTCGGCAGCCGCGCTTTCCGGGCCGGGCCCGAGGTTCCACGGAACCTCGGGCCCGGCCCGTTTGCGTACCCGTGTGCGGAGCCCCAGGAAGGGGCGGAGCCCCGGGAACGGGGAGCGGCCCGCACCCCCGGCTGTGGGGATGCGGGCCGCTCGGGCCGGGGGTTACGCCTTGCGGAGGCGGAACGTCAGGCCAAGGGGCTCGTCCGTGAACGGGTCACCGTAGGCGGCATCGGCTTCGCCGGACGCGAAGTCCGTGGCGAGGACCTCGTCCGCGATCAGGGCCGTGTGGTCCGTCAGGGCCTGAACCACCTCGGCCTCGTCGGAGACCCACCGCAGGGCGATGCGGTCCGCCACGTCCAGCCCCGAGTTCTTCCGGGCCTCCTGGATCAGCCGGATCGCGTCACGCGCCAGACCGGCCAGCCGCAGCTCCGGGGTGATCTCCAGGTCCAGGGCCACCGTCGCGCCCGAGTCGGACGCCACCGACCAGCCCTCGCGCGGGGTCTCCGTGATGATGACCTCCTCCGGGGAGAGGGAGACGGACTCCCCGTTCACCTCGACCTCGGCGGAGCCGGACCGCAGGGCCAGCGACAGCGTCGCCGCGTCGGCCGCGGCCACCGCCTTCGCGACGTCCTGCACGCCCTTGCCGAAGCGCTTGCCCAGCGCCCGGAAGTTCGCCTTCGCCGTCGTGTCGACCAGCGAGCCGCCGACCTCCGACAGGGAGGCCAGGGAGGAGACGTTCAGCTCCTCCGTGATCTGGGACTGGAGCTCCGGCGACAGCGCGTCGAAGCCCGCCGCGCCGACCAGCGCGCGCGACAGCGGCTGGCGGGTCTTCACGCCCGACTCGGCACGCGTCGCCCGGCCCAGCTCGACCAGGCGGCGCACCAGCTGCATCTGCTGCGACAGGGTCCGGTCCACCTGGGTGCCGTCCGCCACCGGCCACGTCGACAGGTGCACCGACTCCGGGGCGTCCGGGGCGACCGGAACGATCATGTCCTGCCAGACCCGCTCGGTGATGAAGGGGGTGAGCGGGGCCATCAGGCGCGTGACCGTCTCGACGACCTCGTGCAGGGTGCGCAGCGCGGCCTTGTCGCCCTGCCAGAAGCGGCGGCGCGAGCGGCGGACGTACCAGTTCGACAGGTCGTCCACGAAGGCGGACAGCAGCTTGCCGGCGCGCTGGGTGTCGTACGACTCCATCGCGTCCGTGACCTCGGCCACGAGGGTGTTCAGCTCGGACAGCAGCCAGCGGTCCAGGACCGTGCGGTCCGCCGGGGCCGGGTCGGCCGCGGAGGGCGCCCAGTTCGACGTACGGGCGTACAGGGCCTGGAAGGCGACCGTGTTCCAGTACGTGAGGAGGGTCTTGCGGACGACCTCCTGGATCGTGCCGTGGCCCACACGACGGGCCGCCCACGGGGAGCCGCCGGCCGCCATGAACCAGCGCACTGCGTCGGCGCCGTGCTGGTCCATGAGCGGGATCGGCTGGAGGATGTTCCCCAGGTGCTTGGACATCTTGCGGCCGTCCTCGGCGAGGATGTGGCCGAGGCAGACCACGTTCTCGTACGAGGACTTGTCGAAGACGAGGGTGCCGACCGCCATCAGCGTGTAGAACCAGCCGCGGGTCTGGTCGATGGCCTCCGAGATGAACTGCGCCGGGTAGCGCTTCTCGAAGATCTCCTTGTTCTTGTACGGGTAGCCCCACTGCGCGAACGGCATCGAGCCCGAGTCGTACCAGGCGTCGATGACCTCCGGCACACGGACCGCTTCGAGGGAGCAGCCCTCCGCCGTGCAGGGGAAGGTGACGTCGTCGATGTACGGGCGGTGCGGGTCCAGGGCCGACTGGTCCGTGCCCGACAGCTCGGTCAGCTCCGCGCGCGAGCCGACGCAGGTGAGGTGGTTCTCCTCACAGCGCCAGATCGGCAGCGGGGTGCCCCAGTAGCGGTTGCGGGACAGCGCCCAGTCGATGTTGTTGTTCAGCCAGTCGCCGAAGCGGCCCTGCTTGACCGAGTCCGGGAACCAGTTCGTCTTCTCGTTCTCCCGCAGCATCGCGTCCTTGACGGCGGTGGTGCGGATGTACCAGGACGGCTGCGCGTAGTAGAGCAGGGCCGTGTGGCAGCGCCAGCAGTGCGGGTAGCTGTGCTCGTAGGCGATGTGCTTGAAGAGCAGGCCGCGCGCGTCGAGGTCGGCGGTCAGCTTCTCGTCGGCCTTCTTGAAGAAGACGCCGCCGACGAGCGGGACCTCCTCCTCGAAGGTGCCGTCGGGGCGGACCGGGTTCACGACGGGCAGGCCGTACGCGCGGCAGACCGCGAGGTCGTCGGCGCCGAAGGCGGGGGACTGGTGGACCAGACCCGTGCCGTCCTCGGTCGTGACGTACTCGGCGTTCACGACGTAGTGGGCGGGCTCGGGGAACTCGACGAGCTCGAAGGGGCGCTGGTACGTCCAGCGCTCCATCTCCTTGCCCGTGAAGGTCTGGCCGGTGGCCTCCCAGCCCTCGCCCAGGGACTTCTCCAGCAGCGGCTGGGCGACGACCAGCTTCTCCTCGCCATTCGTGGCGACGACGTACGTGACCTCGGGGTGGGCGGCGACCGCCGTGTTGGACACCAGGGTCCAGGGGGTCGTCGTCCAGACCAGGAGCGCGGCCTCGCCCGCGAGGGGGCCGGAGGTCAGCGGGAAGCGGACGTAGACGGAGGGGTCGACGACCGTCTCGTAGCCCTGGGCCAGCTCGTGGTCCGAGAGGCCGGTGCCGCAGCGCGGGCACCAGGGGGCGACGCGGTGGTCCTGGGTGAGCAGGCCCTTGTTGAAGATCTCCTTCAGCGACCACCACACGGACTCGACGTACTCGGGGTCCATGGTCCGGTAGGCGTCGTCCAGGTCGACCCAGTAGCCCATCCGGGTCGTGAGCTCGGTGAACGCGTCGGTGTGGCGGGTCACGGACTCGCGGCACCTGGCGTTGAACTCGGCGATGCCGTACGCCTCGATGTCCTGCTTGCCGTTGAAGCCGAGCTCCTTCTCGACGGCGAGCTCGACGGGCAGGCCGTGGCAGTCCCAGCCGGCCTTGCGGGCCACGTGGTAGCCGCGCATGGTGCGGAAGCGGGGGAAGACGTCCTTGAAGACGCGGGCCTCGATGTGGTGCGCGCCGGGCATGCCGTTCGCGGTCGGCGGGCCCTCGTAGAAGACCCACTCGGGGCGTCCCTCGGACTGCTCCAGGGTCTTGGCGAAGGTCTTGCTCTCGCGCCAGAAGTCGAGGACCGCGTGCTCAAGGGCAGGCAGGTCGACCTGGGCGGGTACCGGGCGGTACTGCGGCGGTGTGGTCATGAGGCTGAACTCTTCCTCCGGCGGGATGTCACTTCCGTCCGGAGGGACGAGAGCCGTTCTGGAAATCCAGGACGCCTGCTCCCGCGGTACCACCCTCCTTGGCCGCCGGACGGATCCGGTGGCCCCCTCATTGGGGTGCGAAGCCGGTTCTACTCGCTCCACGGGGATCCGTGCGGGCTTTCTTCCGGCGGCTCAGGGGTGATCCTTCGCATCGCGCTCGCCCCCGGGCTCTCACCGTCCCCGGGTCGCTCCTGGCTGCGTACGGCGCTACTCGTCCCCGTCCATGCCTTTCGCTGGGCCCAGTGTACGGGCCGGGGGCGCGCACGGCCGACCGGTTTACGGGGGCCCGTGCGGGCGGCGGCGGCACGGCGTGGCGGGGGCGCGACACGAGCGCGACAGGAGCGCGATCGGAGCGCGGCCGGGGGCACGCGGCGGGCCGTGCGTGACCCGAATGGACCCGAGGCGCCGGTACGGACGCGGGTGGGGCGGGAGTGGCGGATTACCGGGGCTCCGGATGGGCACAACGGATGCAGGTTGACCTCGGTGGATGCGTGCCCCGTTGCCGCGGGGCTGGAGCCGATTTATCGTTCCGGCACGATTCGCGAGCAATGATCACAGTATGTGAAGGGGCCGCGGCCATGGTGGCGAAGAAGACCGCCGGGAGTACTGCCAAGAAGGCTGTCGGGAAGGCCGCGGGGAAGGCGGAGGCCTCCGAGGACACGGCCCCCGCCAAGAAGGCGACCGCTGCCGAGAAGGCGACCGCCGCCGGGAAGACCGCCGCCGCCCCGAAGGCTCCGGCGAAGAAGACCGCGGCGAAGAAGACCGCGGCGAAGAAGGCTCCGGCCGGGAAGGCGCCGGCCGACAAGGCGACCGCCGTCACGAAGACGACCGCCGTCGACAAGCGGACGGTCACGGCCAAGCAGGCCGGGACCGAGGGGGCGGCGCACGCCGCTGAGAAGACGGGAGTCCGGAAAGTGGTTGCCAAGAAGAGCACCGGCACGGCGAGGAAGGCGGCCACGGCCGCCACCAGCGGGCTGCCCAAGACGCGGGCCACAGCGGCCCTCACCCCCGGCGAGCTCGCCGTACGGCCCGGCGAGGACCCCTGGACCCAGGCGGAGGTCGACGAGGCCCGCAGCGAGCTGATGAGCGAGGTGCTGCGGCTGCGCGCCGAGCTCGACGCCTCCGAGGTGGCGATCAGCGGCCTGATGCGGGACTCGGGCGACGGCGCGGGCGACGACCAGGCCGACACCGGCACCAAGAACATCACCCGGGAGTCCGAGCTCGCCCTCGCGGCGAACGCCACCTCGATGCTGGAGCAGACCGAGCGGGCCCTGGAACGGCTGGAGGCGGGCACGTACGGGCTCTGCGAGAACTGCGGGCAGCCCATCGGCAAGGCCAGGATGCAGGCCTTCCCACGGGCCACCCTGTGCGTGGACTGCAAACAGAAGCAGGAGCGGCGGCACTAGGGCAGCGGCACCAGGGCAGGGCCTGGGCGGCGGCGGGCGCGGAATCAGGTGGAGGTGGGGCAGGCGGTGTGCGGGGGCCCTGACGTACCCTCGTGTCTCGTCAGGGTCCAGGAGGAACCTGGTTCGAGCTAGTTCGAGGGACTCTCACGTGGCAGAGGCGGAGCGCATCATCGGTATGCCGGAGGTCGGGGACGACGCCCAGCCGGAGTCCGCCGTGCCCAAGGGGCGCCGGCGGATCGCGGCGCTGCTCGTCGTGGCGGTGCTCGCCTACGTGCTCGACCTCGGCACCAAGATGCTGGTCGTGGCGAAGCTGGAGCACCAGCCGCCGATCGAGATCATCGGTGACCTGCTGAAGTTCGAGGCGGTCCGCAACCCGGGCGCCGCCTTCGGCTTCGGCGAGGCCTTCACCATCATCTTCACCTGCATCGCGGCCTCCGTGATCGTGGTGATCGTGCGGCTCGCGCGCAAGCTCTACAGCCTGCCGTGGGCGATCGCGCTGGGCCTGCTGCTGGGTGGTGCGCTGGGCAACCTGACCGACCGGATCTTCCGTTCGCCGGGCGTGTTCCGGGGCGCGGTCGTCGACTTCATCGCGCCGGCCCACTTCGCCGTCTTCAACCTCGCGGACTCGGCGATCGTGTGCGGAGGCATCCTGATCGTCCTGCTGTCCTTCAAGGGCCTGGACCCCGACGGGACCGTCCACAAGGACTGATCGCGGGACGGGCGCGCCGTCGAGTCCTGCATACTCGACAGGTGAGTACGATTCCCGAGATCCGCACCCTGCCCGTTCCCGAAGGCCTCGAAGGCGAGCGCGTCGACGCCGCCATCGCCCGTATGTTCGGTTTCTCCCGGACGAAGGCGGCCGATCTCGCGGCCGCGGGGAAGGTGTCGGTCGACGGCAGTGTCGTCGGGAAGTCCGAGCGTGTGCACGGTGGCGCCTGGCTCGAAGTCGAGATGCCCGAGCCGCCGCGGGCGGTCGAAGTCGTCGCCGAGCCGGTCCCCGGCATGGAGATCGTCCACGACGACGACGACATCGTGGTCATCATGAAGCCGGTGGGCGTCGCCGCCCACCCGAGCCCCGGCTGGACCGGCACCACCGTCATCGGTGGCCTCGCCGCGGCCGGCTACCGCATCTCCACCTCCGGCGCCTCCGAGCGCCAGGGCATCGTGCACCGCCTCGACGTCGGCACGTCCGGCCTGATGGCCGTCGCGAAGTCGGAGCGCGCGTACACCTCGCTGAAGAACCAGTTCCGCGAGCGGGTCGTGGACAAGCGCTACCACGCGCTGGTGCAGGGCCACCCGGACCCGATGAGCGGCACGATCGACGCGCCGGTCGGCCGCCACCCCAGCGCGGACTACAAGTGGGCCGTGACCCAGGAGGGCAAGCCCTCCGTCACCCACTACGACCTGATCGAGGCCTTCCGCGCCGCCTCGCTGCTCGACATCAAGCTGGAGACCGGCCGTACGCACCAGATCCGCGTGCACATGTCCGCGCACCGGCACCCGTGCGTCGGCGACCTGACCTACGGCGCGGACCCGACGGTCGCGAAGCGGCTGGGCCTGACCCGGCAGTGGCTGCACGCGGTGCGGCTCGGCTTCGAGCACCCGTCCGACGGCCGGTGGGTGGAGTTCGAGAGCGGCTACCCGGCCGACCTGCAGCACGCGCTGGACGTGATCCGGGCGGAGAGCGAGTGACCGCCGTCGGCTTCGAGGTGCGGGTCGCCGTCTCGGAGGAGGACCTGAAGTCCTGCTTCGCGGTGCGGTCCGAGGTCTTCGTGGTCGAGCAGTCGGTGCCGGAGTCGATCGAGTACGACGCGTACGACGCGGGCGCGGTGCACGTGCTGGCCGTGGGGCCGGACGGGGAGCCGCTGGGCACCGGCCGGCTGCTGCACGGCGCCGCCGCGCGGGCCAAGACGGACGACCCGGCGGTCGGCTCGCTCGGCCGGCTGGCCGTACGCAAGGTCGCGCGCGGGCTGGGCGTCGGTGTGGCCCTGGTCCGGGCGATCGAGGCCGAGGCGTCGCGGCGCGGGCTGACGGCCGTTGACCTGGGCGCGCAGACGCATGCGCTGGGCTTCTACGAACGCCTCGGGTACGCGGCCTACGGCCCGGAGTTCCAGGACGCGGCCATCCCCCACCGCGCAATGCGCCGCCCCTTGCCGTAGCCCTGGCTTTTCAGCCTCGCCGGCGTTTGAGGCGCGGGCGCGGAGCGCCGTGGGGGTACGGGGCGGAGCCTCGTGGTGGGGCGCGACACGCGGGGCGCTGTACTCACCGCCCGAGCCAAGCGCAGCGGACTGGCAGGGTGGGGGAGTGGATCAGCTTGCTCTGCTGTTCGTGCTGCTGCTCGGCGCCGTGGTCATGGTGCCGCTCGGGGACCGGCTGGGACTGCCCGCGCCCGTTCTCATGACCCTCGGCGGCGTGGTCCTCGCGCTGGTGCCGGCCGTGCCGGAGGTCGACGTCGCGCCCGAGTTCATCCTGCCGCTGGTGCTGCCGCCGCTGCTGTACGCCTCCGTGCAGCGGACCTCGTGGCGGCAGTTCGCCGCCAACGTGCGGCCCATCCTCCTGCTGGCCGTGGCCCTGGTGTTCGTCACGACCGCCGCCGTCGCCGCCGTCGCGTACACCGTGGTGCCCACGCTGCCGATCGCCGCCGCCGTCGCGCTCGGAGCGCTCGTGGCCCCGCCCGACCCGGTCGCCGCCACCGCCGTCGCCGGATCGCTCGGGCTGCCCCGCCGCATGGTGTCGATCCTGGAGGGCGAGGGGCTCTTCAACGACGTGACGGCGATCGTGCTCTACCACGTGGCGATCGCCGCGGCCGTCAGCGGCAGCTTCTCCTGGCCCGAAGCGCTGGGGGAGTTCGTGCTGTCCGCGGTCGTCGCCGTGGTCGTCGGCCTGGCCCTCGGCTGGACCACCCACCGGCTGATGGGCCGGCTCGACGACGCCACCCTCCAGATCGGGCTGACGCTGCTGGTGCCGTTCGTGTCGTACGTGGTCGCGGAGGAACTCCAGGGGTCGGGGGTGCTGGCCGTGCTGACGACGGCCCTGTTCCTCGCCGAATACGCCTCCGACGCCGACGACGTGCTGGGGCGCCTCGCCGGGCACACCTTCTGGGAGGTCGTGGACACGCTGGTCACCGGCGTGGCCTTCGGGCTGATCGGGCTGGAGCTCCACAGCGTCTTCGGGACGGCGCAGGACCGCGTGTGGGAGATGGCCGGATGGGCGGCGATCGTCGTCGCGGTGGTGGTCGGGGTGCGGCTGGCGTGGCTGCTCCCGGCCGGCTGGCTCGCGAAGAAGCTGCACCAGCTGCGCGACTACGACGAGGAGATCCCGCTGAGCTGGCGGGAGAGCGTGGTCATGTGGTGGGCCGGGATGCGCGGGGTGGCCTCGGTGGCCCTGGCCCTGGCCATCCCGCTGAAGACGGACTCCGGCGAGCCCTTCCCGGCGCGGGACGAGATCATCTTCATCGCGTTCGCGGTGATCATGGCGACCCTGGTGTGCCAGGGGCTGACCCTGCCGTGGCTGGTGCGGCGGCTGGGCGTGGAGGCCGACACGGACGTGCGGCGGGATGCCGAGCGGCAGCTGGCGATCCGCGCCGCGAAGGCGGCGAAGCGGCGGCTGAAGGAGATCGACGAGGCCGAGGAGCTGCCGGAGGACCTGATCGAGCAGCTGACCCGGCGCGCGTACGACGTGGGGGCGAGGATCAGCCCGGACATGGTGGACGAGGAGCGGCGCGAGGCGTACGCGAAGCGGGTGCAGCGGCTCCACGACATCCAGCGGATCCAGCGGGAGATGATGTCGGCCGCCCGCCACGAGGTGCTGGCCGCCCGCAGCGAACCCGGCTCCGACCCGGAGGTCGTCGACCGGGTGCTGCGGCACCTGGACGTACGCAGCCTGCGCGCTCCCTAGCTCGCGACCCGTTCCAGTCCGCGGAGGAGGCGGACGTACGGGGACCAGCGGGCCGGGCGGGCGACCGTGCCCGTGCAGGCCAGTTCGGCGCGGTCGAGGCTGTCCTCCAGGAAGGCGTCGTGCAGCGGCCGGACGGCGAGCGGCCAGGTGATGCGGGAGACGCCGCTGACGGACATCGCGATGGTGTGCCGCAGCACGGTCCGCTCGGCGTCGACGGCCAGCGCGGTGAACTCGTGGAAGCCGTGGAACCCGCGGGGCCCGGTGAAGGTGAAGCGGACCCAGGTCCCGGGTACGTACGCGGCCACCGTGTAGCGCACCGGTCCGTGCCCGCCCGCCGCCCCCACGCCCAGGGGGCGGTCGAGCTCCATGTCCTCCCACAGGCGGCCGGGCCACAGCCGGTCGCCCTCTCCGCTGGACAGTGTGTCGATGAGCGCGCCGACCTCGCTCTGCTTGGCCCCCAGCAGGCGTTCGTGCACGTTGTAGACGCCCATGCGTCCTCCCCTCAGATTATTAGAGAGGTGTCTCTAATAATCTGGAGGGTACTCTCTGATTCATGGCGAGACCACCCCGCTTCGACACCGACCAGATCCTCGACGCCGCCGTCCGGCTGGCGGCCTCCGCCGGACCGGGCGGCGTGACCATGTCCGCCGTCGCCCAGGCGGTCGGCGCGCCCAGCGGCTCCATGTACCACCGCTTCAGCGGGCGTCCGGCCCTGCTCGCCGAGGTGTGGCTGCGCAGCGTCGAGCGGTTCCAGGAGGGCTACTTCGCCACCCTCCACAGCGACCCCGACCCCCGCCGGGCCGCCCGCGCGGCCGCCCGGCACGTCGTGGCGTGGAGCCGCGCCCACCAGGAGGAGGCCGCCCTCCTGCTCTACGGACCCGCGGAGTTCGGCCGCGCCGACTGGTCCGAGGAGCACACCCGGCGGGCCGACTCCGGCAACCAGCGCGTGTACACCGCCGTCGCCGCTCTCGCCGCCGCCCTCGGCGCGACGGACCCGCAGGGCCGCGACCGCGTCACCCTCGCCCTGATCGACCTGCCGCTCTCGGTCGTCCGCCGGCACCTGCGCGCCGGCGGTCCGCTGCCGCCGCACGCCGAGGACCTCGCCGAGGAGTCCGCCGCCGCCCTCCTCTAAGGGGTGTCTAGACCTGGTAGCGGTCCGGGGCGAAGAGGTGAAGGTTCGCCGCGATCCAGTCCGAGGTGCGGCGCAGCCCCTCGGCCAGGGAGACCTCGGGCTTCCAGCCCGCCCAGTCGCGGGCGCGGGAGTTGTCCGAGAGGAGCCGGTGGACCTCGCTGCCGGAGGGGCGCAGCCGGGAGGGGTCCACCACCACCTCCGCGTCCCGGCCGGAGGCGCTGATCAGCGCCCGGGCCAGGTCGCCGACGGAGATCTCCTCGCCCGTACCGAGGTTGACCACCTCGCCCAGTGCCCGGTCGCACTCCGCCACCGCGAGGAAGCCCGCGGCCGTGTCCGTCACGTACGTGAAGTCGCGGGTGGGGGAGAGGGAGCCGAGCCGGATCTCCCGCGAGCCCGCGTGGAGCTGCGCCAGGATCGTCGGGATCACGGCGCGGGCCGACTGGCGCGGGCCGTACGTGTTGAAGGGGCGCACCACCGTCACCGGCAGCTCGAACGCGTGGTGGAAGGAGAGCGCCATCATGTCCGCGCCGATCTTCGACGCCGAGTACGGGGACTGCGGCTGGAGCGGGTGGCCCTCGGAGATCGGCGCGGTCAGCGCCGTGCCGTAGACCTCGCTCGTGGAGGTGTGGACCAGGCGGCGCACCCCGTGGCGGCGGCAGGCCTCCGCCATGTTCTCGGTGCCGGTCACGTTCGTCTGCACGTACGCGCCCGGCGAGGCGTAGCTGTACGGGATCCCGATCAGCGCCGCCAGGTGGAAGACGGTGTCGCAGCCGGCCACCGCGTCGCTGACCCGGCCCGCGTCCCGGACGTCGCCCGCCCACATCTCCACCGGGCCGCCGGGGTCCGCGAGGTAACGCGCCAGGTGGCCCTTCTCGGCGTACGGCTTGTAGTGCACGAAGGCGCGCACCCGGGCGCCGCGGGCCACGAGCAGGTCCACCAGCGTCGAGCCGATGAACCCCTCGGCGCCGGTGACGAGGACGGTGCGGTCGTTCCAGTCGAGGGTCATGCGTGCTCCAGGGTGGGAAGGCGGACGCCGGCGACGCGGAGGACCTCCGCGGCCAGCAGTTCGGCGGCCCGCGCGTGCGGGCCGGGGTCGGCGGCGCCGGCCATCGACGCCAGCCGGACCGGATCGGCCAGCAGCGGGCCGATGAGGTCGCCGAGCCGTTCGGCAGTGGTCTCCGCGTCGGACAGCAGCAGCCCGGCGCCCGCGTCGGACAGCACCCGGGCGTTGTGGGTCTGGTGGTCGCCCGGGGCGTGCGGGTACGGGACGAGCACCGCCGGGACGCCGGTCGCCGCCAGCTCCGCCACCGTCGCCGACCCGGCCCGGCACACCACCAGGTCCGCGGCCGCGTACACCAGGTCCATCCGGTCCAGGTACGGCACGGCCCGTGCGATCCGCCGCCCGCCGGAGGCCGCGAGGTCGGCGAGGGCGCCGTCCAGCGCCGCCGGACCGGTCTTGACCAGCAGCTGTACGTCGTCGCGCCCCTGCCAGAGCCGGGCCAGCGCGACCGCGGCCCCGGTCAGCCGGACGGCGCCCAGGCTGCCGCCGTTGAAGACCACCAGCCGCCGCCCCGGGGGGACCCGCAGCGCCCGCCGGGCCTCGACGCGCAGCGCGGCGCGCTCCGGCCCGGCCAGTTCCGCGAGCCCGGCCAGGGCAGCGGAGATCGGCATTCCGGTGGTCAGCGCCCGCTCGCCGCCCGCCAGGTGGGCGCGGCTGCGGTCGAAGGCCACCGCGACGTGCGGGGTGAGCCGGGCCGCGAACCGGTTGGCGCGCCCCGGCACCGCGTTCGACTCGTGGATCACGGCGGGCAGCCCCGCCAGCCGGGCGCCGAGCACGGCCGGCGCGCTCGGATAGCCGCCCATGCCGACGACGGCGTGCGCGCCCTGCGCCCGGATCACGGCACGGGCCTGGTGCGCCGAGCGCAGCAGGGCCGCGGGCAGCAGGAACCGCTGCGCGCCCAACGCCGGATCGAAGGGGATCATGTCGACGGTGTGCAGGCGGTAGCCGGCGCCCGGGATCAGCTCGGTCTCCAGGCCCCGCTCGGTCCCGATGAACGAGACCACGGCGCCCGGGACGGCCGCGCGCAGCGCCTCGGCGAGGGCGAGCCCCGGGTAGATGTGGCCGCCGGTGCCGCCCGCACCGATCACGACGGACAGGGCCGCGGGTGTGTCTGGTGTGTGTCGAGTGGTCATGGCCGCACCCTCCCGGTGCGCCCTAAGAAGGTTCTAAGAGGTTCGCGCCGAAGCCTTTGGCAGGCTTTGTTCCATGAGCTCCCTGAACAGTCATCGGATCCTGGTGGTCGACGACGAGCCCGAGGTGCGCGCCGCAGTGGAGGACGGCCTGGCCGTCGAGGGGTACGAGGTGCGCGGAGCGGCGGACGGACTGGCCGCGCTGTCCGAGGTGGCGGCCTGGGAGCCGGACGCCGTCGTGCTCGACGTGATGATGCCGGTGCTCGACGGGCTCGGCGTGTGCCGGCAACTGCGCGCGATGGGCGACCGCACGCCCGTCCTCGTCCTGACCGCGCTCGACTCCGTCAGCGAACGCGTCGACGGGCTGGAGGCCGGGGCCGACGACTACCTCGTCAAACCGTTCGCGCTGGACGAGCTGGTCGCCCGGGTACGGGCCCTGCTGCGGCGGGCCGCGCCCGACCCGGCCGGGTCGGGCCCGCTGGCCTTCGACGACCTCGTCCTGGACCCGGGGACGCGGACCGGCCGGCGGGGCGGGCGGCCGCTGGAGTTCAGCCGCACCGAGGCGGCGCTGCTGGAGCTGCTCCTGCGCCACCCCGGCCAGGTGCTCCCGCGCGAGGTGATCCTGGAGCTGGTGTGGGGGCGCGACTTCGGGCCCGACTCCAACTCCCTGGCCGTCTACGTCGGCTACCTGCGGCGGAAGCTGGAGGCCGGGGGCGAGCCCCGGCTGGTCCACACCGTGCACGGGGTCGGCTACCGGCTGGACGCGGCGTGAGCGGATCGGGGCGCCGGGGCCTCGGAGCCGCCTGGAGACGGCGCCGGCCGCTGCGGACCCGGCTGGCGCTGGCCGTCACCGCCGCCGTGGCCTTCGTGGCCGTGGTGGTGTGCGCGGCCGCCTTCCTCGTCGTACGGTCCGCGCTCTACGAGCAGCTCGACCTCAGCCTGACCCAGTCCGCCCGGCTCGCCGCACAGCGCAATCCGGGCGCGGGGCCGGGCACGCTCGCCGGGGAGTGCCGCTTCCTGGCCGCCCCCGCGTGCGCGGAGGTGGTGCCGGCCGACCCGGCCAAGGACCCCGCCACGCCGGGCCTGCTGCCCGTGGACCCGACCGCGCGGAAGGTCGCCGCCGGCGCGCGGGCCCCGTACTACACGAACATCACGCTGGCCGGACACCCCGCGCGGATGCTCACCACCGACTACGCCAAGGGGCGGGCCCTCCAGGTGGCCCTGCGTGCGGACACGGTGCGGTCCGGCATCGAGGAGGCCGCCGGGTGGCTCGTCCTCACGGCGGCGGCCGGGGTGCTGCTCGCCGCCGTACTGGGCTACTGGGTCTCCCGGACCGGTCTCGCCCCGGTGACCCGGCTCACGGCGACGGCCGAGCGGATCGCGGCGACCCGGGATCCGCGGCACCGGATCGAACTCCCCTCGCGGGGTCCGTCCGGGCGGGAGGACGAGATCACCAGGCTGGCGGGGAGCTTCAACACCATGCTCGGCGAGCTGGAGCAGTCCGTCACCGCCCAGCGGCGCCTGGTCGCGGACGCCTCGCACGAGCTGCGGACCCCGCTGACGGCGCTGCGGACCAACGCGGAGCTGCTGGCGAAGGGCGAGCGGCTGACCGCCGCCCAGCGCGAGCGGGCGTCGGCCGCACTGGGGCGGCAGCTGCGGGAAGTGACGGGACTGGTGAACGACCTGATCGAACTGGCGCGGGACGAGGAGCCGACACCGCTGGTGGAGCAGGTGCGGCTGGACGCGCTGGTGCGGCACGGGGTGGAGGCGGCGCGGGCGCACTGGCCGGTGGTGGAGTTCCGGGTGCGGGTGGCGGAGGGGGCGGTGGGGGTGGTCGTGCCGGGGGTGCCGGCGCGGCTCAGCCGGCTGCTGTCGAACCTGCTGGACAACGCGGCGAAGTTCAGCCCTGCCGGGCTGCCGGTGGAGGTGGAGCTGGCCGTGATCGGAGCGGGGCCGAAGCCCGGGCCGGAGCTGACCGTACGGGATCACGGGCCGGGGATCGCGGAGCAGGACCTGCCGTACGTCTTCGACCGGTTCTACCGGGCGGGGGCCGCGCGGGCCCTGCCGGGGTCGGGGCTGGGGCTGGCCATGGCTCGGCAGATCGCGCGGGCGCACGGGGCCGAGCTCTCGGCCGAGCGGGCGGTGGGTGGGGGTGCGTTGTTCCGGCTGACGTTTTGAGCCAGGGCCGAGCGCCGCTTCCCGGGGCTCCGCCCCGGACCCCGGTCCTCAAACGCCGGACGGGCTGGAATCGTCCGGCCGGGGGGTGGCTTTGGCTGTGGTGACTCGGGGGAGGGCGTAGGGGTGGTGGGTGACGAGCCAGTTGATCAGGCGTTCGCGGACCGCGCAGCGGAGGGTCCACAGGTCGTCCGAGTCCTTCGCCGTGACCACCGCGCGGACCTGGACGGTGTGCGGTGTGGTGTCCGTCACGGCCAGGCCGCCGCCGCGGCCGTCCCACTCCGGGAGGTCCTTCAGGATCTCCTGGAGCTGCTCCCGCATCAGGTCGAGCGGTGCGCGGTGGTCCAGGTGCCAGAAGACCGTGCCGGTCATCTGCGCGCCGCCGCGTGACCAGTTCTCGTAGGGCTTGCTCGTGAAGTACGAGACCGGCATCGTGATGCGGCGCTCGTCCCAGGTGCGGACCGTGAGGAAGGTCAGGGTGATCTCCTCGACGCGTCCCCATTCCTTGTCGACCACCACCGTGTCGCCGATGCGGACGGTGTCGCCGAAGGCGATCTGCAGGCCGGCGAAGAGGTTGCCGAGCGCGGCCTGCGCGGCGATGCCCGCCACGATGCCGAGGACGCCCGCGGAGGCCAGCATCGAGGCGCCGAACGTACGCATCGGCGGGAACGTCAGCAGCATCGCCGCCGCGGCGACCACGACCACCACCGCCGTCACCACCCGCTGGATCAGCGTGACCTGGGTGCGGACCCGGCGGACCCGCGCGTCGTCCTCGGTGACCGCGGCGTAGCGCGCGTACGTCGAGTCGACGGCCGCCGTCGCGATCCGCACCGCCAGCCAGGCCACGGAGGCGATCAGCACCAGCGTGAGGAAGCGGCCGACGCCGAAGGGGTGGTCGGGGAGGACTCCCGCCCAGCGGTAGGAGCCTCTGAGCAGCGAGGCGCAGAGCACCACCTGGAAGGGCAGCCGGCAACGGCGCAGCAGGCCCCACAGCGGGGTCTCGGTGTGCCGGGCGTCGGCCCGGCGCAGCAGCAGGTCCAGCAGCCAGCCCGCGATCAGGGTGGCGACCAGCGCGCCGCCGATGACGAGGGCGGGGCGAAGGAAGTTCTCCATCTCCATGGGAGGAACGTAGCGGGAAGCGGTCCGCGGGCACCTTCCGTTCGGGGGCTGGCACGATGGAGGCATGAACATCATGCTTTTCCACTCGACGTACGGGCTGCGGCCCGCGGTGCACGCGGCGGCCGACCGGCTGCGCGCGGCCGGGCACCAGGTCCAGGTGCCGGACCTCTTCGAGGGACGCACCTTCGAGACCGTCGAGGAGGGCATGGCCCACCGGGACGAGATCGGCCGTGACGAGCTGCTGAAGCGCGCGGTGCTGGCCGCCGCCCCCCACTCCGACCAGGGCCTGGTCTACGCGGGCTTCTCCTTCGGCGGCTCCGTCGCCCAGCACCTGGCGATGGCCGACGAGAAGGCGCGCGGGCTGCTGCTCCTGCACGGGACGGCGGACCTGGAGGAGGACGCCTCGGTGGACGAGCTGCCGGTGCAGCTGCACATCGCGGACCCGGACCCCTTCGAGCCGCACGACTGGCTGACCGCCTGGTACCTGCGGATGCAGCGGGCCGGGGCGGACGTGGAGGTCCACAGCTACCCGGGTGCCGGGCACCTGTTCACCGACCCGGAGCTGGACGACTACGACGCGCAGGCCGCGGAGCAGCTGTGGAAGGTCGCGATCGGCTTCCTCGACAGCCTGTAGGCGGGTATTCGGGCAGGCGGTACGACGAAGGGCACGGTCCGGCGGATGCCGGGCCGTGCCCTTCGTCGTGGCAGGGGGATCAGCCGGCGCGGTACGCGGTCCAGCTGCTGCTCATGCGGGCCACCTGGCCGGCGGTGAACTGGTACATGCAGGAGTCGTACGTGTAGTCCATGAAGTTGTGGATCGGGTCCACGCCGGACTTGGCGGTGCAGCTGTCGCGGCCGGTCGGGCACTCGAAGGCCGCGGTCTTCTCGGCCGGGGTGTCGGAGACGTAGTCTCCGTTGCCGTTACAGCCGCCCTGGAAGGTGTGGTAGAGCCCCATCCAGTGGCCGACCTCGTGGGTCGCGGTGTCGCCCTCGTTGTAGTTGGCGGCGGAACCGCCCGGCAGCGAGGAGTCGAGCACGACCACGCCGTCCATCTTGGGGCTGGAGGCGTAGGAGGTCGGGAAGGTCGCCCAGCCGAGCAGGCCGCCGGAGAGGTTGGCGGTGTAGAAGTTCAGCGCGCCGGGGCCGCCCTTGCGCAGGGTGTTCTTCATGTTCTTCTCGGCGGTGGAGCCGTCGGCCAGGTTGTACCAGGAGGCGTTGTCCGTGTAGTCGGTCCCGGCCAGGGTGAACTGGAAGTTCGTGTTGACGTTGCCGGTGCCCTGGCCGCCGTAGGCCGCGTTGAGGACCGCCAGCTGGTTGTTGATCTGGGTGGACGTCAGCTTTCCGGTGTTCCCGGAGTGGATCACGTGGAAGTACACCGGGATGGTCTTGGCGGCCTCGGCGGCGCGCAGGCTGCGCTGCGGCTGGTTCTTGAGGGCCTTGTCCAGCTTCGCCTTGAGGTCGGCGTCCATGACCTGCGCCTGCGCGTCGGTGACCGCGTTGGGCTCGTCCGCGTGCTCGTCGTGCGCGCGCGTCACGCGGGCGTTGGCGGCGCCGGCGGCGGGCTGCTCGGCGCACTGCTCGGCGGGGGTCTTGGCTGCCGCGAGCGTGGTGGGGGCCGCGAGCGGGGTGAAGGCCAAGGTTCCGGCCAGAACTGCCGTGCCCATCAGGCGGCGGCGAAGAAGGGGGGATATGCGGGCAATTGCGCGCACGTGTGCTCCTCGCGGGTGGGGGGTGGTGGGGGGTGATGGCCTGAAGGATCTTCTTCAGCTGGCGGGAAGTTTATGTGTCCATGACATATTCAGGTCAAGTGCCCTGCGTAAAAGATTTGTTGCCGGAAACGCACAGGGGGCACCTGGTAGGAACCAGGTGCCCCCTGTGGCGGGATGATTGACGGTCAATCAGATGAATCAGTGGACGGGCTGGTACGACCGCTCCACCTTCTGCGTCCCGTTCAGGGTCCGGTACGAACGGGCCCACGAGGTCGTGGCGTCCTGCCGCCGCTTGTCGGACACGACGTAGTAGTCCATCTGCGAGCGCTCCGCCGTCACGTCCAGCACGCCGTAGCCGTGCGCGTCCATGTCGAGCCACTTCACGTGCCAGTTCGCGGCCTTGATGGCCGTCTCGGCGACCAGTGAGGCGGTGTCCGCGGGCACGTGCAGGAGGTCGTCGATGTTGTCGGAGGTCACCGAGGTGACGACGAACTCGGTCGCGGCGGTCCCCGAGCCCGGGTACGTGGCCATGTTCATCGGGACCTCGTTCGCCCACGCCATGTGGATGTCACCGGTCAGGAACACGGTGTTCTTGACGTTCCGGTCCTTGAGGTGGCCCAGCAGCTCCTTGCGGTCGTCGGTGTACCCGTCCCACTGGTCCACGTTGATCGCTAGGCCGCCCTCGGGCAGGCCGAGCAGCTTCGCCAGCGGCTTCAGCAGGTGCGCGGGCAGCGAGCCGAAGGCCACCGGCGAGATCATCACCGAGGTGCCGACCAGCTTCCAGGTCGCGTTGGAGCCCGTCAGGCCCGACTTGAGCCAGTCCAGCTGGGCGCGCCCGGTGATGGTGCGCTCCGGGTCGTCCACCGTGCCGCTGCCCACCTTGGCCTGCTGCGAACGGAAGGACCGCAGGTCGAGCAGGTGCAGATCGGCGAGGGTGCCGAAGCGCAGCCGCCGGTAGACGGTGCCCGCGATGGAGGCGCGTACGGGCATCCACTCGAAGTACGCCTGCTTGGCGGCGGCCGCGCGGGCCGCCCACTCGCCCTCGGCGCCCGGGGTGTGGTTCTCGGCGCCGCCAGCCCAGGTGTCGTTGGCGAACTCGTGGTCGTCCCAGATGGCGATGACCGGGTGCGCGTGGTGCAGCGCCTGGAGGTCGGCGTCCGTCTTGTACTTGCCGTGCCGCGTGCGGTAATCGGCCAGCGAGACGATCTCGTGCTTCGGCTCGTGCTGGCGCACGACGTACTTCGCCTCCGGGTACCCCCCGGTCTGGTACTCGTAGATGTAGTCGCCCAGGTGCAGGATCGCGTGCAGATCGGTGCGGGCGGCCAGGTGGCGGTAGGCGGAGAAGTAGCCGGCCTCCCAGTTGGAGCAGGAGACCACGCCGAAGCGGACCCCGGAGGTCGTCACGTCGTGGCCCGGGGTGGACAGGGTGCGCCCGACGGGGGAGACCGTGGTGCCGGCGGTGAACCGGTACCAGTAAGGCGTCTGCGGCTGGAGCCCGCGCACGTCCACCTTGACGGTGTGGTCGCCGGCGGCGCTCGCCGTGACGGTGCCGGAGCCGACGATCCGGGAGAAGGCCTGGTCGGAGGCCACCTCCCAGCCGACCTGGGTGGCCGGGCCGAGGCCGGAGCCGGGCACCGCCTCCGGGGTCGGGGTGACGCGGGTCCACAGCAGGACCCCGTCGGGCAGCGGGTCGCCGGAGGCGACGCCGTGCAGGAAGGCGGGCGCGGCCTGCGTCGCCGCGTGGGCCGCCGAGGCGCCGAGCGAGGTCAGCGGGGCCAGCGCGGCCGTGGCCGCGGCGGCGAGAACGACCGTACGGCGGCGGGGAGTCGCCGCGGTCTGAGAAGGGGTGAGATGACTGGTCACGACCGGTCACATTACCGACGGGTACACCTGATGGAACAGACGTCGGAATGCAACGGGCGGGCGAACTCTGGGAGTTCGCCCGCCCGATGCGCGGCCCTGCCGGGAAGCCTGTCCCGGAATGTCCGGGGATCAGCCCTGCAGGGCCTTGTCGATCGCCGCCGTGAACAGCTCCGCCGTCTGCGGGGTGTCGATCTTCTTGCCGTCCATCTTCAGCGTCGGGGTCCCCGTCACGCCGGACTTGTTGAAGGCCTTCGACATGTCCATGGCCCACCGGTCATAGGTGCCGTCCTCGACGGCCTTCTTGAACTCGGCGTTGCCCTTGAGCGCCGGGACCGTGTCCGCGACCTTCAGCAGGTACTCGTCCTTGGCGAAGCTGTCGACGGTCTCCTCGGGGTGCTGCTCCTTGGAGTACAGCGCGGCCTTGTAGTCGAGGAAGGCCTGCGGGCTGACGTTCAGCGCCGCGCCCAGCGCGCTCAGCGCGTTCTTCGAGCCCTCGCCCTTGGCGGCGTTGTCGATGAAGGTGGCGCCGAAGTACTGGAGCTTGTACTTGCCCGCGTCCACGTCCTTCTTGATCTGCTCGCCGGCCGCCTGCTCGAAGCCGGCGCAGGCCGGGCAGCGCGAGTCCTCGTACAGCTCCAGCGTCTTCTTGGCCTCGGGCTTGCCGATGACGACGGTGGTGCCGTCCTCGCCCTCGGTGTTCTTCGGCTTGACCAGCTCGGCCTTGGCGGCCTTCTCCCAGTGGTCGGGCTGGTTGGCCTGCACGACCGCGTAGCTGATGGCGCCGATCAGGCCGAGGCCGGCGACGACGGCGCCCGCCACGATCACCTGGCGGCGCACCTTGTCCTTCTTGGCCTGCGCCTCGCGCTCGGCGCGCAGCCGCTCGCGGGCCGCTGCCTTGTTCGCCTGGCTGTTGCGTGAACTCATCGTGATCTCCGTGGGGTGTGACGTGTCAGGGGGACTGCTCGGGGGGCTGTCCGCCGCGGCTGCCGCCGGGACGTGCCCCCGTACGTGCGTCAGGCGCGTGCGAGCGCGCCGAGCACGGGAGGTCCCCGCCGACCCACGGAGTGTGCGGGGAACCGGGTACGGGCCCCGGTGCCCGCGCGGCCCGGCCGCGGCAGCCGCCGCGCCGGACCGGAGACGGCCGCCACCGAGGCCGCCGCCAGCAGCAGCGGCCGGAACGCGAAGGCGGCCACCGCGCGCAGCAGCTGCCCGAGCGCCCGCTCGCCGTGGCGCAGCCACGCGGCGGCGAGCAGCCCCACCGAGACGTGGGCGCCGAGGAGCAGCCAGGGCGTCCACGGCCCGGGCGCCGCCAGCAGCGCGGCCGGATCGGTGGCGGGCCCGGCCACCTCGGTCAGCGGCCCGCCCACGGGCGCGCCGCCGCACAGCTCGTCCAGGCCCATCGCGCGCAGCGGACCCGAGACGGGGCCGCCGGCCGGGCCGTAGCAGAGGTGCTGCCCGGCGGTGAAGACGGTGTCGGCGGCCAGTTCCAGCGGAACGAGCAGCCCGGCGATGGGGCCGAAGCCCCGTTCGCGGCCCGCGAGCGCGTAGGCGATCACGAACACGGCGGCGAAGGCCCCGACCACCAGCGCGGGCGGCAGCGGGACGCGGGACATGAGGACGTGCGAGCCGGCCGAGAGCAGCAGGACGAGCGCGCTGAACAGCGCGGCCCGCAGCCCTCGAAGTCCCACTCCTGAGATGTCCATCGTCGCGAGTCTGCCATGCGTACCTGTGAAAGCCGCGTCCCGGCCCCGGCCCCGGGCACGAACTACGAGGTCAGACGCCCATTGCGGAAGAGGTCGACGAAAATCTGGTGGTCGGCGCGGGCCCGGGCGCCGTACGCGTGGGCGAAGTCCACGAGGAGCTCCGCGAAGCCCTCCTCGTCGGCCGCGATGGCCGCGTCGATGGCCCGCTCGGTGGAGAACGGCACCAGGGAGTGCCCGCTCTCGGCCTCGTCGGCCGCCGCGTGCATGGTCGCCGTCGCCCGGCCCAGGTCCGCGACCACGGCCGCGATCTCCTCCGGGTCGTCCAGGTCCGACCAGTCCAGGTCCACCGCGTACGGGGAGACCTCGGCCACCAGCTGCCCGGCCCCGTCCAGCTCGGTCCAGCCCAGCCACGGGTCGGCGTGGGCCTGCAGGGCGCGCTGGGAGATCACCGTGCGGTGCCCCTCGTGCAGGAAGTACTCCCGCACCGCCCGGTCCGTGATGTGCCGGGACACCGCGGGCGTCTGCGCCTGCTTGAGGTAGATCACGACGTCGTTCTCCAGGGCGTCGCTGTGCCCCTCCAGCAGGATGTTGTAGGAGGGCAGGCCCGCCGAACCGATCCCGACGCCCCGGCGTCCCACCACGTCCTTGACCCGGTAGGAGTCGGGCCGCACGAGGGACTCGTCGGGGAGGGTCTCCAGGTACCCGTCGAAGGCGGCCAGCACCTTGTAGCGGGTGGCGGCGTCCAGCTCGATGGAGCCCCCGCCGGCGGTGAAGCGCCGCTCGTAGTCCCTTATCTCCGTCATGGAGTCCAGCAGGGAGAAACGGGTGCGGGAGCGCGCCGAGCGCAGCGCGTCCAGCAGCGGGCCCTCGGCGGTGTCCAGGGTGAAGGAGGGCACCTCCTCGTGCTTGGCCCCCGCCGCGAGCCGGTGGATCCGCTCCCGGTAGGCGCCGGCGTAGGTCCGCACCAGCCCGCTTATCTGGTCGTCGCTGAGCGCCTTGGTGTAGCCGATCAGGGCGACCGAGGCGGCGAAGCGCTTCAGGTCCCAGGTGAAGGGGCCGACGTAGGCCTCGTCGAAGTCGTTGACGTTGAAGATCAGCCGGCCGTTGGAGTCCATGTACGTGCCGAAGTTCTCGGCGTGCAGATCGCCGTGGATCCACACCCGGCCCGTCCGCTCGTCCAGGTACGGGCCGCCGTGCCGGTCCCGCTCCAGGTCGGAGTAGAAGAGGCAGGCCGTGCCCCGGTAGAAGGCGAACGCGGAGGCCGCCATCTTCCGGAATTTGACCTGGAAGGCAGCGGGGTCGGCGGCGAGGAGCTCACCGAAGGCGGTGTCGAACACGTCGAGGATCTGCTCGGCGCGCTGCTCGTCGGTCGTCTCGGGAACCGCCATGGCGGATGCCTCCTGGTGGTGCGGGGTGGATCGCTTACCGATCGCATTTCGGACAGGTGTCCTTGGTTCTGCAACGCACGACCGTACCCGTCGGTGCCCGTGGATTGTCACCCGGTCGACGTAGGATTCAGAGCTGCCGCCCCTCTCTCCCCTCGGAGGCCCCCACCGTGACCAAGACGCCGTTCACGCACCTGCACGTCCACACCCAGTACTCCCTGCTGGACGGTGCCGCGCGGCTGAAGGACATGTTCAACGCGTGCAACGAGATGGGCATGACGCACATCGCCATGTCCGACCACGGCAACCTGCACGGGGCCTATGACTTCTTCCACACCGCGAAGAAGGCCGGGGTCACGCCGATCATCGGCATCGAGGCATATGTCGCACCGGAGTCCCGGCGCAACAAGCGGCGCATCCAGTGGGGCCAGCCCCACCAGAAGCGCGACGACGTGTCCGGTTCGGGCGGTTACACCCACAAGACGATCTGGGCCGCGAACTCCACCGGCCTGCACAACCTCTTCCGGCTGTCCTCCGACGCGTACGCCGAGGGCTGGCTCACGAAGTGGCCGCGCATGGACAAGGAGACCATCTCGCAGTGGTCGGAGGGCCTGATCGCCTCCACCGGCTGCCCCTCCGGCGAGGTGCAGACCAGGCTGCGGCTCGGCCAGTTCGACGAGGCGGTGCAGGCCGCCTCCGACTACAAGGACATCTTCGGCGAGGGGCGCTACTTCCTGGAGCTGATGGACCACGGCATCGAGATCGAGCGCCGGGTCCGCGACGGGCTGCTGGAGATCGGCAAGAAGCTCGGCATCCCGCCGCTGGTCACCAACGACTCGCACTACACGTACGCGCACGAGTCGACCGCGCACGACGCCCTGCTGTGCATCCAGACCGGCAAGAACCTCTCCGACCCGGACCGCTTCCGCTTCGACGGCACCGGCTACTACCTCAAGTCCACGGACGAGATGTACGCCGTCGACTCCTCGGACGCCTGGCAGGAGGGCTGCCGCAACACCCTCCTGGTGGCCGAGCAGGTCGACACGACCGGCATGTTCGAGGCCCGGAACCTCATGCCGAAGTTCGACATCCCGGAAGAGGGCTACACCGACACCACCTGGTTCAAGGAGGAAGTGCGGCGCGGCATGATCCGCCGCTACCCGGGAGGCGTCCCCGAGGACCGGCAGAAGCAGGCCGAGTACGAGATCGACGTCATCATCGAGATGGGCTTCCCCGGCTACTTCCTCGTCGTCGCCGACTTCATCATGTGGGCCAAGAACCAGGGCATCGCGGTGGGCCCCGGCCGCGGCTCCGCGGCCGGCTCGATCGTCGCCTACGCCATGGGCATCACCGACCTCGACCCGATCACCCACGGCCTGATCTTCGAGCGGTTCCTCAACCCCGAGCGCGTCTCCATGCCCGACGTCGACATCGACTTCGACGAGCGCAGGCGCGTCGAAGTGATCCGGTACGTGACCGAGAAGTACGGCGACGACAAGGTCGCCATGATCGGCACGTACGGAAAGATCAAGGCGAAGAACGCCATCAAGGACTCCGCGCGCGTCCTCGGCTACCCGTACGCCATGGGCGACCGGCTCACCAAGGCGATGCCCGCCGACGTCCTCGGCAAGGGCATCGACCTCAACGGCATCACCGACCCCTCGCACCCGCGCTACGGCGAGGCCGGCGAGATCCGCGCGATGTACGAGAACGAGCCGGACGTCAAGAAGGTCATCGACACCGCCCGCGGCGTCGAGGGCCTGGTGCGCCAGATGGGCGTGCACGCCGCCGGCGTGATCATGTCCAGCGAGCCGATCGTCGACCACGCCCCGGTCTGGGTGCGGCACACGGACGGCGTGACCATCACGCAGTGGGACTACCCCCAGTGCGAGTCGCTCGGCCTGATCAAGATGGACTTCCTGGGCCTGCGCAACCTCACGATCATGGACGACGCCGTCAAGATGGTGAAGGCGAACAAGGGGATCGACCTCGATCTCCTCGGTCTGCCGCTCGACGACCCCAAGACGTACGAACTGCTCTGCCGCGGTGACACGCTCGGCGTCTTCCAGTTCGACGGCGGCCCCATGCGCTCCCTGCTGCGCCTGATGAAGCCCGACAACTTCGAGGACATCTCCGCCGTCTCGGCCCTGTACCGGCCGGGCCCGATGGGCATGAACTCGCACACGAACTACGCCCTGCGCAAGAACAAGCAGCAGGAGATCACCCCGATCCACCCGGAGCTGGAGGAGCCCCTCAAGGAGATCCTCGGCGTCACCTACGGCCTCATCGTGTACCAGGAGCAGGTGCAGAAGGCCGCCCAGATCATCGCCGGGTACTCGCTCGGCGAGGCCGACATCCTGCGCCGCGTGATGGGCAAGAAGAAGCCCGAGGAACTGGCGAAGAACTTCGTCATCTTCGAGGCGGGCGCCAAGGAGAAGGGCTTCAGCGACCAGGCGATCAAGGCCCTGTGGGACGTCCTGGTCCCCTTCGCCGGCTACGCCTTCAACAAGGCCCACTCGGCCGCGTACGGCCTGGTCTCCTACTGGACCGCCTACCTCAAGGCCAACTTCCCGGCCGAGTACATGGCGGGCCTGCTCACCTCGGTCAAGGACGACAAGGACAAGTCCGCGATCTACCTGAACGAGTGCCGCCGCATGGGCATCAAGGTGCTGCCCCCGAACGTCAACGAGTCGGAGTCGAACTTCGCCGCCCAGGGCGACGACGTGATCCTCTTCGGGCTCACCGCGGTGCGCAACGTCGGCCAGAACGTCGTCGAGTCGATCATCAAGAGCAGGAAGGCCAAGGGGAAGTTCTCCTCCTTCCCCGACTTCCTGGACAAGGTCGAGGCCGTCGTCTGCAACAAGCGGACCGTCGAGTCGCTGATCAAGGCCGGCGCCTTCGACGAGATGGGCCACACCCGCAAGGGCCTGGTCGCCCACCACGAACCGATGATCGACAACGTGGTCGCGGTGAAGCGCAAGGAGGCCGAGGGACAGTTCGACCTCTTCGGCGGAATGGGTGACGAGAGCGCGGGCGACGAGCCCGGCTTCGGCCTCGACGTGGAGTTCTCCGACGTCGAGTGGGAGAAGTCCTACCTGCTCGCGCAGGAGCGCGAGATGCTCGGCCTCTACGTCTCCGACCACCCGCTCTTCGGCCTGGAGCACGTGCTCTCCGACAAGACGGACGCCGGCATCTCCCAGCTGACCGGAGGCGAGCACTCCGACGGCGCGGTCGTCACCATCGGCGGCATCATCTCGGGCCTCCAGCGCAAGATGACCAAGCAGGGCAACGCCTGGGCCATCGCGACCGTCGAGGACCTGGCCGGCTCCATCGAATGCATGTTCTTCCCTGCGACCTACCAGCTCGTCTCCACCCAGCTGGTCGAGGACACCGTCGTCTTCGTCAAGGGCCGCCTCGACAAGCGCGAGGACATCCCCCGCCTGGTCGCCATGGAGATGATGGTCCCCGACCTCACCTCGGCCGGCACCAACGCCCCGGTGGTCCTCACCATCCCCACGGTCAAGGTCACCCCGCCGATGGTGACCCGTCTGGGGGAGATCCTGCGCCACCACAAGGGCAACACCGAGGTACGGATCAAGCTCCAGGGGCCGCGGACCACCACCGTGCTGCGCCTCGACAAGCACCGCGTACAGCCCGACCCGGCCCTCTTCGGCGACCTCAAGGTGCTGCTCGGGCCGTCCTGCCTGGCCGGATAGCACCCCTCGCCGACCGACGCCGTACGTACGGAAGGGCCCGCCCGGCATCGCCGGGCGGGCCCTTCCGTCACATCACGTCGCGCGGCGTCAGTTGTGGCCGAACTTCTTCTGCTTGCTCTTGTGCGCCAGATCCATCGGACTCGGCGACGGGTTCACCGATTCGCTCGGGCTGTCCATCGAGCCCTTCGACGGGTCCTGCGAAGAGCGGGCCTGCTGCTGCTTCGACGGCTGCTTCTGATTCTTGTTCTTGGCCATGGTGGAACCTCCGTGAGGGTCTAGGGGCCAGGACCGCCTTCACACTCACACAGCGCCCGAAACCGCGCATTTTGGATCATTACTGCGCGTAGCCGGGTGTGGTTCCCGGCCCCTCCGTGAGATCCGCCACGCCGATGATCGAGTTCCGGCCTTCAACACCCTTGAGGTCGGGCAGACTCGGGGCACCCGCCGAAACACAGAGGACCCCCAGGGAAGAGGGTGGAACGCGTGGACCGCTGCGTCGTCCTGGTGGACGCCGGCTACCTGTTGGGCGCCGCCGCCAGCCTTCTCGCCGGGGAGCCCTCCCGCTCCCGGATCACCGTGGACCATGCCGCCCTCATCCAGGGCCTGCGCGAGCGGGCCGAGGCCGACACCGAACAGCCCCTGCTGCGCATCTACTGGTTCGACGGCGCACCCGACCGGGTGCCCCAGCCCGAACACCGGCGGCTGCGCGTCATGCCCCGCGTCACCGTCCGCCTCGGCGCCTTGACCCGCAGCGACGGCCGCTGGGCCCAGAAGGGCGTCGACGCCGCCATGCACGCCGAGCTCACCGAGCTCGCCCGCAACCGCGCCTGCTCCGACGTGGTCCTGGTCACCGGCGACGGCGACCTGCTGCCCGGCCTGATGTCCGCCAAGGAACACGGGGTCGCCGTCCACCTGTGGGCCGTCCAGGCCGCCGACGGGGACTACAACCAGTCCGAGGACCTCGTCGCCGAAGCCGACGAACGCCGCGTCCTGGACCGGGCCTGGATCACCCGGGCCGTCCGCGCCAAGGACCTCACCGGCCTGTGCTCACCGCCGCCCGCGCCGCGCCCCGACATCGCCGCGATCCTCTCCGCCCCGCTGCCCGAGGCGGCGCTCGCCGAGGCCGCCCGCAACGGCGCCGCCGCCACCGGCGACGACGACCGCGAGGGGGCACCCGTACCGGCGCCGGCCGCCCCCGGGGGCAAGACCGTACCCACGCCCAAGGACCTCGCCGGAGCCCTGCGCGCCCCCGGCCCGCCGACAGGCCCGCAGACCGCGGCCGGCAGCGGACCGGCCCCCGCCAGCGCCCTGCGCTGGTCCTCCGACAAGGGCTGGATCGACCGCGCCGGACCCCTCGGCGAGCCCGCCGAGACCGCCTCGCTCCCCACCCTCGCCCAGCTCACCAGCGCCGAGCAGCGCTGGGCGGACCGCGAGGAGGACATCACCACCGTCGGCGGGGACCCGTTCGAGGTGGGACAGGTGTTCGCCCGGCGCTGGATGGAACGGCTCCCCGAGACCGTCCACCTGCAGAAGCTCGCCACCATGTACCCGCGCATCCCGCACCGGATCGACGGCGAGCTGCTGCGCTACGCCGCCCGGTTCGGGCTGCTCGCGCACAAGGACGACCAGATCGACGAGCACGACCGCTACGCCATCCGCGCCGGGTTCTGGCGCGAGATCGACGTCCGCGCCGCCGCGGAGCACGTGGCCGCCGTACCGGCCGCCGCCCCCGGATCCGGTACGGGCGAGCTCGGCGCCCCGCTGACCCCGGCGGCCGAGTAGGGGCGGGAACCCCGTAGGCTGCTCCCTCGTGAGTACGGGCACAGCACAAGCGGAAAACGGCACGGCGGCCGCGGGAGCGGCTTCGGACGTGATCTGCGCGGTGCGTGACCTGGTCAAGACGTATCCCGCCGTACGCGGCCGGCGCGGGGCTCCCGCACTCCCCGAGACCCGCGCCAACGACGGCGTCTCCCTGGACGTGCGGCGCGGCGAGATCTTCGGTCTGCTCGGCCCCAACGGCGCCGGCAAGTCCACCCTGGTCCGCCAGCTCACCGGCCTGATGCGGCCCGACGCGGGCACCGTCACCCTGCTCGGCCACGACCTCGTACGCCACCCCGAGCGGGCCTCGCGCCTGCTCGCCTACCTGGGGCAGGAGTCCACCGCCCTGGACGAGCTCACGGTGGCGCTGGCCGCCGAGACCACCGGGCGGCTGCGCGGGCTCGACGCACGGGCGGCGCGGGCCGCACGCGACGCCGTCTTGGAGGAGCTCGGGCTGACCGGGATCGCCGGACGGCCCCTGAAGAAACTTTCCGGCGGACAGCGGCGCCTCGCCTGCTTCGCCGCCGCACTGGTGGGGGAGCGGCCCGTACTGGTCCTCGACGAGCCCACCACCGGCATGGACCCGGTGGCCCGGCGGGCCGTCTGGTCGGCCGTGGACCGGCGGCGCGCCCGGCACGGCGCGACGGTCCTCCTCGTCACCCACAACGTCATCGAGGCCGAGACCGTCCTCGACCGGGTCGCCGTCATCGACCAGGGCCGGGTCATCGCCTGCGACACCCCGGCCGGGCTGAAGGCCGAGGTCTCGGGCGAGGTCCGGCTGGAGCTCGTGTGGCGGGAGACCGCTCCGCTGGACGTCCCCGAGGTCGCGGCGCTGCGCGAGCACGCCGTCGAATCCGGACGGCGCTGGGTCCTGCGGCTCGGGCCGGACGAGGCCCGGGCGGCCGTCGCCTCGGTGACCGGCGGCCCGGCCTTCGCCGCCCTCGACGACTTCACGCTGGCCACGCCGAGCCTCGAGGACGTGTACCTCGCACTCGGCGGAAAGACGAAGGGCCTGGTGAAGTCGTGAGCGACCGTCCGGCAAGCGCCGTCCTGCCGACTCCGACCCTGCCCCCGGTCGAGGAGCAGGCCCCCGCGCCGCTGGCCCCGCGTGCACGGTTCCTGCCCGCGCTGGCCGCCGTGTACCGGGCCCAGCTGTCCCGGGCCCGGGTGGCGCGGATCCCGCTGCTCTTCGTGGCCACCTTCCAGTCCGTGGGGATCATGATCCTGATGCGGGGCGTGGTCGACGGGGGCTCGGAGGCCCGGGCCGTCGTCGCGGGTTCCTCCGTGCTGGTCGTCGCCTTCGTCGCGCTCAACCTCCTCGCCCAGTACTTCGGGCAGCTGCGGGCGAGCGGCGGGCTCGACCACTACGCCACCCTGCCGGTGCCGCCCGCGTCGGTGGTGCTCGGCGCGGCCGCCGCGTACGCCTCCTTCACGCTGCCCGGAACGCTGGTCACCGCCGTCTTCGGGTGCGTGCTCTTCGGCCTGCCGATGAGCGGGCTGTGGATCCTGGCCGCCGTGGTGCCGCTGGCCGGCGCCGCGCTGGCCGGCCTCGGCGCGGCGCTGGGACTGCTGGCGCCGCGGCAGGAGCTGGCCACGCTCGCCGGGCAGCTCGGGATGTCGGCGGCGCTGCTGCTGGGGGTGCTGCCGCCCGAGCGGATGCCGGACGTCATCGTGTGGGCGAGGGACCTGCTGCCGTCGACGTACGGGGTGGAGGCGTTCGCGCGGACCTTCGCCCCCGAACCGGACTGGGCCGCCGTCGCCTTCGACCTCGGCGTGTGCGGGGCCGTCGGCGTCCTCTCGCTGGCCGTCGCCACCTGGGCGTACCGGCGGGCCGCGGTCCGCTGAAGCGGTCCGCCGACGCCGCCGCCGGGCACACCTGGCACGATGTGGGGGTGACCGAAGCCGTGACCCCGCCGTCTCCTTTCGACCCGCCCTCGCTCCCGCCCGAGAAGCCGGGCGGGACCGCCCGGGCCGTCACCCCGGAGGACATCCGGGATTCGGCCGTCGTCGCCCTCGCGATCGGCGTGGCCGGCCTGCTCCTCGGCGCGCTGTGGGTGTGGCTGGCGCCGCGCGTGCAGTACGTCGCCAACGGGGAGTCCGTGTTCCTGCGCAGCAGCGAGAGCGAGGCGCGGATCGCTTCCGACGGAACCTTCGTCCTGCTGTCGGTGGGGCTGGGCGTGCTGACCGCCGTCGGCGTGTTCCTGTGGCGCCGGGCCGGCGGCGTGGCGCTGGTGATCGGGCTCGCCGTCGGCTCCTGCTTCGCCGCGCTGGTGGGATGGCGGTTCGGGCTGTGGCTGGGGCCGACCTCGGACCTGGCGGCGGCCGCCGCCAAGGCGGGGCAGGGGGTGCCGTTCGACGCGCCGCTGCAGTTGCTGGCGCACGGGGCGCTGCTGGCGTGGCCGATGGCCGCGGTCCTCGTCCACCTGGGCCTCACGGCCCTGTGGGCCCCCCGCGAACCGGACCCCGTCCCGGTCTACGGCTGGTCCGGCTCCTACCAGTCCCCGCAGTCCGACCCGGAGCCCCCGCGCGGCTGAAAGACCGGGGCTCCGCCCCCGGCCCCGCGCCTCAAACGCCGGCGAGGCTGGATGGTGCGCGGCTGAAGGACTCGGGGTTCCGCCCCCGGCCCGCGCCTCGAACGACGGCGGGGCCGAAACGACTACGCTCGGGCCGTGGAACAGCCCGAGCAGCTCGCCGAAGGCGCAGGACCGTTCACCACCCGGCGCACCTGGTACCGGCCCGAAGGGGAAACGGTGGTGTGGGAGTCGCGGGTCGCGCGCAGGCGCGGGGTCCTCTCCGTCCGCGGCCCGGGGGAGACCGTCGACCGGACCACCACCGCCGATGCCGAGGCGCTCCGCCGCCTGCGCAGGCTCAACGCCCTCGCCTCGGGGGCGTTCGTCATCGGGGGAGCCCTCTTCGCCCTCGGCGCCGCGGTCTCCCAGTTCGGCTCGGGCGACGCGCTCGAAAGCGCCGCGATCTACTTCGCGGGGGGTCTCTTCTTCAACACCGGGGGCTACACCTCGCTCCTCCAGGTGCTGAACGCGCCCCGCCACTCCCCGGGCGGCGGCCGGCTGGTCACGGCCGACTGGAGGTGGTGGGGGTACGAGCCGACGCGCGTGGACTGGCTGAGCACGTTCGTGCTGTTCGTCGGGACGCTCGTGTTCGGCGTCAACCTGCTGGACTCGTTCCTGCAGGGGCTCAGCGTCCAGCAGGTCAACCGGCTGATCTGGACTCCCGACGTGATCGGCTGCCTGCTGTTCCTGGTCTCGGGGCACCTGGGGTTCGCCGAGATCTGCCACCGGCCCTGGCCCTGCTTCCGCTCGCGCAGCCTCGGCTGGTGGATCGTCGCGGTGAACCAGCTCGGGTCGGTGCTGTTCATGCTCTCGGCCCTGGCCGCCTTCACCCGGCCCGCCACCGGAGGCCTCGTCAACGCCGACATCGCCAACTGGGGGACGCTCACCGGCGCCCTCTGCTTCTCGTTCGGCGGGGTGCTCCAGGCCTTCGAACGCCCCTGAGCCGTCCTAGACGCGGCCGATCGGGGCCAGCACGGCCGACGTGAGGGTGGCCAGGTCCGACGGGGCGAGCTCGACCTCCAGGCCCCGGCGGCCGGCCGAGACGCAGATCGTGGCGTGCCCCGAAGCCGACGCGTCGAGGACCGTGCGCAGCCGCTTGCGCTGCCCCAGCGGCGAGATGCCGCCGCGCACGTAGCCCGTGGTGCGCTCCGCCAGCGCGGGATCGGCCATCGCCGCCCGCTTGCCGCCGACCGCCGTCGCCAGCGCCTTCAGGTCCAGGGACCCCGAGACCGGGACCACCGCCACCGTCAGGACCCCGTCCACATCGGCGACGAGGGTCTTGAACACCTGCGCCGGCGCGACGCCGAGCGCCTGCGCCGCCTCCTCGCCGTACGAGGGGTGCGCCGGGTCGTGCTCGTACGCGTGCGTGGTGAACGGGACGCCCGCCGCCGTGAGGGCGACGACCGCCGGGGTGCCGGCCGCCTGCTTCGTCTTCTTCGCCATCGATGATCCGTCAGTTCGGGCTGGTCGGGGCACGGGTCAGATCCACCGCCGGCAGGGACGGGAGGTGGCGGATCACCGCCGTCTCCGCACGCAGCAGTTTCAGTTCCTCGGCCAGCCGGGTCGCCGTGTCCGGGGCCTGCAGCAGCCGCTGCTTCGCGGGGATGTCCAGCACCGCCGCCGCTGCGACCAGGTAGGAGACCACGGACGGCTCGTCGGGGAGCTCCGCGCCCGTCAGGGACCGCTCGCGGGCCCCGGCCAGCCGCTTCTGGTAGTTGCGGAACGCCCGCAGCACGCCCTCGGCCAGGACCCCGGCGCCGTCGCCCGAGTCCTCCGGGAGCTCTTCCAGCTCGGCCGTCAGGAAGGGGCCGGACGCGTCGACCGAGAGCAGGCGGACCCGCGTCGTGCCGGTCGCCAGGACCTCGAAGCTGCCGTCCTCCCGCTCCCGGATCGTCGCCGCGTCCGCGATGCAGCCCACCCGGTGGAAGGCCTGGATCGGGTCGGAGCCGAAGCCCGCCGCGGGGCCCCGCTCGGGCAGGGCCGTCTGGTCCGGCAGGCCGGGCGCGGTCGGTGCGACCTCACGGCCGTCGCGGATCGCGACGACCGCGAACCGGCGCGGTTCCTCCTCGCCCGTCTTCAGCAGCTCGCGCATCATGGCGCGATAACGCTCCTCGAAGATGTTCAGCGGGAGGACGAGTCCCGGGAACAGCACCGAGTTCAGCGGGAAGAGGGGCAGGCGAACGGAGGTCACGAGGCACAGGGTAATCGCCCGGGCACAGACCCCGTCACCCCCGCCGCAGCAGCCGGGACGCTCCCGCGGCCACCGTCGTGGCCAGGATCCAGCCCATGATGACGAGGCCCGCCGCCCCCCACTGCCAGCCGCCCTCCAGCTTCCACTGGCCCTGCTGGCCGAGGTCGATCACCGGGAGCAGCAGGTCCAGCGCGTACAGGGCGGCGCTCCACTGCGGATGCTCGTCCTCCTTGATGGCCGGCGGATCGAGCTGGGAGAACAGCAGCGCGCCCGCCGCCCACAGCACCGCCATCCACAGCGCCGCCCGGCCCGGCCGGTACCCGTAGACCACCGTCCAGTCCTGGAGGTACCCCCACGCCTTCGGCCCCGGCGGCAGCGTGGTCCGGCGCCGCCGCTGCTTGGCCAGCAGCACCTCGCGGGCGTCCGCGTCCTCGCCGCTGGCGCGCAGGACCGCGGCCAGCCGCTCGTACGGCTCCGGCGAGTACTCGGGGGTGGCCGCCTCCACCCAGGCGAGGCGCCGGGCGAGCGGGAAGTGGCCGCGGGGCGCGAGGTTCTCGTAGACGAATCCCTCTATGGACACCCCGCCCGGGCCCGGCCAGCTCGTGGAGGTGTCGACGAGCTTCACCACTTTGGCCCCGGACACCACGACACGCCCGTGCTCCGGCCGCTCCCCGACGAAACGGAACTCGGGGGTCTGGATCCGGCGCAGGGATATCTCCTGCTCGTCCGTGAGCCCGAACCGCGCGCCGTAGAAGTCGATGGCGTCCCCGAAGCGGCCGTCGTCCAGCCGCAGCCCGCCCCGGCACTCGAAGCGCTGCGCCCGCTGCCCGCGCGTCGGGGTCGCCCCCAGCCCGTACGGGGGAGTGGAGGAGCCGTCCCCGCCCTGCATGTAGCCCAGCGCGATCGAGGTCAGGTACAGGGTGCGCTCGACGGTCAGCTGCGGGGCGTTCAGCGCGTACCGCCCGGACGGGTTGCGCAGGCGGGCCCCGCGCAGGTTCATCGACACGCCGACCTTGGCGCCGCGCAGGCTCACCTCCCCGTACGTCTCCAGCAGCTCGCCCTGGAAGTCCTGCGCGACGGACATCCCGTCGGCGGCGATCGCCCGGCCCTTGCTGTCCCGCTGCACCACGGCCTGGCTGACCAGCAGGTCGGTGCCGATCTGCGCGTCGGTCAGCCGGATCCCGCGCGCCACCCGGCAGCGCGGCAGGTGCAGGTCGCCCTCGGTGTGCAGGCGGGCCGCCTCCAGCCGCGGAATCGCGCAGTTGATCAGGCGCAGCGTGCCGAAGCGGGCCTCGGACAGCTGGATCTCGCTGTCGAAGCGGCAGGACTGGAGCTCCACGTACGGGGCCACCGTGCCACCGGACAGATCCAGCCGCCCGGCGATCCGCACCCCGCGCAGCTTGAGGGAGGCCACCCGGCCCGGCACCGGCGGCGGCCCGTGGAGCAGCAGCAGGGCCACCACCTGGGCGCGGACGGTGCGCCCGGAACCCCAGACGCGGTCGGCGTGCGGATCGTCCTGGTCGGCGGCACGGGCGCTGAGGTCGCAGACACTGCCGGTGCGGAACGCCTCCCACATGCGGTGCTCGGCAGCGGTGAGATCCGCCGGTTCCTCGCCCGCGCGCGCCTCGGTCACGGCGGCCCCCCTCCGCTGACATCCACGTGTAGATCAAAGTTATCGGGCGCCTGTGACATCCGGGGCGTGTATCAGCCAGTGATACAGGCGAACGGTGGCGCCAGGCGGTCTGAGAGAATTGGGAGGTGATCTCTCGTATCGACCTGCGCGGTGACGCCCTCCCCGAGGGTGGCGCCCTGCGCGATCTGCTGCCCCGTGCCGAGTTCGACGTAGAAGCTGCCCTGGAGAAGGTGCGGCCCATCTGCGAGGACGTCCATCATCGTGGCACGGCGGCGCTGATCGAGTACGCGCAGAAGTTCGACGGGGTCGAGCTCTCGCAGGTCCGGGTACCCGCGGAGGCCGTCAAGGCCGCCCTGGAAGAGCTGGACCCGGCCGTCCGCGCCGCCCTGGAGGAGTCGATCCGGCGCGCCCGGATCGTGCACCGCAACCAGCGCCGCACCGAGCACACCACCCAGGTGGTCCCCGGCGGAACGGTGACCGAGAAGTGGGTTCCGGTGGAGCGCGTGGGCCTGTACGCCCCGGGCGGCCGCTCCGTGTACCCCTCCTCCGTCGTCATGAACGTCGTACCGGCTCAGGAGGCGGGCGTCGAGTCGATCGCGCTCGCGTCCCCGCCGCAGAAGGAGTTCGGGGGCCTGCCGCACCCGACGATCCTCGCCGCGTGCGCGCTGCTCGGCGTCGACGAGGTGTACGCGGCCGGTGGGGCCCAGGCCGTCGCGATGTTCGCGTACGGGACCGAAGAGTGCCTGCCCTCCAACATGGTGACCGGCCCCGGCAACATCTGGGTCGCCGCCGCCAAGCGCTACTTCACCGGGAAGATCGGCATCGACACCGAGGCCGGCCCGACCGAGATCGCCGTCCTCGCGGACTCCACGGCCGACCCGGTGCACGTCGCCGCCGACCTGATCAGCCAGGCCGAGCACGACCCGCTGGCCGCCGCCGTCCTCGTCACCGACTCCGCCGAGCTCGCGGACGCGGTCGAGCGGGAGCTGGAGCCGCAGGTCGCCGCGACCAAGCACGTCGAGGACCGGATCAAGCCCGCGCTCGCCGGCAAGCAGTCCGCGATCGTGCTGGTCGACAGCCTGGAGGACGGCCTCAAGGTCGTCGACGCGTACGGCGCCGAGCACCTGGAGATCCAGACCGCCGACGCCGCCGCGTGGGCCGCCCGCGTCCGCAATGCCGGCGCGATCTTCGTCGGCCCGTGGGCCCCGGTCTCGCTCGGCGACTACTGCGCCGGGTCGAACCACGTGCTGCCCACCGGCGGCTGCGCCTGCCACTCCTCCGGCCTGTCCGTGCAGTCCTTCCTGCGCGGCATCCACATCGTCGACTACACGCGGGACGCCCTCGCCGAGGTCACCCACCACGTGGTGACCCTCGCGGAGGCCGAGGACCTGCCGGCGCACGGCGCCGCCCTCAAGGCCCGTTTCGGATGGAAGGTTCCCCAGGCGTGACCGGCATTGACGACCTCCCCATCCGGGACGAGCTGCGCGGCAAGACCCCGTACGGCGCCCCCCAGCTGGACGTGCCTGTCCAGCTGAACACCAACGAGAACCCGTACGAGCTCCCCGCCGAGCTCGTCGCGCGGATCGCCGAGCGGGTGGCCGAGGCCGCCCGCACCCTCAACCGCTACCCCGACCGGGACGCGGTCGAGCTGCGCACCGAGCTGGCCGCCTACCTCACCCGTACGGCCAAGCACCCGGTCGCGCGGGAGAACGTATGGGCCGCCAACGGCTCCAACGAGGTCATCCAGCAGCTGCTGCAGACCTTCGGCGGGCCCGGCCGCACCGCGCTCGGCTTCGAGCCCTCCTACTCGATGCACGCGCTGATCTCCCGCGGCACCGGCACCGGGTGGATCTCCGGACCGCGCCGCGAGGACTTCACGATCGACGTGGCGGCGGCGGAGCAGGCCATCGCCGAGCACGCCCCCGACGTCGTCTTCATCACCTCGCCCAACAACCCCACGGGTACCGCGGTCGAGGCGGAGACGGTCCTCGCCCTCTACGAGGCGGCCCAGGCGGCCAAGCCCTCGCTGGTCATCGTGGACGAGGCGTACGTCGAGTTCAGCCACCGCGACTCGCTGCTGCCGCTCATCGAGGGCCGCCCGAACATGGTGGTCTCCCGGACCATGTCCAAGGCCTTCGGCGCGGCCGGCCTGCGCCTGGGCTACCTGGCCGCGCACCCCGCCGTCGTCGACGCCGTCCAGCTGGTGCGCCTGCCGTACCACCTGTCGGCCGTCACCCAGGCCACCGCGCTGGCCGCCCTGGAGCACACCGACACCCTGCTGGGCTACGTCGAGCAGCTCAAGGCCGAACGGGACCGGCTGGTCGTCGAACTGCGGGCCATCGGCTACGAGGTCACCGACTCCGACGCCAACTTCGTCCAGTTCGGGAAGTTCGACGACTCCCACACCGCATGGCAGAAGATCCTCGACCAGGGTGTCCTGGTCCGTGACAACGGAGTACCGGGGTGGCTGCGCGTCACCGCCGGCACCCCGGCAGAGAACGACGCGTTCCTGGAAGCGGTTCGCGCACTGAAGAAGGAGCAGCACGCATGAGCCGCATCGGACGGGTCGAACGGACCACCAAGGAGACCTCGGTCCTCGTCGAGATAAACCTCGACGGCACCGGCAAGGTCGACGTCTCGACCGGCGTGGGCTTCTACGACCACATGCTCGACCAGCTCGGCCGCCACGGCCTCTTCGACCTCACGGTCAAGACGGACGGCGACCTGCACATCGACAGCCACCACACCATCGAGGACACCGCCCTCGCGCTCGGCGCCGCCTTCAAGCAGGCCCTCGGCGACAAGGTCGGCATCTACCGCTTCGGCAACTGCACCGTGCCGCTCGACGAGTCCCTCGCGCAGGTGACCGTCGACCTGTCCGGCCGCCCCTACCTCGTGCACACCGAGCCCGAGAACATGGCGCCGATGATCGGCGAGTACGACACCACGATGACCCGGCACATCTTCGAGTCCTTCGTCGCACAGGCCCAGATCGCCCTGCACATCCACGTCCCGTACGGGCGCAACGCCCACCACATCGTGGAGTGCCAGTTCAAGGCCCTCGCCCGTGCCCTGCGCTACGCCGCCGAGTTCGACCCGCGCGCGGCCGGCATCCTGCCCTCCACGAAGGGCGCCCTCTAGCCGTGAACGGCCTCAACACCATCCTGATCGTCCTCGGCCTGTTCCTGGCCGGCGGCGTCTACTCCTTCCAGAAGCAGAAGATGCCCAAGTCGGTCGTCATTCTGCTCGCTCTGGCCTCCGCGATGTGTCTGGCCGCCGGAGTCCTGCGAATCCAGGGAATTTGGGAATGAGCACAGCGCGCCCCACCAAGAAGGTCGTCGTCTTCGACTACGGCTTCGGCAACGTCCGCTCCGCCGAGCGCGCCCTCGCCCGCGTCGGCGCCGACGTCGAGATCACCCGCGACTACGACAAGGCCATGGACGCCGACGGACTCCTCGTCCCCGGCGTCGGCGCCTTCTCCGCCTGCATGCAGGGCCTGCGGTCCGCCCGCGGCGACTGGATCATCGGCCGCCGGCTGTCCGGCGGCCGCCCGGTCATGGGCATCTGCGTCGGCATGCAGATCCTCTTCGAGCGCGGCATCGAGCACGGCGTGGAGACCGAGGGCCTGGACGAGTGGCCCGGCACGGTCGGCCCGCTCAAGGCCCCGATCGTCCCCCACATGGGCTGGAACACCGTCGAGGCCCCGGCCGACACCCAGGCCTTCGCCGGCCTGGACGCCGACGCCCGCTTCTACTTCGTGCACTCCTACGCGGCGCGCGAGTGGAGCCTGGAGACGACCAACCCGCTCATCCGCGCCCCCAAGGTCACCTGGGCCACCCACGGCGAGCGCTTCGTCGCGGCGGTGGAGAACGGGGCCCTGTGGGCCACCCAGTTCCACCCCGAGAAGTCCGGCGACGCCGGCGCCCAGCTCCTCACCAACTGGATCGAGACCCTGTGATGACCGTGTCCTCAGCGAAGCTGGAACTCCTCCCCGCGGTCGACGTCCGCGACGGTCAGGCCGTCCGCCTCGTGCACGGCGTCTCCGGCAGCGAGACCTCCTACGGCTCCCCGCTGGAGGCGGCCCTCGCCTGGCAGCGCTCCGGCGCCGAATGGCTGCACCTGGTCGACCTCGACGCGGCCTTCGGCACCGGTGACAACCGCGCCCTGGTCGCCGAGATCACCGGCGCCATGGACATCAAGGTCGAGCTCTCCGGCGGCATCCGCGACGACGCCTCGCTCGCCGCGGCACTCGCCACCGGCTGCACCCGCGTCAACCTCGGCACCGCCGCCCTGGAGACCCCCGAGTGGGCCGCCAAGGCCATCGCCGAGCACGGCGACCGGATCGCGGTCGGTCTCGACGTGCGCGGCACCACCCTCAAGGGCCGCGGCTGGACCAGCGAGGGCGGCGACCTGTACGAGACCCTCGCGCGCCTGGACTCCGAGGGCTGCGCCCGGTACGTCGTCACCGACATCGGCAAGGACGGCACGCTCACCGGCCCCAACCTGGAGCTGCTGAAGAACGTCTGCGCCGCCACCGACCGGCCCGTCGTCGCCTCCGGCGGCATCTCCTCACTCGACGACCTGCGGGCCCTGGCCGAGCTGGTGCCGCTGGGCGTCGAAGGCGCGATCGTCGGCAAGGCCCTGTACGCCAAGGCCTTCACCCTGGAAGAAGCCCTGAAGGTGGTCTCCGCATGAGCGACGTACGTCGTATTTCCTCCGGCGGTCCGTACGAGGACGTCATCGGCTACTCCCGTGCCGTCCAGCTCCCGAACGGGCTCGTGCTCGTCTCCGGCTGCACCGCGGCCGACGGCGGCGGCCCGTACGACCAGGCGATCACCGCGTTCGGAGTGGCCTTCAAGGCCCTCGCCCAGGCCGGTCTCGGCCCCGAGCACGTGGTGCGCACCCGGATGTACCTCACCCACGCCCGCGACGTGGACGAGGTGGGCCGCGCCCACAAGGAACTGTTCGACGAGGTCCGCCCCGCCGCATCCATGATCATCGTCTCCGGTTTCGTCGACCCCAGCATGGTCGTCGAGGTGGAGGTCGAGGCGTACAAGGAGCCCGACGCTTCCGAAGGAGGCGTCGCATGACCCTCGCCGTACGGGTGATCCCCTGCCTGGACGTGGACAACGGCCGGGTCGTCAAGGGCGTCAACTTCCAGAACCTGCGCGACGCCGGCGACCCGGTGGAGATGGCCAAGCTGTACGACGCCGAAGGCGCCGACGAGCTGACCTTCCTCGACATCACCGCGTCCTCCGGCAACCGCGAGACCACGTACGACGTGGTGCGGCGGACCGCCGAGCAGGTCTTCATCCCGCTGACCGTGGGCGGCGGCGTCCGCACCGCGGACGACGTGGACAAGCTGCTGCGGGCCGGTGCGGACAAGGTCGGCGTCAACACCGCCGCCATCGCCCGCCCCGAACTGATCCAGGAGATCGCGGAGCGCTTCGGCCGTCAGGTCCTCGTGCTGTCCGTCGACGCCCGCCGCACCGAGACGGGCTCCTTCGAGGTCACCACGCACGGCGGCCGCCGGGGCACCGGCCTCGACGCCGTCGAGTGGGCCCACCGGGCGGCCGAGCTGGGCGCCGGGGAGATCCTGCTGAACTCCATGGACGCGGACGGGACGAAGGACGGCTACGACACGGAGATGATCGCGGCCGTACGCAAGCACGTGACGGTGCCGGTGATCGCGTCGGGCGGGGCGGGGGCGCTCGCGCACTTCGCGCCGGCGATCGAGGCGGGCGCGGATGCCGTGCTCGCGGCGTCGGTGTTCCACTTCGGCGACCTGCGGATCTCCGAGGTCAAGTCCGCACTCCGGGAAGCGGGCCACCCGGTCCGCTAGGCCGCTGCCAGGCGGGGCTGGATCTTCCAGCCCCGCCGGCGTTTGAGGCGATCTTTCAGCCGGGTCAGATGCCCAGCTTGGCCACCGTCAGCTTGGCGACCGCTTCCTTCTCCCCGTCCAGGGAGACATCCGCCGAGTCCTGACGGCCGAAGCAGAACAGGGTCAGTTCGCCCGGCTCGCCCGTCACCGTCACCACCGGCGCACCCTTGTGCGCCACCGCGGTCTGGCCGTTCGGGCGGCGCAGGACCAGGCCCACCGGGGAGCGGCGGCCCGTCAGGCGGGCCATCTTCTCCAGGCGGGACCACAGCGAGTCCGAGAACACCGGGTCCAGCTCCCGCGGGGACCAGTCCGGCTGGGCGCGGCGGACGTCCTCCGCGTGGACGAAGAACTCCACCGCGTTCGCCGCCTCGTCGATCTGCTTCAGCGCGTACACCGACATCCGCGGCGGACCGGTCCGGATCAGCTGGATCAGTTCCTCGTACGGCTTGGCGGCGTACTCCTCCATGGCCTTGTCCAGGCGGGCCTTCAGCACGTTCAGCAGGATCCCGCCCGCCGCGTCCGGCCGCCGCTCCCGGACGACGACGTGCGCGGCCAGTTCCCGGCAGGTCCAGCCGTCGCACAGCGTGGGGGCCTCCGGTCCGGCCGCCTCCAACAGGTCCGCCAGCAACAGGCGTTCACGCTTCGCATGGGTAGACATGCTGGCCAGCCTACGGCCGGAACCCGCCGTGTGCCCGCCCATCAGGCGGACGCGGATCATTACCCCCCGCACGGCCCGGCACAATGGCCGTATGAGTACGTCCCCCCGCCCCGGCTCCCTCGATCCCGCCATCGCCGCCCGGCTCAAGCGCTCCGCCGACGGACTGGTCCCGGCCATCGCCCAGCAGTACGACACCGGTGAGGTGCTCATGCTGGGCTGGATGGACGACGAGGCCCTGCACCGCACCCTGACCACCGGCCGCTGTACCTACTGGTCCCGCAGCCGCCAGGAGTACTGGGTGAAGGGGGACACCTCCGGCCACTTCCAGCACGTGAAGTCCGTCGCCCTCGACTGCGACGCCGACACCGTGCTCGTCAAGGTCGACCAGGTCGGGGCCGCCTGTCACACCGGTGCCCGCACCTGCTTCGACGACGATGTCCTCCTCCGCGCAGCCGACTAGGTAGGGTCCCCACGCAATGGATCTCGAGACGTTCCGCAAGCTCGCGGCCGACCGCCGCGTCATCCCCGTGAGCCGCAAGCTGCTGGCCGACGGAGACACCCCGGTGGGGCTCTACCGCAAGCTGGCCGCCGAACGCCCCGGCACCTTCCTGCTGGAGTCGGCCGAGAACGGCCGCTCCTGGTCCCGGTACTCCTTCATCGGCGTACGCAGCGACGCGACCCTGACCGCCCGCGACGGCCGCGCGCACTGGATCGGCACCCCGCCCGTCGGCGTACCCACCGACGGCGACCCCCTGGACGCCCTGCGCGCCACCGTCGAGGCCCTGCACACCCCCCGGGACCTCGCGGAGGGCATGCCGCCCTTCACCGGCGGCATGGTCGGCTACCTCGGCTACGACATCGTGCGCCGCCTGGAGCGGATCGGCGAGCACACGGCCGACGACCTCGAACTGCCCGAGCTGACCATGCTGCTCACCTCCGACCTGGCGGTCCTGGACCACTGGGACGGCACCGTCCAGCTCATCGCCAACGCGATCAACCACAACGACCTCGACACGGGCGTCGACGAGGCCCACGCCGACGCCGTGGCCCGGCTCGACGCCATGGAGGCCGACCTCGCCCGGCCCGCCCCGTACACCCCCGCCCCGCTGCCCGCCTCCGAGCTGCCGGAATTCTCGGCGCTCTGGGGCGGCGAGAAGTACCAGGCGGCCGTCGAGGACATCAAGGAGCGGATCCGGGCCGGCGAGGCCTTCCAGGTGGTGCCCTCGCAGCGGTTCGAGACCGCCTGCCGGGCCTCCGCGCTGGACGTCTACCGCGTGCTCCGGGCCACCAACCCGTCGCCGTACATGTACCTCTTCCGCTTCGAGAACGGCTTCGACGTCGTCGGCTCCAGCCCCGAGGCGCTCGTCAAGGTCGAGGACGGGCGGGCCATGGTCCACCCCATCGCCGGCACCCGCCACCGGGGCGCGACCCCGCAGGAGGACCACGAGCTCGCCGAGGAGCTGATGGCCGACCCCAAGGAGCGCGCCGAGCACCTGATGCTCGTCGACCTGGGCCGCAACGACCTCGGCCGGGTCTGCGAGCCCGGCTCCGTCGAGGTCGTCGACTTCATGAGCGTCGAGCGGTACTCGCACGTCATGCACATCGTCTCGACGGTGACGGGCCGTGTCGCCGAGGGCAAGACCGCCTTCGACGTGCTCACCGCCTGCTTCCCGGCCGGCACCCTCTCCGGCGCGCCCAAGCCCCGCGCCATGCAGATCATCGAGGAGCTGGAGCCCTCCCGCCGCGGTCTCTACGGCGGCTGCGTGGGCTACCTGGACTTCGCCGGGGACTCCGACACGGCCATCGCCATCCGCACCGCGCTGCTGCGCGACGGCACGGCGTACGTGCAGGCCGGGGCCGGTGTCGTCGCCGACTCGGTGCCCGAGCTGGAGGACCAGGAGTGCCGCAACAAGGCGGCCGCCGTGCTGCGCGCGGTGGCAGCGGCGAACCGCCTCCACGGCTCCTGAGGGCGTAGGGGATAGTGGGGTACGTGAGTGCCGTACCCCCGCCCCGAAACGATGCCGCGTCCGAGCCGTCCGAGCCCGAGGCTCCCGACGGCCGCAGCGCCCGCCGCAGCGTGGCCGCCGCGCTGCTGCTGGGCACCCTCGGCTCCACCGTCGTCCTGCTCGCCTCCGGCCGGACCTGGGCCCGGGGCACCACCGCCATCGGCGGTGACTCGCTCCAGCTGGCCGCCGACGGCAGGGCCGTCACCGGGCTCCCGGCCGCCCTGGCCATCGTGGGCCTGGCCGCGCTGGTCGCCGTCTTCGCCGTGCGCGGCAGGAGCCGCCTGCTGGTGTCGGGCCTGCTGGCCCTCAGCGGCCTGGGCGCGGTCCTGTCCGCCCTCCTCGGCTCGGACGGCCGTCGCGCCCTGGACGCGGAGGCCGCCCGTACGACCGCGGACAGCGCCGCGCACGCGGCCGCGCTGACCCAGACGACGTGGCCGTACGTCACGGCCGCCGGCGCGGTCCTGATCCTGGCCGCCGGACTGCTGGCGCTGCGCTTCGGCCGGGGCTGGCCCTCGATGGGGGGCCGCTACGAGCGTGACGGCAGCCCCCGTACGCGGACTGTCGCGGCGGTGGATCCGGACCGGCCGGAAGATCTGTGGAAGGCTCTGGACCGCGGCGAGGACCCGACCACCGACCCGGGCGCCGACCGGGCCCACTGACCCGACCCCCCTGGACGGCCGGGCCGTCCGGTGCGGGACAATGAGCACCGAGCGTTCGACACAGACCGCACGTTCGACACAGCAGCGCGACAGAGCAACGAGGAGCAACTCATGGCGGGCACTAGCCACGGACACACCCCGGCCGCCTGGACCGGTGTCATCATCGCCTTCATCGGTTTCTGCATCTCCGGCGCCTTCATGGTGATCGCGAACCCGGTCGGCTTCTGGGCCGGTCTCGTCGTCGTCGCGCTCGGCGGTGTCGTGGGCATGGCGATGAGGGCCGCGGGCATGGGCGCGCCGAAGGCCGCCCACAAGGACCTCGCCGAGGTCATCGCCGCCAACAAGGTCCCCGCCAAGGTCTGAGCGCGACCGACGAGGTGCGCGACGAGACGCAGCACGGCCGAAAGGCGTGGCCCCGCCGGGCTGCGCCTTTTGTCATGACCGGAGAGAATCAGCTGGTGGACGCCTCTCGCACCCCCGATGTCCTGCCGCCGGGACCGCCCCCGGCGCACCCGGTGCCCCCCGCTCCGGCCGCGCCACGGCGGTCCCGGGCGCGCAGGCTCGCCGTCCCGGCGTCCTACCTGGCCGGTGCCGTCGCCGCCTTCGCCTACGTGGGCACCGTGGACCCCAATGAGCCGGGCCACTATCCGGTCTGCCCGCTGTTCCGGCTGACCGGGGTCCTGTGCCCGGGCTGCGGCGGCCTGCGCAGCGCGCACGCGTTCGCCCACGGCGATCTGGTCACGGCCCTCGGGGCGAATGCCCTCGCCGTCACCGGCTACTTCGTCTTCGCCGGCTTCATGGCCCTGTGGCTGGTCCGCGCCTTCCGCGGCGGCCCGGTCCCCAGGATCGTCATGCGGCGGCCGTACTGGTGGGGGCTCGGCGTGCTGGCCCTGGTCTTCGTCGTCGTCCGAAATCTTTCTTTCGGCTCGATGCTGGCCCCCTGACCGCCCAGAGCCCCTTGAGCAGCCCATATGAAGGCCGGGTTCCGGATGTCCAGGTACTGGGACGCCGTCAACCACGTGCGGAGGGCCAGGCCTCCTGCGGATACCATTTGAATTGCCGACCTTGCAGTTGTACGTGTCTGCAGGGCGGCCGACCGTCATCGACCCGGAAGGGGGCCGCTCGCGTGAGTGTGCTCGACGAGATCATCGAAGGGGTCCGCGAAGACCTTGCCGAACGGCAGGCCCGCGTGAGCCTCGACGAGCTCAAGGAGCGTGCCGCCAAGGCGCCCCAGGCCAAGGACGGCGTCGCTGCCCTGCGCGGCGACAGCGTCAAGGTGATCTGCGAGGTCAAGCGCTCCAGCCCCTCCAAGGGCGCGCTGGCCGCGATCGCGGATCCGGCCGGGCTCGCCGCCGACTACGAGGCGGGCGGTGCGGCGGTCATCTCCGTCCTCACCGAGCAGCGTCGTTTCGGCGGCTCGCTGGCCGACCTGGAGGCCGTTCGCGCCCGCGTGGACATCCCGATCCTGCGCAAGGACTTCATCGTCACGGCGTACCAGCTCTGGGAGGCCCGCGCCTACGGCGCCGACCTCGCGCTGCTGATCGTCGCGGCCCTGGAACAGGAGGCCCTCGTCTCCCTCATCGAGCGGGCCGAGTCCATCGGTCTCACCCCGCTCGTCGAGGTCCACGACGAGGAGGAAGTGGAGCGCGCGGTCGCCGCCGGCGCCAAGATCATCGGCGTCAACGCCCGCAACCTCAAGGACCTCAAGGTCGACCGCTCCACCTTCGAGCGCGTCGTCGGAGAGATTCCGGCCCACATCGTCAAGGTCGCCGAATCCGGCATCCGCGGGCCGCACGACCTGATCGCCTACGCCAACGAGGGCGCCGACGCCGTCCTCGTCGGGGAGTCCCTGGTGACCGGCCGCGACCCGAAGGCGGCCGTGGCCGACCTCGTCGCCGCCGGCGCCCACCCCGCCCTGCGCCACGGGCGGAGCTGACCCGTCCCCATGGCCCACGACCGTCCCTCCGTCCGCACCCGGTCCGGCTCCCGCCTGGCCGGCGTGCCGACGGCGCACGCGCCCCTGGCGCGCGGCTGCCGCCCCCGCGGCTGCCGCGCCCCGGCACGGCGCGTGCACGGGCGGCGGGTCCGGTACGTGATCGGCTCCGAGCCCGGTCAGGTCAACGGCATGCGATGGCGCCGCGGAGGCGCGCTGTAACGAGGGCCGCCGTGGCCCGGTACGCGAGACGTACCGTGCCGCGCGCAGCTCCCGTACGGCCTGCCGTCCGGGCCGCCGGCTCCGGACGCGGGCCGCTCCGCACCGTACGCGCGACATCCCCCAGCGGGGTGTGCGCGCTACTTGCGGGCGGCGCCATACGGTGAATCCACCCCGCCGCATCTCGCACCCGTAGGAGCACTGGCACATGTCCAGCGAGTTCTTCATTCCGGACCCGGAGGGTCACGTTCCCAACGCCGAGGGTTACTTCGGCGACTTCGGCGGCAAGTTCATCCCGGAGGCGCTCGTCGCCGCCGTGGACGAGGTCGCCGTCGAGTACGAGAAGGCCAAGGGCGACCCGGCCTTCGCGGCCGAGCTCAACGACCTGATGGTCAACTACACCGGCCGGCCCAGCGCCCTCACCGAGGTGCCCCGCTTCGCCGAGCACGCCGGCGGCGCCCGGATCTTCCTCAAGCGCGAGGACCTGAACCACACCGGCTCGCACAAGATCAACAACGTGCTGGGCCAGGCGCTGCTCACCAAGCGCATGGGCAAGACCCGGGTCATCGCCGAGACCGGCGCCGGCCAGCACGGCGTGGCCACCGCCACCGCCTGCGCGCTCTTCGGCCTCGAGTGCGTGATCTACATGGGCGAGATCGACACCCAGCGCCAGGCGCTGAACGTCGCCCGCATGCGCATGCTGGGCGCCGAGGTCATCGCCGTGAAGTCCGGCTCCCGGACGCTGAAGGACGCCATCAACGAGGCGTTCCGCGACTGGGTCGCCAACGTGGACCGGACCCACTACCTCTTCGGTACGGTCGCCGGCCCCCACCCCTTCCCGGCCATGGTCCGCGACTTCCACCGGGTCATCGGTGTCGAGGCCCGCCGCCAGATCCTGGAGCGCGCCGGCCGGCTGCCCGACGCCGTCGCGGCCTGCGTCGGCGGCGGCTCGAACGCCATCGGCCTCTTCCACGCCTTCATCCCGGACGCCGACGTCCGCCTGGTCGGCTTCGAGCCCGCCGGGCACGGCGTCGAGACCGGCGAGCACGCGGCCACGCTGACCGCCGGCGAGCCCGGGATCCTGCACGGCTCCCGCTCCTACGTCCTCCAGGACGAGGAGGGCCAGATCACCGAGCCGTACTCCATCTCGGCCGGCCTGGACTACCCGGGCATCGGCCCGGAGCACTCCTACCTCAAGGACTCCGGCCGCGGCGAGTACCGGGCGGTCACCGACGACGCCGCGATGCAGGCCCTGCGCCTGCTGTCGCGCACCGAGGGGATCATCCCGGCGATCGAGTCCGCGCACGCCCTCGCGGGCGCCCTGGACCTCGGCAAGGAGCTGGGCAAGGACGGCCTGCTGGTCGTCAACCTGTCCGGCCGCGGCGACAAGGACATGGACACGGCGGCCCGCTACTTCGGGCTGTACGACGGCGAGGGGGAGAACAAGTGAGCACCGGAAACCTCCAGCTGCTGAGCGACACCCTCGCGAAGGCGAAGTCCGAGGACCGGGCGGCGCTCGTGGCCTACCTCCCGGCGGGCTTCCCCACCGTCGACGGCGCCATCGAGGCGGTCAAGGCCGTCATCGAGGGCGGCGCGGACGTGGTCGAGATCGGCCTCCCGCACAGCGACCCGGTGCTGGACGGCGCGATCATCCAGACCGCCGACGACATCGCCCTGCGCGGCGGAGTCAAGATCGCCGACGTGATCCGTACGGTCCGTGAGGCGCACGAGGCCACCGGGACCCCGGTCCTCGTGATGACGTACTGGAACCCCATCGACCGCTACGGCGTCGAGCGGTTCACGGCCGAGCTCGCGGCGGCGGGCGGCGCCGGCTGCATCCTCCCGGACCTGCCGGTGCAGGAGTCCGCGCTGTGGCGCGAGCACGCCGAGAAGCACGGTCTGGCGACCGTCTTCGTCGTCGCTCCCAGCAGCAAGGACGCGCGGCTGGCCACCATCACGGCGGCCGGCTCCGGCTTCGTCTACGCCGCCTCGCTGATGGGTGTCACGGGCACCCGTGAGTCCGTCGGCAACCAGGCCGAGGACCTGGTGCGCCGCACCCGCGCCACCAGCGACCTGCCGGTCTGCGTCGGCCTCGGCGTCTCCAACGCCGTCCAGGCCAAGGAGGTCGCGGGCTTCGCCGACGGGGTGATCGTCGGCTCGGCCTTCGTGAAGCTCCTGCTGGACGCCCCGGACCTGCCCGCCGGGCTGGACGCCGTGCGGGCGCTCGCGGGCGAGCTCGCGGAAGGCGTCCGCAGGAGCTGACGACGCGCGTTCGATCGAAGGTACGGACCTGTGATCGGGTTCTGTAGCCCGATCGGGTGGAAATGGGGGCAGGGAGGCACGCGAGTGCCTCCCTGCTTCGTTTGGCCGAACGTGAGCGAGAAGAACGACGGTGCCAACCGCGATGCGACGAAACGATCGGCCCGGGAGCGACTCCAGGAGGAGCGCCAGCGGCAGAAGACCCGGGACAAGCGCCGGCGGACCCTCATCGTGGCGTCGGCGGTGGTCGGCGTCCTCGGCCTGGCGACCGTCGTCGGCGTGATCGCGGCCAACACCGGCAAGAGCGGCAGCTCCAAAGGGGGCCCGGTGGTCGCCCCGTCCGGGGCCACCGGCAAGGACGCCCTCGCCATCCAGACGGGCAAGCCCGAGGCGAAGTCCACCCTCACCGTGTGGGAGGACTTCCGCTGCCCCGCCTGCAAGTCCTTCGAGGACAACTACCGGGACACGATCCACGAGCTGGAGGCCAAGGGCCTGCTCAAGGTCGACTACCACCTGGTCAGGCTCATCGACGGGAACATGGGCGGCAGCGGTTCGCTGAAGGCGGCGAATGCGGCGGCCTGCGCGCAGGACGCGGGCAAGTTCACCGAGTACCACGACGTCCTCTTCCAGAACCAGCCGCAGGAGGTCGACGACGCCTACGGCAAGAACGCCAAGCTGCTGGAACTGGCGGGCAAGGTCAACGGGCTGGACACCCCCGAGTTCCGCAAGTGCGTCGAGGACGGCACCCACAACAGCTGGGTGGGCAAGTCGCAGGAGGCGTTCATCGCCGGGAAGTTCCGGGGCACGCCCACCGTGCTGCTGGACGGCAAGAACATCTTCGCCGACGAGGCCAATCCGGTGACCCCGCAGAAGCTGAAGGCGCAGGTGGAAGCGGCGGCCAAGGGCTCCGGCGGAACCGGGGCCGACACGGGGGCGGAGAAGGCCTCGCCGTCGACCGGATCCGGGACGAAGGCCGGAGCGAAGGCCTCGCCGTCGGCCACGAAGACGTCGGGAACCGGTTCCGCGAACCGCTCGTCGACAGGCTCCTCCACCGGCTCCTCCACCAGCTCCCCGAACGGCTCCGCCGGGGACTGACGGAGCCCCGATGACCGGCCGGTCCATGTCTGGATTTGGTTTCGTCTTGCCGGGCGGTTGCCGTACGCACCGCCCGGCAGGGTAGCGTCATGTCTGCCATGGACATTGCTTACATCCCCAGTCCGTCGACCGGCGTGATCCATCTCGGACCGATCCCGCTCCGCGGCTACGCGTTCTGCATCATCATCGGCGTCTTTGTCGCCGTCTGGCTCGGCAACCGTCGCTGGATCGCGCGCGGCGGCAAGCCGGGCACGGTCGCGGACATCGCCGTGTGGGCGGTGCCGTTCGGCCTCGTGGGCGGTCGCCTCTACCACGTGATCACCGACTACCAGCTGTACTTCGGCGAGGGCCGCAACTGGGTCGACGCCTTCAAGATCTGGGAGGGCGGCCTCGGCATCTGGGGCGCGATCGCGCTCGGCGCGGTGGGTGCCTGGATCGGCTGCCGGCTGCGCGGGATCCCGCTGCCGGCCTGGGCGGACGCCCTGGCCCCCGGCATCGCCCTGGCCCAGGCCTGCGGCCGCTGGGGCAACTGGTTCAACCAGGAGCTGTACGGCCGGGCCACCGACCTGCCGTGGGCGGTGCAGATCACCGCGGGCCCGAACCGGGACGCGGGCACCTACCACCCGACCTTCCTGTACGAGTCGCTGTGGTGCATCGGCGTCGCGCTGCTGGTCATCTGGGCCGACCGCCGCTTCACGCTCGGCCACGGACGGGCCTTCGCCCTGTACGTCGCCGCGTACTGCGTGGGCCGCGGCTGGATCGAGTACATGCGGGTCGACGAGGCGCACCACATCCTGGGTCTGCGGCTGAACGTCTGGACCTCGATCGTGGTCTTCGTCCTGGCCGTGGTCTACCTGGTGCTGTCCGCGAAGCTGCGGCCGGGCCGGGAAAAGGTGGTCGAACCGGTCGCCTCCGGCGCCGAGGGCAGCGACGCGGCTCCGGCCGACGCGGACACCCCGGCCAAGACCCCGGTCCTGACGAAGGACGCCCCGGCCGAAATCGAGTCCGAGTCCGAGACCAAGGACGAACCCAAGGCCGAGGCCAAGACCCCGGAACCGGGCAAGCGCTGACCGAACCGCCCCGCCCCCAGCCTCGCCGCACCATTCAGCCCCGCCGGCGTTTGAGGCGCGGGGTTCGGGGCGGAGCCCTGAGACGCGGCGCCGCGCCCGCTCTCGGCGGGGCACTGCACGGGGTGCGGGCGGAGCCCGGACGGCGGCGGCCAACGTCAGCGGGCGGCCATGCGCGCGGCGAGCGCAAGGGTGCGGTGCGCGCCCGCCACCACCGCCGGGTCGACGAAGCGCCCGTCCGGCAGGGCCAGCGCCCCCGGGGTGGCCCGGGCCGCGCTCAGCACCTCCACGGCCGCGTTGACCTCCTCCGGCGCCGGGAGATAGGCCCGCTCGATCACCGGAAGCTGGCGCGGGTGGATCGCCGCCCGGCCGAAGAAGCCGAGGGACCGGCCGCGCGCACAGGAGCCGGCCAGCGCCTCCAGGTCCCGGATGTCCGGGAACACCGACTGGGCCGGCGGCGCCAGCCCCGCCGCACGGGCCGCCACCACCACCCGCGACCGGCACCAGTCCAGCCCCGCCTCCGCGCTGACGGCCAGATCGGCCCGCAGGTCCGCCTCGCCGAGCGAGAGCCCGCGCAGGGCGGGGTGCGCGCGGGCGATCTCGTACGCGCGCTCCACGCCCAGCGCCGACTCCAGCAGCGCGTGCAGGCTGACCCCGCCGGTGCGGTCGGCGACGGCGCCGATCTGCTCCGGGGCGCTGATCTTGGGCAGCCGCAGCCCCGCGAGCCCGCGCAGCCCGCCGAGCGCATTGAGGTCGGCGCCGCCCCAGGGGGAGTCCAGGGCGTTGACGCGGACGTGCACCGGGACCGGGGGCCGCTCGCCGAGCAGTTCGGCGGTGGCGGCCCGGGCGTACTCCTTGCGGGAGACCGGTACCGCGTCCTCCAGGTCGACGATCACGGCGTCCGCCCCGCAGCCGAGGGCCTTGGCCACCACCTGGGGGCGGTCGCCGGGTGCGTACAGCCAGGTCAGGATCACAGGGCCCCCTCGGTCCGCAGCGCGGCGATCTCGGCCCGGGTCAGCCCGAGCTCGGTCAGGACCTCGTCGGTGTCCGCGCCGTGCGGGCGGCCGGCCCAGCGGATCCCGCCGGGGGTCTCGGACAGCCGGAAGAGGATGTTCTGCATCCGCAGCGGGCCCAGCTCCGGGTCCTCGACCTCGGTGACCGTGTCGAGGGCCGCGAACTGGGGGTCGGCCATCACGTCCCGGATGTCGTACACCAGGGCCACGGCCGCCTCGGCTTCCTCGAAGGCGGCGACGACCTCCTCGGCCTTGTGCCGGGCGATCCAGCCGCCGACCGCGTCGTCCAGGACGTCCGCGTACCGGGCCCGCCCCGCGCCCGTCGCGAACCAGGGCTCCGCGATCAGCTCCGGCCGGCCGACCAGCCGTACGACCCGCTCGGCGATGGACTGCGCGGAGGTGGACACCGCCAGCCAGCGGCCGTCGGCGCTGCGGTAGGTGTTGCGGGGGGCGTTGTTCGCGGAGCGGTTGCCGGTGCGGGGCTGGACGTAGCCGAGCTGGTCGTACCAGAGCGGGTGCGGGCCGAGCACCGTGAGGATCGGCTCGATGATGGCGAGGTCCACGACCTGGCCGTGCCCGGTGCGGTCGCGCCCGGCCAGGGCCGTCATCACGGCGTACGCGGTGGTCAGCGCGGCGATCGAGTCGGCGAGCCCGAAGGGGGGCAGGGTCGGCGGCCCGTCCGGTTCGCCGGTGATCGCGGCGAAACCGCTCATCGCCTCGGCGAGGGTGCCGAAGCCTGGGCGGTGGGCGTACGGGCCCTCCTGGCCGAAGGCCGTCACGCGGGCCAGGACGAGGCGCGGGTTGGCGGCGGACAGCTCGGGCCAGCCGAGGCCCCACTTCTCCAGCGTGCCGGGGCGGAAGTTCTCGATGACCACGTCGGCGGTGGCGGCGAGGCGCAGCAGGGTGTCCCGGCCGCCGGGGGTGGACACGTCGAGGGTCATCGTCCGCTTGTTCCGGCCGAGCAGCTTCCACCACAGGCCGATGCCGTCCTTGGCGGGGCCGTGGCCGCGGGAGGGGTCGGGGATGCCGGGGTGCTCGACCTTGACGACCTCGGCGCCGAAGTCGCCGAGCAGGGTGGCGGCGAGCGGCCCGGCGAAGAGGGTGGCCAGATCGAGCACCCGCAGCCCCTCCAGCGGCCCTTGCCCGGGCCGGGCGTGCCCGGGGTCGGACAGCGCGGCGGCGGTGCGTTCGGCGCCCTGCGGGGATCGCCCCGGCACGCTCCCGGCCCCGTCGGGGGTCACGAGGCGGCTCCGGGTCGCGCCGTGGCGAAGGCGTCGGTCTCGGTGCGGGTCGGCATCGAGTCCTGGGCGCCGGTGCGCTGGACGGACAGCGCGGCCGCCGCCGAGGCCCAGCGCAGCGCGTCGGGCATCGGCCGGCCCTCGCCCAGGGCCACGGCCAGGGCGCCGACGAAGGTGTCCCCGGCGGCGGTGGTGTCCACGGCCCGGACCCGGGGCGCGGGCACGGAGAGGGGTTCCCGGCCGCGGGCGGCGTACAGGACGCCGGCCGCGCCGAGGGTGATCACCACTTCGGGCACGTCGTGGAGCAGCGCCTCGGCGGCCTGGCCGGGGTCGGTGAGGCCGGTGAGGGCGGCCGCCTCGTGCTCGTTGGGCACGAGGAGGTCGGTGGCGGCGAGGAGTTCGGCGGGCAGCGGCTGGGCCGGGGCCGGGGTGAGGACCGTACGGACGCCGTGCGCGCGGGCGGCGAGGGCGCCGGCGAGGACGGCGCCGAGGGGGAGTTCCAGCTGGAGCAGGAGGGCGCCGGCGGCGGCGATCCGGGCCTCGTCCCCGGCCTCCAGACCGGTGACGCGGGCGTTGGCGCCGGGGATGACGATGATGCTGTTGCCGCCCTCGTCGTCCACGGTGATGTGGGCGGTGCCGCTCGCGCCCTCGACGGTCCGCAGGCCCGCGGTGTCGATCCCGTCGGCGGTGAGCGCCGAGCGCAGCCGTACGCCGAACTCGTCCGTCCCGACCGCGCCGATCATCACCACCTCCCCGCCGGAACGGGCGGCGGCGACGGCCTGGTTGGCGCCCTTGCCGCCGGGGACCGTGCGGAAGGCCCGGCCGGTGACGGTCTCCCCGAGGCGGGGGGCCTTGGGGACGTAGGCGACGAGGTCCATGTTCGTACTGCCGAGCACGGCGATTGCCGTCATGAGCGTGCTGCCTCCTGTGCGGTGAGGTGGGCGAGGGTGTCGAAGCCGATGCCGTCGAAGCCGGGGACGGTGGTGGCGAGACGGTTCTTGAGGGGGGCGGTCCAGCGGTCCGGGAGGGCGTTCGGGGAGCCCGTGACCAGCGCGGCGAGGGCGCCGGCGGTGGCCCCGTTGGAGTCGGTGTCCCAGCCGCCGGACACGGCGCGGCAGACGGAACGGGTGAAGTCCCCGTCGGCGTGGGTGAGGGCGGCGGCGATCAGGGCGGTGTTGGGGACGGCGTGCACCCAGTGGTAGTGCCCGTAGCGCGCGTGCAGCCGGTCGACGACGAGGTCGAAGTCCGGTTCGTCCGCGGCCGCCCGGATCCCGAGGCGGACGGCCTCGGCGAGGCGGGAGCGGGGCGGTACGACGGCCAGCCCGGCCCGGAGCGCGGTGTGGACGTCCGCCCGGCCGGTGGCGGCCTCGGCGGTGGCGGCCGCGATGAAGAGGGCGGCGTAGACCCCGTTGCCGGTGTGGGTCAGGACGGCGTCCCGGTACGCCTGGGCCGCGGCGGCGCCCGGGTCGCCCGGGTTGGTCCAGCCGTGGACGTCGGCGCGGATGAGGGCGCCGATCCATTCGCGGAAGGGGTTGTGGTGGGTGGCGGTGGCGGGCGGCTCCAGGCCGAGCAGGAGGTTGCGGTACGCGATGCGCTCGGCGGTGAAGGTCCGCCCGGCGGGCAGTTCGTCGAGCCAGAGGCGGGCGACGTCGGCGGTGGTGAAGCCCTTGCCGTGGCGCTGGAGGAGGACCAGGCCGAGCAGGGGGTAGTTGAGGTCGTCGTCCTCGGGCATGCCGTCGATGTTCTCGGCGAGCGACGTGGGGGCGGAGCGGCGGTTCCAGGGGTACGCGGCCAGCACCTCCGGCGGTACGCCGCGTGCGCTGAACCAGTCGTTCAGCGGCCAGTTGCCGGTGGCGCGGGCCAGCGCCCGGATCCCCTCCAGGGGGAGCTTCTCGACGGGCTTGCCGAGCAGGCAGCCGACGGCCCGCCCCAGCCAGGCGGCTTCCAGCCGGGTCCGCAGGTCCAGGTCCTGCCCGGCCCGGGCGGGGTCCGGTCCTGCGGCCGAGGCGTCTTCGCCGGGGGCACCCTGCGGCCGGCTCTGCGCGTCGTGCCCGGGCTGGGCGGAGCCCTGGTCCGTGGCAGGGGCGCCTGCGTGCGGGGACAGGCCGTCCGCGCCGGGTTCCCGGCTCCGGCCGGCGGGGCTGTCGGGGGTCCGGGCGGGGGCCGGGGGCCAGTTCGGGCAGGCTGTGACGATCCTCTTCCAGGACTGGGGTTCGGCGGTGGCCAGGGGGGACTTCTGGGCGGCGAGTTCGTCCAGCAGACCGATCGCGAGGGCGCGGAGTTCCGGTGCGGCCGGGGCCGGGGAGGCGCCGGCGCGGTCCGGGGCCGGGCTGCCGCCCGCCGACAGCCAGGCGCGCCGGGCGGGCTCCGGGTTCCGGCCGTCCTCGGCCGCCTGGCGCAGCTCGTGCCCGACGAGGTCCTCGGGCTGGGCCCACGTGAGCCGGACGGAGTCCGGGGCGCAGGCCGCGGACGCCGTCACCGCGCGGCCGAGATCGCGGTGAAGGCCGACTCGTGGGCCCGGCGGCGGTCCCTGTCCAGGGCGAAGACCTCCCGGGCCACGGCGGCCATCGCCGCCGCCGGGGCGTGCAGGTCGAGGCGGCTGGCCTCGGCGACCTGCTTGGCCCAGACGGCCGGGACCACGGCCTCGCCGCCCAGGGCCCCGGCGATCGCACCCGCCATGGTGGCGATGGAGTCGCAGTCGCGGCCGTAGTTGACCGCGCCGAGTACCGAGGCCTCGTACGCGCCGTCCGCGACCAGCAGCATCCCCAGCGCGATCGGGAGTTCCTCGATGGAGTGCAGCCGGGAGGGGCGGCGGGCATCGAGCGAGGGGGCGCGGTAGTCCGGGCCGACCGAGTCGTACAGGGCCACCGCCGCCCGCAGCGGGGCCAGCGCCGATTCGAAGTCCCGGTACCCGGCGGCCGCTTCGCGGACGGCGGCGATCGCGGCGCGCGTGCCGTCCTTGGCCAGGGACAGGGCGGTGTCCACCACCGAGGCGGCCGTCGCGCCGGGCACGCACGCGGCCGCCACCGCCGCCGCGAACACGCCCGCCGCCTCCCGCCCGTACGAGGACTGGTGCGCGCCGGCGATGTCCAGCGCCTCCGCGTACGCGCCCGCCGGGTTCCCCGCGTTGGCGAGGCCCACCGGGGCCATGTACATCGCCGCCCCGCAGTTGACGATGTTGCCGCTGCCGGCCTCGCGGGGGTCGACGTGCGCGTAGTGCAGCCGGGTGACGATCCACTTCTCGGCGAGGAAGATCCGCTGCAACGGCAGGGCCTCGGCCTCCAGTTCGGGGATCCAGCGCGGGTTGTTCATGAGGTCGGGGACCAGGTGCTCGGCGATCGCGTGGGAGTCGAGGTGGTCCCGTACGGCCTCGTACACGCGGACCAGCGCGTGCGTCATCAAGGTGTCGTCCGTGACGTGCCCGTCGCCCTTGTGGTACGGGGCGATGGGGCGGGCCGTGCGCCAGTTCTCGTGCCACGGGCCGACGATGCCGTGCACGCGGCCGCCGTGCCGTTCCACGATCTGGTCCGGGGTCCAGCCCTCCACCGGGCCGCCGAGCGCGTCGCCGACGGCGGCTCCGACGAGGGCGCCGCAGGCCCGGTCCTCCAACGTGAGCGTCATGTCCGAATCATCCCCTGAGGTTTGGGTGAGGTGAGTTCCGTGCGCGCGAGGAGCGCGGCGAGTTCCACGAGGTCGGTGCCTGCGAGGCGGGGGAGGGCGCAGCCGGAGAGGGTGCGGCAGGCCTCGCGCCAGGCGGCGGGGATCGAATCGCCGCCGCCGAGCACGCCGGTGAGGGCGCCGGCGAGGGCGGGGGCGGAGTCCGCGACGCGGGACAGGCAGGCGGCCGCCGGGACGGCCTCGGTCACCCTGCCGCGGGCGGCGGTCGCGAGGGCGAGGGCCACGGGGACGGTCTCGGCTGCGGCGATCCCGTAGCTGTAGACGTGGTCCACGATCTCGTGTTCGAGGATGGGGACGATGGCGAAGGCGCCACCGCCGTCCGTGCGGGTACGGGCGAGGTTCACGGCGTGGCGGGCGTTGCGGCCGATCTCGGTGGCCCCGGGGAGCTGGGCGAGGGCGGCCTCCACGGCGGCGTCGACGTCGGCGGTGGTGAGGGCGGTGGCGATGGCGGCGGCCATGGCGCGGGCGCCGTGGACGCCGTCGCCGTCCTGGGTGTAGCGGGCGTCGAACTCGGCGAGGTCGGCGGCGGCCGCGGCGTCGCCCGGGTGGACGACGGCGAGCACACAGGCGCGGATGCAGGCGGCGTCGTCGAAGTAGTGCGGGTTGTCGTGGCCGGTGGCGGGCGGGCGCAGGCCGGTGGCGAGGTTGCCGAGGCCGGCGCGTACGGAGATCCGGGCGCGGAGGGGGAGGACGGCGGACTCGACCTCGGGCGCGCGTTCCGCTGCCGCGGCGACCTCGGAGGCCAGGGCGTTCCACGCGAGGTCGATCGCGGCGCGCATCCGGCGGGACCGGGACAGGTCGCTGAGCAGGACGCCGGCGGCGGTGAGCACGGACTCGGCGACGAAGGCGGCCCACTCGGCGTCGTCGGAGGGGCCGAGGCGCAGGGGTTCGGGGGGCTGGTTGAGGGCGATGGGGACGGGGAGGGTGGTGGTGGCGTTCTGCTCGGCGAAGGTGTCGAGCTCGCGGGTGAGCCGGCGGGTCCACTCGGGCATCCGGCTGGCGCGGTGGCGGGCGGCGGGCCACCCGGCCGCGTCGCCTGCGGCGAGGCCGAGGAGGAGGCCCTCGATCCGCCGGGCCCCTGCGGGGGGCTCGGCGGGTGCGGGTGCGGGGGCCGCCGGCGCGGCGGGCCGCGGTGCCCCTGCGGGGGGCTTGGCGGGGGCGGGGGCCGGCTCGACGATCCGCGGTGCGCCGGTGGGGGGCTCGGTGGTCACGGGGGCCCGTTCGACGATACGGACCCCGGTGATACGGAGGCCCGGCCCGGCGCCGAGCACCCCGACGGCCGCCTCACCGGCCCACCCGCGCGCCGCCTCGACCAGGGGCCCGCCCCCCGCTCCGGCCGCGGCCCAGGTTTCGCCTGTGGCGAGGGCCCGGCCCCCGGCCCCCCGGTTCCCGTCTGCCTCGGCCAGCGCTGCGCGCGGCGGGGCGCCGGGCTCCTGTGGCGCCGCCGGGTTCGGCTCCGGGTGTGGGCTCCGGGTTCCCCGGTTCCCGTCGGCCTCGGCCAGCGTTGTGCGCGGGTGGGGGCCGGGGGGTGGTGGGGTGGGGGACGGGGGCGTCATCGGGGGGCCTCGTATTCGGGGGTGAGGAGGTCCGCGATGTCGAGGACGTGGTAGCCCCGCATCGAGGGGAGGCAGCTGCCGCGGACCGGGCCGATGGCCGAGGACCAGGCGGCGGGGATCGCGGCGGCCCCCGACATCGCGCCGGACAGGGCGCCCGCCACCGCCGCCGTGGTGTCCGCGTCGCGGCCCATGTTGACCGCGGTCAGGACCGAGGAGGGGAAGTCGCCCCGGCAGGCGGCGAAGGCGCCGAAGGCGAGGCCGACGGCCTCGGGGGCCAGGTCCGTCCACGGGTAGCCGCCGATGACCACCGCCGAGCGCACGGCCCGTTCCCCGCGCGGGGCGGCGGTGACCGCCCGGCGCAGGGAGCGGGCCGTCCACGAGTCGGACGGGATGACCGACAGGGCCGCCGAGACGACGGAGGCGGGCGAGCCGCCCGCCATCGCCGCCGCGACGCCCGCCGCCACCGCCTGGCCGCCGTAGATGCCCTCGCCGTCGTGGCTGACCGAGCCGTCGATGGCGACGAGCCGGGCCGCTTCGGCGGGCCGGCCCGCCGCGAAGACGCCGAACGGGGCCGCCCGCATGGCGAGACCGTCCGACCACGCGTGCCGGTGCTGGGCGGAGATGGGGGCCGCGAGCCCCCGGCGCAGGTTCTCCAGCGTGCCGCGTTCCGAGAAGCCGGCGCCCCGGAACGGGCCTTCGTCGAGGTCCGCGATCCAGTGGTGCCAGGCCCGCTCGACGTGGGAGACCGTGAGCGCCGAGCCGTGGCGGGCCAGCAGCAGCCCGGAGAAGATCGCGTACTCGGTGTCGTCCGTGCCCGCCGGGTCCTCCGACACGAAGCCCTCGATGCGACCCCATTTCGCCCGGATCTCCGACGGCTTCATGTTCTCCGCGGGGGCGCCCAGCGCGTCGCCCACCGCGAGCCCGAGAAGAGCGCCCCTGGCCCGTTCGAGGAGGACCTGCGGATTGCATGCAATCAGCTTCACCGGCTCCATGGCGCGCCTCTCCCACATTGGATGGGGCTCATCATGAGCCCTTGGGGGATTTGTGCCACGGCATGTGGTTTGTCGCTCGTCGCAAAACACCCCGCGAACCCTGTCGTCACCCGGTCGCCGACCCACAAAACCGCAGGTAAGTACGGCCTTCCTTGCTGGCGGGCAGCAGAAATCGTGCGTAGTTTCGAGGTGTTCAGGGGGAGCGGGGTGTCTCGCGGCGCCCGTTGGCACAAATGGGGAGATATCTCATCATGTCCATCATCGACATCGAAGCACCGCTGCACACCGCGCACCGGGACAACCACACCCACCGCGATGTCAACGGCGGATGGCTGCGGCCGGCCGTCTTCGGTGCCATGGACGGACTCGTCTCCAACCTCGCCCTCATGACCGGCGTGGCCGGCGGTGCCGTCGCCCCGCAGACCGTCGTCATCACCGGACTGGCGGGCCTCGCGGCCGGCGCCTTCTCGATGGCGGCCGGCGAATACACCTCCGTCGCCTCGCAGCGCGAGCTGGTCCTCGCCGAACTGGACATAGAGCGGCAGCAGTTGCGCAAGCACCCGGTGGACGAGATGGAGGAGCTGGCCGAGCTCTACGTCTCCCGGGGCGTCGAGCCCGTGCTCGCCCGCGAGGTCGCCATGCAGCTGTCCCGCGACCCCGAGCAGGCGCTGGAGATCCACGCCCGCGAGGAGCTCGGGATCGACCCCGACGACCTGCCCTCGCCGCTCGTCGCCGCGGTCTCGTCCTTCGGTTCCTTCGCGCTGGGCGCGCTGCTCCCCGTACTGCCGTACCTGCTCGGCGCCACCGCCCTGTGGCCCGCGGTGCTGCTCGCGCTGGTCGGGCTCTTCGCGTGCGGCGCGGTGGTCTCCCGGGTCACCGCCCGGTCCTGGTGGTACAGCGGTGTGCGCCAGCTCGTCCTGGGTGGCGCGGCCGCCGGTGTGACGTACATCCTGGGAACCTGGATCGGCGGAGCCATAGGCTGACCGGACCGAGAGTGAGACACTATGCAGAGCGTCACATAAGTAGTCCGTTACTCGGCGGTTTCGATCCTGTGTCCGCCGGGAATCAGACCAGGGCTCCGGGCAACGATGCCCGCCCTGCATCCGGGACCTTCGCCTCGTGCCGCGCCGGTCTGCGTCCGTCCGCGGAACGCCGCGAAAGTCCCCTCTTTCTGCTTCGTGCAGTGTCCGCATGCTGGAATGACGTATCCGCTTCTCGGGATTGTCGTCATCATGTAATCTGCACGAAATTTCGCAGAGGGCCAACGTCGTCCCTCGGCTATGCACATATGCCACGACGACGACGGGAGAGCCGATGCGTTCCGCATCCACGCACTCCGCGACCGGCCTCAGCACCACCGCCTGGTCGCCCATGGACGGTCGCCCCGCCCAGCAGGGCATGTACGACCCGCGCAACGAGAAGGACGCCTGTGGCGTCGGATTCGTGGCGAACCTCACCGGCGAGGCCACCCACACCCTCGTTGAGCAGGCCCTGACCGTATTGCGGAACCTCGAGCACCGCGGCGCGACCGGCTCCGAGCCGGATTCGGGCGACGGCGCCGGAATCCTCAGCCAGGTCCCCGACGCGTTCCTGCGCGAGGTGGCCGGCTTCGAGCTCCCCGAGGCCGGCGCGTACGCCGTCGGCATCGCCTTCCTCCCCGCCGACGGCACCGCACAGGCCGTCGCCGTGGAGCAGATCGAGGCCATCGCCGCCCAGGAGAACCTCACGGTCCTCGGCTGGCGCGAGGTCCCGGTCACCCCGGACCTGCTCGGCAACGGCGCCCGCGCCACCATGCCGGCCTTCTCCCAGCTGTTCGTGTCCAACGGGACGACGGGCATCGAGCTGGACCGCAAGGCCTTCGTGCTGCGCAAGCGCGCCGAGCGCGAGGCCGGGGTCTACTTCCCGTCGCTCTCCGCGCGCACCATCGTCTACAAGGGCATGCTGACCACCGGCCAGCTGGAGCCCTTCTTCCCCGACCTCTCCGACCGTCGCTTCGCCTCGACGCTCGCCCTGGTCCACTCGCGGTTCTCCACGAACACCTTCCCGTCCTGGCCGCTCGCCCACCCGTACCGCTTCGTCGCGCACAACGGCGAGATCAACACGGTCAAGGGCAACCGGAACTGGATGAAGGCCCGCGAGTCCCAGCTGGCCTCCGAGGCCTTCGGCGACGGCGTGCTGGACCGGATCTTCCCGATCTGCACCCCGGACGCCTCCGACTCGGCCTCCTTCGACGAGGTCCTGGAACTGCTCCACCTCGGCGGCCGGTCCCTCCCGCACAGCGTGCTGATGATGATCCCGGAGGCGTGGGAGAACCACACCTCCATGGACCCGGCCCGCCGCGCGTTCTACAAGTACCACTCCACCCAGATGGAGCCCTGGGACGGCCCGGCCTGCGTCACCTTCACCGACGGCACCCAGGTCGGCGCGGTCCTCGACCGCAACGGTCTGCGCCCCGGCCGCTACTGGGTCACCGACGACGGCCTCGTCGTCCTCGGCTCCGAGGTCGGCGTGCTCGACATCGACCCGGCCAAGGTCGTCCGCAAGGGCCGCCTGCAGCCCGGCAAGATGTTCCTCGTCGACACCGCCCAGAAGCGGATCATCGAGGACGACGAGATCAAGAACGAGCTGGCCGCCGCCGCCCCGTACGCGGAGTGGCTGGAGACCGGCGAGATCGAGCTGTCGGACCTGCCCGAGCGCGAGCACATCGTGCACACCCACGCCTCGGTCACCCGCCGCCAGCAGACCTTCGGCTACACCGAGGAAGAGCTGCGCGTCATCCTCGCGCCGATGGCCAGTACGGCCGGCGAGCCCCTCGGCTCCATGGGTACGGACTCCCCGATCGCGGCCCTGTCCGAGCGCCCCCGGCTGCTCTTCGACTACTTCACCCAGCTGTTCGCGCAGGTCACCAACCCGCCGCTGGACGCCATCCGCGAGGAGCTCGTCACCTCGCTGCTGTCCTCGCTCGGCCCGCAGGGCAACCTGCTGGAGTCGACCGCCGCGTCCTGCCGCAGCGTCACCCTGCCCTTCCCGGTGATCGACAACGACGAGCTGGCCAAGCTCATCCACATCAACGCCGACGGCGACATGCCGGGCATGAAGGCCGCCACGCTCTCCGGCCTCTACCGGGTCTCCGGCGGCGGCGAGTCGCTGGCCGCGCGGATCGAGGAGATCCGCGGCGAGGTCGACGCGGCCATCGCGAACGGCGCGCACCTCATCGTCCTCTCGGACCGCCACTCGGACGCCGAGCACGCGCCGATCCCGTCGCTGCTGCTCACCTCCGCCGTGCACCACCACCTCATCGCCACCAAGCAGCGCACCCAGGTGGGCCTGCTGGTCGAGGCCGGTGACGTCCGCGAGGTCCACCACGTCGCGCTGCTGATCGGCTACGGCGCCGCCGCGGTCAACCCGTACCTGGCCATGGAGTCCGTCGAGGACCTCCTGCGCGCCGGTACCTTCCTGACCGGCCTGGAGCCGGAGCAGGCCATCAAGAACCTGATCTACGCGCTCGGCAAGGGCGTCCTGAAGGTCATGTCCAAGATGGGCATCTCCACCGTCGCCTCCTACCGCGGCGCCCAGGTCTTCGAGGCCGTCGGCCTCAACGAGGACTTCGTCGGCACCTACTTCGCGGGCACCGCCACGAAGATCGGCGGCGCCGGCCTGGACGTCATCGCCAAGGAGGTGGCCGCCCGCCACGCCAAGGCGTACCCCGTCTCCGGCATCGCGGCCACGCACCGCGCGCTGGAGATCGGCGGCGAGTACCAGTGGCGCCGCGAGGGCGAGCCGCACCTGTTCGACCCGGAGACGGTCTTCCGCCTCCAGCACGCCACCCGCAACCGCCGGTACGACATCTTCCGGCAGTACACGGACCGCGTGAACGAGCAGTCCGAGCGCCTCATGACGCTCCGCGGCCTGTTCGGCTTCAAGAGCGACCGCCCGTCGATCTCCATCGACGAGGTCGAGTCGATCTCCGACATCGTCAAGCGCTTCTCCACCGGCGCCATGTCGTACGGCTCCATCTCCAAGGAGGCGCACGAGACCCTCGCCATCGCCATGAACCAGCTGGGCGCCAAGTCCAACACCGGTGAGGGCGGCGAGGACCCGGACCGGCTGTACGACCCGGCGCGCCGTTCGTCGATCAAGCAGGTCGCCTCCGGCCGCTTCGGCGTCACCTCCGAGTACCTGGTCAACGCGGACGACATCCAGATCAAGATGGCGCAGGGCGCCAAGCCCGGCGAGGGCGGCCAGCTGCCCGGCCACAAGGTCTACCCGTGGGTCGCCAAGACCCGGCACTCCACCCCGGGCGTCGGCCTGATCTCCCCGCCGCCGCACCACGACATCTACTCCATCGAGGATCTGGCTCAGCTGATCCACGACCTCAAGAACGCCAACCCGGTCGCCCGCATCCACGTGAAGCTGGTCTCCGAGGTCGGCGTGGGCACGGTCGCCGCCGGTGTCTCCAAGGCGCACGCGGACGTCGTCCTCATCTCCGGCCACGACGGCGGTACGGGCGCGTCTCCGCTCACCTCGCTCAAGCACGCGGGCGGCCCCTGGGAGCTCGGCCTCGCCGAGACCCAGCAGACCCTGCTGCTCAACGGGCTGCGCGACCGGATCGTCGTCCAGACGGACGGCCAGCTCAAGACCGGCCGCGACGTGGTCATCGCCGCGCTGCTCGGCGCCGAGGAGTTCGGTTTCGCGACCGCGCCGCTCGTCGTCTCCGGCTGCGTCATGATGCGCGTCTGCCATCTGGACACCTGCCCGGTGGGCATCGCCACGCAGAACCCGGTCCTGCGCGAGCGCTTCTCCGGCAAGCCCGAGTTCGTCGTCAACTTCTTCGAGTTCATCGCGGAGGAGGTGCGCGAGCTCCTCGCCGAGCTGGGCTTCCGTACGATCGAGGAGGCCGTCGGCCACGCCGAGCTCCTCGACACGACGAAGGCCGTCACGCACTGGAAGGCGCAGGGTCTCGACCTGGAGCCGCTCTTCTACGTGCCGGAGCTGCCCGAGGGCGCGGTCCGCCACGCCCTGATCGAGCAGGACCACGGTCTGGAGAAGGCCCTCGACAACGAGCTCGTCGAGCTCGCCGCCGACGCGCTGAACGCCGAGTCCGCCGAGAGCGCCCAGCCGGTCCGCGCCCAGATCGCGATCCGCAACATCAACCGGACCGTCGGCACCATGCTCGGCCACCACGTCACCAAGAAGTTCGGTGGCGCGGGCCTGCCCGACAACACCATCGACCTGACCTTCACCGGTTCGGCCGGCCAGTCCTTCGGCGCCTTCGTGCCGAAGGGCATCACCCTCCGCCTGGAGGGCGACGCCAACGACTACGTCGGCAAGGGCCTCTCCGGCGGCCGGATCGTGGTCCGCCCGGACCGCGCCGCCGACCACCTCGCCGAGTACTCCACCATCGCCGGCAACACCATCGGCTACGGAGCCACCGGCGGCGAGATGTTCCTGCGCGGCCGCACCGGCGAGCGCTTCTGCGTCCGCAACTCCGGCGCCCTGGTCGTCTCGGAGGGCGTGGGCGACCACGGCTGCGAGTACATGACCGGCGGCACCGCGGTCGTCCTCGGCGAGACGGGCCGCAACTTCGCGGCGGGCATGTCGGGCGGCGTCGCGTACGTCATCGACCTCGACCCGAACAACGTCAACGTCGGCAACGCGGGCGCGGTGGAGACCCCGTCCGACACCGACAAGCAGTGGCTGCACGATGTGGTGCGCCGCCACGAGGAGGAGACCGGCTCGACCGTGGCCGCGAAGCTCCTGGCCGACTGGTCCGTCTCGGCGGACCGCTTCAGCAAGATCATCCCCACCACGTACAAGGCAGTGCTCGCCGCCAAGGACGCCGCTGAGCTCGCCGGACTCTCGGAATCCGAGACCACGGAGAAGATGATGGAGGCGGCGACCCATGGCTGACCCGAAGGGCTTCCTCACCACCCAGCGCGAGACCGCCTGCACCCGTCCTGTCGCCGACCGGCTGAAGGACTGGAACGAGGTCTACGTTCCGGGCTCGCTGCTCCCGATCATCAGCGAGCAGGCCGGCCGCTGCATGGACTGCGGCATCCCGTTCTGTCACAACGGGTGCCCGCTCGGGAACCTGATCCCCGAGTGGAACGACTTCGCGTACCGCGACGACTGGTCGGCGGCGAGCGAGCGCCTGCACGCCACGAACAACTTCCCGGAGTTCACGGGCCGTCTGTGCCCCGCTCCGTGCGAGTCGGCGTGCGTGCTCGGCATCAACCAGCCCGCCGTCACGATCAAGAACGTCGAAGTCTCGATCATCGACAAGGCCTGGGACAACGGCAACGTCACCCCGCAGCCGCCGGAGCGCCTCTCCGGCAAGACGGCCGCCGTCATCGGCTCCGGCCCGGCGGGCCTCGCCGCGGCCCAGCAGCTGACCCGGGCCGGGCACACCGTGGTGGTGTACGAGCGCGCCGACCGCGTCGGCGGCCTGCTGCGCTACGGCATCCCCGAGTTCAAGATGGAGAAGGTGCACATCAACCGCCGCATCGAGCAGATGCGCGCGGAGGGCACCAAGTTCCGTACCGGCATCGAGGTCGGCCGCGACATCACCGCCACCGACCTGCGCAAGCGGTTCGACGCGGTGGTCATCGCGGCGGGCGCCACGGTCTCCCGCGACCTCCCGGTCCCGGGCCGCGAGCTGAACGGCATCCACTTCGCGATGGAGTACCTGCCGCTCGCCAACAAGGTGCAGGAGGGCGACTTCATGGCGCCCCCCATCACCGCCGAGGGCAAGCACGTGGTCGTCATCGGCGGCGGCGACACCGGCGCGGACTGCGTGGGCACCGCCCACCGCCAGGGCGCGGCCTCGGTCACGCAGCTGGAAATCATGCCGAAGCCGTCCGAGGACCGCCCCACCGGGCAGCCCTGGCCGACGTTCCCCATGCTGTACAAGGTCACCTCGGCGCACGAGGAGGGCGGCGAGCGGGTCTACTCCGTCTCCACCACCCACTTCGCGGGCGACGAGGACGGCAACGTCCAGGCCCTGCACCTGATCGAGGTCGAGTTCAAGGACGGCAAGCTGGAGCAGAAGCCGGGCACCGAGCGGGTCCTCCCGGCCCAGCTGGTCACCCTGGCCATGGGCTTCACGGGCACCGACCAGGCCAACGGCCTGGTCGACCAGTTCGCCCTGGCGCTGGACGCCCGCGGCAACATCGAGCGCGACGCCTCCTACGCGACCAACGTCGACGGCGTCTTCGTCGCCGGCGACGCGGGCCGCGGCCAGTCGCTCATCGTCTGGGCCATCGCGGAAGGCCGCTCGGCCGCCCGCGGCGTCGACCGCTTCCTGACCGGCACCAGCGCCCTCCCGTACCCGGTCAAGCCGACGGACCGCTCCCTGACGGTGTAGCCCCTTCCCGACGCCGTGCTCGCACCGCTCGGCCGCGGGCGGCCTCCCGGGCTTCACCCGGCTGCGCCGGCCTCCGACCGTCGGTGCGGGGGCTCGAGCCACCGCAGTACCCCCGCCCTCCGTGGGCGGGGCCCCTCATACGGTCCGCACAACGGAGTGCGGAACTCCGACACCGCGCCCGCCACGTCCCCGACCAGGGGTGGCGGGCGCTGTGGCGTGTTCCGGGGCAGGCTTCGGGTGTGAACTCGTACCGAGGCTCGTAGAGGTGGCCAGCCTTGATCATGACGGTGACTTCGACAGGCCGGTCGCTTTCGCCGTAGATGGTGCGGAGGGTGCGCAGGACCGGCAGTTCACCGGGGAGCCGCAGGGCCGTGTACTGCTCCTGCGTCGCCACGCGGGCGGAGACCCGGTCCACGCTGTGGCGCGGCGGGAAGCCGAGTCCGGTCAACAGGGTCGGTGTTCCGCCCCGGATCCGACGCGGCTCGGCCAGGGCGGTGCCGCGCGCGATGTCCAGGGGGTAGTACGAGGCCACCAGCTCGGCCGGTTCACCGTCGATGGTGAACAGTTGGCGGCGGCGTACGGCCGTCCCGCCGCCCGGCAGGCCAAGGGCCTCGGCGACGTCACCGGAGACCGGTACCTCCTCGACCGACAGCAGGGTGCTGCGTACGGATGACCGCCGGTTCGAGGCGTTGGCGAGCCAGGGGTACGCCTCCCCGTTGGCCGCCGGCGTGAGGGATGCGGCCGGGCGGACGGTCCGCTGCCGGTTCTCCCGTACGGTCACCGCCGCTCCGGCCCGCCCGACCGCGAGTCCCTCGTCCTTCAGCAGGTGCACGGCCTTCTGGATCGTGGCGTTGGAGGCGTCGAAGCGGTCCTTCAGCTGTGTGGTCGACGGCAGCTTCACGCCCGCGGGTCGAGTGCGTCGGCTTCGTGGCTGGGCAAGGTCATCCGATCCTGATCTCGTACCGAAGCTGATGGCGTCCGGCGGGCATGACCATGATCTCCGCCTGGATGGCCCGGTCTGCCGAGTCGTAGGTGGTGCGGGCGAGTTGCAGAACCGGTTCGGCCGGAGCGAGGCGGAGCTGTGCGCACTCCTGGTCGTCGGGCATCCGGGCCGTCACCTTCTCGACGACGCGTACGCCGACATGCCCCAGGGCGGCGAGGAGGGTGACGGCGCCGCCGCGGATCTTCGCCGTTCCGGCGAGAGCGGTGCCGACGGCGATGTCCGGGGGATAGTAGGTGTCCGTCAACTCGGTCGGTGCGTGGTCGAGTTCAATGAGCCTGCGGCGTGCCACGACCGTGCTTCCGGCAGTCAGGTCGAGCATGACGGCGACGGCGGCGGGGGCCGTCGTCTCGCCCGCGTGCAGAACGCGCTGGCTGCCCCGCCGTCCGGCTTCCGCGGCCTCGTCCGTCCAGGCATCCGGTGCGCCGGGCGGGCGCGCCGCCAGATACGGCATCGACTGACTGGTCCACTCGCTGCCGCTCACAGTGCCTCCCGCGCCCGAAGTCCGCCCCGTCGCCTCCACGTTATGCGAGGCCACAAGCCGTAAGGTGATACGGCCTGTGGCCTTGGAAGCTGTGGCGAGACGCAGCGCCCGCCACGTCCCCGGTGGGGCGGCTGCTTATGATCGGGGCATGCCATCCACCCGCCGTGTTGTCGACCGCCGTTCGGGGGATGGGTCGGCCCGGGTGGATCGGCTGATTGCCGGGTTGGTGTGGTTTGTGGAGGGCTGCGCCCCTCGTTCTGTTCACTCCTGTGATCGCCACCGCGTTGGGGGTCCCGGAAGTGCGGGACGAGTTCGGCAGGGTGTTCGGGCTGGCCGCTCTGGGCAGTGCGGTGGCCGCGCCGGCCGTGGGGTGCGTGGTGGCGCTCGTCGGGAGCCGACGGCAGGCTCTGCGGCGCTTCGCCGTCATGGGGGCGGTGTCCGGCGCGCTCGTTCTTCTCCTCTGGGTCCTCCTGGTGCTGCTCGCCGAGTGTCCCGACGGTCATCACTGTTAGCCGGCTGACCTTGAGGATGGGTTGTCGTAGGGGCTGACGATCGGTGGTCGAGTACGCGCCACCGAGGTACGTCCGCCCACTCTCCCCGTGGCGGGGGCCGCCTCCTCGACTCTGCTGGCGCCGCGTACGGGACGACGTCCGGTGGGCATCGGGCGTCACGTGCCGGACGACGGGGCCGGGGCCGGTTCGCTCGTGCGGGTGATGAGGAGCGCCGGCGGGGAGCGCGGGGCACCGCGGGCCCGGCGAGATGCGGACGAGGCGGCCTGGGCCGGACGGGCCATCTGGGCTATTTCACCGCACAGTTGAGGGGCGCATCGTCTGGTAACCATCTCCAGCATGGCCCCCACCCGAACCCTGCTGAGCGGGCTGCTCGGCGCTGCCCTGCTGCTGTCCGTCCAGTCCTCCGTAGCCGCCGCCGACCGGCAGACCGTCGACTACCACGGGCTGCGCCTCACCGTCCCCGCCGACTGGCGGGTCGTCGACCTGGACCGGGAGCCCGACGCCTGCGTCCGGCTCGACCTGCCCACCCTGTACCTCGGCCACGCCGGTACCCAGAGCGAATGCGCCGGCCGGGCCGTCGTCAGCCGCGCCGACACCCTGCACCTCGAACCCCTCGACGGGGCTCCCGAACGCGCCGACGTCCCCACCGTCACCGTGGAGACCGCCACCGCACTGCCCGAAGCCCCCCACCCCTCCGCCAGCAACGAGCTGCGCTACGCCCTGCTCCGGCCCGGGGTCATGGCCACCGTCTCGTACGGGGCAGCGCCCGACGCCGTACGCAGGGTCCTCACGCGGGCCCGCGCCCTGAGCGCGGCCACCCCCGTCCCGCGCCCCGCGACGCCCGCCGCGGCCCCCGGCGGCGGGGAGCGCCGCGGGGTCCAGGAAGCCTTCAAGGGCGAGGGCTTCGACGCCTGCACCGCCCCGACGCAGAAGGCCATGGATACCTGGCGGGCCGATTCCCCCTTCCGCGCGATCGGCATCTACATCGGCGGCCGCGCCCGGGCCTGCGCCCAGCCGCGGCTCACGGCCCGCTGGGTCGAGCGGCAGGCCGCCGCGGGCTGGCACCTGATGCCGATCTGGGTCGGGCCGCAGCCCTGGAACAGCTCCAGCACCGGCCTGTCCACCGACCCCTCCGAGGCCAACGGGCAGGGCAGGGAGGCCGCCGAGGGCGCGGTGGACGCCGCCCGGTCCCTCGGCATGCCCGAGGGCACGGTGCTCTACAACGACCTGGAGAACTACACGGACCGCGCCACCTGGGACGCCCCGGTCGTCGCCTACCTGACCGCCTGGACGGAGCGGCTGCACGAGCTGGGCTTCCGTTCCGCCGCCTACGTCTCGGTGAGCTCCGGGGTCAAGGCGCTGAGCGCCCACTACCACCAGGCCCCCCAGGCCATGCCGGACGTGCTGTGGGCCGCCCGCTGGAACCTCTCGGCCTCCGTCGGCGACGCCGACATGGGCCTGCCGGCGGGCACGGCCCTGTGGGCCGGCCCGCGCCGGGCCCACCAGTTCCGCGGCGACCACAACGCCACCTACGGCGGGGTCACCATCAACATCGACCGCAACTGGGTGGACGTGGACCCGGCTGCCCTCGGCCCGATCGGCGGCCTGCCCCCGCTCAGCTAGGCCGTCTCTTCCCGGCCGAACGGCTCAGCCGGCCGCGCCGCCCGGCTCCGGCTCGCCCGGCTGCGGGTCCTCGCGCGGCGGCTCGTCGTCGTTGCCCCGGCGTACGGTGTGCACGCCGCGCGCCGGGGTCCACGACCGCAGCACCAGGTCATCGCCCTCCACGCCGATGTGGACGACCTCCGCCAGGTCGCCGTAGAAGAGGTGGAACGGGTGCGGGGTCTCGGTCTCCTCCGCGTACCGGTGCAGCTCGGGCGGGTCCACCAGCTCCACCGCCCGCCCGGAGATCCGTACGTCCCCGTCGGGCATCTCCTCGCCCGCGCCCGGATTGGTGTGCAGGGCGAAGCGCGGGTCGTGCTGGAGGTCCCTGGCCTTCATCGAGCCCGCCATCATGCCGAGCCACAGCTCACCGCCGCGGATGTCGACGTTCAGCCCGGACACCCGGGGGGAGCCGTCCTTGCGGAGGGTGGCCAGGACGTGGTGCGGGTACTGCGCGAAGCGCGCCTGGACGGCCGCCGCGAACTCCGGCTCCGCCTTCTCGAAGACTGCCCAGCTGGTGTGCGTCATACGTCCATGAAAGCGCGTGGCCGGGGCGGTCCCGGGTCAGGCGCGCACGATGCCCGCGCCGCGCGCCGCCGTCAGCCAGGCCGGGAACTCCCCGACCAGGCGGTCGTACAGTTCCGCGTCCGGGACGGTGCGCGGATCCAGGCCCGCGTGGAAGTAGCCGGCGTTGTCCACCACGCGCCGCGACGGGACGGGCAGTTCGTCCAGCCGGCGCAGGAAGTCGAACTGGGTGCTGCGCGTATTGCCGAAGCCGACGAACTGCCAGAACAGCGGCAGCCGGGCCGCCTTGCACAGGTATCTCTCCGCCGCGAGCTTGCTGAGCGGACCGCCGTCCGTCTGGAAGACGACCAAGGCCGGATCCGGCGCCCCCGAGTCCAGGTAGTGGTCGATCACCGCTTCCATCGCCGCGTCGTAGGCCGTCTTGCCCATGTGGCCGAGACGGGAGGCGATCTCGGTGACCCTCCCCTCGTGCCCGGCCAGGGAGATCTCCTCCACCGCGTCGACCTCCGTGGAGAAGAAGACCACCGGTACGCGGCCGTCGTCGTCCAGGTGCGCGGAGAGTCCCAGCACCCGGTCGGCGAGGGCCTGCACGCTGCCGTCCGCGTAGTACGGGCGCATCGACCCGGAGTAGTCCAGCACCAGGTAGACCGCGGCGCGCCCGCCCTCCAGGCCGTACTTGCGCAGGGAGACCCCGGCGCTCTTGTAGAGGCTCACGAGGGCCGGAGCCGTCTCCTCGACCTTGCGGAGGTTGATCGCACTGCCCGTCATGGGGCGAGGGTACGTCAGAGCGCCCCGCCGAAACCCAGGTCTTCCGCAAGCCGGGCCCGGTGCGCGGTCGGTGACCCGAAGAGGAGGGCGGAGCCGTGGGCCCGCTTGAAGAACTCGTGCGCCGGGTGCTCCCAGGTGATGCCGATGCCACCGTGCAGCTGGATCATCTCCCCGGCGACGTACGCGTACGCCTGCGAGCAGGCCGACTTGGCGGCGGCCGCGAGCCGCGGCGGGGCGTCGGCGTCGGCCGCAGCGGCGGCCAGCGCCCCGGCCGTCTCCACCGCCGTGTGCATGTCGGCGAGCCGGTGCTTCACCGCCTGGAAGGAGCCGATGGGCCGGCCGAACTGGATCCGGTCCTTCGCGTACCGGACCGTCACCTCCAGCGCCCGCGCGGCGGCCCCCACCTGCTCGGCGGCCAGCGCGGTGCAGGCCAGGTCGCGGACCCGGGCCAGGACCGCGGCGCCGTCGGGCGAGAGCAGCCGGGCCGGGGTCCGGTCCAGGGTCAGCTCCGCGAGCGGGCGGGTGCGGTCCAGGGTGGACCGTACGGTGAAGGCCGCGGGCGGGGCGGTGAGTTCGAACAGGCCGAGCCGGCCCGTGCCGGTGCCCTGGCCGGGCGCTTCGCCGGGCGCGGGGTCGGCGGCGATGACGGCGAAGGCCAGGACGAGGGCCGGCTCGGCCGGGCCCGCCAGCACGTACCGCTTGCCACCCGTGAGCAGCCATCCCCCGCCGTCCTGCACCGCCCGCGTGGCCGTATCGGCGGCCTCCCACCCCCCGCGCCCGGAGCCCGGCCCGACGAGTCCGCCCGTGCTCCCCGCAGGGGTCTGCGCAGGGGCCTCGGCCCAGGCCAGCGCGCCCACCACCGCGCCCTCGGCCAGCCCGGGCAGGTGCCGGGCGCACGCCTGCCGGTCACCGGCCGCGAGCAGCGCCTGGACGGTCAGCACCGCCGAGCCCAGATACGGTACGGGGCTCAGCGCACGGCCCAGCTCCGCCATGACCACCCCCACCTCGGCGGCCCCGCAGCCCAGCCCGCCGTACTCCTGCGGCACGGCCAGTGCGGCCGCGCCCACCTGCGCCGTCAGCGGGGCCCAGGCCGCGTGGCCGGGGTGGCGGTCGAGCACTGCCCGTACCGCGTCGCGTAGTTCCCGCAGTTCCCGCTGTTCGGCGGTCCGCGCCGGCCCGCTCATGCGCGCTCCTCCCGCGCCGCGCGGCGCAGCTCGGCCTTCAGCAGCTTGCCGCCCGCGTTGCGCGGGAGCTCCGGCAGCCGGGTGAACCGCCGCGGCACCTTGAAGTTGGCCAGCCGCTCCCGGGTCCAGGCGGTCAGCTCCGCGGCCGTGACGGGGGCGGAGGTGACCACGTAGGCCACGCCGACCTCGCCGAGCCGTTCGTCCGGGGCCCCGACCACGGCCGCGTCGGTGACGGCGGGGTGGGTCAGCAGCACGTTCTCCACCTCGGCCGGATAGGCGTTGAAGCCGCCGACCACGTACATGTCCTTCAGCCGGTCGGTGATCGAGAGGTAGCCGCGCCCGTCCAGGACGCCGACGTCCCCGGTGCGCAGCCAGCCGTCGGGCAGCACGGCCTCGGCGGTGGACGCCGGGTCGTCCAGGTATCCGGGGGTGACGTGGTAGCCGCGCACCTGCACCTCACCGGGCTCCCCGGCGGGCAGCACCTCGCCCAGCGGGGACACGATCCGCACCTCGGTGTCCGGCAGCGGCAGGCCGACGGTGTGGGCGACGGTCCAGGCGTCGGCGTCGGTGGGGCAGACGGTGACCACGCCGCCGGACTCCGTCAGTCCGTACGCGGTGAACACGTCGGGGGCGCCCAGCACGCTCCGGATCTCCTCGACGAGGGCGGCGGGCACGGAGGCCGCGCCGGTGCCGGCCAGCCGCAGCGCGGACAGGTCGAAGGAGGCGCGCGCGGGGTGCCGGATCAGGCCGTGGAAGACGGTCGGCGGGCCCATCAGGCAGGACACGCGCTCGGCGGCCATGCGGACCAGGATGCGGTCGGTGTCGTAGACGGCCTCCGGGAGCATGGTCGCCCCGCGCAGCAGGCAGGCCAGGACGCCGGCCTTGTAGCCGAAGGTGTGGAAGAAGGGGTTGACCAGCAGGTACCGGTCCCCGGGGCGCAGGGTGACCAGCTGCGACCAGGAGGTGTAGAGCCGGATGGTCTGGCCGTGGGTGGTCGTCACCCCTTTGGAGCGGCCGGTGGTGCCGGAGGTGTAGAGGATGTCGCTCAGGTCCTCCGGGCGGATCAGGTCGGCGCGGGCGAGGCGTTCGGCCTCGGTGACGGAGGCGCCGGCGGCCAGGTACGCCTCCCAGGACTCGGGGCCCGTCCCGCCGCGCAGGACGACGGTGGAGGAGAGCGCCCCGAGGTCCTCGCCCGAGGAGTGCAGGGCCTCGACGTAGTCGGTGCCGAGGAAGCCGCGCTCGGTGAAGAGGACGCGGGCGCCGCTGCGCCGGATGATGGCGGCCGTCTCGGCGGGCTTGTAGCGGGTGTTGACGGGTACGAGGACCGCTCCGGCGCCGACCGCGCCCAGGGCGGCGGTGATCCACCGGCGGCTGTTGGGCGCCCAGATCGCCACCCGGTCCCCGGGCCGGACGCCGTGCGCGATGGCCGCGCGGGCGGCGGCGGCGATCTCGGCGGCGAGCTGCGCGAAGGTCCAGCGGACCTCTCCGTCGGCGAGCGCCTCGCGCTCCCCGTAGACGGCGGCCGCGTACTCCGGGAGCCGGGCGAGCGTGGCGGGCGGTAGGGGCATCGGTTGCATCGGTGGCATTCGGGCCCTCCCTCCTTGCTACTTGACGAGCGAGCGTGGGCGGTATCCAATCACACGTGTTTCGGTTAGGCATATACCTAGTAGAAATAATCAGGAGATCGGGAGGCTTCCATGACGTCCATGGACCTGAAGTCCGTCCTGTCCAGCTTCTGCACCGGCGTCGCCGTCATCACGGCAGGCGGAGGCGACGGCCGTCCCGCCGGGATGGCCGTGCAGTCCTTCTCATCGGTGTCGCTGGACCCGCCGCTGGTCTGCTTCTGCCCCGCCCGGACCTCGGCCACCTGGCCGCGGATCGAGGCCGCCGGGGCCTTCGCCGTCAACATCCTGGCCGCCGACCAGGAGGAGCTGTGCCGCCGGTTCGCCGTCACGGGCGGGGACAAGTTCGCCGGCGTGCCCTGGAGTGCGGGCGGCAACGGCGCGCCCCTGCTCGACGGGGTCCTCGCGAGCGTCGAATGCGATCTGGAAGGCGTGCTGGACGGCGGTGACCACGCCATCGTGCTCGGCCGGGTCACCGGCCTGACCGCGCACCGCGGCGGTCCGCCGCTGCTGTACTTCCGGCGCTCCTACGGCAGCTTGCCGGGCTCCCCGGGCCTGCCGGGCTTCCCGAGCCCCCCGAGCTCGTCGATGTCCTCCAGCATCCTTGCCGCGAGGTCGCGCTCGGAGGCGTAGTACCGCTCCGCCCACTTGAGGGTGAGCGTCGGGTACGCCCACGCCGCCTCGTCCTTCGCGCCCTCCGCGTCGGCCACCGCGCGCCGGCGCATCTGCTCCGCGAACTCCTGGTGCTGTACGAGGACTTCGCGCATCTGCTCCGGCTCCAGCAGATGGCCCAGCCACAGCCGCAGCATCGGCCCGTGCTTGAGGACGGGCGGGTCGACCGGGGCCTCGCGGGCCCATTCCCGTACGGCCGTCATGCCCTCGTCGGTGATCCGGTACACCCGCTTGTCGCGGGTCCCGGTGTCCTGGGCGACCATCCGCGAGGAGGCGTAGCCGGCCTTCTCCAGGCGCTTGAGCTCGCTGTAGATCTGGCTGAACGACGGGCTCCAGTAGAAGAACCGCAGCGACCAGTCCGACCACTTCTTCAGGTCGTAGCCGGAGAGCTCCTCTCCGAAGGAGAGCAGCCCGAGCACCGCCCAGCTGGTCGCGGGGAGCGCGCGCTTGTTCGTCTCGTCTGCCACGCAGCGCAGTCTACGACCGGTCCTCGCGGCGCCCTTCCCCCTGCGAGATATGACTGCTAGAAGTATTCCTATTAGAAATACATCGCCCCGAACCTACGGAGGCCCCGTGAAGTTCTCGATGATCTTCGAGGCGCAGCTCGTCGACCCGACCCCGGAGCGCGAACGCCAGGTCATCCACGACTGCGTCGAACAGGCCGTCTTCGCCGAGGAGATGGGATTCGACCGCATCTGGGCGGTCGAGCACCACTCCCTCACCCGGTACGCGCACATGAGCGCCTCCGAGATCTTCCTGACCTGGGTGGCCGCCCGCACCCGGCGGATCCGCATCGGCCACGGCGTCGTCACCCTGCCCTTCGGCTACCAGCACCCGGTGCGCGTCGCCGAGCGCGCGGCCATGCTCGACGTGCTCTCCGGCGGCCGCGTCGACATCGGCGCCGGCCGCGGGGCCACCCGCCAGGAGATGTCCATGTACGGGGTCCGGCCCGAGGACACCTACCCGCAGATGGAGGAGGCGCTGCGGATCTTCGCCGCCGCCTGGCGGGAGCCGGAGTTCGAATGGCACGGCTCCCTCGACATCGGGCCGGGCGCGATCCTGCCCCGCCCGGTCCAGGACCCGCACCCGCCGCTCTTCATGGCCTGCTCCAAGCACGACACGCTCAAGCTGGCCGCCGAACTCGGCATCGGCGCCCTGGTGATGGGCTTCGCCGGAGCCGACGACGTACGGGCCATGCGCAAGGTCTACGACGAGGCCATCGCCACCCGCACCGGGGAGCGCCTGGTGTCGACCGAGGTCAACGACCACCTGTCCGCCCTCTGCCCGACCATCGTCCTCGACGACGCCGAGCGGGCCCTGCGGCTCGGCACCCGCGGCCAGCGCTTCTTCGCCGAGTCCATCGCGCACTGGTACGGCAACGGCCCCGTGCCCACCGGGTACGCGGAAGAGGACGACCACGTCGGCGCGCTGGCCAAGGGCCGCGAGGAACTCGTCGCCCGACTGCACGAGGCGAACATCCCGGCCCGCCCGGTGGACACGGGCACCTACAACGCGGACCACGCGTACGGCAGTGCCGAGACCGCCATCGCGTACGTCGAGCAGCTGCGCGAGATCGGCGTCGACGAGGTGATGTGCCTGATCCAGATGGGCACGGTGCCCCAGGAGGCGTGCATGGAGACCATCCGCCAGTGGGGCGAGAAGGTCATCCCGCACTTCCGCGCGCTGGAGGGCTGAGCCGTGGGTGTCTCCCTAGAAGGGAAGGTCGTCGTGGTCACCGGCGCCGGGCGCGGCCAGGGCGCCGCCGGGGCCCGGCTGTTCGCGGAGGCGGGGGCGCGGGTGGTCGTCACGGACGTACGGGAGGACGAGGGCCGGGCGGTGGCCGCGGAACTCGGCGACCAGGGCCTGTACGTCCGCCACGACGTGGCCGACGCGGCGAGCTGGGCGACGGTGGTGAGGGAGGCGGTGCGTGCCTTCGGCACCGTATCGGCCCTGGTCAACAACGCGGCCCTGTGGCGCACGGCCCACGTGGAGCAGCAGCGGCTCGACGACTTCGAGGCCCTGCTGCGGGTCAACCTGCTGGGTCCGTTCCTCGGCATCCAGGCCGTGGCCCCGGTGCTGCGGGCGGGCGGGGGCGGCTCCGTCGTCAACATCTCCTCCACCGCCGGACTGGTCGGGATACCGGGCCACGCGGCCTACGGGTCGACCAAGTTCGGGCTGCGCGGACTGACCCGGTCGGCGGCGCTCGACCTGGCCGGGGACCGGATCCGGGTCAACTCGGTGCACCCCGGGGCCATCGACACCCCGATGGTGGCCGAGGCGGTCGCGGGCCGGGACTGGTCGCACCTGCCGCTGGGGCGGATGGGCCGCCCGGAGGAGGTCGGGGAGCTCGTCCTCTTCCTCTGCTCGGACGCGTCCTCGTACGTGACGGGCGCGGAGTTCACCGTGGACGGCGGGATGACGACGGCATGAGCGGCGGCAAGAGGGACGACGGCAAGAGCGAGGGCGCCGTGGGCGGCGACGGCGCGGGCGATCCCCTGTCGCCGGCGGCCCGGCTGCTGTGCGACGCGATGACGGCGGGCTTCCCGGGGCCGGGCGACACGGCGGCCCTGCGGGCGGCGGCGGTGTCCGCCCGCCAGGGCCCGGCCGTGGCCTCGGTGTCCGACACGGTCGCGGGCGGGGTCCCGGTCCGGATCTACGATCCCGCGCCGGGCGCACGCGACCGCCCCCTGGTCGTCTTCCTCCACGGCGGCGGCTGGGTGATGTGCGGCCTGGACACCCACGACGCGACGTGCCGCTCGCTCGCGGTGGCCTCGGGCGCGGTCGTCGTCTCCGTGGACTACCGGCTCGCCCCGGAGCACCCCTGGCCGGCGGCCGTGGACGACGCGCTCGCCGTCCTGCTCTGGGCCCGCGAGGAGGCGACCGCACTCGGCTGCGACCCGGACGCGGTGGTGGTGGCGGGGGACTCCAGCGGCGGCAACCTCGCCGCGGTGACCGCCCTGCGCGCGCCCGAACTCCTCGCGGGACAGCTGCTGTTCTATCCGCCGCTCGACGCCTCGATGGGCAGCGCCTCCGTGGACGCGTACGCGGAGGGCTACTTCCACACCGCCGCCCACATGGCCTGGTACTGGGACGAGTACGGAGGGGACCCGCGGCATCCGCACGTCTCGCCCCTGTGCGCCCCCGACCTCTCCGGCCTCCCGCCCGCGCTGATCGTCCTCGCGGACTGCGACGTGCTGCGCGACGAGTGCCTCGCCTACGCCCGCCGGCTCGCGGCGGCCGGCGTCGACTGCACGGTCCAGCTCCATCCCGGCGTCTTCCACGGGTTCCTGGGCCTCCCGCTGCCCGCCGCGCGGGACGCCCTCGCGGGAGCGTCGGCCTGGCTGTCCGCCACCCCTCGGCACGGTGCACCGGAGTCTCGCGGGGCATGATGTGTCCATGGCTGAACTGATACGGAGGCTGGTCGGGGCGATCCTGCGCAACGGCCTCCTCCTGACAGCGGAGTTCGGTGCGGTCTGGCTGCTGCGGGGCCCCGAGTGGTCCTGGGTCCCGGTCCTGCTGGCCGTCTTCGTCCTCGGCGCGGCCGTCCCGCACGGCACCGGCGCGGAGTTCGTCGCCCGCACCGCGGTCGCCCTCTTCGCCGTGGGGATCGTGGTGCTCGCCGGGATCACCTGGGACCGGCACACCCTCCACGAGAACGGCCGGGAGGAGACGGCGGTCGTCGCCTCGCGCACGATGGTGGAGGACGGCTCCGGCTACGCCCCGTCCCTGCGCCTGCGTACGGAGGAGGGCCGCGACCTGCCCGGACCGGTGACCCTGGACCTGCAGGCCGGGGCCCGCCTGACCGTGACGACGGACCCGGACGGCCCGTCCTGGTCCCTGGGCGGGCGCCCCGACCGCCCGCTCTGGCAGGCGGCCGGGACCGCGGCGCTGCTCCTGCTCCAGAGCGCCACCCTCGGCGTGCTGTGCCTGCGCCGCCCCCGCACCTGAACGGCGGCTACTCCTTGATGAGGTAGGAGCAGCCCTTCGTGTTCTTCACGCCGTCGCTCTCCGCGACCTGCTTGCCGTCGACCTTGATGGTGCACGGCGCCTGCTGGAGCTTGCCGTCGGCGCCCGTGATCGTGCCCGGGACGACGTTCACCAGGTAGCCCACCTTCCGCTCCGCGGCGGTGAGTTCGGCGGTGCCCGACTTCGACCACGGTAGGGTCTGCTGCTCGAAACCGCTGCCGACGCCGCTGTACATGACCGCCGTCTTGCCGGTGCCCCCGACCTCCAGCGTCACCTCGTGCGTCGCGCCGCCGGACTTGGCGGGCGGCGCGGACGACGCGGGGGCCGGGGAGGCGGCAGCGGGCTTGCCGCCGTCGACGGCCGGCTTCGGGGCGTCGCTGCCGCAGCCCGTGAGGAGCACCGCCGCCGCGCACAGCGTCATCGCGGACATCGCCGTCTTCGTCCTTCGCATGTTTCCGGTACCTCGATCTTGTTGCTCGTTTGCGTGATCGAAAACAATGGACGCATGACGACACGCGCCCGTTCCTTCGATTCCGCAGCAGCTCTGTACGCCGCGAGCCGGCCGGGCTACCCGCCGGCCCTGTACGACGCCCTGGAGGAGCTCGCCGGGCGGCCGCTCGCCGGGGCGCGCGTGGCCGACGTGGGGGCGGGGACCGGGATCGCCACCGCGCTGCTGCACGAGCGCGGGGCCGAGGTCGTCGCCGTGGAGCCCGGGGACGGGATGGCCGCCGAGTTCCGGCGGGCGAACCCCTCGATCCCGCTCGTGCGCGGGGACGGGGACCGGCTGCCGCTGGCGAGCGGCGCGTTCGACCTGCTCACCTACGCCCAGGCCTGGCACTGGACCGACCCGGCCCGCTCCGTCCCCGAGGCCCGCCGCGTGCTGCGTCCGGGCGGGGCGCTCGCCGTCTGGTGGAACGACACGGACTCCGACGTGCCGTGGATCGCCGAGCAGGAGGAGCGGCTGCGCGTCTTCTTCCGGGCCGCGGAGGGCGTGAACGGCTTCCGCACCCTGCCGCAGGGGCTGGGCGAGTTCACCACCCGCGCCCTGCGCTGGTCGCGCCGCATCACGCTCGACGCCCACCTCGCGAACCTCGCCAGCCACTCCGCCTTCCTGGTCCTCGGCGAAGCCGGCACCCGGGAGTACTTCGCGGCGGAACGGGCGCTGCTGACCCCGCTCTTCCCGGACGGCACGGTCGAGGAACAGTACGTCGTGACGCTCAGCCTCGCCCGAACCTGACGCGCCGCCGCCGCGCCTCAATCGCCGCCGAGGCCGAAGCTGGATCGTGCGGCTCAGCCCCGCACCCCGCGCCTCAATCGCTGGCGAGGCTGAATTTGTGCGGCGGAGGCTGGATGGTGGGGCGGGTTGGGTGGTGCGCGTGGCTGGATGGTGCGGCTCAAAGCTCGGGGCTCCGCCCCGCACCCCGCCGGGCTCCGCCCGGACCCGCTCCTCAAACGCCGGAGGGGCTGAAGTGGTGCGGCGAAGCTGAATGGTGCAGCCAGGCTGGAGTCGGTGCGGCAGGGCTGAAGGATCGGCGCAGCCGGGCCGGTTGGGGCGGGGGCGGGTGTGTGTCGGGGTGATCCCCGCAGGGCGCCGAACGCCTCGGGGCTGCGCTCTCCGACCCCTCGTCACGTTCGGCGTCCGAGGAGACGCCCCGGCGCGCGCCCGGCCCCGGCACAACCGGCCCCCACCCGAAGCCCGGCCCGAGCGGCGTAGCCAACCGGCGCCCGGCCCCGGCCCAACCGGCCCCGCCTCGGCCCGACTCCGGCACAGCCGGCGCCCCGCACCCCGCCCGAGCGGCGCAGCCAACCGGCGGCGCAGCCAACCGGCGGCGGAGCCGACCGGACCCCTACCCCTCCCGCCGCCGCAGGATCTCCGCCCGGCAGGTCGACGGTGTGCCCCACGCGTCCCGGAGCGGGCGGGCCTTGCGCAGCCACAGGGACAGGTCGAGCTCCTCCGTGTAGCCGGCCGCGCCGTGGAGTTGGAGCGCGGTCGCCGCGGCCCGGTGGCAGGCCTCGCCCGCCGACAGCTTCGCCGCCGCCACGTCCGGCGCGGCCGGCGACAGGGCCGCCGCCCACACCAGCGGGCGGGCGAACTCCAGGGCGAGCAGGGTGTCCGCCAGGCGGTGCTTGACCGCCTGGAAGGACCCGATCGGGACGCCGAACTGCGTGCGCTGCTTCACGTACTCCACCGTCCTGGCCAGCAGCGCCTCGCCCACGCCCAGGCACTGGGCCGCCGTCAGCAGGCGCGCCCACCGCAGGGCCGTCTCCGCCGCGGCCGCCACCGCCGGGCCCGCGGCCAGGAGTTCGCCGTCCGGGGCCGGCCGGAACAGCCGCCGCGCCGGGTCCGTCGACGCCAGCGGCGTCCCGCGCCCGCCCGCCAGCCGCAGCTCGCCCGCCGGCGACACGGTGAAGCAGTGCGTCGCCGCGTCCGCGTCCAGGGCGTACGGGCCGCCGCCCGGCAGGGTCAGCGTGGCCGAGGACTCGCCCGCGACCAGCCCCGGGACGAACCGTTTCGCCAGTTCTTCGTCGACGACGGTCCCCAGCTCCGACAGGAGGACGGACACGGCCGCGCTCTCCACCAGCGGCCCCGGCACCCCCGCCCGGCCCAGCTCCACGAAGCCGAGGGACAGCTCCAGCGGGAGCAGTCCGAGGCCCTCGTACGGCTCCGTCGCGGCCAGCGCGAACAGGCCCGTCCCCGCGACCCGCGACCACAGCGCCCGCCCCGGCCCGTGCGCGCCGTCCGCCCAGGCCCGTACCGTCGCCGGGACCTCCGCCGCCCCCAGCAGGGAGCGCAGCGTACGGGCGAAGTCCGCCTGCTCGTCGGTCGGCAGGAAGCGCATCAGCGGCGTCCCTTCGGAAGGCCGAGCAGCCGCTCGGCGATGATGTCGCGCTGGATCTCGTTCGTCCCCGCGTAGATCGGCCCGGCCAGGGAGAAGATCCACGGCTCGGCCCACTCGCCCTCCGCGAGCTCCGCGTCCGCGCCCAGCAGGTCCAGCGCCGTCTCGTGCAGGGCGATGTCGTACTCCGACCAGAACACCTTGTTCAGACTGGACTCGGCGCCGATCGTCTCGCCCGCCGCGAACCGGGCGGCGTTGACCCAGGTGAACAGCTCGTACGCGCGCGCCCCGACCACCGCGTCCGCCACCCGGTCCCGCAGCGCGGTGTCGGAGGGGTCTCCCTGCGCGTGCCACAGCCCGGTCAGCCGGTCCGCCGCCGCCAGGAAGCGGCCGGGGGAGCGCAGGGTCAGCCCCCGCTCGTTGCCGGTCGTCGACATGGCGATCCGCCAGCCCTGCCCCGGCTCCCCGATCACGTCCTCGTCCGGTACGAAGACCCCGTCCAGGAAGAGCTCCGCGAAGGCCGGCTTGCCGTCGAGGCGGCCGATGGGCCGCACCGTCACCCCGGGCGCCCGCAGGTCGAACATCAGGTACGTCAGCCCCTGGTGCGGTTTCGGGGCGTCCGGGTCGGTGCGGAAGATCCCGAAGGCGCGGTCCGCGAAGGCCGCCCGCGAGGACCAGGTCTTCTGCCCGGACAGCAGCCAGCCGCCCTCCGTCCGTACCGCCCGCGACTTCAGCGAGGCCAGGTCGGAGCCCGACTCCGGCTCCGACCAGGCCTGCGCCCAGATCACCTCGCCGCTCGCCATCGTCGGCAGCACCCGGGCCCGCTGCTCCGGCGTCGCGTGGTCGAAGAGGGTCGGCGCGAGGAGGTTGATGCCGTTCTGCGAGACCCGGCCGGGCGCGCCCGCCGCCCAGTACTCCTCCTCGAAGACCAGCCACTTCACGAGGTCCACGCCCCGGCCCCCGTACTCCTCGGGCCAGGACACCACCGACCAGCGGTCCGCGTGCAGCAGCGCCTCCCACTCCCGGTGGGCCGCGAACCCCTCACGCGTCTCCAGGGAGGGCAGCGGCCGCGCCGGTACGTGCCTGGCCAGCCAGGCGCGCGCCTCGGCCCGGAAGGCCTCCGTGTCCGCCGTGTGCACCAGCTCCATCAGCCGTTCGCCTCCTTCAGGGCGGCACTCTTCAGCGCGGCACTCTTCATCGTGGCGCTCTTCATGGCGGCGCTCTTCATCGCGGACACGTTCATGCCGCCGAGCGAGTCCGCGGCCGTCTCCGCGTTGTGGGCGTGTGCCAGGTGGTGCAGGCCGAACACCGAGTCCATGCCGGTGTGCAGCCCCTGGAGGTCCTCGGCCTGGTTCACGGCCCGCTTGGTCAGGGCCAGTCCGAAGCCGGGCATCTCGGCGATCCGCAGGGCCAGCAGGTCGGTGGCCTCCGCCAGCGCGTCCCGTTCCACGACCCGGTTGACCATGCCGACCTCGTACGCGCGCCGGGCGGGCATCCGGTCCCCGGTGTAGAGGAACTCCTTCGCGATGCGCGGCGGCATCGCCCACGGGTGCGCGAAGTACTCGACGCCGGGGATGCCCATCCGGACGACCGGGTCCGCGAAGAAGGCGTCCTCGCTCGCCACGATCAGGTCGCAGACCCACGCCAGCATCAGCCCGCCCGCCACGCAGGCCCCGTGCACGGAGGCGATCACCGGCTTCGGCAGCTCCCGCCAGCGCCGGCACATCCCCAGGTACACCTCCGACTCGCGCGCGAAGCGGGATTCGGCGCCCGCCCGGCCGCAGTGGTCCCACCACAGGCCGGCCCGCCGCTCGAAGGGGAGGTGGGCGTCGCGCTCCGGGGTGCCGATGTCGTGGCCCGCGGAGAAGTGCTCCCCGGCGCCCGCCAGGACGACCACCCGCACCTCGGGATCGTCGGCGGCGCGGTAGAAGGCGTCGTCCAGGGCGTAGGTCATGGCGCTGTTCTGCGCGTTGCGGTAGCGGGGGCGGTTCATGGTCACGTACGCGACCGGGCCGCGCCGCTCGTACAGCACCACCGGGGCTTCGGGCATGCGGGGATCCTTCCCTAACAAGTGTTTGGTAGGTTAACGTACGGCCATGAGCAGCGTCGAGGAGTTCCGCACCGAGGTTCGGAGTTGGCTCCGGGCCCACCTCGCCGGCGAGTTCGCCGCCCTCAAGGGCCGCGGCGGACCCGGCCGGGAGCACGAGGCCTTCGCCGAACGCCTCGCGTGGGAACGCCACATGGCCGCCCACGGCTGGACCTGCCTCGGCTGGCCCGTCGAGTACGGCGGCCGCGGCGCGAGCGTCCCGCAGCAGATCGCCTTCCACGAGGAGTACGCCCTCGCCGACGCACCCGCCCGCGTCAACCACATCGGCGAGCAGCTGCTCGGCCCCACCCTCATCGCCCACGGCACCGAGGAGCAGCGGCGCCGCTTCCTCCCGCCCATCCGGGCCGTGGAGGAGCTGTGGTGCCAGGGCTACAGCGAGCCCGGCGCCGGCTCCGACCTGGCAGCCGTCCGCACCCGCGCCGCCCTCCACGACGGGGAGTGGGTGGTGGACGGCCAGAAGACCTGGACCTCCCTCGCCCACCAGGCCCAGTGGTGCTTCGTCCTCGCCCGCACCGAACCGGGCTCCCGCCGCCACGCCGGCCTGTCCTACCTCCTGGTCCCCATGGACCAGGCCGCGGTCGAGGTCCGGCCGATCGTGCAGCTCACCGGCACCTCCGAGTTCAACGAGGTCTACTTCGACGGCGCCCGCACCGACGCCGCCCACATCGTCGGCGCACCGGGCGACGGCTGGCGCATCGCCCTGGCCACCCTCGGCTACGAGCGCGGCGTCTCCACCCTCGGCCAGCAGGTCGGCTTCCGCCGCGAGCTCGAAGCCCTCGCCGAACTCGCCCGCACCAACGGCGCGATCGCCGACCCGCTGATCCGCGACCGCCTCGTCCAGGCCTGGATCGGCCTGGAGACCATGCGGGCCATCGCCCTGAGCCCCGGTACCGCGCCCTCCACCGCCAAGCTGTACTGGGCCCGCTGGCACCGCGACCTCGGCGAGCTCGCCATGGACGTGTGCGCCGCCGCCTCGCTCGTCGCCGCCGGCGCGCACGGGGACCCGTACGAGCTCGACGACTGGCAGCGGCTCTTCCTCTTCTCCCGCGCCGACACGATCTACGCGGGCTCGGACGAGATCCAGCGCACCCTCATCGCCGAGCGGATCCTCGGCCTTCCCAAGGAGGTACGGGCGTGAGCACCCCCGACTATGTCCCCGGGCACGGACTGCTGAAGGACCGCACCGCCGTCATCACCGCGGCCGCCGGGGCCGGGATCGGCGGGGCCACCGCCCGCCGCTTCCTGGAGGAGGGCGCCCGCATCGTCATCGGCGACGCCCACGCCCGCCGCCTCAAGGAGACCGAGGAGGCGCTCGCCGCAGAGTTCGGCGCGGACCGGGTCGCCTCCCTGCCCTGCGACGTCACCGACGAGGACCAGGTCGCGGCCCTCTTCGCGCTCGCCGAACAGACCCACGGCCGCCTCGACGTCGTCGTCAACAACGCCGGACTCGGCGGCACCGCCGCCCTCGTCGACATGACCGACGAACAGTGGGGCAAGGTCCTCGACGTCACCCTGAACGGCACCTTCCGCTGCACCCGCGCCGCACTGCGCTCGTTCAAGGCGTCCGGCGCGGGCGGGGTCGTCGTCAACAACGCCTCCGTCGTCGGCTGGCGCGCCCAGACCGGCCAGGCCCACTACGCCGCCGCCAAGGCCGGGGTGATGGCGCTGACCCGCTGCGCGGCCCTGGAGGCCGCGGAGTTCGGCGTACGGATCAACGCGGTCGCCCCGAGCCTGGCCATGCACCCGCACCTGGTGAAGGTCACCAGCGCGGAGCTGCTGGCCGAACTCACCGCCCGCGAGGCCTTCGGCCGGTACGCCGAACCCTGGGAGGTCGCCAACGTCATCGTCTTCCTGGCCAGCGGCTATTCCTCGTACATGACCGGCGAGACCGTGTCGGTCAGCAGCCAGCACGCCTAGCGGATGCCTTGGCCGAGAATGGGCGCGTGCCAACGAACCAGCCGAACCAGCCGACACCCAAGAAGAAGCCGCAGGTGACGGCCTCGCCCGAGCGGCGCCGCGAACTCCTCGACACCGCCGCCGAGGTCTTCGCCGCCCAGGGCTACAACGCCACCACCGTCCGCAAGATCGCCGACGCCGCCGGCATGCTCGCCGGCAGCCTCTACTACCACTTCGATTCCAAGGAATCGATGCTCGACGAGATCCTCTCCGCCTTCCTCACCGAACTGTGGGAGGGCTACGACACCGTCCTCGCCGCCGGTCTCGGCCCCAGGGAGACCATCGAGGCCCTCGTCACCGAGTCCTTCCGGGAGATCGACCGGCACCGCGCCGCCGTCGCGATCTACCAGAAGGAGTCCCGCACCCTCTCCGCTCAGCCCCGCTTCCACTACCTGTCCGACTCGCAGCAGAAGTTCGAGAAGGCCTGGCTGGGGACGCTGGAGCGGGGGGTCGCCGCCAAGGTCTTCCGCGCCGACCTCGACATCCGCCTCACCTACCGCTTCGTGCGCGACACGGTGTGGGTGGCGGCGTCCTGGTACCGGCCGGGCGGACAGCACAGCCCCGAGGAGATCGCCCGCCAGTACCTGTCGATGGTGCTGGACGGGATCGCCCTCCGCCCCACATGACAGATCCGATCCGAGGAGTCCCGATGCCCGAGGCCTACATAGTCGACGCGGTACGCACCCCCGTGGGGCGCCGCAAGGGCGGACTGTCCGCCGTCCACCCCGCCGACCTGGGCGCACACGTCCTGAAGGCGCTGGTCGAGCGGTCCGGGGTGGACCCGGCCGCCGTGGAGGACGTGGTGTTCGGCTGCCTCGACACGGTGGGTCCGCAGGCCGGCGACATCGCCCGGACCGCCTGGCTGGCCGCGGGCCTCCCGGAGGAGGTGCCCGGGGTCACCGTCGACCGCCAGTGCGGGTCCTCGCAGCAGGCCGTGCACTTCGCGGCCCAGGGGGTGCTCTCCGGGACCCAGGACCTGGTGGTCGCGGGCGGCACCCAGAACATGTCGATGATCCCGATCGCCTTCGCCTCGCGGCAGGCGGCGGAGCCCCTGGGCCTCACCGAGGGCCCGTACGCGGGATCGGCGGGCTGGCGGGCCCGGTACGGCGACGCCCCGGTCAACCAGTTCCACGGCGCCCAGCTCATCGCACAGAAGTGGGGGATCACCCGGCAGGACATGGAGGAGTTCGCCCTCCGCTCCCACCAGCGGGCGATCCGGGCCATCGACGAGGGGCGGTTCGCCCGCGAGACGGTGGCGTACGGGGACGTGAGCGTGGACGAGGGCCCCCGCCGGGACACGACGCTGGAGAAGATGGCGACCCTCAAGCCGGTGGTCGAGGGCGGCACCATCACCGCCGCGGTCTCCTCCCAGGTCTCGGACGGCGCGGCGGCCATGCTGATCGCCTCCGAGCGGGCCGTACGGGAACACGGCCTGCGGCCCCGCGCCCGCATCCACCACCTCTCGGTCCGCGGCGAGGACCCCATCCGGATGCTGTCCGCGCCGATCCCGGCGACGGCGTACGCGCTGAAGAAGACCGGCATGTCGCTGGCCGACATCGACCTGGTGGAGATCAACGAGGCCTTCGCCCCGGTGGTGCTCGCCTGGCTCAAGGAGACCGGAGCCGACCCGGAGCGGGTCAACGTCAACGGCGGCGCGATCGCCCTGGGCCACCCCCTGGGCGCGACGGGGGTGAAGCTGATGACCACGCTCCTGCACGAGCTGGAGCGCACCGGAGGCCGCTACGGCCTCCAGACCATGTGCGAGGGCGGCGGCCAGGCCAACGTGACCATCATCGAGCGGCTCTGACCCCGGCCCCGGCGGGCCCCGACACCCCCGGCGGAACCGGGGCCCCGCCGGGAGTTTTCACACGGACGACGCAGGTCACACGGTCGCGGGCACACCGAGGCGTGGAGGTGTGCTAGCTTAGAGCTCGTTGCAGTTGTGGTACCCATGAACTTTATGTGCGCCTGACGGGAATGATCCTCAGGCGCTTTTATTGTTTTGCCGGAATCTCCGGATGGGGCCCTTTGCCGCCTATTCAGGAGATTCAAAATGGCACTTGGCACCGTGAAGTGGTTCAACTCGGAAAAGGGCTTCGGCTTCATCGAGCAGGACGGTGGCGGCCCGGACGTCTTCGCCCACTACTCGAACATCGCCACCCAGGGCTTCCGTGAGCTCCAGGAGGGCCAGCGCGTGTCCTTCGACGTCACCCAGGGTCAGAAGGGCCCCCAGGCGGAGAACATCATCCCCGCCTAATTCCTTCAGCATGCCGGGGTCCGCACCGTGAGGTGCGGACCCCGGCTTGTCTGCTGTTTCGACCTTGTTGTACCTGCCGGTTTCAGGAGGGCATTTCCGCATGACCAGCTCCAGCTCCGCACGACCCAGCCGCCGCCCCACCCGGGGCCGAGGCGCGGCCCAGGGACGTCCGAAGGCTGGTGCGGGACGGCAGAAGTCCGCCCCCGTTGCCAGGCCGCAGGAATTCACCATGCCCGAACCGCTGACCCCGGCGCTCCCGCCGGTGGCCGCGTTCGAGGACATGGACATGCCCGAGGCGCTGCTGAAGACCCTCGCAGCCCAGGGCGTCACCGAGCCGTTCCCGATCCAGGCCGCGACGCTGCCGAACTCGCTCGCCGCCCGTGACCTGCTCGGCCGTGGCCGCACCGGCTCCGGCAAGACGCTGGCCTTCGGCCTGGCGCTGCTGGCCCGTACCGCCGGCCACCGCGCGCAGCCGAAGCAGCCGCTCGCGCTGGTCCTCGTACCCACCCGTGAGCTCGCGCAGCAGGTCACCGACGCCCTGGCCCCGTACGCCACGGCCGTCAACCTGCGCATCGCGACCGTCGTCGGCGGCATGTCGATCAACCGGCAGTCCGGCGCCCTGCGCCGCGGCGCCGAGGTGCTCGTCGCCACCCCCGGCCGTCTGAAGGACCTCATCGACCGCGGTGACGCCGACCTCTCGCAGGTGGGCATCACCGTCCTCGACGAGGCCGACCAGATGACCGACATGGGCTTCATGCCGCAGGTCACCGCGCTGCTCAAGCAGGTGCGGCCCGAGGGCCAGACCATGCTCTTCTCGGCGACGCTCGACAAGAACATCGACAAGCTCGTCAAGATGTTCCTGCACGACCCGGTCGCCTTCTCCGTCGACCCGTCCGCCGGCGCGGTCAGCACGATGGAGCACCACGTCCTGTACGTCATGGACGAGACCGACAAGAAGGCCGTGGCGACGCGTATAGCCGCTCGCGACGGCCGGGTGATCATGTTCGTGGACACCAAGCGCGGGGTCGACCGCATGGTCAAGAAGCTCCTCGCGGACGGCGTCCGCGCCTCCGGCCTGCACGGCGGCCGCTCCCAGCCGCAGCGCAACCGCACCCTGGACTGGTTCAAGACGGGCGAGGTCACCGCGCTGGTGGCGACGAACGTCGCCGCGCGCGGCATCCACATCGACGACCTCGACCTCGTCGTCAACGTGGACCCGCCCACCGACCACAAGGACTACCTGCACCGCGGCGGCCGTACCGCCCGCGCCGGCGAGTCCGGCAGCGTGGTCACCCTGGTGCTGCCCGACCAGAAGCGGGACATGACCCGTCTGATGTCGGACGCCGGGATCTCCCCGCGCACCGCGCAGATCAAGTCCTCCGACGAGGAGCTGTCCCGGCTGACCGGCGCCAAGGAGCCCTCGGGCATCCCGGTGGTGCTGGACGTGCCGCAGCCGACCGCGCCCAAGCAGCGCAACGGCTCCGGGTCCGGATCCGGTTCGGGCTCCGGCTCGCGCCGGCGTTCGGGCGGGCCGCGCACCGGCTCCGCCACGGGCAGCGCGCAGCCGGCCGGCGGCCGTGGCCGCCGTTCCGGTGGCGGTGCTTCCGGGCAGGCCCCGGCGGCCTCCGGGTCGGGCCAGGCCCGCCGCGGCGGCCAGGGCGGCGGCGCGGCCGCCGGCTCCGGCGAGCGCGGCCGGCGTACCGGTGGCGGTGCGGCCTCCGGCGGTGCGGCTGCGGCTTCGGCGCGCAGCCGCGTCGGATCGGGCGGGCAGGGCCGCCGCCGCGCGGTCTGACCACAGGCAGTGATCACGACGCCGGGCAGTGCTTCTCGCACTGCCCGGCGTCGTTCTGTCCGCTAGCGGACCATCTTGTTCTGGAGCCTCGCCAGCGTCCACAGGTCCAGGCCGAGGCCCTGCGTCAGGTAGCCGTAGAAGCTGCCGTAGTCGGCCTCCATCCGGGCCGTCGCCGCGTCCAGGTAGTCCTGGCGGACCTCCTGGAGCGGGATCAGCAGGTCGGGGTTCTGCATGCGACCCGACTGCTTGAGGCCCGCCCGCAGCCGGGCGTCATAGGCGGCGCGGAAGGTGTTCGACGCCAGGTAGTCGCGCTCGGCGGAGTCCTCGGGGACGGCCAGCGCGCGCAGCAGGACGTAACTCATCCAGCCGGTCCGGTCCTTGCCGGAGGTGCAGTGGTAGAGGACCGGCCCCTGGCCGCCGTCCGCTATCTCCCGCAGGGTCGCCGCGAACTGCGCCCGGTTCTCGGGGCTGGTCACGAACGTCCGGTAGATGTCGCGCATGTAGGCCTCGGCGCGGCCGCCGCCGAGCATCTGTTCCTGGGTGACGGGGTCTCCGCTGGCGATCGCGCCGACGAGGGTTCCGTACAGGCCCAGGTCGCTGACCGGGCGCGCGGTGGCGGTGAGCCCGGACGGCAGCCGGTCGGCGCCGTCGTACTGGAGCTCCATGGGGATGCGGAAATCGACGACCTTCGTGAGGCCGAGACCGGAGACGGTGGTGACGTCGGCGTCGGTCAGCTTGCTCAGTGCGTCGGAGCGGTAGACGAGTCCCTGGCGGACCTTGCCGCCGGTCCAGGTGCGGTAGCCGCCGAGGTCACGGACGTTGACCGCGCCTTGGAGGGGGATCTGGCGAATCGTTTCCGCTTGTGGCTGGGTCTGGTGGTGCCGGGCGCTGACCCCGGCTCCGGGCGCCGCCGCCGCGTACGCGGAGGCGGGCAGGGTCCCGATGGCGAGAGCGGCGGCGGCCGCCGCGGTCGCCAGGCGGATTCGGGCACGGCTCATGGAGGCGACTCCTGTGACGGAGAAGGGGGATCACCCTGGTGGTGGCAGGGTGCGGAGCGAGTGCAGTGCTTCGAGTGCCTGTTGTGCCTCGGCCATGACGCGGGAGACGAGCTCCGCGCAGGACGGGAGATCGTCGATCACCCCCGCGACCTGGCCCGATGCCATGACGCCGAGGTCCGTACGGCCCTCGACCATGGACGCCTTGAGGAGCATGGGGGTGTTCGCGGCGAGCAGGACCTGGCTCCAGGACAGGTCCTTGCCGTGTTTCATCGCGAGGCCGTCGCGGACCATCTGCGGCCAGCTCAGACCCGACAGCTTCCGGAAGCCCGCCGCGTGCCGAACCGCCCGGGCCAGCGCCCGGGTGCGGCCCGCCCGCTCCAGGGAGTCGACCAGCGCGGTGCGCAGCATCCGGTGCGGCAGCCCGTCCACGGCGGTGGTGACGGTGACGTCCTTGACCGTCGCCCTCAGGTACTCGGCCTTCACGGCGTCCGGGACGGTGGAGTCCGAGGTCAGCAGGAAACGGGTGCCCATGGCGATGCCCGCGGCCCCGTACGACAGGGCCGCGACCAGTCCGCGGCCGTCGCTGAAGCCGCCCGCCGCGACCACCGGGATGTCCACGGCGTCCACCACCTGGGGCAGCAGCACGGTCGTGGCCACGTCCCCGGTGTGCCCGCCGCCCTCGCCGCCCTGGACGATCACCGCGTCGGCGCCCCAGGCCGCGACCTTCTCGGCGTGCCGACGGGCCCCGATCGAGGGGATGACGACCACGCCCGCGTCCTTGAGCCGCCCGATCAGCTCCTTGGACGGCGCGAGCGCGAAGGAGGCGACCCGCACCCCCTCGTCGATGATCAGCCGGGCGCGCTCGGCCGCGTCCCCGGCGTCCGCGCGCAGGTTGACCCCGAAGGGAGTTCCCTCCGGGACGCGGGACTTGACCTCGTGGACCGCCGAACGCAGCTGGTCCATGGTCATCGTCGCCGAGGCCAGGATCCCGAGCGCCCCCGCGTTCGCCGCGCCCGACACCAGGCGGGGGCCGGCGACCCAGCCCATGCCGGTCTGCACGATCGGGTGCTCGACGCCGACCAGTTTGGTGAATGCCGTCTCCATCGGATCAGCCCCGCACTTCGCGCTCGCGCAGCCCCTTGGGGTCGATCACCTCGCGGATCAGCCGCAGCTCGTCCGGCGTCGGCTCCCGCGTGTACGGGACCTCCTCGGCGGCGGCCAGCTCGAACCCGGTGGCCGCCCTGACCTCCCGGGCGGTGACCCCGGGGTGCACGGAGACCAGCCGCATCGCGTGGCCGGGGCCGCCGAAGTCGAGGACGCCGAGATCGCTGACCACCCGGGGAAGGCGGTGGAAGCGGGTCACCCCGGCCGCCTCGGCGCGGTCGTAGCCGACCCCGCTGACCATGTCGACCCGCTCGACGAAGACCCGGGTGGAGTGCTTGGGGACCCAGTAACTCACCGGATTGTTCAGTGTGTTGACGGGCGCCCCGCGCACCCCGAGGAGCTGGCGCGCCGGCCGCTCCCAGTCGCCGATGCAGGAGATGTTCTGGTTGCCGAAGCGGTCGATCTGGCTGGCGCCCATCATCACGTGCCGCCTGCCGCCGGTGACCATCGTCAGGTGGCGCCGGTACGGGAGCCAGCCCTCGGCCGTGCCGTCGAGGCCGACCAGCAGGGCCTCGCCGTCGGTGAGCAGCAGGTCGGGGGAGAAGGTCCGCTTCGCGAGCCGGGCCCCGAAGGAGGGGATCAGGCCCATCGGGCTGGCGAGGACCTCGCCGTTGTCGCGCCAGGCCTCGGCGCAGGCGATCACGCAGTATTCGGCGCGGGTGACGGTCGCGGTGGTCGGCGTGGTGGTCACGGCTGCTGCTCCTCGTGCCAGGTCCGTACGGCGGACTGGTAGTCGTGCTCGCCCGCCCCGGAGAGGAAGCGCTCGGCGAACTCGGGCCAGGGGGTGGTCGCGTAGAGCTTCTGGAAGGGCTCGTCGCGGCCGTAGTCGGGGACGCAGGAGGTGAAGTGCGCGCCGTTCGGGGTCTCCACGACCCCGGTGACGGAGTGGCGGCTGACGAGCAGGGACTGCGGGGGGCCGGCCTTGGCGAGCTCGGCGGTCTCGACGAGCTGCTCGCAGGAGACGTACGCGGCGTCGGCGGCCTCGCAGAACAGGTCGTCGAAGTACGGGTCCGGGCCCAGGTACTGGGCGTTGCCGAGGCGGTCGGCCCGGTTCAGGTGGACGAGGGCGGCGTCCATCCGCAGGGCGGGGACGGCGACGAGCTCCTCGCCGTCGGCGTAGGGGGAGGTGACCGTCCGCAGCTCCGGATTGACCCGCATCACGTCGGAGCCGAGGCCGGCCCGGACGGGGAGGAAGGGGAGCCGGTTGGCGGCGGCGTGCAGCCCCCACATGAACATGGCCTCGTCGAGCTCGGTGAGGGTGAAGGCGGCGCGCTCGCGGGCGGCCCGGAAGTGGGGCTCCAGCGGGATGGAGTCGAGGGTGGCGAAGGGGGCGACGAGGCGGCGGATGCGGCCGGCGGCGGCCAGCAGCCCGACGTCGGGGCCGCCGTACGAGATCACGGTGAGATCGGTGATCTCGGAGCGGAGCAGTGCCCGCACCAGGGCCATGGGCTTGCGCCGGGATCCCCAGCCGCCGATGCCGACGGTCATCCCGCTGCGCAGCTGTCCGACCACCTCCTCGGGGGTCATGGACTTGTCGGTCATGAGCGCTCTCCCTTCCCGAAGGTGTCGCGGACCCGGTCGGCCACCCCGCTGAGGTTGGCCTCGAAGGTGAAGCCCTGCTCGAAGCGGTAGCTGCGGCGGACGTCCACGGGGTCGATGCCGTTGATGGCCGCCTTGGCCAGCCGGATCAGGTAGCCGTCCTTCCGGGCGATCTCGGCGGCCAGTTCCAGGGCGGCGGCGCGCAGTTCGCCCGGCGGGACCACCTTCCAGACCGAGCCGTGGGCGTGCAGTTCGGCGGCGGTGGCGGTGCGCGAGGTGTAGTACAGGGCCCGCATCAGGTGCTGCGGGACCAGGCGGGCCAGGTGGGTGGCGGCGCCGAGCGCGCCCCGGTCCAGCTCCGGCAGGCCGAAGACGGCGTCGTCGGAGGCGACGATCGCATCGGCGTTGCCGACGAGGCCGATGCCGCCGCCCAGGCAGAAGCCGTTCACGGCCGCGACGACCGGCACCTCGCACTCGTAGACGGCGGCGAACGCCTCGTAGCAGCCCCGGTTGGCGCCGATGAGGGCGGCGTGGCCGCTGTCGCGCTGCATCTCCTTGATGTCGACCCCGGCATTGAACCCGCGGCCCTCGGCGGCGAGGACCACGCACCGGACCTCGGGGTCGCGGCCGGCGGCGCGGAGGGCGTCGGCGAGGTCGTACCAGCCCTGCACGGGCAGCGCGTTGACGGGCGGAAAGTCGACTGTGACGAGTGCGATGCCCTTGTCCGGGCTGGAGGTGGAGACACCCATGAGCGGATCAGCTACCTTTCCACCAAACATTTGTTAGGTGAGGAAGGTAGCAGCCCATGGAGCTCGACGGGAGGGTTGTCGTCGTCACCGGAGGAACCCGGGGCGTCGGAGCCGGGATCGCCCGGTCGTTCCTCGCGGCCGGCGCGGAGGTCGTCGTCTGCGCCCGGCGGACGCCGGAGGAACCGGTCTCGGCGGGTGGCCGGAAGGCCTCCTTCAACGCCGTCGACCTGCGCAATCCCGCCGCCGTACAGGACTTCTTCGGCGCGGTCGCCGGGCGGTACGGGCGCCTCGACTGCCTGGTCAACAATGCCGGAGGCACCCCGTACCGACTGCTGGGCGAGGGCGAGGCGGAACGCCACGCGCGGGTCGTCGAGCTGAACCTGGTGGCGCCGATGACGGCCTCGCTGGCGGCGTACCCGTGGCTGCGCGAGGCCCGCGGCTCGGTGGTGATGATCGGCAGCGTCAGCGGCACCCGGCCCTCACCGGGGACGGCGGCGTACGGGGCGGCGAAGGCCGGCCTGGAGAACCTGGCCCGGTCCATGGCCGTGGAATGGGCGCCCGAGGTACGGGTGAACTCGCTGGTCCTGGGCATGGTGCGGACCGAGCTGACGCACCTGCACTACGGGGACGAGGCCGGGGTCGCGGCCGTGGCCGCCACCGTCCCGCTCGGGCGGCTGGCGCAGCCCTCGGACGTGGGGGAGGCGGCGGTGTTCCTGGCCTCGGGCCGGGCGGCGTACGTGAGCGGGGCGAGCCTGCTGGTGCACGGCGGCGGGGAACGCCCGGCGTTTCTGGATGCGGCAACTGTGAACAAGGAGAGCTGAGATGGCGGGACTGTGCGAAGGCCGGGTCGTGGTCGTGACGGGTGCGGGGCGGGGGCTGGGCCGGGCCCACGCCCTGGCCTTCGCCGCCGAGGGCGCGCGGGTCGTCGTCAACGACCTGGGGGTGGGCCTGGACGGGCTGCCGGGGCCGGACGGTCCGGCGGCGCAGGTGGTCGCCGAGATCGAGGCGCTCGGCGGGGAGGCGGTGGCGCACGGCGGGGACATCGCGACCTCCGGGGGCGCGGCCTCCCTCGTGGAGACGGCCCTCGGCGCGTTCGGGCGCCTCGACACCCTCGTCAACAACGCGGGCTTCCTGCGGGACCGGATGCTGGTCAACCTGGATGAGGACGACTGGGACGCGGTCATGCGGGTCCACCTGAAGGGGCACTTCCTGCCGCTGCGGGCGGCCGCCCTCTGGTGGCGGATGGAGGCGAAGGCCGGCCGGCAGGTCGCGGCCCGGGTGGTCAACACCTCCTCGGGGGCCGGGCTGCTGGGCTCGGTCGGCCAGGGCAACTACAGCGCGGCCAAGGCCGGGATCCTCGGCCTGACCATGGTCGCGGCGGCCGAGATGGGCCGGTACGGGGTCCAGGTCAACGCGATCGCTCCGGCGGCCCGGACCCGGATGACGGAGCAGACCTTCGCGCAGACCATGGCCGCCCCGGCGGCGGGCGGCTTCGACGCGATGGCCCCGGAGAACGTGTCCCCGCTGGTGGTGTGGCTGGGCTCGGACGCCTCGGCCGGGGTCACGGGCCGGGTCTTCGAGGCGGAGGGCGGCCGGATCACGGTCATGGAGGGCTGGCGGCCCGGCCCCACGGCCGACCGGGACTCCCGCTGGACCCCCGCCGAGGCGGGCGAGACCACGCTGAAACTCCTCGCCGCGGCACAGGCCCCCCTGCCGGTGTACGGCGCGCGGTAGCGGGCGCCGGTCCGGTCCCGGCGGCGGGGGCGGAGGCTAAGGTTCCTGGTCCGGGACACGAGCCGAAGGGACACGAACCGACGATGGCCGTCACGCCGACCCCGCAGAAGATCACCACGTTTCTGATGTTCGAGGGGCGGGCGGAGGAAGCCATGGGCTTCTACCTCTCGCTCTTCGACGACGCGGAGGTGCTCTCCATCAGCCGCTACGGCCCCGACGAGACCGGACCCGGGGCCGGGCCCGAGGGCACGGTGCGGCACGCGACCTTCGCCCTGGCCGGCCAGCAGTTCATGTGCATCGACAGCCCCGCCCGGCACGCGTTCGGCTTCACGCCCGCGGTGTCGCTGTACGTCCAGTGCGCGGACGAGGCCGAGATCGACCGCCTCTACGGCGCGCTCGCCGAGCAGGGCCAGGAGCTGATGCCCCTGGGCTCGTACGGATTCAGCCACCGGTTCGGCTGGGTGAACGACCGCTTCGGCGTCTCCTGGCAGCTGAACGTCGCGGCCCCGCCCGGCGCGGGCGGGTGACGGGGCGGGCTCAGGCCCCGGCGCCGCCCGGCCCGGGCTGCTCCAGGCCGAGCATCTCCAGGGCCGAGTCCATCTCCGCCTGGAACAGCACGCGGGGATTGGCCTCGGGGCCGAACTGGCGGTAGACCTCCAGCGCGACGGGGCCGTACATGCGGCCCCACACGCGCAGCGAGGCCAGCAGCGCCTGCGGCGGGAGGTGGGGGAAGCACTCGCGGGCGAGGGCGGCGAGGGAGGGGACGAAATCGCTCCACTGCGCCTCGGCCCGCTTGAGCTGCTCGGGAGCGGCGGGCCAGGCGGCGTCGACCAGGCCGAGGAGGATCATGCAACATCGGCGGGCGGCCGCCACGACGTCGTCGTGGGTCGGGGCGTACCCGGGCGAGCTGTCCCCGTAGGTGAGGCGGAACTCCGCCGGGCGGGTACGGGCCCACTCCCGGAAGGTGTCCGCGACCGCGAGGAGCCGGGCCGCGGTCGCCTCCTCGGGGAGCGCGTCGCGGGCCAGCTCCTGCTGGTCGGCGAGCCGGTTGTAGGTGTCGGCCGCCAGCGTGGCGAGCAGATCGTCGCGGGTGTCGAAGTAGCCGTACAGCGCCGCCGCGGTCATGCCCATCTCGCGTGCGATGCCGCGCAGCGTGATCCCGGCGACGTCGCCGGAGGCCAGCAGGGCGAGCGCCACCTCCTTGATCTCGGCGGTGGTCTCGATCCGAAGACGTTCGCGGCGCGACAGGGTCTGCATGGCGGGGGCTCCTCCTCAGGGGACACGGCGAGAGTGTCTTCTACCCCCGTACAAACACCGTTTACTTACCTTACCGTGTTGACGAAACGCAACTCGGCAGCCCTCCTCCGGCTCCTGGTGAGGGCGCACGCCACCAGCACCACCGCGAGGCTGCCCAGGCTCATCAGCAGCTGGGGGCGGGTCTGCGCGGTGAACAGCATCGAGCACAGGATCGCCGCGAAGGCCGCGATGACCAGCAGCGTCAGGTACGGGAACCCCCACATGCGGAAGGTCAGCCGGCCGGGGGCGGTGCGCTCGGTGCGGATCCGCAGGACGAACTGGGAGACGGCGATCCCCAGGTACATGATGATCAGCACCGCGCCGGTGGAGTTGAGCAGGAACGGGAACGTCCGCCCGGGACTGACCGCCTGGGCCGCGACGGCCCCGCAGCCCGCGACGGTGCCGAGCAGGACCGCGCGCCGGGGCCGCGCCGCCCACCGGGGCGCGTCGCCGTGCCCGGCGAGGGTGGCCAGCATGCGCGAGGAGGCGTACAGCGTGGAGCCCAGCACCGACAGCAGCGCGGTCAGGATCACCACGCTCATGGCGGTTCCGGCGAAGGGCACCCCGATGCGGGTCAGGGCCGTCACGTACGGGCTCTCGCCGCCGCTGATCTGCGGCCAGGGCACGATCGCGAGCACCAGCAGGACCGAGCCGAGGAAGAACACCAGGATCCGCCAGACGATCTGCCGGGTGGCGCGGGCCACGGCCCGGCCCGGGTCGGGGCACTCGGCGGCCGCGACGGCCACGATCTCGGTCCCGCCGAAGGCGAAGACGACGCCGACGGTCGCGGTGAGGACCGCGCCGAAGCCGTGCGGGGCGAACCCCCCGTACGCCGTGAGGTTCCCCAGCGGCGGACCGGCCGGGCCCTCGCCCAGCAGGTACGCGGTCCCCAGGGCCAGGAAGGCCAGGATCGCGCCGATCTTGACGACCGCGAACCAGAACTCCGCGCTGCCGAAGGAACGGGAGGAGCGGAGGTTCACCGCCGTCAGCCCGCCGAGCAGGAAGAGGCTGCAGGTCCAGGCCGGCACCTGGGGCAGCCAGGCGTGGACGATCTGCCCGCCCGCGATCGCCTCGATGGCCACGATGGCGACGAAGGCGTACCAGTAGAGCCAGCCGACCGTGAAGCCCGCCCAGTCGCCGAGGGCGAGGCGGGCGTAGTCGGCGAAGGACCCGGCCATCGGGCGGGCGGCGACCATCTCCCCGAGCATCCGCATGACCAGCAGCACCAGCAGCCCGGCCAGCGCGTAGCTGACGAGGGCGGCGGGGCCGGCGGCCCGGATGGTCTGCGCCGAACCGACGAAGAGACCGGTGCCGACCGCGCCGCCCATGGCCATCATGGTCAGGTGGCGGCCGCGGAACACCTGCCCGGCGTCCTTCGTCGTCACGGCGCGACCGAGAGCTTGTGCCGGAACACGTCGTGCGGGTCGTAGGCGCGCTTGACCGCCCGCAGCCGCTCGTAGTTCTTCTTGTAGAAGAGCTCGTGCCAGGGGACGCCGGAGGTGTTGACCGTCGGGTCGGCCAGGTCGGTGTCCGGGTAGTTGATGTAGCAGCCGTCGGTCCCCGTGCCGATGACCGGGACGCCGCCCGTCTCGGCGTAGACGTCGCCGTAGAAGGCGCGCAGCCGGGCCGTCTCCTTCTCGTCGTCCTGCGGGGCCGACCAGATCGACTGGTAGAGGACCTTGAAGACGGAGTCGCGCTGGGCGGCGGCGGTGTCCGTCTCGCCGCGGGCGTTGATGGCGCCGCCGAAGGAGAGCAGGACCATCGAGGTGTCCGGGTTGTCGGTGCGCGACAGGTGCCGGTACGCGGCCTTGAGCTGGTGCTCGGTGAAGTCGCGCTTGTGGTAGGCGGACTTGAGGCCGACCCGGGCCAGCGGGTTGGCCCAGACCGGATTGGGCGAGCCGACCATGCGGGCCGCGTCCAGCCAGGGCAGCTCGCGGGGCGTGAACAGGTTCGGCATGGCCGCCAGTTCGCCGCTGGGCCGCTCGACGGGGCGCGGGGTCAGGCCGGTGCCGTCCAGCAGGGCGGCCAGGTACGCGTCGAGGGTGGCGCGGGAGGAGGACTGGGCGTAGTGGGCGAGGGAGCCGAACCGGCGGGCGTTGGCGTTGAAGAGGGTGGACAGGTGGCGGCCCGGCGAGTCCGGGCCGGAATTGCGCTCGTGCCAGGCGCCGTAGTTCCGCAGGAGCCGCACGAAGCGGTCCTCGGTGAGCTCGCTCCAGGACAGGTCCAGGGCCGAGGCGTGCAGCCGGGCCGGCGGGGCGGGCAGCTGTCGCTCCGGGGGCGCGTGCTCGGTGCCGGGGGTGCGGAACCAGTAGCGGGTGATCAGGCCGAAGTTGCCGCCGCCGCCTCCGGTGTGGGCCCACCAGAGCTCGCGGTGCGGATCGCCGGCCTCGCGGGTGGCCACGACCGTGCGGGGGCGGCCGCCGCTGCCCGGGACGACCACCTCGACGGCGTACAGGTGGTCCACCACCAGGCCGAAGTCGCGGGAGAGGAGGCCGTAGCCGCCGCCGCTGATGTGGCCGCCGGCGCCGACGGAGTGGCAGATCCCGCCGGGCAGGGTGACGCCCCACCCCTTGTACAGGGCCTCGTAGACGGCCATGAGGTGGGCGCCGGGCTCGACGAAGAAGGCGCGGCGGCGCTCGTCGTATCCGACGCCGGTCAGCTCGGAGAAGTCGAGGAGGACCTCCACCTCGGGGTTGCAGGTGAAGTCGGCCAGGCAGTGGCCGCCGGAGCGGACGGAGACCCGCTTGCGGCCGGCGATCGCCTCGCGGAGCGCGTTCTCGGCGTCCCGGGCCGAGCGGACCATCTTGACGTGCTCGGGGCGGGCCACGTAGCGGCGGTTGATGCCCGTTCGGAGGGACGGGTAGCGGGCGTCGGAGGGCAGGATCCTCGGGCCCGCCGCCGCGGGGGAGGAGGCGGCGACGGCGTCCGTGGCGGTGAGCGGGCCGGCTGTTCCGGCGCCCGCGGCGACGGCCGAGGCGGCGAGGAATCCACGGCGGTCCAGATGCGGCATGACAGGTTCCCTTGCGTGGCGCGAGTGCGGTACGGGGCTGTGCGATGGAGGTCCGAGCAGGCTGGGGTGGCAGGGCGGGGCCGGGCCCCGGAGGGGAGCGGGGGGCTCGATGCGCCTCCGGGGCCCGGCGTTCCGGGGGTTGCGCCGGTCAGGCGTTGGCGCCGCCGTCGACGGTCAGCGTGGTGCCCGTGACGAAGGAGGCCTCGTCGCTCGCCAGGTAGAGGACGGCGCTCGCGATCTCCGCGGCCCGGCCGTAGCGGCCGAAGATGTTCAGGCCGCGCTGGAAGTCGGCGGACGGGCCGTCGGCCGGGTTCATGTCGGTGTCGATGGAGCCGGGCGCCACCTGGTTGACGGTGATGGCGCGGTCGCCCAGGTCGCGGGCGAGGCCCACGGTCAGACCGTGGATCGCCGCCTTGGACAGGGCGTACGGGGTGAAGCCCGGGGCGGGGACCTGCGTGGCGAGGCAGGAGCCGACGTTGACGATGCGGCCGCCGTCGGGCATGGCCACGGAGACGGCCTGCGCGGTCAGGAAGGCGCCGCGGACGTTGATGTCCAGGGTGCGGTCGAGGGTGGCCAGCGGCACCTCCGCGAGCGGCGGGCAGCTCATGTCCGCGTAGCCGGCGTTGTTGACGAGGATGCGCACGGGGCCGAGTTCGCGTACGACCTGCTCCACCGCGGCCGTCACGGCGTCGGCGTCGGCGGCGTCGGCCTCGACGGCCACGGCGCGGCGGCCGAGGGCCCGTACCTGCCCGGCGACCTCCTCGGCCTGTTCCTTGTGGGAGCGGTAGGTGATCGCGACGTCGGCGCCGTGGGCGGCGAGCGTACGGGCGATCTCGGCGCCGATGCCGCGCGAGCCGCCGGTCACCAGGGCCACGCCGTGGAGAGTGGTGGTCACATTGATTCCTTTTCTGTGCGGGGGAGTCGGTCGAGGGGAAAGGGTGGCGGGCTCAGGCCGTGGCCGGCTGCGGCTCGGGGGCGGCCGTGGTGGCGCCGCCGCTGCCGCCCTTCTTGGCCCGCAGGTCCGGCAGGAGGGTGAACAGGCCGAGGAAGGCCATGATCACGCCGAGTACGAGCGGGGCCCGGAGCCCGTAGGCGTTGATGCCGACACCGCCGAGCCAGGAGCCGATGACGATGCCGAGCGTGATGAAGGAGGAGTGCACGGTGTTGACCAGCGGGCGGGCGTTCGCGGTGCGCTGGACCCGGGTGATCATGCAGGGGTTCATCGTGACGCCGACCAGGCCGATGCCCATCATGAAGATCAGCGCGGGCGCGGTGACCTCCGCGAAGACGGCGAAGCCGGCCAGGAAGACCATGTTGAGGCCGAGTCCGATGAGCTGGGTCACGATGGTGTGCTTGTCGGCGAAGCGCCCGACGATGTTGTTGCCGACGACGGTCGCGGCTCCGTAGGCGACGAGCAGCCAGGGCACCGAGCCCTCGCTGAAGCCGGTGAGCTCGGTGAGGATCGGCGTGAAGTAGCTGAAGGCGGAGAAGGTGGCGCCGATGATCAGAGTGGAGGTGGAGAACACCAGCCACAGCCGCGGGTTCTTGAAGGCGCGCATCTCCTCCTTCACGGAGGGGCCGTTCTCCCCCTCGGCGCCGGTCAGGGAGGGGACGCCGACGATCGTGGCGAGGGCGGCGAGCACGGTGAGCCCAGAGATCGCCCAGAACGCCGCCCGCCAGCCGAACTGCCCGCCGACGAAGGTGGAGATGGGCAGGCCGAGCAGGGTGCCGAGCATCAGCCCGTTCATGGCGGCGCCGATCGCCTTGCCGCGCATCTCCGGCTTGGTGATCTCGGCGACGACCGAGAGCGAGACGCCGAAGAAGGCGGAGGAGGCGACACCCGTGATGACGCGGCCGATGGCCATCGTCACGTAGTCGGTGGACAGGGCGGCCAGGACGTTGCCGCCGAGGAAGACCGCGAAGAGCACCATCAGGGCGCTCTTGTGCGGGAGTTTGAGCACGGCGGTGGCCAGGAACGGCCCGCCGAGGGCCATGGCCACCGCGAACGCGGTGATCAGGTAGCCGACTTGGGGGATGGTGGCCCCGAGTCCTTCGGAGATCTGGGGCATCAGGCCGGCCACCACGAATTCGCTGGTGACCATGGCGAAGATGCCGAGGGCGAGGACGTACACGGCCTTGGGCACGGCCGTCACAACCTTTCTATAACTAAACGATCGTTCCAGAATGTGGGCAGGCGCAACCCAGGGGCGGAGCGGGGTGGTTGAAGGTCAGGCGGTCCGCGGGGGCGGACGTCGGGCGGGTGTCAGCCGGTACAGGACAGGCCCTTGAGGGCCTCGTCGACGACCTGGGTCAGGTAGGCCCGGTCCGCCGCCCGCTCCATGACGCGCAGCCCCTGGGTGAGGGTGACGAGGAGGCGCGCGGTGGAGCGTACGTCGGTGCCGGGCGCGAGCTCCCCGGCCGCTCTGGCCCGCAGCAGGAGGTAGGCGAAGGCCTCCTCCAGGGAGCCCAGCGCCCCGCCGAGCCGTTCGGCGGCCTTCGCGTCCCCCGGCAGCCGCTCCAGCACGCCGTGGGTGACCATGCACCCGCCGCGCAGCGGATCGGCCAGCGCGGACTCGACGTAGGAGAGCAGGAAGGAGCGCAGGACCGGCAGGGCGGGGCCCTCGTCGGACTCGGCGAGGTTCTGCCGGGCCCGGTCCGCCTCGACGGCGCAGTACAGGTCCAGCGCCTTGAGGTAGAGGTCGTGCTTGGAGCCGTAGGCGGCGTACATGCTGGAGCGGTTGATGCCCAGCGCGTCCACCAGGTCCTGGATCGAGGTGGCCTCGTACCCCTGGCGGCGGAAGAGCTCCATGGCCGCCACGAGGGCGGTCTGCGGGTCGAACTCCTTGGGCCTTGCCATGAGCACGAGGCTACCCCATTCCCAACCGTTCGTTTCAGAAAGACGGCACGACAGTCCGGGCTCAGTCGAAATCGGCCGGAATCACGCCGTACCGCGCCCCCACCTCGGCCACGCCCGGAGGGTCCTCCACCGGCACCGGCACACCCGGGGTGGGCTCCGTACCGGCCTCCAGGAAGAAGTTCTCCACCCCGCCCGGCGTGAAGATCAGCAGCAGCTTCGCCGTGTGCAGCGAGTGGTTGTGGAACTGGTGCGCCGTACCCCGCGGCACGAACACGAAGTCGCCGGTGGCCGCCTCGTACGTGTTCTCGCCGACGCGGATGGTCAGCCGGCCGTCCAGGACGTAGAAGGCCTCGTCCTCGTCTGCGTGGCGGTGCGGCGGAGGGCCCCCGCCGGGCGGAACGGACGCCTCCAGCACGGCGATGGAACCGCCGGTCTCGACCGCGCCCGCCTTGACGCTGTAGACGTCACCGGACAGCCAGGTGGCCTTGCCGCCGCCGGCCGGTACGTGCAGGACCCGCCGCACCTCGGTGGGCACCTCGGCCTGCTGGGTCGCTTCGAACAAAGACATCGCTCATCCCACCGTCGTCGCTTCGCCGAGGAGCGCGAGGGCGGGGTCGTCGACCGCCACCTCGCGTCCACCGCATTCCACCGTGACCAGCCGCAGCCACTCGCCGTCCGCGCACGCCACGTACAGCCCGCCGCCGTGGCGCACCAGCGTGCCGGGCGGCCGGCCGCCGGGCGCGGGACCGCCGCCCTCCCCGTACGCCGCCGACAGCAGCCGGATGCGCTGCCCGCCGGGGGCGGTGAACCAGGCGCCGGGGTTGCGGTAGGCGGCCCGGACGTGGCGCTCCACCACGGCGGCCGGCCGCTCGAAGTCGAGGCGGTAGTGCTCGTCGCGGGGCCGCCCGAAGTAGGAGCGGCGGGACAGGTCCTGGGGCGTGCGCTCCAGGGTGCCCTCCACCAGCTGCGGGATCAGGTCGAGCAGCATCAGGACGTTGGCCCGCTCCTGCATGGTGCGCAGCTCCAGGCCCGTCTCGCGGCCCGAGAGCGGGATGTGGTGCTGCATCAGCAGGTCGCCGTCGTCGAGTTCGACGCCCATCTCGATGGCGGAGACCGAGCTCTCGGTGGCCCCCTCGCGGACCATCCAGTAGAAGGGCGCCAGCCCCGCGAACTCCGGCAGCGGCGAGGGGTGGAAGTTGACCGCGGTACGGCGCGGCAGGGCCAGCAGCGGAGCCTTCAGCAGCTGCTGGAAATTGCCGACGAGGAAATAGTCGGCGTCCAGGGCGGCGAGGGCCTCCACGGCATCGGGATCGTTCGCCGAGTGCGGGCGCAGGACGCGTACGCCCAGGGCGCGCGCCTGGTCGGCGACGTCGACGGCTTCCTCGTCATCGGTGAAGTACGCGCACAGCTTCCCGGGCGGTGAGGTGACCAGGGCGGCCAGCTCCACGTTCGGGTGGCCGTGCAGGATGCTCAGGAAGGGTGATCCGAGTTTGGAATTGACTTCGGTGAACAGCACAACACGTATGGAATCCATGACGGTCGGACGCTTCTCTCGTCTCTGTTGTTAGAAGAACGGGGAGGTGGAGGAGCCGCCCAGCAGGACGTTGCCGGTGAGCTGGAGGACGGAGTCCTGGGCGACGGCGTGCTGGCACATGGTGTTGGCGTCGCGCAGCCACCGGTCCAGCGGATGGGGCTTGTAGACGGACGAGCCGCCGACGAGGTCGAACAGCTCGTGGACGATGGAGCGCGCCGTCCGGAACGCGTGGCGCCGGGCGATGGCGGTGGCCACGCGGGCGTCGTCGCTCAGCACGTCACCGGAGGCGAGCGCGTCCCACTGCACCTGGAGGGTGCTGTACACACCGGCGCGGGCGGCGATCAGCTCGCCCTCCAGGCGGGCGATCGCCGACTGGATCCGGTAGTCCTCCCGCCACGGGGTGCCGGTCTCGCGGTCGGTCCGCTGCGCGGCCAGCTCCCGTACGTGGTCCAGCGCGGCGCGCGCCATGCCGAGCGGGATGCCCGGCATCTTGCGCAGGATGGCGTCCGGGGTGGCGTGCAGCGGGCCGGTCCGCTTGGGGTCGGAGAAGGAGAAGGAGCGCTCCTCGGGCACGAACAGGTCGGTGCAGGAGTAGTCCTGCGAACCGGAGCCGGCCAGGCCGGTGGTGTGCCAGGTGTCGTGGAACTCGTAGTCGCCGGGACGGGCGATCATCACCCGCCAGTGGCGCGCGGCGCCGGTCACCGGGTCGGCCTCCGGCTCGCCGTCCTCGCCGAGGACGTGGACGCCGGCGCCCAGCCAGTCGCAGTGCGAGGAGCCGGAGCCGAACTTCCAGCGGCCGGTGACCCGGAAGCCGCCGGGCACCCGGACCGCCTTGCCCTGCGGATAGATCCAGCCGGAGTTGGCCATGTCGAGGGTGGGCCACATGCCGCGGGCGACCTCGTCGTCGAGGTAGCCGGAGTAGATGCCGGAGTCCATGCCGATCATCGCGCACCAGCCGACGGAGACGTCGCCGGCGGAGAGGATCTCCAGGAGCTCGGCCTGCTGCATCGAGGTCAGCTCCGGGCCGCCCCAGGTCTTGGGCATGGCGGCGCGGAACACACCGGCCCCGCGGAGCAGTTCGACGATGTCCTCGGGCAGCCGGCGCTCGGCCTCGATGCGCGGGGAGTTCTCCCGCAGGACGGGCACGAGCGCGCGGGCGCGGTCCAGGATCGCTTCGGCGGTGTCGGGTACGTACGGCGTCGTCGTCATCACGTTCTCATCAGGGGTGCGGGGCGGGTGGGACGGGGCGGCGGTCATGCGTAGCGGCCGGCGGCCATGACCCCGTGCGGGTCGACGGCCTCGCGCAGGGCGCGCTGGAGGGCGGCCTCGGCCGTGTCGGCCGTACCGGCGGCGGCCCGGGAGTGGCCGGAGTCGAGCCGGTAGGGCCGCAGACCGGCCTCGCCGAACCAGAGGTGGGCGAGGTCGAGCGCCCGGTGGGCGGCCTCGGTCTGCGCGGCGCGGTCGAACGGGAAGGACACGACGAGGTCGATGACGTCGGCGTCGAGGGCGTTGACGGTGGAGCCGGGCCGGACGCCGGTGGCCAGGTGGATGCGGTCGAGGATGTCCAGGGCCCGGACCACCGAGGCGCCGTCGAAGGGCAGGAACGGCAGGAAGAACAGCCAGCCGTTGCCGTCGGCGTCGACCCGTTCGGCGGCGGCGCCGGTGGCGGAGGCGAGCATCCGTTCGTTGTGCGCGACCGAACCGCTGTAGGCCGCGTGCACCACGTGGGCGACGACGTCCTCGTCGGCGGGCGGCTCCTCGTCGCTGGAGGTGACCGAGGTGAACAGGCCCGTCTCGGCCATCTCGGCCAGCAGGGCCGCCTTGAGGGCGGTGGCCGAGCGCTCGGTGCCCTCCACGCTCAGGTGGGCGACGTAGCCGCCGGCGGTGTCCCCGCCGCCGTACGTGGCCGTCGAGGCGGTGTCGTACACCTTGATGACGCCCGCGATCAGGCCGTTCGCCTTCCACGTGCGCAGCGCGTCGACGGCCCGGTGCAGCGTCTCGCGGTGGAATCCCGCGCGGACGGTGCTCTGGTGCCGCGGGCGCGGCAGCAGCCGGACCACGGCGGCGGTGACGATGCCGAGGTCGGACTGGGTGAACAGGTGCAGCAGGCTGGGGCCGAGGCCGAGCGGGTTGAAGCCGTCGCCCTTGCCGTGCACGCCGTCGCCGGGCCACCAGCCTATGTGGGCGACCGCGCCGTCGGGCAGGACGACCTCCAGGCCGAGCAGGTCCTCGGTGCGCTGGTGGCGCAGGCCCACCCCGCGGTCCACGGTGTTGCCCAGGACGCTGGTGTGGCCGGAGGACGCGGTGACGTTCAGCATCCGGCCGGTGCCGGCCAGCAGTTCGGAGAGTTCCTTCTGGGTGACGCCCGGCTCGACGACCGCGTAGCCCGCCTCGGTGTCGAGGGCGCGCAGGGCGTCGAGACCGTCCAGTTCGACGCGTACGACGGGGCCGGCGGCCGGCTCCTTGGAGCCGAGTCCCCAGTTGCGGCCGGTGGAGAGGGGCTGGAGGCCGGGGAGTGCGGCGCCCGCGGCCTTGGCGTGGTGGAAGGCACCGGCCAGGGCGCGTACGTCGGCGACGGAGCCGGGGCGCAGGACGGCGCGGGTGTCGCGCGGGGCGAACGCGGAGACGTTGGGGTCCGGCGGCAGCGGTGCGGCGGCGGCGTCGTGCCGCACGCGCTCCGCGCCGAGGGCCTGCCGGAGTTCTTCCAGTACGGCCTTGAGATCCGGGTACAGGTACGGGTCTGGCATGCCTCGACCTCGATCGTGATGTGGGTGGTCGGTGAGGTGGACGACGGGTGGGACGGTCTACCGGGGGGACTGCGCGGGACGGGTGGGCGCGGAGTCGCCGATGTAGACGGGTGCGAGCGGGCCGCACGAGGTGACGTGGGCCAGGACGCGTACGGTGCGGGCCGGCGCGCCGGCCCAGGCGGTGTCGGCCGCGCACAGCGCGGGCACCTCCCAGCCGTCCTCGCGCAGGGCGAGGGCCGGGGTGTCGCCGGTGAGGTCCGGGCTGCAGGTGAACAGCAGGCTGATGACGGCCTCGCGCTCCAGGCCGTTGCGGGCCAGGAGTTCGGTCACGAGCGTGCGGGTGGCGGCGGCGATGTGCCGGGGAGTGTCCTCGGCCACCGTGGTCGCACCGCGTACGGCCCGCAGGGCGGGCACGGCCGACGACACGGCCGGCCCGGTCGCGGCCCCGGGGCTCACTCCGCGCCCGCCGGGGCGGGGGTGAGCCGGCCCCGGTGGAACAGCAGCGCCCCTCCGGTGTCCTCGCCGGGGCGTACGTGTTCGACGCGTCCCAGGAAGAGCGTGTGGTCCCCGCCGGGGAACCGCTCTTCGATCCGGCAGCCGAGGGAGGCCAGGGCGCCGGGCAGGTACGGGCGGGCCTCCACGCCCTCGCCCTCGGTGGTGAAGTGCGCGTCCAGCTCCCGGCCGAACGGCTTGTCGCGGGAGGCGAACAGCCGCGCCAGGTCGCCCTGTCGGTCGGAGAGCAGGTGGACCTGGAACTCCCCGGTCGCGTCGATCGCCGGGTAGGTCCGGGAGGACTTCATGACGGAGACCAGCACGCGGGGCGGTTCGAGCGAGATCGAGACGAACGAGTTGGCGGTCATCGCCGCCGCGTGCGCGCCCTGTCCCGACGACAGCACGGTGACGCCGGTCGGGAACAGGCGCATCACCGACCGGAGATCGTCCGGTACGGGCATGGCAGGGCCCAGAGTTGTGGCCATTTCCCCCTCCTCAGGAGTTATCGGCAGAAGAAAACTTAACAGAGTTTAGTAACGATCGAAAGCCAGGTCAGGGGCTTGCTGACGGCCTTTAATGCAATCGAAATGGTTGTTGGACCATGGAGTTAACGGAGCATGGCGGCTTCCGCCCGGAGCGTCGGCAGCCTTTCCCGCTCAGCGGGAACACGCCCTCCCGCCCGCGACCGCCCCCCGCCTACCGTCTGCCGCACCCACACACCACCGCAGCCGGGAGGCCCCATGCTGAACGACAGGCACCGGCGCGAGGCCGCCGCGCTCCTGTACGCGGCGCAGCAACAGAGGTCCCCGGTCCGGCCGCTGACCGAGCTCTACGAGGGCATCGGCGCGCAGGACGCGTACGAGATCCAGCTCCTCAACATCCGCCGCCACTGCGCCGAGGGAGCCGCCGTCACCGGGCACAAGGTCGGCCTCTCGTCCCCCGTCATGCAGGCCATGATGGGCGTCGACGAGCCCGACTACGGCCACCTCCTCGACACGATGGAACTGCGCCGGGACACCCCCGTCCCGGTCGCCGCGTACTGCGCGCCCCGCATCGAGGTCGAGGTCGGCTTCGTCCTCGGCGCCGACCTGCCCGGCGAGGGCTGCACCGAGGCCGACGTACTGGCCGCCACCGAACGCGTCGTACCCGCACTGGAGTTGATCGACAGCCGCGTCGCCGACTGGCGGATCTCCCTCGCGGACACCATCGCCGACAACGCCTCCTCCGCCGGCTACGCCATCGGCGAGGGCCGCGACCCGCGCGAGCTCGACCTGAAGTCCGTCGAAGCGCGCCTCACCGGCCCGGACGGAACCCTCGCCACCGGCCGCGCCGACGCCGTGCTCGGCGATCCGGCCACCGCCGTCGCCTGGCTGGCCAGGACCGTCGCCCGGTTCGGCGTCCCGCTGCGCAAGGGCCACCTCGTCCTGCCCGGCTCCTGCACCCGCGCCGTGGACGTGGCCGCCGGGCGGACCTACACCGCCGACTTCACCGGGCTCGGCCCGGTCTCCCTCTCCTTCTGCTGAGCGACCGAGGTGCCCATGAACAAGCCTGCCGGAAAAGCGACCGCGGCCATCGTCGGCTCCGGGAACATCGGGACCGACCTGCTCCACAAGCTGCTGCGCTCCCCGTACATCGAGCCGCGCTGGATGATCGGCGTCGACCCCGACAGCGAGGGCCTCGCCCGGGCCCGCCGCGCCGGCCTGGAGACCTCCCACGAGGGCGTCGACGGGCTGCTCGCCCGCGACGAACTCCCCGACCTCCTCTTCGAGGCCACCTCCGCCCGCGTCCACCGCGCCAACGCCCCGCGCTACGCCGAACTCGGCATCAAGGCCGTCGACCTGACCCCGGCCGCCGTCGGCCCCGCCGTCGTCCCGCCCGTGAACCTGACCGCCCACCTCGACCGCGCGAACGTCAACATGATCACCTGCGGCGGGCAGGCCACCATCCCCATGGTGTACGCCGTCTCCCGCGTGGTCCCCGTCGCCTACGCCGAGATCGTCGCCTCCGTCGCCTCCCTCTCGGCGGGCCCCGGCACCCGCGCCAACATCGACGAGTTCACCCGCACCACCGCCCGCGGCATCGAGGAGATCGGCGGCGCCGCCCGCGGCAAGGCCGTCATCATCCTCAACCCCGCCGCACCCCCGGTGATCATGCGCGACACCGTCTTCTGCGCTATCCCGCCCGACGCCGACCACGAGGCCATCACCGCCTCCGTCAAACAGGTCGCCGAGGACGTGGCCTCGTACGTCCCCGGCTACCGGCTGCGCGCCGAGCCGCAGTTCGACGAGGCCTCCGCGCTCACCGGAGGGGCGGCCCGCGTCGCGATCTTCCTGGAGGTGGAGGGCGCGGGCGACTACCTGCCGCCGTACGCCGGAAACCTCGACATCATGACCGCCGCCGCCACCAAGGTCGGCGAGGAGTTCGCGAAGGGGCTCACCGCGTGACCACGTACTCCGACACCCTCGACATCCGGATCACCGACTCCTCGCTGCGCGACGGCTCGCACGCCAAGCGCCACCGGTTCACGGGCGAGGACGTCCGCTCGGTCGTCGCCGCGCTCGACGCCGCGGGCGTCCCCGTCATCGAGGTCAGCCACGGGGACGGCCTGGGCGGCTCGTCCTTCACCTACGGATTCTCGAAGACCCCCGAGCAGGAGCTCATCAGGATCGCCGCCGAGACCGCGCGGAACGCGAGGATCGCCTTCCTGATGCTGCCGGGACTGGGCGTCAAGGACGACATCCGCGCCGCCCACGCGAACGGCGGCCGGATCTGCCGGATCGCCACCCACTGCACCGAGGCCGACATCTCCGTCCAGCACTTCGGCCTGGCCCGCGAGATGGGCCTGGAGACCGTCGGCTTCCTGATGATGGCCCACTCCACCACCCCCGAGAACCTCGCCCGCCAGGCCCGGATCATGGCGGACGCGGGCTGCCAGTGCGTGTACGTCGTCGACTCCGCCGGGGCCATGGTCATGGACGAGGTCACCGACCGGGTCGCCGCGCTCGTCGCCGAACTCGGCGCCGACGCCCAGGTCGGCTTCCACGGCCACGAGAACCTCGGCCTGGGCGTGGGCAATTCGGTCGCCGCCGTACGCGCCGGGGCCCTCCAGATCGACGGCTCCACCCGACGCCTCGGCGCGGGCGCCGGCAACACCCCCGTCGAGGCCTTCGCCGCCGTCTGCCAGAAGATGGGCATCCGCACCGGCATCGACGTCCTGAAGATCATCGACGCGGCGGAGGACGTGGTCCGCCCCGTCATGGACGAGGAATGCCGCCTAGACCGCATGGCCCTCCTCATGGGGCACGCCGGCGTCTACTCCAGCTTCCTCAAGCACGCCTACCGACAGGCGGAGCGCTACGGGGTCCCCGGCGCGCAGATCCTGCTCCGCGCGGGCGAACGCCGCCTGGTCGGCGGCCAGGAAGACCAACTCATCGACATCGCACTCGAACTGGCAGCCACGTCCAGCCCCGCCGGCGCTTGAGGCGCGCCGATCCAGCCCCGCCGGCGTTTGAGGCGGGGGGCCCCCGGACGGAGTCTGGGGGAGGGTCTGGGGCGGAGCCCCAGCACACGGCGCCGCAGCCGAGCGAACCGCACCCGCACCACCCGCACCACCCGCTCACCCCAACGCAGTGGAGGGCCCCATGACCGCACGGCCGGAAGCCGAAGAAGGACCCCGCGTCATAGAGGCGGCCGCAGTGCCAACCCGCTTCGCCCGAGGCTGGCACTGCCTCGGCCTGGCGGCCCCCTTCCGGGACGGAACCCCGCACGAGATCGAAGCCTTCGGCACCCGCCTCGTCGTCTTCCAGGCCCAGGACACCGGCGAACTGCACGTCCTGAACGCCTACTGCCCCCACATGGGCGGCAACCTCGCCCACGGCACCGTCAAGGGCGACACCCTCGCCTGCCCCTTCCACGACTGGCGCTGGTCCGGCGACGGCCGCTGCGCCGCCATCCCCTACGCCCGCCGCGTCCCGCCCCGCGCCCGCACCCGCGCGTGGACCGTACTGGAACGCAACGGCCAGCTCTACGTCTGGCACGACCCCGAGGGCAACCCGCCGCCCCCCGGCGTCACCATCCCCGAGATCGAGGGCGTCGGCAGCCCCGAGTGGAGCGACTGGAGCTGGAACTCCCTGCGCGTCGAGAACTCCAACTGCCGCGAGATCGTCGACAACGTCGTGGACATGGCGCACTTCTACTACGTGCACTACGCCTTCCCGCACTACTTCAAGAACGTCTTCGACGGGCACGTGGCCACCCAGTACATGGAGTCCACCCCGCGCGGCGACGTCGACCTCGGCACCCTGTCCACCGGCGGTGGCCTGCGCTCCGACGCCTCCTACCACGGGCCCTCGTACATGATCGACCAGCTGTGGAGCGACGTCGGCGGCGGCGTGGAGCTGGAATCCGTCCTGATCAACTGCCACTACCCGATCGACGAGAACAGCTTCATGCTCATGTACGGGGCGATCGTCAGGAAGCTCCCCGGCATGAGCGACGAGCAGGCCGCCGACGCCGCCCGCCTCACCTCCGAGGGCCTCGCCGTCGGCTTCGAGCAGGACGTCGAGATCTGGAAGAACAAGACCCGCATCGACAACCCGCTGCTCACCGAGGAGGACGGCCCCGTCTACCAGCTCCGCCGCTGGTACCGGCAGTTCTACGTGGACGTCGCCGACGTCGAGGACGAGATGGTCCGGCGCTTCGAGTTCGAGATCGACACCACCCGGGCCACCGCCGCCTGGAAGGCCGAGGTCGCCGAGAACCTGGCCCGCCGGGCCGAGTCCCGGTGATGCGCCCCGTCGCCTGCGGGGCGTGCGGAAACAGCGTGCTGTGCGAGAAGTTCAGCCCCGCGCACACCCAGGTCCAGTGGACCGGCGACGCCGCCGCGCTCTGCCCGCGCATCGCCGCCGAGGTGGCGGCCGGGCGCCTCAGCGCCCGCGTCCGCTCCTGCCCCGCCCTGCGCACGAGCATCGAGGCGGCCGTCCGCGAGGGCCGCCTGGAGGTGCCCGCCGATGTCCCGTGACCTCGCTCCTCCTACGCCGGCCCGCGCGGCCCGTCCCGCCGGCGCGGCCCAGGCTCCGGGCGGGGCGGCGCCCGGCGCGCTGCGGGTCCGCGTCCTGGAACGCGTCCAGGAGACCCCGGAGGCGGTCTCCCTCGTCCTCGACGCGGAACTCCCGTACGCACCCGGGCAGTTCCTCACCCTCCGGATCCCCGGCGGCGCGGCCCGCTGCTACTCCCTGGCCAGTTCCCCGCACACCGGCGAGCCGATGCGGATCACCGTCAAGCGGGTGCCCGGCGGGCTCGGCTCCGGCTGGATCTGCGAGGAGGTGGCCGCGGGGGACGAGCTGGAGGTGCTGCCGCCCGCCGGCACCTTCACCCCGGGCCCCGGCGGCCTCGACCGGGACCTCCTGCTGGTCGCCGGAGGCAGCGGGATCACCCCGGTGCTCTCCCTCGCCAAGTCGGCGCTGGCCGCCGGCCGGGGCCGGGTGGTGCTCGTCTACGCCAACCGGGACCCCGCCTCGGTGATCTTCCGGGACGAGCTGTGGGGGCTGGCCGAGGCACATCCGGAGCGGCTGGCCGTCGTCCACTGGCTGGAGAGCCTCCAGGGGCTGCCGACCGCCGCGCGGCTCGGGCCGCTGGTGGCCCCGTACGCCGGCCGCGAGGCCTACCTGTGCGGGCCCGGCCCGCTGATGGACGCCGCCGAGACCGCGCTCCGCACGGCCGGGGCGGCGCCGCACGCGATCCGCCGCGAGCGGTACTTCTCGCTGGGCGCGGACGTCTTCGAGGCCACCCGACGCCCGGCCGATCCGCCTGCCGAGCCGCAGGCCCGGGCCACCGCCGAGGTGGAACTCGACGGGACCCGGCACACCGTGCCCTGGCCCGAGGGGACCCCGCTGCTCGACGCGCTGCTCGCCGCGGGCCTGCCGGCCCCGTACTCCTGCCGGGAGGGCGCCTGCAGCGCCTGCTGCTGCCGGGTCGTCGAGGGCGAGGTGGAGATGACCCGCAACGAGGTCCTCGACGAGACGGACCTGGCCGAGGGCTACGTCCTGGCCTGCCAGGCCCTCCCGCTCGGCCCCGCCGTACGGATCACGTACGGGTGAAGGGGGTGTCGGGCGGGACGCGCGGCCGCTAGCTTCTCCCGGGGAAAGCGCTTGCTGCGCACGGCAATCGGTTCGGGAAGCGGGGCTGGGCCCATGTCCGACACCATCACGCTCGCCGTCGTCGGGGCGGGGGACCGGGGGAGCGGCCACGCCGGATGGGCCCTGGCCCATCCGGACCGGGCCCGGGTGGTCGCGGTCGCCGAACCCCGCGCGCCCCGGCGGGAGCGGCTCGCAGCCGCCCACGGCATCGACGCCCGCCACGTGCTCGGCGACTGGCGGGAGCTGGCCGCCCTCGGCCGGGTCGCGGACGCGGTGCTGGTCTGCACCCTGGACCGCGACCACCTGGAGCCGGTCCTCGCGTTCGCCGCGCTCGGCTACCACATCATGCTGGAGAAGCCGATGGCCCTCACGGAGGACGAGTGCCGGCGCATCGTCGACGCCGTCGAGCGGGCCGGCGTCATCCTCTCCGTCGGGCACGTCCTGCGCTACACGCCCTACACGCGGACCCTCAAGGACGTCGTCGACTCCGGCCGCATAGGCGACATCGTGAGCGTCCAGCACCTGGAGCCGGTCGGCTTCTGGCACCAGGCCCACTCGTTCGTACGGGGCAACTGGCGGCGCTCCGACGAGGCGACGACCATGCTGATGGCCAAGTCCTGCCACGACCTGGACTGGCTCCAGTACGTGCTGGGGCGCCCGCCCGTACGGGTCTCCAGCTTCGGCCGCCTCTCGCACTTCCGGCCCGAGAACAGGCCGCCGGGTGCGGCGGACCGCTGCCTGGACTGCGCGGTCGAGCCGGACTGCCCGTACTCCGCGGCGCGCGAGTACGGGGACCGGCTGGCCGACGGCCGCCACCGCTGGCCGCTGAGCGTGCTGATCGACGAGTTCACCCCGCGGGCCCTGGAGACCGCACTGCGGGAGGGGCCCTACGGGCGGTGCGTGTACGCGTGCGACAACGACGTCGTCGACCACCAGGTGGTGGCGATGGAGTTCGACTCGGGGGCGACGGCCACCTTCACCATGACCGCCTTCACCGAGCAGGCGGACCGCCACACCCGGATCTTCGGAACCCGCGGCGAACTGCGCGGCGACGGCCGCACCCTCACGGTCTACGACTTCCTGACCCGCACCGAGGAGCAGGTGCCCATCGGTAAGGGCGGGCCGATGGACGCGGCGGGCGGCCACGGCGGCGGCGACGCCGGGCTCATGGACGCCTTCGTCGCCGCCATCGCCACCGGCGACCCCGGCCTGGTCCGGTCCGGCCCGCGGGAGTCGCTGACCAGCCATCTGACGGTCCTGGCCGCCGAACGGGCCCGCTGCTCCGGCACGGTGGAGCCGGTGGGGCCGCTCCTCCGGGAGCCGTAAACGAAGCGGGCCCGGCCCCCTGGCGAGGGGTCGGGACCGGGTCTTCGTTTCTTGCGGTGGGATATGACTACCCGCTACATCCACTCGCTGAACCGCAGCCAGCCCATCATGTTGTCCATCGCCTGTTCCGAGACCGCCGGCTCCAGGTCCTGCGGCCGTGCGGCGGCGGCCCGCCCGGGCCCGTACAGCTCGCGCCACACGGCTCGCGCGCAGGCCGCCACCGCCGGTGCCAGCCGGGCCAGTTCGCGCTCGCCCCGGCAGCAGGACACCGAGACCGCCGCCACGGCGCGGCCCGCGCCCCGCAGCGGCGCCGCCACGCAGGAGATGCCCCGGAAGCTCTCCTCCCGGTCGTAGGCCACCCCGCGCTCGCGGGTGGCCGCCAGCTCGGCGCGCAGGGCGAGCGGCCTGATCAGCGTCCGGGCCGTGCGCGGCCGCAGGCCCTGGGCCAGGACGTGTTCCACCGCCCCCGGATCGCCGAAGGCGAGGATCGCCTTGCCGGCGGCCGTGCAGTGGGCGGGCATCCGGCCGCCGACCCGGGAGGGCACCGTGGTGGCCTCCGAGCCGCCGATCCGCTCCAGACAGACCACCTCGGCCCCGTCCGGCACCGACAGGTGGACCAGCTGCCCGGTCTGTTCGTGCAGCGCGTGCAGCAGGGGCAGGGCGGCCCGGCGCAGCCGGTTGTGGTGGGAGGCGAGCGCGCCGAGCTCCAGCATCCGCATGCCCATCCGGTAGTCCCGGCCCTCGCGGTCCAGCCAGCGCAGCTGCACCAGCTGGTCGAGGATCCGGTGGGCGGAGGAGCGCGGGATCCCGGAGCGGCGGACGACCTCGGTGAGCGAGAGGCGCGGCTGCGGCCCCTCGAAGGCGCCCAGCACCCGGGCGGCCTTCTCCAGCAGCGACAGCGGTGCGAGCTCGGTGTCCATGGCCTGGTCAAGCACGAGAAACCCCCTGCGTGAGGCGTTGGGGCGACCCTGCCACGGGCCCCCGGGCGGAGGGAAGGACCGGGAGCGATGTATTTCATTCAGTAATACTTCGGATCGTCATGGTGACGTTCCGGGCCGGCTTCGGACCGCTTCCCACTCAGCGGGAACGCTCCGTTCCACGCCCCCGGCACCCGGGCGTACGTTCACCGCACCTCGAAGCCGTCGACCCCGTCGACCCCGTCGACCCCGTCGACCCGAGCCGTCGACCCCGTCGACCCGAGAAGGGACACCATGAGCGACGAAGACGTCCTCGAAGCCGTCCGCGCCCTCGCCCCGGCCCTGCGCGAACGCGCCGCCGAGGCGGAGGCCCGCCGCAAGGTCCCCGAGGAGACCGTCAAGGAGCTGGCGGACACCGGCTTCTTCCGCCTCCTCCAGCCCCGGGCCCACGGCGGCCGCGCCGCGAACCCCGCGCTCTTCTACGCCGCCGTCAAGGAGACGGCCAAGGCCTGCGGCTCCACCGGCTGGGTCGCCTCCGTCCTCGGCGTCCACCCCTGGCACGTCGCGCTCTACGACCCCCGCGCCCAGGAGGAGGTCTGGGGCGCCGACCCCGACACCCGCATCTGCTCCTCCTACGCCCCCACCGGCAAGGTCACCCCCGTCGACGGGGGGTTCACCCTCACCGGCCGCTGGCACTTCTCCTCCGGCTGCGACCACGCCGACTGGGCCCTGCTCGGCGGGCTCGTCACCGACGCCGAGGGCCGGCCCGTGGACATGCGGACCTTCCTCGTCCCGCGCACCCAGTACCGCATCGACGAGGTCTGGGACACCGTCGGGCTGCGCGGCTCCGGCTCCAACGACATCACCCTGGAGCAGGTGTTCGTCCCCGAACACCGCGCGCTGAGCTTCGGCCCGGTCACCGCCCTCAAGGTCCCCGGCCACGCGGTCAACCCCGAGCCGCTCTACCGGCTCCCGTACGCCACCGTCTTCACCACCACCATCTCCACCCCGATCGTCGGGATCGCCGAGGGCGCCTACGAGGGCTACGTCGCCGCGACCCGCGACCGGCTGCGCGTCTCCTACGGCCAGCAGGTCGCCGAGGACCCCTTCGCCCAGGTCCGCATCGCCCGCGCCGCCAGCGACATCGACGCCTCCTGGCTCCAGCTCCGGCGCAACATCGACGAGCTCTACGCCCTCGCCGAAGCCGGCGCCGAACTCCCGCTGCCGCTGCGCACCCGGGCCCGCCGCGACCAGGTCATCGCCACCGAACGCTGCGTCGCCGCCGTCGACCTGCTGATGGAGAACGCGGGCGGCAGCGCCATGCGGACCGGCCCGAACCCGGTCCAGCGGGCCTGGCGCGACGTCCACACCGGACGCGGGCACGCCGCCAACGACCCCGAGCGGGCCCTGGTCCTCTTCGGCCAGGGCGCACTCGGCCTCGACATCCAGGACACGATGTTGTGATGATCACTTACGAGAGCACCTCGCGCACCGCCCGGGCCGGACAGCTCACCCTCCACTTCCACGAGGCGGGCCCGCAGACCGAAGCCGCCCCCGTCCTCATCCTGCTCCACGGCGGCGGACCCGGCGCTTCCGCATGGTCCAACTTCGGCCGCAACCTGCCCTTCTTCGCCCGGCGGTTCCGCACCCTGCTCGTCGACCAGCCCTGCTACGGCCGCTCCGACAAGCCCGAACCCGACCGCGACTACTTCAGCTTCAGCGCCGCCGCGATCGCCGCCCTGATGGACGAACTCGGCATCGAAAAGGCCCACTTCATCGGCAACTCCCTCGGCGGCGGCGCAGCCGTCCGGATGTCCCTCAACCACCCGGACAAGGTCGACAAGCTCCTGCTCATGGGCCCCGGCGGCATCTCCGTCAACCTCTTCTCGGCCGACCCCACCGAAGGCATCCGCCGCCTCTTCGCGTTCAGCCTCGCCGCCGAACCGACCCGCGAACAGATGCGCGCCTTCCTCACGACCCTCGTGCACGACCCCTCGCTCGTCACCGACGAACTCGTCGAGGAGCGCTACACCCAGGCCATGGACCCCGACGCCCGGCTCGGCAACGCCCGGATGGGCGCCTCCTTCGCCAACCCGGCCTGGCAGCAGGACACCCTGCTCTGGCGCGAGGCCCACCGCATCGGCCACCCCACCCTCCTCACCTGGGGCCGCGAGGACCGGGTCAACCCCCTCGACGGGGCGCTGCTCGCCCTCAAGGCCATCCCCGACGCCCGGCTGCACGTCTTCCCGCGCTGCGGCCACTGGGCGCAGACCGAGGCCTTCGACGAGTTCAACCGCCTTGCCGCCGACTTCTTCTCACACTGACCACAGAACCGAGGACACCCATGGGAACGGACATCCGCGCACTCGGCTACCTCCGCATCGAGACCACCGACCTCCCCGCCTGGCGCACGTACGTCCTGGACGTCCTCGGCATGACCGAGGCCGAGGGCACCACCGACACCCTGCTGAACGTCCGCATCGACGACCGCGTCCACCGCTTCCAGTTCGTCGCCGGCAGCCGGGACCGGCTGCTCGCCGCAGGCTTCGAAGTCGCCTCCGCCAGGGCCCTGAAGGAGGCGGCCGCCGTCCTGGAGGCCACCGGACACGCCGTCAAGTCGGGCGACGACGAGACCCTCGCCGACCGCCGCGTCCAGGGCCTGATCCACTGCACCGACCCCAGCGGCAACCCGCTGGAGATCTACTGGGGCCAGGCACAGGACCACAGCCCGCTCGCCGCCCCGTACGGGAACCGCTTCGTGACCGGGACCGCCTCCGGAGAGCCGCTGGGCCTGGGCCACGTGGTCCTGCCCGCCCCCGACACGGAGACCACCCTCGACTTCTACGAGAACCTCCTCGGCTTCCAGCTGCGCGACTCGATGAAGCTGCCCCCGGCCGCCGTCCCCACCGGCCGGCCCGGCCGGGACCCCTACCGGATGCACTTCCTCAGCCCGAACCGCCGCCACCACAGCCTCGGCCTCTACCCCGGCGCACTGCCGCCCGGCATCGTCCACTTCATGGTCGAGCTGGCGACCCTCGACGACGTCGGCTACTGCCTGGACCGGATGAACGCGGCGGGCATCCCCATCGCCTCCACCCTCGGCCGGCACTCCAACGACCACATGGTCTCCTTCTACGCGCAGGCCCCCGGCGGCTTCCAGGTCGAGTACGGCTGGGACGGGCTCGTCGTGGACCCCGCCACCTGGACGGCGAAGGAGATCACCGCGGACAGCTTCTGGGGCCACCAGTGGAGCGCCTGATCGACCCACGGGCCTTCCGCGAGGTCCTCGGAGCCTTCGCCTCCGGCATCACCGTCGTGGCGGCCGTCGGGGAGGACGGCCGCCCGGCGGGCCTGGCCTGCCAGTCCTTCGCCTCCCTCTCCCTGGACCCGCCGCTGGTCCTGCTGTGCGTGGGCAGGTCCTCCTCCAGCTGGCCCGCCGTACGGGCGGCCGGCCGGTTCGGGATCAGCATCCTCGCCGAGGAGCAGCGCGCGGTCTGCGAGGCGCTCGGGCGGCGGGGAGGCGAGAAGTTCGAGGGCGTGGGGTGGGAGGCCTCGCCGCACGGCGCCGTCCACATCACCGGGGCGCTCGCCACCCTCGACTGCGCCCTCGAAACCGTCCACGAGGCCGGGGACCACCACCTGGTGACCGCCCGGATCCTCGGCCTGGCCGCCCGCGACGGCGGCGCGCCCCTGCTCTACTTCCGCAGCGACTACGCCACCGGAGCCTTCGCATGACCTCTGTGAACGAGCCCGAGTACGACGTGGTGGTCGTGGGATCCGGCGCCGCCGGCTTCGCCGCGGCCGTCACCGCCCGGCTGCGCGGCCTGAGCGTCCTCGTGGTCGAGAAGACCGACAAGTACGGCGGCTCCACCGCCCTGTCCGGCGGCGCGATCTGGGTCCCCGGCAACCTCCACCTCGACCGGGCGGCCCTCGCCGACACCCGCGAGAAGGCCCGCGCCTACCTCGACGCCACCGTCGGCGACCGGGTCCCGGCCGCCCGCAAGGACGCGTACCTCGCCCACGGGCCGCGCATGGTCGCGGAGTTCCACGAACGCACCGAGATCCGCTTCATGTACACCCCCGGCTACCCGGACTACTTCCCCGAGGCCCAGGGCGGCATGGCGCAGGGCCGCTCCGTCGAGCCGTGCATCGTGGACTTCAGGCGGCTGGGGGAGGCCCGCCACGCCATGCGCCGGGCGGGCCTGCCCACGTACGGACTGACCATGACCTCCCACGACTTCCGCTTCCTCAACATGGCCGGCCGGACCTGGGCGGGCCGCAGGACCTCCCTCAAGGTCGGCGCGCGGGCGCTCGGGGCCCTGGTCACCGGCCGCAGGCTGCTCTCCCTCGGCGAGGCGCTGATCGCCCGGATGCGGCTCTCGCTGGACCGCCTCGGCGGCGACCTGTGGCTGTCGTCGCCGCTGACCGGGCTGGTCACGGACGCGGCGGGCCGGGTGACGGGCGTACGGGTCACCCGGGCCGGGCGGACGGTGACCGTACGGGCCCGGGGCGGGGTGGTGCTGGCCTCGGGCGGGTTCTCGCACGACCAGGCGCTGCGCGAGAAGCACCTGCCGCACCCGACGTCGACGGCCTGGACGCACGCCTCGGAGGGCCAGACCGGCGACGCCCTGCGGTGCGGTGAGGCGCTGGGGGCCGCCACCGACCTGCTGGACAAGGTGTGGGGCGCGCCGTCGGTGTGCCCGCCCGGCGAGAAGCCGTTCTTCCTCGTCGCCGACCGCGGCATCCCGGGCATGGTCATCGTCAACGAGGCGGGGGAGCGGTACGCCAACGAGGCGGCGCCGTACCACGCGTTCGTCGACCGGATGTACGCCGCCGACCGCCCCGAGGCGCGGACCGTGCCGTCGTGGCTGGTCCTCGACGCCCGCTCCAAGGCCCGGTACCTCTTCGCCGGGCTCCTGCCCGGACAGCCCTTCCCCGGGCGGTGGCTGGAGAGCGGGTTCGTGAAGAAGGCCGACACGGTGGAGGAGCTGGCCCACCGGATCGGGGCGCCCGGCCTGCCCGCCGCGATCCGCCGCTTCAACGGCTTCGCCGAGCGGGGCACCGACGAGGACTTCGGCCGGGGGAACAGCGTCTACGACCGCTACTACGGCGACCCGACGCTGGCCAACCCCAACCTGGCACCGCTCGACAAGGGCCCCTTCCACGCGGTCCCCGTGCACCCGGGGGACATCGGCACCAAGGGCGGCCTGGTCACCGACGGGGACGCCCGGGTGCTCCGCGAGGACGGCCGGCCGATCGCCGGCCTCTACGCCTCCGGGAACTGCTCGGCGGCGGTGATGGGCGGGACCTACCCGGGCCCGGGCGCCACGATCGGCCCGGCGATGGCCTTCGGCTGGGCGGCCGTCAACGCCATCGCCGCGGCGCTCGCACCGTCGGGCGGGGAACCCTCGGGTCAGGACAGCTTGCCGTTGTAGTCCGGCAGCTTGACGGTGCGCTCGGCGTGGCCGCCGACGAGGTCGGTCGGGCTGTTGCCGATGTTGGCGATGATCGTGTAGCCGCGGGCCTCGATCTCCGCGCGCTTGCCCGTCTTGTAGGCGCTCACCTCGTCGAACAGGTCGGGCAGGTCACGGACGTAGAGCCCCGAGACCGGGTAGCCGACGGCCTTGAGGTTGCGCTCGGTGAGGGAGTGGATGATCCCCGGCCGGGCGGTGACGAAGAAGACGGCCACCCCGTGGGCGTGCGCGTACTGGGTCAGGGCGCGGACCTTGGCGATCGCCGGGGTCGGGAAGGTCCAGAACCAGTGGAAGTCCGTCTCCAGCGAGGTGTTGTCGATGTCGAGGACGAGGGCCGGCTTCTCGCCGGCGGGCGAGGCGGCGATGCGCTGCTCGATGCCGGGGCGGGCCGCGTCGACGACGGCGGCCACGTCCCGCTGCCAGGTGGCGTAGTCGATGCCGAGGATCGCCGCGTTGCCGCCGGGAGCGGAGGCGGACACGGAGACGGCCGCGGGCGCCGGCGCCGGCGCGGCGGCGGGGGCCGCCTGGGCGGCGGTGGCCGGAACCAGCGTCATGACGGTGGCCGCTGCGGCCACGCCGACGGCGGCGGTACGGGACATACGGGTGCGGCGGGTGCTGCGCATGTGGGGGCGCTCCTCGGTCACGAATTGACGTGTACGCGACCAGAGTTGGCGAGATCCGCCCCCATGTCTACTGGCCGGTAAGAAACTTTTCGTGGCCGACCGGTGAATGAAGATCGTCCGGATGCCCCCTGGTGCTACGTCTCGCAGTCGAGGACCGTGCGGCAGAGGCCGCACCGGGCGCGGAGCCGCCCACGCACCGGCAGCCGCAGCCGTTGCCCGCAGACCGGGCAGGGGAAGCTCACCCGCAACCCGGGGCCGTCGGCCTCGAAGCGGTACCCCGGGCCGTCCGCCGATCCCTTGGCCGGTCCCTCCGCCGGGGTGGGTCCGGTGCGCCGGGCCTTCGCGTACCGCCGCCGCGCCAGCGGGCCCGCGGCCGCCAGCGGGGGCCGGCGGAGGTCCCGCTCGGCCTGTGCGCGCCCGCGCACGTACGCCTCGTACGCCTGCGGGCTGGTGAACCAGGTGGAGGGGTCCTCGCCGAACAGGGCGGCCCGTCTGGCGAGGACGTAGCCGAACTCCTCCGGCGTGAGGTAGCCGAACTTCTGGTGGGTGAGCGCGTCCTCGCGGTAGGCGTCGAGCAGCAGCCAGCCCGCCCCGAGGTAGACGGCGGCGGTGTCGGTGAGGATCTCGTTCTCCTCGGTGCCGGGGAAGCGCAGCCCGAGCCGGTGCAGCAGGACGTGGGTGACCTCGTGGGACAGGGCCGCCGCCAGGTCCCGGCGGTGGGTGCGGAAGCGGTCGCTGACCTCGACGAAGTACTCGGGGCCCGCGGCCAGTTCCACGGTGGCCGCCTGCTCCATCGGCCGGAAGGCGACCACCATGCGCGCATCGGGCAGCCGCAGGGCCCGCACCATCGCCGAGGCCACCCGCTGCGCGCCCAGGTGCAGGTCGTCGGCGGCGTCGAAGGCGGCGTCGGCGGGGGCGACGCTCGTGGCGTAGGCGCGGATCCCCTCCGCCGACAGGCATCGGAAGAGCGCGGTGATCGAGTCCCGCACCGTCGTCAGATGCGGAAATCCGTGCTCGATCGGACCTCCCGGCCCGCCGTTCTGCGTCATCGCGTCCCCTTCGCCGCAATCCCTGTCGTCCGAACGGATGATTGGCCGAAAATGCGTTCTTGATGGCGCCCATATCCCTGATGTGTCATGGACCCGTCATTCACCCGATGACACGCACGGCCCAACCCCCCACGAAAGGCAGTGTGTTGACTGTGACCACCCTTGTGCAGTTCATGAAGCGCAGCCTCGCCGTCGGAGCCGTCGCCCTCGCGGCGGTCAGCCTCCAGCCCGGATCCGCCTCGGCCGGAACGGCCCCCGTCGTCGGCGGCACCCGCGCCGCGCAGGGCGAGTTCCCCTTCATGGTGCGCCTCTCCATGGGCTGCGGCGGCGCCCTCTACACCCAGCAGATCGTCCTCACCGCCGCCCACTGTGTGAACGGCTCCGGCAACAACACCTCCATCACCGCCACCGCCGGCGTCGTCGACCTCAACAGCTCCAGCGCCATCAAGGTCAAGTCCACCAAGGTCCTGCGCGCCCCCGGCTACAACGGCAGCGGCAAGGACTGGGCCCTGATCAAGCTCGCCAAGCCCATCAACCTGCCCACCCTCAAGATCGCCGAGACCAAGCAGTACGACAACGGCACCTTCACCGTCGCCGGCTGGGGCGCCACCCGCGAGGGCGGCGGCCAGCAGCGCTACCTCATGAAGGCCCAGGTCCCCTTCGTCTCCGACGCCAGCTGCCAGGCCTCGTACGGCAGCTCCCTGATCCCGGGCGAGGAGATCTGCGCCGGCTTCGACCAGGGCGGCGTCGACACCTGTCAGGGCGACTCCGGCGGCCCGATGTTCCGCCGCGACAACAACAACGCCTGGATCCAGGTAGGCATAGTCAGCTGGGGCGAAGGCTGCGCCCGCCCCGACTACCCGGGCGTCTACACCGAGGTCTCCACCTTCGCCGCCGCGATCAAGAGCGCCGCGGCGAGCATGTAGCACCCCCTCGTCCCTCCGGCCGGGCGCGCACGGCGCGATCCGGCCGGAAGGACGAGGCGCCCCGCCCCGCCCGTACGCAGGGTCGGTCGGGGCTCCGTGCGGTTGCGGGCCGACGCGCGCACCGGTCCCATGGGAAGCGACCGGAGGCGGCAGCGGCGGGCGAGAGCGGGGCAGGTGGCGCATGGCGATCAGGGTGGTCATCGCGGACGACCAGGACATGGTCAGAACCGGCTTCCGGATGATCCTCGAAAGCCAGCCGGACATCGAGGTCGTCGCCGACGTCGTCGACGGCGAGGCCGCCCTCGCGGCCGTCGCCGAGCACCGCCCCGACGTCCTCCTCCTCGACATCCGCATGCCGAAAATGGACGGCCTCGAAGTGACCCGGCGGCTGTCCGGCAGCGACACCCCGCACATCGTCATCGTCACCACCTTCGACCTCGACGAGTACGTCCACGCGGCACTCCACGGCGGAGCGTCCGGCTTCCTCCTGAAGGACGCCAGCCCGGCCATGCTGGTTGAAGCGGTCCGCGCGGCGGCCGTCGGCGACTCCCTCGTCTCGCCCGCCATCACGGTGCGGCTGCTGCGCGAGATGGCCCCGAAGACCCCGGCCTCCCAGGCCCGCCGCCCCGCCGAACCCCTCACGGAACGAGAACGCCAGGTCGTCCGCTGCCTCGCGCGCGGCCTGACCAACGCCGAGATCGCCGCGGAGCTGTTCGTCTCCCTGTCCACGGTCAAAACCCACCTGGCCAACGTCCAGGCCAAACTCGACGCCCGCAACCGCGTCGAGATCGCCGCCTGGGCCTGGGAAAGCGGCCTGGCCGCCAACACGGCGTGACGCCGCACCCCGAGCAGCCCCCCGCCCTCGCGGCCGGGGCCCGCCCAGGAACCCTCCCGGCGCGGCCGCGCGCACTCCGGCCTCACCGCCGCCCGGGGCAAGCGGGCCCGGCGGCGGAACCCCCGGCCACCCTGCGCCCGCCCCGGCCGGCGCCCTCGACTGTCCTGCCCGGGGGCCCGCCAGGGCCTCCGGCGCGGCCGGGCACGCTTCAGCCTCTTCCCCGCGGCAGCCGGGGGAGTGCGGGGCGCGGAGCCCCGGGGGGCTTCGGCGCAGCCGCGCCGTACCCGCGCGGCCGGGCCCGCACGTGGACCCGTACCGGCGCCGGGATCACCCGGTGAGCCCCCTGTCCGGCTGGGCCCGCCACCACCCGCACACCGCCGGCGGGCTCCGCCTCTCCCTCTCCCTCGTCCTCCTCGCCCTCGTCACCTTCGAGGGCGTCGTCCTGGCCCGCCAGCCCAGCCTCCCGCACGCCGCCGTCTGGGCGTCCGGCGTCCTCGTCTGCCTCAGCGCCGCGCCCTGGCCCGCCATCCCCCTCCTGACGCGCGCCTGGTTCGCGGCGGCCGTCACCTGGACCGTCACCCTCTTCCTGATGTTCGGCCACCAACCGCTCGTGGTCTGGGGCGGCGGCGAGGCCATCGCCCTCCTCGTCCTGCTCTCGCAGGTCCTGCTCCACGCCCCCGCCCGCACCGCCGCCGTCCTCGGCCCGCTGCTCGGCCTCGGCTGCATGGCCGTACCCGTCCGGGACAGCGACCCCGGCCGGTTCACCCTGCTCTTCTCGGTCCTCGCGGTCGTCGTCGGCGCGTACTCCCTCCTGCTGCGCCTCCAGTCCGCGCAGCGCGTACGCGACCTGCACGCCGTGCGCACCGCCGAACGCCTCGAACTCGCCCGCGAGCTCCACGACCTCGTCGCCCACCACGTCACCGGCATCGTCGTCGAGGCGCGGGCCGCCCGCTTCACCCAGGTCTCCGCCGAACGCGCCGGCGAGATCTTCGGCCGCATCGAGACCGCCGGGGACGAGGCCCTCGTCTCCATGCGCCGCCTCGTCAAGATCCTCCGCGAGAACGACGACGGCTCCACGGCCGCCACCACCACCGCCCCCGTCGCCGGCCTCGCCGAGATCCGCGGGCTCACCGAGCGCTTCGCCCGGACCGGACCGCCCGTCGCCCTCTCCATCGAGAATGGCCTGGAGGACCGCCTCCCCGCCCACGTCGCGGCCACCGCCCACCGCATCGTCCTCGAAGCCCTCACCAACATCGGCAAGCACGCCGCCACCGCCACCGCCGTCCGCGTGGGCCTGCGCATCGTCCCCGCCGGCCTCGAACTCCGCATCGCCAACGACGGTGGCCACCCCGCCACGCTCTCCGAGAACGCGCGCGGCGGCGGCTACGGCCTCGCCGGCATGGCCGAACGCGCGGAAGCCCTCGGCGGCTCCCTCACCGCCGGCCCCACCCCGGAGGGCGGCTGGCTGGTCACGGCGACCCTGCCACTGTGACTCCCGCCGGGACCCACCCCGCGCCTCAATCGCAGACGAGGCCGAAGCAGCGCGGCAACCCCGAACAACCGGGGCCCGGCCCCGCGCCTCAATCGCCGGCGAGGCTGAATTTGGTGCGGCGGGGGCTGGATTGGTGCGGCGGGGTTGGATGGCGCGGCTCAAAGACCGGGGCTCCGCCCCGCACCCCGCGCCTCAATCGCCGGCGGGGCTGAAATGGTGCGGCGGAGGCTGGAGTGTGCGGCAAGGCTGGATGGTGTGGGCGGGGCTGGAGTTGGTGCGGCGAAGCCGAAAGGTGGCAGGGGCTGGGGTAGCAGCCGGGCCGGTTGGGCCGGGGTCGGGTGTGTGTCGGGGTGATCCCCGCAGGGCGTCGAACGCACTTCTGCCGAGCTCTCCGACCCCTCGACACGTTCGACGTCCGAGGAGACGCCCCGGCGCGCGCCCGGCCCCGGCACAACCGGCCCCCCCACAGGAAACCCGGCCCGAGCGGCGCAGCCAACCGGCGCCCGGCCCCGGCACAACCGGCCCCCACCCACTCGGCCCCGGCGCAGCCGGCCCCCCGTATCTGCCCGAGCGGCGCAGCCAACCGCCCCCGTACCCGCCCGAGCGGCGCAGCCAACCGGCTTAGCCCAGGGCGATGGCCCTCAGCGCGGCGAGGTGGCGTTGGTAGACGGTTCGGCCCTCGGGGGTCAGTGAGAGCCAGGTGCGCGGGCGGCGCCCGACGCGCCCCTTGCGGACCGAGACCCAGCCCGCTTCCTCCAACGCCGCGACCTGCTTGGACAGCGCCGAGTCAGTCACCTCGACCAGGTCCCGTACGAAACCGAACTCGGCCTTGTCCAGCGGCTCCAGCGCCGCCACCACCGACAGCCGTACGGGCGCGTTGAGCAGCGGCGCGAGATCGTGCCGCGGATGACCGGCCCGCTTCGCCTCCCCGGCCGGGCTCTCCCCGGCCGGCCCTGCCCCCGCCGGCCCCGCCCCGGCCGGCCCCGCCCCGGCCGTCGTCTCCTCGCCCGTCATGCCGCACCCCGCATCTCCGACCACGCCCCCACCGCGAGCGGCAACGCGCACACCAGCGCGGCCCCCGCCGCGAACGGCACGCTGCGGCCGACCACCGTGGTGCCGAGCAGGACCATCAGGGCGAAGACCGCCGCCCAGGACCCCACCAGTACCCCGTGCTTCATCCCGAACCCCCGGCGCACCACGCGCTGCCGCGCCGCGTACAGGCTCAGCCCGCTCACGAGCAGCACGTTGATCACCCCCATCAGCGTCACCGCGACCGGTCCGCGCCCCAGTACGGCCAGCGGTACGAGCACCAGCTGCCCGGCGGCGAACGCCCACAGGTAGCGCGCGTACCAGCCGCTCTGCGCCCGGGCCGCCTTCTCCATCCCGGCCGCCCGGCCCAGTGCCCCGGCCGCTTCCACTGCCTCGCCCATGACTCCCCCTTGCTCGAACCTGCTCGAACAGCTCACATCTCATCGGTCGATTTCCAATATGGTGACTACTTTCCACTTTGGCAAGTAAGTAGCCCGGGCCCACCCCACCGCCCGCCCCCGTCTCACAGGCCGACTGCCCGGAGACTCACCGGCCGCAGCCACGTATTCTCGGGAACCATGAACATCAGCGACCTCGACAACGGCGCGGGCCCGGGCGCGGGCACCGGCAAGGGCGCCGCCGGCGGCATCGACGAGAGCGTCACCGCCGAACTCGCCCGCCTGCGGGACAGCATCGACAACATCGACGCGGCCGTGGTCCACATGCTCGCCGAACGCTTCAAGTGCACCCAGCAGGTCGGCCACCTCAAGGCCCGGCACCAGCTGCCGCCCGCCGACCCGGGCCGCGAGGCCAGCCAGATCGCCCGGCTGCGCCAGCTCGCCGAGAACGCCAAGCTCGATCCCGCCTTCGCCGAGAAGCTCCTCAACTTCATCATCGCCGAGGTCATCCGCCACCACGAGACGATCGCCGCGGGCGAGGAGTAGCCGCCGGGGAGCGGCGTCCGCGCAGCGGAAGCCGGAACGGAAAGCCGGAAGCCGGAAGCCGGAAGCCGGAAGCCGGAAGCCGGAAGCCGGAGCGGGAAGTCGGAACCAGAGCACAGAACCGCAAGCCGGAACCAGAGCCGGATCCGGAAGATCGAGCTCCGCCCCCCGCTGCGGCAGCATGGCCCCCATGTCCGCACTGACGCGCAACGAAGCGCAGCTCCGAGCCCGGCTCCTCGACGTCCACCACTACGCCGTCACCCTCGACCTCACCGGCCACGACACCGGCACCGGCGACGGCCACGGCACCACCGGCACCGCCGACGGCGACGAAACCTTCGACTCGACCACCGTCATCCGGTTCACCGCCCGCACCGCCGGTGACACCTTCGTCGAGCTGAAGCCGCAGGAGCTGCGCTCCGTCACCCTCGACGGCCGCCCCCTCGACCCGGCCGCCCTCGAAGACAACCGGCTCCCGCTCACCGGCCTCACCGAGGGCCCCCACGAGCTGCACCTCGACACCCGCATGCGCTACTCCCGCACCGGTGAGGGCCTGCACCGCTTCACCGACCCCGCGGACGGGGAAACGTACCTCTACAGCCAGATGTTCATGGACGACGTGCAGCGCGTCTTCCCGGCCTTCGACCAGCCCGACCTCAAGGCCGTCTTCGAGTTCACCGTCACCGCCCCCGCGCACTGGACCGTCCTCGCCAACGGCATCACCACCCGCCTCGCCGACCGCGACACGGACGGCGCCGGCATCTGGCAGTCCGCCCCCACACCCGTCATCTCCACCTACCTCGCCGCCGTCGCCGCCGGCCCCTGGCACAGCGTGACCACCGAACACGCCGGACTGCCCTTCGGCATCCACTGCCGCCGGTCCCTCGCCCCCCACATGGACGCCGACGCCGACGAGATCCTGTCCATCACCAAGGACTGCTTCGACCGGTACCAGGAGAAGTTCGGCGAGCCGTACCCCTTCGACTCGTACGACCAGGCCTTCGTACCCGAGTTCAACGCCGGCGCCATGGAGAACCCCGGACTCGTCACCTTCCGCGACGAGTTCATCTACCGCTCCGCCGTCACCGACACCGAACGCCAGTCCCGGGCCATGGTCATCGCCCACGAGATGGCCCACATGTGGTTCGGCGACCTCGTCACCCTCGCCTGGTTCGACGACATCTGGCTCAACGAGTCCTTCGCCGAGTACATGGGCTACCAGACCCTCACCGAAGCCACCCGCTTCACCGACACCTGGACCGACTTCGGCGTCACCCGCAAGCCCTGGGGCTACGACGCCGACCAGCGGCCCTCCACCCACCCCGTCGCCCCCGCCCCCGACGACGTCCCCGACACCGCCTCCGCCCTCCTCAACTTCGACGGCATCTCCTACGCCAAGGGCGCCTCCGCCCTGCGCCAGCTCGTCGCCTGGCTCGGCGAGAAGGACTTCCTGGCCGGCATCAACACCCACTTCGCCCGCCACAAGTTCGCCAACGCCTCCCTCGCCGACTTCATCGACTCCCTCGCCGCCCACACCGAACGCGACGTCCGCGCCTGGGCCGACATCTGGCTGCGCACCACCGGCACCGACACCCTCACCCCGCGCATCGAGGAAGCCGCCCACGGCGCCGACGGGGCCGCCGGCTGGACCCTCACCGTCGACCGCCGCGGCAGCCGCCCGCACCACATCACCGTCGGCATGTACGACCGCGACCCCGCCGACGGCCGCACCCTGGAACCCCGCGAGCCCCTCGCCCTCGACATCCCCTCCGACGAGGTCGTCTCGGTCGGCGGCGCCCGCCCCGCGCTGCTCCTCCTCAACGACGGGGACTTCACCTACGCCAAGGTCCGGCTCGACGACACCTCTCTCGAAACGGTCCTGCACGGCCTGTCCGGCATCCCCGACGCCCTCACCCGCGCCGTCGTCTGGAACGCCCTGCGCGACATGGTCCGCGACGGCGAACTGGACCCGCAGGAGTACCTGCTGACCGCCGAGGCGCACCTGCCGGAGGAACACGACCTGGCCATCGTCCAGGGCGTGCTCTCCTTCGCCCGCACCCAGGTCGCCGTGCGCTACGTCGCCCCCGAAGGGCGGACCGCCGCCCTGGCCACCCTCACCACCATCGCCCGCGACCTGATCCGCCGCACCGAGGACGGCTCGGAGCCCGGCCTGCGGCTCACCGCCGTACGCACCCTCATCGACAGCGCCACCCGGCCCGACACGATCGACGCCTGGCTCGCCGACGACACCGTCCCCGGCGGCCCCGCACTCGACCCCGAGCTGCGCTGGCGGATCCTCGCCCGCCTCGCCGTCCTCGGCACCGTCGAGGAGGCCGACATCGACGCCGCCCTCGCCGCCGACCCCAGCGCCACCGGCCAGGAAGGAGCGGCCCGCTGCCGCGCCTCCCTCCCCACCCCCGAGGCCAAGGCCGCCGGCTGGAACCGGCTCTTCCACGACGACAGCCTGTCCAACTACCTCTTCAGCGCCACCGCCCAGGGCTTCTGGCAGCCCGAACAGGCCGACCTCGTCGAGGAGTACGTCACCCGCTACTACGCCGATGCCGTCGCCCTCGGCGCCCGCCGCGGCCCCGCCATCGGCGAAGCCGCCGGCCGCTGGGCCTTCCCCGCCTACGCCATCGACGAGGCCAACCTCCAGGCCGGCCACGCCTGCCTCGCCAACCCGGACATCCTCCCCCTCCTGCGCCGCAAACTCGTCGACCAGCTCGACGACCTGGCCCGCGCCCTCCGCGTCCGCACCGCCTGACCGGCGCGGGGCTCACAAGCCGGCGGGGCCGAACACTCGGCCTCGCCGGCCTCGCCGGCCTCGCCGGCCTGACCGGAAAGACCGGACAAACCCCGGCGGTTACCCCATTCGGGTCGGATCGTTGTACTGGCAGGGTGCCCGCCCCGCACCCCTCCCAGCACCGGAGGACCCCGATGACCGCGCCGCCCGGCACTGGTACAGGCACAGGCACCGGCACCCCGCCCCCGCTCGCCGGCGGAGCCACCGGCCCCGCGGCCCTGCGGCCCCTCCTCGACACCGTCCTCGACGCCCTGCGGGACGGAGCCCGGGACCGCGGCGGGCCGCTGCCCGCCGGCGGACCCGAGGCACAGACCGCCCGCGTCCGGGCCGCACTGGGCGACGTACTGCCCGCCCACGGAACCGGCGACCACGAAGCGCTCCGCACCCTCGTGCACACCCTCGCCGCAGGCGCCGCCGACCCCGCCGACCCCCTCTGCGCCGCCCACCTGCACTGCCCGCCGCTCGCCGTCGCGGCCGCCGCAGACCTCGCCGCCAGCGCCCTCAACCCCTCCCTCGACTCCTGGGACCAGGCACCCGCCGCCTCCGCCGTCGAAGCCCTCCTCACCCAGGCCCTCGCCGCCGAGTTCTACGACACCCCCCACGCCGACGCCCTCGTCACCACCGGCGGCACCGAAGCCAACCAGCTCGCCCTGCTCCTCGCCCGCGAACGCCACGGCCCCGCCCTGACCGTCCTCCACGGAGCCAACGCCCACCACTCGATCCCGCGCGCCGCCTGGCTCCTCGGCCTCCGCCCGGCCACCGAACTCCCCACCCCCGCCGGCATCCTCGACCCCGCCCGCCTCGCCGAAGCACTCGCCGCCACCCCCGGCCCCACCCTCGTCACCGCCACCGCCGGCACCACCGACGCCGGACTCATCGACCCCCTCCACCGCATCGCCGACCTCTGCGACCGCCACGGCGCCGACCTCCACATCGACGCCGCGTACGGAGGCCTCCTCGCCCTCAGCCCCCGCCACCGCGACAAGCTCGCCGGACTCGGCCGCGCCCGCTCCCTCACCATCGACCTGCACAAACTCGGCTGGCAGCCCGTCGCCGCAGGACTCCTCGCCGTCCCCGACCGGACCCTGCTCGCCCCCCTCGCCCACCAGGCCGACTACCTCAACGCCACCGACGACACCGAAGCCGGCCTGCCCGACCTGCTCGGCCGCTCCCTGCGCACCACCCGACGCCCCGACGCCCTCAAAATCGCCACCACCCTGCGCTCACTCGGCCGCGACGGCCTCGCCCGCCTGATCGACCGCACCTGCGAACTCGCCCACGAGCTCGCCGTACTCCTCGACGCCCACCCCGGCTTCGAACTCCACTCCGCCCCCACCATCACCACCGTCCTCTTCCGGCCCACCCACGCCGACGACGACCAGCTCGCCACCCTGCGCCGCACCCTCCTGCACGAAGGCCGCGCCGTCCTCGGCCGCACCCACGCCGACGGCCGCCTGTGGCTCAAAGCCACGCTGCTCAACCCGCACACCACCGCGGGGGACATGGACACCCTCATCGCCCTCCTGGAAGGCAGCACCCACCGATGACCGCCCAGCTCGATGCCCCCCACGACCTCGTCGGAATCGGCATCGGCCCCTTCAACCTGTCCCTCGCGGCCCTCGCCCACGGCCTGCCGCAACAGGGCGCAGGCGAACTCGCCACCGCCTTCTACGACCAGCGCCGCGACTTCCGCTGGCACCCCGGCCTCCTCATCGAAGGAGCCACCCTCCAAGTCCCCTTCCTCGCCGACCTCGTCACCCTCGCCGACCCCACCAGCCCCTGGAGCTTCCTCAGCTACCTCAGGCACAAGGAACGGCTCTTCCCCTTCTACTTCGCCGAGCAGTTCCACATCCACCGCGCCGAATACGACGCCTACTGCCGCTGGGTCGCCGGCCGCGTCCCCGGACTCCACTTCGGGCACCAGGTCGACGCCGTCCGCTGGAACCACGAACGCGACCTCTTCGAAGTCGACTTCACCCAGCTCGACGCCACCGGCGAAGTCGAGGCCCTCGGCCGCACCCACACCCGCCACCTCGCCCTCGGCATCGGCACCGCCCCCTACGTCCCCGAACCCCTGCGCCCCCTCGCCGAAGCCCCCACCGTCCCCGTCATCCACTCCGCCGACTACCTCGACAACCGCCCCCGCATCCTCGGCGCCGACCACGTCACCGTCATCGGATCCGGCCAGTCCGGCGCCGAGGTCTTCCTCGACCTCCTCCGCGCCCGCCCCGCCGGCCGCGAACGCCTCACCTGGCTCGCCCGGACCCCCTCCTTCGCCCCCATGGAGTACTCGAAGCTCGGCCTCGAACACTTCACCCCCGACTACACCCGCTACTTCCACTCCCTCCCCGAACCCGTACGCGACCAGCTCGTCCCCGCCCAATGGCAACTCCACAAGGGCATCGACGCCGACACCATCGCCGCCATCCACCAAGAGCTCTACCGCCGCACCCTCCACGGCGGCTGGCCCGACGCCGTCCTCACCCCCGGCGTCAGCGTCCGCACCGCCGGCCGCGTCGCCACCACCAAGGTCGAACTCCACCTCGAACACGTCGAGCAGGGCACCCGCTCCCGCCTCACCACCGACGCCGTCGTCCTCGCCACCGGCTACCGGGAACGCCCCCTCGGCGGCCTCCTCGCAGGCCTCGACCCCTACCTGCGCAAGGACTCCGCCGGCCGCCCCCGCATCGACGAGCGCTACCGGATGATCCTCGACCCCACCGTCACCGGCAGCATCTTCGTCCAGAACGGCGAACGCCACACCCACGGCGTGGGAGCCCCCGACCTCGGCCTCGCCGCCTGGCGCAGCGCCGCCATCCTGAACACCCTCACCGGCAAGGACCCCTACCCCCAGCCCGCCCGCACCGCCTTCACCACCTTCGGCCTCGAACAGCGGGAGCACACCCGCCCCCGCCCCGCGGGCGAACTGCTCCCCCTGGTCGAACACCCCTGACCCCACCGCCCAGCCCGCCGCACCGCCACGCATACATTCCCGGCATGACGATGCTCCTCCTCGACGGCGGGCCGGTCGCCCCGGACGCCCCGGTGACCCGCACCGGCGGCACACCCCTGGCCCCCGCCGGCACCGCATGGCCGACCTGCGCCCCATGCACCGCACCCCTGCAGTTCCTCGCCCAGATCCACCTCGGCGACCTCCCCGGCCCCACCGCCCCCACCCCCGGCGTCCTGGCCCTCTTCATGTGCGCGAACCGCCCCGGGCAGTGCGAGCAATGGAGCCCCACTGCGGGCGGCAACCTCGCCCTGCTCCTCCCCGCCGACCGCCTGCACCCCGTACGGCCCCCCGACGGAGCGGATCCGGAACTCCTCGGACTCGGAGCCGTCCGCGCCGCGGTCCCCGCCCCCACGGCACCCGCCACCGCGACGGTCCTGGGCCGGCTCGGCGGCACCCCCGACTGGCTCCAGTACGACGAGACACCGCACTGCCCCGCCTGCGCCCGGCCGATGGACTTCACCGCCGAGCTGACCGAAGGCCCCGACCCGGCGACCGCCATGAACTTCGGCTCCGGCCGCGCCTACGCACACACCTGCACCCCCTGCGGCCGCGCGGCACTCCTCTGGCAGTGCTGACCCCGCAGCCGACGGCCGCGGCCCCCCCACACACACACAAGCGGCCGGGACCCCGCCCCGGCAGGGTCCCGGCCGCACCGCCCCAAAGACGGCCTAGAACACCGGCACGCCGGCCCGCGTCAGCCGCCAGTCCACCGAAGCGAACTGCGCCGGATCGATCGTCCCCTTCGCCTTCACCCACTGGATGATCGTGTTACGGACCTCGTCCGAGTTCGACCACAGCTGCTTGGCCTGCGGCACGTGCGGGAAGTTCCCGCCACCCGACGCCCGGTAGTTGTTCACCGCGAACACGAACTGCGCCGCCGGATCCACCGCCTTCCCCTGGAAGGTCAGCCCCGTGATCCGCGAACCCGCCGGCTGCGCGATGTCGATGTCGTACGCCAGCCCGTACACCGCGTCGTAGTTGTAGTCCGGAATGCTCTCGGCGTTCGTCAGCTTCGCCGGATCCACCGCGTCACCCGGCGCCGTCCGCACGAAGTACCGCGCCGAGTACTCCAGATAGTCCTTCAACTGCGCACCCGTCAGCAGCCGCGCCTCCATCGTGTTCTCGAACGGGTACAGCCCCGCCGCGTCCCTGATCGTCACCTGACCGGCCGGGATCGCCGCCGTCCGCGAGAAGCACGAGGCCTGCGACAGCACCGGAAGCGCCGCCCACTCCGTACCCGCCAGCGCCGCCCTCACCGTCTCCGCCTGCACGTGGTTGATCAGATCGATGATCGCCACGTCCTTGACCGGGCCGTCCGCCGAGGACATCGCCTGCGTGGACGTACCGATCACCTGGTTCACGTACGCCACGACCTTGCGGTGCTCGTCCGACAGCAGCCGCGTGATCTTCGCGTCCTCCGCCACCGTGTTGGAGTTCAGCACCCTCGCCGCGACCTTCGCCACCGACCAGCGGCCCTTCGCCCACGTCAGCTCGAAGTCGAACAGCGTCAGCCGCTGCCCCCACTTCAACGGCTCCGACAGCACCACGTCCTTGCCGGTCGCCTTGTTCTTCACCCGGTACTCGGGGATCTCCGTGTGCGCGTGCCCCACCAGGATCGCGTCGATCCCCGGCACCTGCTCCGCCACCAGACCGGCCGCGTTCTCGATGTGGGGCAGCTGGTCCCCGTACGAGGACGTCCCGCTCGACCCCGAGTGCGCCGACACGATCACCACGTCGGCGCCCATGGACCGCAGCTTCGGCACGTACTTCGCCGCCTGCTCCTCCAGCCCCGGGAACGTCATCTTCCCCTGCACATTGGCCTTGTCCCAGATCGCGATCCCCGGGTTCGTCAGCCCCAGCACCGCCACCTTCACGTCCCGCCCGCAGGGCGTCCGCAGCCTGTGCATGCTGTACGGCGCGAACGCCGGCCGCAGCGTCTTCGCGTCCAGGGCGTTCGCCCCCAGCAGCGGGAAGTCGCACTGCTCCTCGAACTTCCGCAGCACCGGTATCCCGTAGTTGAACTCGTGGTTCCCCAGCGCCGCCGCGTCATAGCCGATCGCGTTCATCGCCTGCGCCATCGGGTGCACCGGACCCCGCCGCGCGGTGATCGGATCCACCTTGGCGTAGTAGTAGGACAGCTGCGTGCCCTGGATCGTGTCACCCGCATCGATCAGCAGCGTGTTGCGCCGCCCCTTCTCCGCCCGCACCTGGTTCACCAGGGTGGAGATCTTCGCCAGACCGACGTCGTTGTGCGCCTTGTCGTCGAACTCCTTGTCCGTGAAGTAGTCCCAGTTGAAGACGTTCCCGTGCAAGTCGGTCGTGCCCATCACCGTGAACGCGTACGTCCGCGGCGCCGGTCCCTTCACATCCTGCTGCTGCTGCGCGGCGGCCGGGGTGCTCGTGGCCCCCGCCAGCGCTACGGCCGCACCTGTCGCGGCCGTGGTCCCCAGAAAAGTCCTGCGGTCGAACGCCATGCCATCTCCCCTTTTGAGGCGTGAACAACGCGCGTAGATTCTGACCCACCGGTAACAGCGGCAACACCCCCGTCAGGTTTCGATCCGATGACCACACCCGTACGGGCGACAGTGCGAGAGTGAATCCATGACCCAGGACGCATCGCACCAGCCCTACGGCACCCCCGAAGTACCCCGCGTCGCAGTCCGCGGCGAAGCCCGCATCGAAGTCGACCCCGAGATCGCCCGGATCGGCATCACCGTCAGCGCCCGCGGCACCGACCGGCGCACCGCACTCGACGACCTCACCCGGCGCAACAACACCGTCCTCGACCTCATCAAGAGCTACGGCGACCCCGTCGAGAAGCTCGAAACCGGCTCCTTCTCCATCACTCCCGAACTCACCCGCCACGGCCGCGCCGAACGCATCCGCGCCTACCACGGCCGGGTGCACATCACCGCGGAGGTGAGCGACTTCACCGCCCTCGGCGAACTCACCACCCGCCTCGCCGACCTCGAACTCACCCAGGTCGACGGCCCCTGGTGGGCCCTGCGGCCCACCTCGCCGGCCCACGGCCAGGCCCGCCGCCAGGCCGTGCTCGAAGCCGTCCAGCGCGCCCGCGAATACGCCGAGGCGCTCGGAGCCCAACTCGCCGCCCTCGTCGAGCTCGCGGACCTCGGCGCCGAAGACGCCGGCCCCTACCCCGTCCCCGCCGGCGCCGGAATGCGCACCATGGCCTTCAGCGCCACCGAGGACGCCGGCCCCCCGCCGCTCGACCTCGAACCGCAGCGCCAGACCGTCCACGCCCAGGTGAACGCCCGCTTCACGATGACCCCTCCGCGGCTCTGAAGAACCCGCGAAATCGGCACCCCGGGGGTGCTCATCAGAGCACCCCCATGCACATTCAACAGTTGTCAACAACCTTTTGCTCAAAGGTTGTTGAGTGGACACCCGGAAGCGATTACCTACTCTCTGGTAGGGGAATACGCTCGCCTCATGCGCCGAGCGAAAATCGTATGTACCCTGGGCCCCGCCACCGACTCATACGACCAGATCAAAGCCCTGGTCGAAGCCGGAATGGACATCGCCCGCCTCAACCTCAGCCACGGCACCTACGCCGAACACGAGGAGCGTTACCAGCGCGTACGCAAGGCCTCCGACGAGACCGGCCGCAGCGTCGGCATCCTCGCCGACCTTCAAGGCCCGAAGATCCGCCTCGGCCGCTTCCGCGAAGGACCCGTACTCCTTGAACGCGGTGACGAGTTCACCATCACCGTCGAAGAACACGAGGGCGACCGCCACACCTGCGGCACCACCTACAAGGGACTCGCCACCGACGTCACCACCGGGGAACGCATCCTCGTCGACGACGGCCGCGTCACCCTCGAGGTCACCGCGGTCGACGGACCCCGCGTCCGCACCCGGGTCGTCGAAGGCGGCATGGTCTCCGACCACAAGGGCCTCAACCTCCCGGGCGTGGCCGTCTCCGTCCCCGCCCTGTCCGAGAAGGACATCGAAGACCTCCGCTGGGCCCTGCGCATCGGCGCCGACGTCATCGCCCTCTCCTTCGTGCGCAGCGGCCGCGACATCGAGGACGTGCACCGCATCATGGACGAGGAGGACCGCCGCCTCCCCGTCATCGCCAAGATCGAGAAGCCCCAGGCCGTCGAGAACATCGACGACATCGTCGCCGCCTTCGACGGCATCATGGTCGCCCGCGGCGACCTCGGCGTCGAAATGCCCCTGGAACAGGTCCCGATCGTCCAGAAGCGAGCCGTCAAGCTCGCCAAGCGCAACGCCAAGCCCGTCATCGTCGCGACCCAGATGCTCGACTCGATGATCGAGAACTCCCGGCCCACCCGCGCCGAAGCCTCCGACGTCGCCAACGCCGTCATCGACGGCACCGACGCCGTCATGCTGTCCGGCGAGACCAGCGTCGGCAAATATCCCGTCGAAACTGTGCGGACCATGTCCCGCATCGTCGAAGCCGCCGAAGAGGACATCCTCGCCAAGGGCCTGCCGCCCCTGACCGACCGCAACAAGCCCCGGACCCAGGGCGGAGCCGTCGCCCGCGCAGCCGCCGAAATGGGCGACTTCCTCGACGCCAAGTTCCTCGTCGCCTTCACACAGAGCGGAGACACCGTCCGCCGGCTCTCCCGCTACCGCTCGCCCATCCCGCTCCTCGCCTTCACCCCCGACCCCGCCACCCGCTCCCAGCTCAACCTCACCTGGGGCGTGGAAACCTTCCTCGGCCCCCACGTCGACTCCACCGACGCGATGGTGGCCCAGGTCGAGGAAGAGCTCCTGCGGATCGGCCGCTGCGTCCCCGGCGACACCGTCGTCATCACCGCCGGCTCGCCCCCCGGCGTCAGCGGATCCACCAACCTCGTCCGCATCCACCACATCGGCGACGCGGTCCGCTGAACCCGCCCGCCGCGGCAGCCGCGGCTACCGCACCTCACGTATGAGACGCACCGCGTCGGGCAGCTCCCACCGGCCCGACGCGGTCACCCGCACCCGGCGCTACCAGCCGAAGCGCCGATCGACCACGGCCGCGAACTCCTCGAAGGTCAACACCGCGTCCCCGTTCGCATCAGCCGCGTCGAACAGCGCCGACGACGCGTCCGCGTCCCCCACGCCCCAGAACGGCAGATCCCCGCGCGCGGCCAGCGTCGGCCCCTTCGACCGCAGGGCCGAGATCACCTCCACTCGGGTCAGCTGCCCGTCCTCGTTCAGATCGAGCGCGTCGAACAGCTTGCGGGCCTTCTCACTCATCACGGTTTCCCCTCATCGAACGTCCTTGACCTCAACCTAACTCCAGGTCATACGGTCACAGCATGACGATCAAGGAATACTCCGAAGAACAGCTCGCCGCCCAGCCCATCGGCTACTGGAGCCGCGAGGCCGCCAACCTGGTCATCGGCGGCCTCCGCACCGCCCTCGCCGAAGAGGCCCTCACCCAGCCCCACTGGTGGAGCCTCAACCACATGGCCGGCGCCCCCGGCACATGGACCCGCGCCACCCTCACCGCGAAGCTCGCCGCCTTCGACGACCAGGGCACCGACTTCGAAGCCGTCTACGCCGACCTCGCCACCCGCGGCTGGATCACCGAAACCGACGACCGCCTCACCCTCACCGAGGCCGGCGAAGCGGGCCGGCTCCGCGCCCACGACCGCAACGCCAAGGTCCACGCCCGCATGCGCGAGGGCATCGACGACGCCACCTACGCGGCCACCATCGACACCCTCCGCCTCCTGGTCGCCAACCTCGGCGGCAACGCCGACCTCCCCTAGGGCCCGTGTCCGTCAGCCGACCCGCAGGGCCAGCACCTGCCCCGGCCAGTCTCCGTCCACGAAACGCTCGGTGGGGGCGAACCCGTTGCGCTCGTAGAACGCGACCAGCTCACCCCCACCGCCCGCCCAGCAGTCCACCCGCAACAACCCCACGCCCGCCCGCCGGGTCTCCTCGGCGGCATGGTCCAGCAGCGCGGCCCCGATCCCCATCCCCGCGTACCGCCGGTCCGAGACCAGCAGCCGGACGTACCGCTCCGGCTCACCGGCCGGCGCGATCGGCATCTGGGGGCTGGGCCCGGAATCCAGCACCAGAGCTCCGACGGCCACCCCGCCCAACTCCGCGACGTAGGGCACGTTCTCGGTCGTGTACCGCTCGACGCGCGCCACCCCGCCGGGCCGCTGCGAGTACGGGACCGTGCCCCACTGCTCGGTATTGCCCCGCGCGTTCATCCACGCCACGGCGGAGTCGAGCATCCCGAGAATGCCCACCACGTCGCCGAGCCCGCCGGGCCTGATCCGTATGCGTGTGCTGTCGTTCATGGCGGCAGCTTAGGCAGTGCGGTGCGGCGCCACCGTCTCGCGCCTGGGCCCGATGCCAGTCCGCCAAGGCGATGCGGCGATCATGCTTGCGGCCGGGCCCGTGCTGCGGGAACAGGCAGGTCCAGTGCCAGGTGTACGACTTGACCTCGACGCAGCCGTGCCGCTGCCTTCGGCCCACTGTGGGCTGGGGCATGACGAGGCGCATTGCTTCCGCAGCGGTGTTCGGCCACGACCCGGTTGGTCACGCCTCGGCGTAATAGCAGAACGACTTCTTCGCATATCGAAGGATCGTGCTCCACGTTCGGAGCTTCGCCGCTATTCGTCCGGTTGGCCGCAATTCGAAGTTTCGTTCACCGTGACGAGTGAAGATCGTCAAAATCGCTTGGCGACCTTGAAAATGAAGGAGAAGTACCCCGGGTCGGATTCGAACCGACGCTGAATGGGTTTTGAATCCATCGCCTCTACCGCTGGGCTACCGGGGCCCCTTCGAAACGAAGGATACAGAAGACCCTCCGTGTCACAAACATACAGGAGCTAGGTAGGCTCGGGGGAGCTGAATCGCCTTGCAACAAGGAGCCCCCCGTGACCGCCGAGCACGAGTCGACGCCCATGCCCGACGCCGACCAGTCGCACGTTCCGCCGCTGACGACCCGCGTCGTCATCGCCGAGGACGAGGCGCTCATCCGTCTCGACCTCAAAGAGATGCTCGAAGAAGAGGGCTACTCCGTCGTCGGCGAGGCCGGGGACGGGCAGACGGCCGTCGAGCTCGCGCGCGAGCACCGGCCCGACCTGGTGATCCTCGACGTGAAGATGCCCGTCCTGGACGGGATCTCCGCCGCCGAGAAGATCGCGGAGGAGTCCATCGCCCCCGTGCTCATGCTCACCGCGTTCTCGCAGCGCGACCTCGTCGAGCGGGCCCGGGACGCCGGGGCCATGGCGTACCTCGTGAAGCCGTTCAGCAAGAGCGACGTGGTGCCCGCCATCGAGATGGCCGTCTCCCGCTTCGCGGAGCTGCGCGCGCTGGAGAAGGAGGTCGCGGACCTCTCCCAGCGGCTGGAGACCCGCAAGCTGGTGGACCGGGCGAAGAGCATCCTGCAGACGCAGTACGGGCTCACGGAGCCGGCCGCGTTCCGCTGGATCCAGAAGTCCTCCATGGACCGCCGGATGTCCATGCAGCAGGTCGCCGAGGTGGTCATCGAGGACGCCGAGGCGAAGAAGAAGGACAGCGGCAAGTAGGTCCACCCCGCACATGCGTGAGGCCCGCCTCCCCCCGAGGGGAGGCGGGCCTCACGCGTACAGGACGGCTCAGTCCTCGCCGAGGTAGGCCTTGCGGACGTCCTCGTTGTGGAGGAGGTCCCGGCCGGTGCCGGAGAGAACGACCTTGCCGATCTCCATGACGTGCGCCTGGTCGGCGAGCGAGAGCGCCGCCTGGGCGTTCTGCTCGACGAGCAGGATCGTCATGCCAGTGGCCTTGAGCTCCTTGATGGTCGCCATGATCTTCTGCATCATCAGCGGGGACAGACCCATGGAGGGCTCGTCCAGCATCAGCAGCTTGGGCTGGGACATGAGCGCGCGGCCCATGGCGAGCATCTGCTGCTCACCGCCCGAGAGGGTGCCGGCGGCCTGCTTGCGACGCTCGCCCAGGATGGGGAACATCTCGTAGGCGCGCTGGACGTCCTTCTCGATGCCCTCCTTGTCGGTGCGCAGGAAGGCACCGAGCTGGAGGTTCTCGGCGATCGTCAGCCGGGGGAAGATGTGGCGTCCCTCGGGGGAGTGGGCGAGGCCCAGGGAGACGATCTTGTGGGCGGGGACGCTGGCGAGGGGCTTGCCGTCGAAGGTGATGCTGCCGCTCTTGGGCTTGATGAGCCCGGAGAGGGTGCGCAGGGTGGTCGTCTTGCCGGCGCCGTTGGTGCCGACGAGGCAGACGATCTCGCCTTCGTTGACCTCGAAGGAGATTCCCTTGACGGCTTCGATCTTGCCGTAGGCGACCTTGAGGTCCTCGACCTTGAGCAGTGCGGTCACTTGGCCTCTCCTTCCGTGCTGGTGGTGCTGGTGGTGCTGTCCGCTTCGGCCGCCGTGTCGGTGTCCGTGGCCTCCGCCTCGGCGGCGGCCTCTGCTGCGGCGGCTTCCGCCGCCACGACCTCGGCGTCCTCCGCGGCGCCCGGGTCGCCCTCGAAGGGCTCGCCCAGGTAGGCGGCGATGACGCGCTCGTCGCCCTGGACCTCGGACGCGGTGCCTTCGATGAGCTTCTCGCCCTGGACGAGGCAGGCGACGCGGTCGCAGAGGTTGAAGATGAAGCGCATGTCGTGCTCGATGACGAGGACGGCGATGCCCATGTCGCGGATGGCGAAGATGAGTTCTTCGGCAGCGCGGGTTTCCTGCGGGTTCATGCCGGCGGTGGGCTCGTCCAGGAGGATGAGGCCGGGGTCGCTGGCGAGGGCGCGGGCGATCTCCAGCTTGCGCTGCTCGCCGTACGGGAGGTTCTTGGCCAGGTGCTGGGCCTTGTTCTCCAGGCCGATGAACTCGAGGAGTTCCATGGCGCGCGCCTCGCTGGCGGCTTCGGCCTTCTTGAAGCCGGGGCCGCGCAGGAGGGCGGACCAGAGGCCTTCCTTCGTGCGGGTGTGGCGTCCGACGAGGACGTTCTCCAGCACGGTCATGTTGTGGAAGAGCCGGATGTTCTGGAAGGTGCGGGCGATGCCGGCTTCGGTGACCTTGTGGGGCTTGGGAGGCAGGACCGTGCCCTTGTAGCTGACGGATCCCTCGGTGGGGACGTACAGCCCGGTGAGGCAGTTGAAGAAGGTGGTCTTGCCGGCGCCGTTGGGGCCGATGAGTCCGACGATCTCGCCCGAGTTGACCTGGAGGTCGACGCCCTTGACGGCGGTGAGGCCGCCGAAGCGCATGGTGACGCCCTTGGCTTCGAGAACCGTGGTCTTGGTGGTGGTGTCCGTGGTGGTCGTCATGATGTTCACGCCCCCGCCTTGGCGGTGGCCAGGTCCGTGGGGGCCTGGTCAGCGGTGTCGTCGTGGAACTCGAGCTGCGCGCGCTTGTTGGCGATGAGGCCTTCGGGGCGGAAGCGCATGAGCAGGATGAGGGCGATGCCGAAGGCGAGGAGCTGGTAGTCCTGGAGGAAGGCCAGCTTCGCCGGGATCAGGAAGAGCAGTGCGGCGCCGAGGATGGGGCCGCGGATGGTGCCCATGCCGCCGAGGATGACGGCCGCGAGGAGGAACGCGGAGTTCGGCGGGACGGGCCCGGCGAAGACGTAGTTCTCGGGGACGACCGTGCTGTTGACGTGTGCCTGGACGGTGCCGGCGAGGCCGGCGAGGGTGGCGCCGAGGGCGAAGGCGATGAGCTTGACCTTGAAGCCGTTGATGCCCATGGCTTCGGCGGCGGTCTCGTCCTCGCGGATGGCGACCCAGGCGCGGCCGATGCGGCTGCTGCCGGCTCGGGCGAAGACCACGACGACCAGGGCCATGACGAGCAGCATCAGGAAGTAGTAGTTGGCGTAGGCGCCGAGGGTGATGCCGCCGACCACGTGGGATTCCCCGAAGTTCCACCCGAAGAGTTCGAGGTGGGGGATGTTGGGGATGCCGTTGGGGCCGTTGGTGATGTCCGGGCCGGAGGTGCCGTCGAGGTTGCCCATGGCGATGCGGAAGATTTCTCCGAAGCCGAGGGTGACGATGGCGAGGTAGTCGCCGCGCAGGCGCAGGGTCGGGGCTCCGATGACCACGCCGAAGATGAGCGAGGCGAGGGCGCCGACGATGACCGCTGCCCAGAAGGGCAGGTGGATGCCGAAGGCGGAGGCGGTGCTTCCGGAGACCAGGGCCGCGGCGTAGGCACCGACGCCGAGGAAGGCGACGTAGCCGAGGTCGAGGAGGCCGGCGAGGCCGACGACGACGTTGAGGCCGAGGGCGACGGTCGCGAAGATCAGGATGTTGACCGCGATGAGCGTGTAGGTGTCGCCGCTCTGCTGGATGAACGGGAAGGCGATCGCCGCGGCCGCGGTTCCGATGAGGGTGACCTGGCGGTGCTTGGCGGTGATGCCGCCGAGGCGGGCGAAGAGGCCTGCCTTGTTCATCGCGAGGGCCACGAAGCCGACGGTGATCAGGTAGGCGACGAAGAGCTGCGGTTCCTTGTCATCGGTGTCGATGCCGAAGGTGATGACGAAGAGGCCGATGGCGAAGATGCCGGTGATGATGAGGATTTCGGCCCAGGAGGGCAGCTGCTTGGCGGGGGCCGCCTTGCGGGTGTCGTCCGGGAGCTTGTACGCGGCGAGGGCCGGGACGAGCGAGCCGACGAGGGCGACGTACGCGCCGGGTTCGAGGTTGATCACTCCGCCGAGGACGACGGTGATGGAGATGACCGTGAACCAGGTGGCGGCGAGGCTGCCGAGGGCCAGGAACCAGACGGCCTTGCGGGAGCCGGCGGGGGTGAGCCAGCCGAGGCCCTTGACGCCGAGCGCGGAGAGCGCGTAGGCGAGGGTGAGGGCGGCTCCGGCGAGGGTGACGTACTGGAGGCCGGCGGGGCTTCCGTAGTAGGTCAGGTCGCCGGGGAACTCGGCGGTCCACGTCCACGCGAGGAAGGCGCTGACGATGGTGAGGAGGCTGCCGCCGATGACCGCGTACAGGAGTGCGGTGGGCGCGGGGCCCTGCTTCACCGTGTCGGTCTGCGGGGTGGTGTTGGTGGTCATGGTTCTCACGCCCGATCCGCGACGCGCTCACCGAGCAGGCCTTGTGGCCGCACGAGGAGGACGACGATGAGGAGTACGAACGCCCAGACGTTGGACCAGGCTCCACCGCCGAGCTGCTGCATGCCGGGGATCTCTTCGATGTAGGCGATCGAGAGGGCTTCGGCGAGTCCGAGGACGACGCCGCCGACCATGGCTCCGTAGATGTTGCCGATGCCGCCGAGGACGGCCGCGGTGAAGGCCTTGAGGCCGAGGATGAAGCCCATCTCGAAGTTGATCTGGCCCTTGTCGAGGCCGTAGGCGACGGCGGCGACGGCCGCGAACGCTGCACCGATGGCGAAGGCCATGACGATGATGCGGTCGGTGTTGATGCCCATCAGCTTGGCGGTGTCGGGGTCCTGCGCGGTGGCCTGCATGGCGCGGCCGCTGCGGCTCTTCTGGACGAAGATGCCGAGGGCGAGCATGCAGAGCGGGGCGAGGATGAGGACGAAGAGGTCCGCGCGCTGGATCGCCAGGTTGTCGGTGATCTTGAAGGCCGCGCCCTTGAACTCGGGGAAGCTGACTGCCTTCTTGGCGTCCGGGTAGAACTGCCAGACGAGCTGCTGGAGCGCGATCGAGAGGCCGATTGCGGTGATGAGGGGTGCGAGCCGGGGGGCGCTGCGCAGGGGGCGGTAGGCGAAGCGTTCGGCTGCGCAGGCCACGGCGACGGAGGTGGCAGCACCTCCGACGATCATGACGGGTATCGCGATCAGCAGGGAGGTGCCGGTCGGGAGGATGGCGTAGGCGCTGAGCGCGCCGAAGCCGCCGATCATGAAGATCTCGCCGTGGGCGAAGTTGATGAGCTGGACGATGCCGTAGACCATGGTGTACCCGATGGCGATGAGACCATAGAGAGCACCGAGGGCCAGGCCGTTGGCCAGCTGTTGCGGCAGTTCGTGCACCGCAGGGCCTCCGATGAGCGTGTCGGATAAGACTCCGCGCGAGGGCGCTGTTTGCGCCCTCGCGCGGCGGTTGGTTCAGGTGGTGCGGGTGGTGCTGGGGACTAGGGGCTTACTGGTTGAAGGTGTCGCTCTTGACGTCGACCCACTTGCCGCCCTCGACCTTGTAGACCGTGAGCTGCTTGTTGGTGGTGTCGCCGTACTCGTCGAAGGCGACCTTGCCGGTCACGCCTTCGAAGGAGACCTTGCCGAGCGCCTCGACGACCTTGGCGCGGGCGTCGGCGGGCAGCTTGCCGCTGTTGGCGGCGACGGCGGCCTTGACGGCCTGGATGACGGCCCAGCCGGCGTCGTAGGAGTAGCCACCGTAGGCGGCGTACGGGTCCTTGTAACCCTCGGCCTTGTAGTCCTCGATGAACTTCTTGGCGGTGTCGAGCTTTTCGACCGGGTAGCCGATCGAGGTGGCGAGGTCGCCCTCGTTGGCCTCACCGGAGGCGCTGATGAAGGCCGGGTCCTGGATGCCGTCGCCGCCCATGAGGGGGACGTTGGCGCCGGTCTTCTTGATCTGGTCGGCGAGCAGGCCGCCCTCGGGGTACTGGCCGCCGAAGTAGACGGAGTCGGCGCCGGAGGTCTTGACCTTGTCGGCGGTGGAGGAGAAGTCGGTCTCCTTCACGGTGACGTGGTCGGTGCCGACGACCTCGCCGCCGAGCTTCTTGAACTCGTCGGCGAAGATCGCGGCGAGGCCGGCGCCGTAGGTCTGCTTGTCGTCGACGATGAAGACCTTCTTCTTGCCGGCGTCCTTGAAGAGGTACTGGGCGGCGAACTTGCCCTGGACCACGTCGGTGGCGGCGGTGCGGAAGTAGGTCTTGAAGCCGCGCTTGAACTCGCCCTTGCCCCAGTTGTCGCCCTGGCTGAGCGCGGGGTTGGTGTTGGCCGGGGAGACCTGGGCCAGGTTGGCGGAGGCGAAGACGCCCTGCATCTGCTGGGCGACGCCGGAGTTCAGCGGGCCGACGACACCGAGGACGTCCTTGTTGCCGACGAGCTTGGTGGCGTTGGCCTGGCCGGAGGCGGGGACGGCCTGGTCGTCGAGGGCCTCGACCTTGAACTCGATGCCCGGGACCTCGTTGTTCTTGTTGGCCGTCTTGGCCGCGAGGTCGACGGAGTTCTTGATGCCCTGGCCGAGCGCGGAGAGCGAGCCGGTGAGCGGGGCGTCCACGCCGATGACCACGACGGTCTTCTTGCCGCCGCCGTTGTCCTTGGAGTCTCCGTCGCGCGATCCGCAAGCGGTGAGGGTCAGTGCTCCCGTGGTGATCACGGTGGTGAGGACGAGCAAAGAACGGTGTCGCACGATTCTTCCTTTCCCTGGCGCGGCTCTCTCGTGAGAGGTGCCGTTAGGTCGCCGGGCCGCACTGGGAGGTCCACGGCCGTGCTGATTCGCGCTCTGTGGCGCGGTGACTGGCCGTGACTCTAGGCCCGAGGTGGTGAGCACCGGGAGGCGGGAAAGGAGGATGTGACGCTCTTGTTATGCCAAGGCCAAGAATGTGTGGCGGGAGTGTGGACACAACGGACATTTGGTGACGGTGAATAGTGTCCGCATCCTGAGAAATACCTGTTCCCCTAAGGGGCTTGAGGCCTTCATGCACCTGTCTTAGATCAAATTCGGCCGAATGTGGCGGTGCGTGTCTGAAGGAATCCCCCCAGTGGCGATTCTCGGAGGAAAAGACGGATTGCGTACGGCATGTGAATTACTCAGAGTAATGACGTGCTCGATCCGTCCCCACCGGATGGATCTTGTCCAGGTCGGCGACATGGCCTCCGACCTGCGGTTCGGCCGTATGCGCGAATCTGCCCGGAAGCCGGACAGCGTGCTCGGGAATGCGGTGACCCGGGTCACGTCGGGGGTCGCCAGTTCTCCGAGCTGCGGGTCGCGCCGTCCTGCTCGGCGCAGCGCCGGGCCACGAAGCGGTCGATCAGCTCAAGTGCCTTGTCCTGTCCGGCAGTTCGCTCCTCGGCGCGGCCTGCGGCGACGGCGTCCTCGTGGATGGCGTACTGGTCGTTCGACAGGCCCTTCTGTTCCCAGTCGAGCCCGGACCACTTGGTGCCCATGAGGGTCTCCTTCGCCCAGTACGAGACGAGGCTCGTGCAGACCTGTGCGGGCGAGGAAGGGCTGGCGGATGGGCTCTCCGAGAGCGCCGCGCGGGGTGGTGCGGAGGAAGAGCATCCGGTCAGGGCGAGCACCGCGAGGAGGGTGTGGGCGGCGTACCGGGCCGGGCGTGGCATGGTCCCCATGAGGGGAAGGTAGGCGGTCACCATCGGTGACACAACAGATGTCACCGCGAAGCGTGCGGACTGGCGGATTCCGGGCGGTTGCCGGTGGGGATCGGTCCGGGAACGTCCGGATCCCCGGCCCGGGGCGGGCAGACGCTGTCGGCGGGCAGCGAGCGTGTCCCCTGTGCTCCCGGCCGTGAACCGATACCGGAGCCCCGAGGCGTGGGTCGAAGCGGCCTGGCAGGAGCTGGACGCCCCCGACACGGGCCGCCGGGACGGCTGCCTCGAAGTCGTCGGCGACATGCTGGAGACGGGCCGCCTGAGCCAGGACGACGCCGAGCGGGCGGTCGAGCGCCTCGGCTGCACGGACGACCGGGCGGTGCTGCCGGTCGTCGGGCGGTTCCTCCGCCATCACCACCCGGGCGTGCGCGGGGAGGCGGCGGACGCGGTGAAGGAACTGGGCCGGCTCCGGGAGTCCCCCGGTGAGGGGGCGGTCTGACTCCCGGGGCGCGGCGGTGGCCCGTGCGGGCCGGGTCAGGCTCCGGCGGGGGCCCCGGCGGCCTGGTCGACGTCGCGCAGCAGGCAGGTCAGGCGGGCGGTGCAGATCCGCTTGTCCTGCTCGTCGGTGATGACGATCTCGAAGGTGGTCGTCGTGCGGCCGCGGTGGACCGGGGTGGCGACGCCGGTGACGATGCCGCTGCGGGCGCCCCGGTGGTGGGTGCAGTTCAGGTCCACGCCGACGGCGATCTTGGTGATGCCGCCGTGCATCATCGCGCCGACCGAGCCCAGGGTCTCGGCCAGCACGGCCGAGGCCCCGCCGTGCAGCAGCCCGTACGGCTGGGTGTTGCCCTCGACGGGCATGGTGCCGACGACACGGTCGGCCGAGGCCTCCAGGATGCGGATGTCCATCCGCTCGCCGAGGTGTCCCGCCGAGAACAGCGAGGGCAGGTCGATGCCCAGGGCCGCGTACTCGTCGAGGACCTCCTGCGGGAACTTCACTGCGTGCTGCTCGCCCATGGTCAGGCTCCGTTCGTCAACGCTCGTTAACCTTCTTGTCCTGAGGTCGTTCTATCAGGCCGGTTCGAATCGCACGACGACGGACTTGCTCGCCGGGGTATTGCTGGTGTCCGCGGTGGAGTCCAGCGGGACCAGCACGTTCGTCTCCGGGTAGTACGCGGCGGCGCAGCCGCGCGCCGTCGGGTAGTGCACGACGCGGAAACCGGGCGCCCGCCGCTCCACGCCGTCCTTCCACTCGCTGACGAGGTCGGTGTACGAGCCGTCGGCCAGGCCCAGCTCGGCGGCGTCCTCGGGGTTGACCATGACGACGCGACGGCCGCCGGTGATGCCGCGGTAGCGGTCGTCCAGGCCGTAGATCGTGGTGTTGTACTGGTCGTGGCTGCGCAGGGTCTGCAGGAGCAGCCGGCCCTCGGGGATCTTCGGGTACTCGACGGGCGCGGCAGTGAAGTTCGCCTTGCCGGTGGTGGTGGGGAATCGGCGCTCGTCGCGCGGGGCGTGCGGCAGCCGGAAGCCGCCGGGGCGGGCCACCTTGGCGTTGAAGTCCTCGAAGCCGGGGATCACGCGGGCGATCCGGTCGCGGATCGAGGCGTAGTCCCGCTCGAACTCCTCCCACGGGGTGGCGGAGGCGGCGCCGAGGACCGCGCGGGCCATCCGGGCCACGATCGCGGGCTCGGAGAGCAGGTGCGGGCTCGCGGGGGCGAGGTTGCCGCGGGAGGAGTGGACCATGCCCATGGAGTCCTCGACCGTGACGAACTGCTTGCCGGAGGCCTGCACGTCCTTGTCGGTGCGGCCGAGGGTGGGCAGGATCAGGGCGCGCCGGCCGGTGACCGCGTGGGAGCGGTTCAGTTTCGTGGACACGTGCACGGTCAGGGAGGCGCGGCGGATCGCGGCCTCGGTGACCTCGGTGTCGGGGGTGGCGCCGACGAAGTTGCCGCCCATGGCGAAGAGGACCTTGGCCTTGCCGTCGCGCAGGGCCTCGATGGAGCGGACCACGTCGAAGCCGTGCCCGCGCGGCGAGGTGATGCCGAATTCCTTGTCGAGGGCGTCGAGGAAGGCGGGCGCGGGCCGTTCGAAGATCCCCATGGTGCGGTCGCCCTGCACGTTGGAGTGGCCGCGGACCGGGCAGACGCCGGCGCCGGGCCGGCCGATGTTGCCGCGCAGCAGGAGCAGGTTGACGACCTCGCGGATGGTGGCGACGGCGTGCTTGTGCTGGGTGAGGCCCATGGCCCAGCAGACGATCGTGCGCTCCGAGGCCAGGACCATGGCCAGCGCCTGCTCGATCTCCGGCCGGGTCAGGCCGGTGGCGGTGAGGGTCTCCGCCCAGTCGGCCTCCTTGGCGGCGGCCGCGAACTCCTCGTAGCCGTGGGTGTGCTCGCGGATGAAGGCCTCGTCGGTGGCGCCGCCCGCCTCTATGACCAGCTTGTTCAGGAGGCGGAAGAGGGCCTGGTCGCCGCCGATGCGGATCTGCAGGAAGAGGTCGTTGAGGGCGGTGCCCTTGAGCATGCCGAGGGGCGTCTGCGGGTTCTTGAACCGCTCCATGCCGGCCTCGGGCAGCGGATTCACCGAGATGATCTTCGCGCCGGCGGACTTGGCCTGTTCGAGGGCGGAGAGCATGCGCGGGTGGTTCGTGCCGGGGTTCTGCCCGGCGACGATGATCAGGTCGGCCCGGTGGAGGTCCTCCAGGGAGACGCTGCCCTTGCCGATGCCGATGGTCTCGTTCAGCGCGGAGCCCGAGGACTCGTGGCACATGTTGGAGCAGTCGGGCAGGTTGTTCGTGCCGAACTCGCGGGCGAAGAGCTGGAAGAGGAACGCGGCCTCGTTGCTGGTGCGGCCCGAGGTGTAGAAGAGGGCCTCGTCGGGGGAGGCGAGGGCGGTCAGCTCCTCGGCGAGGACCGCGAAGGCCCGCTCCCAGCTGATCGCCTCGTAGCGGTCGCCGCCCTCCGGCAGATACATGGGCTCGGTGATCCGGCCCTGCTGCCCCAGCCAGTACCCGGAGCGGGTGGCCAGGTCGGCCAGCGGGTGCGCGGCGAAGAACTCCGGGGTGACCCGGCGCAGGGTGGCCTCCTCCGCGACGGCCTTGGCGCCGTTCTCGCAGAACTCGGCGGTGTGCCGCTTGTCGCCCTCGGGCCAGGCACAGCCCGGGCAGTCGAAGCCGTCCTTCTGGTTGACCTTGAGCAGGGTGCGGGCGGTGCGGGCCACGCCCATCTGCTGCTGGGCGATCCTCAGGGTGTGCCCGATCGCGGGCAGCCCCGCGGCCGCGTGTTTCGGGGGCGCGACCTGCGGAGCATCCTGTACCGGATCACCTGCGGGCGGCTTGGTGGCCATGACGCTCCCCTTTGAACAGTCCTGTCGTATACACCGATCCTGTCACGCCCCGCCGACATCACCGACGGCGGATTTGCCCCTGCGCGCAGGCCGTCCGGATTTGTCGGTGGGGGCGCCTAGGATCGGGGGCGTGGCAGAGACAGCATCGAAGAAGACGGACCAGACGACCGCAGCGGACCGCCCCCGCCTGATGCTCATGGACGGGCACTCCCTGGCGTACCGGGCGTTCTTCGCGCTGCCCGCGGAGAACTTCACGACCGCGACCGGCCAGCCGACCAATGCCATCTACGGCTTCGCGTCGATGCTGGCGAACACGCTGCGCGACGAGGCGCCCACGCACTTCGCGGTGGCGTTCGACGTCTCGCGCAAGACGTGGCGCTCGACGGAGTTCCCCGAGTACAAGGCGAACCGCTCCAAGACCCCCGACGAGTTCAAGGGCCAGGTCGAGCTGATCGGCGAGCTCCTCGACACGATGCACGTGCCGCGGTTCGCGGTCGACGGCTTCGAGGCCGACGACGTGATCGCGACGCTGGCGACGCAGGCGGAGGCCCTCGGCTTCGACGTGCTGATCGTCACCGGCGACCGGGACTCCTTCCAGCTGGTGTCCGAGCACACCACCGTGCTCTACCCGACCAAGGGCGTCTCCGAGCTCACCCGGTTCACGCCCGAGAAGGTCGAGGAGAAGTACGGGCTCACCCCGCAGCAGTATCCGGACTTCGCGGCGCTGCGCGGCGACCCGTCCGACAACCTGCCGGGCATCCCCGGCGTCGGCGAGAAGACCGCAGCCAAGTGGATCACCCAGTTCGGGTCGTTCGCGGAGCTCGTGGAGCGCGCCGAGGAGGTCAAGGGCAAGGCCGGGCAGAACTTCCGGGACCACCTGGAGGCCGTCAAGCTCAACCGGGTCCTGACCGAGATGGTCAAGGACGTGGAGCTGCCCAAGACCCCCGCCGACCTGGCCCGCGTCGCCTACGACCGGACCGCCATGCTCGGCGTCCTGGACGTCCTGGAGATCCGCAACGCCTCGCTGCGCGAGCGGCTGCTCGCCGTGGACCCGGGCGCCGCCGAGGAGGAGCCCCCGGCTCCGGTGGCCGGCGTGGAGCTGGACGCCTCCGTCCTGGGCACGGGCGAGCTGGCGCCGTGGCTGGAGGCCCACGCGGGCGGACCGCTGGGCATCGCCACCGTCGACAGCTGGGCGCTGGGCGCCGGCCGGATCACCGAGGTCGCGCTGGCCGCGGCCGGCGGGGCGGCAGCCTGGTTCGAGCCGCTGTCGCTGGACGAGGCCGACGAGCTGGCCTTCCGCGCCTGGGCCTCGGACGAGGCACGCCCCAAGGTCGTGCACAACGCGAAGGCGCTGTGGCGGGTCTTCCCCGAGCACGGCTGGTCGCTGGGCGGCGTCGCCATGGACACCGCGCTCGCCGCGTACCTGGTCAAGCCCGGCCGCCGGTCCTTCGGCCTGGACGTGCTGTCCATGGAGTACCTGCACCGCGAGCTGGCGCCCGCCGCCGCCGACGGCCAGCTGGCCTTCGGCGCCGACGACACCGCCGAGGCCGAGGCGCTGATGGCGCAGGCCCGCGCGGTCCTCGACCTGGGCGACGCCTTCACCGACAAGCTCGCCGAGGTGGGCGCCGCCGAGCTGCTGCACGACATGGAGCTGCCGACCTCCGAGCTCCTCGCCCGGCTGGAGCGGGCCGGCATCGCCGCCGACCGCGACCACCTGGAGGCCATGGAGCAGCAGTTCGCCGGAGCCGTGCAGCAGGCGGTGAAGGAGGCGCACGCGGCCGTCGGCCACGAGTTCAACCTCGGCTCGCCCAAGCAGCTCCAGGAGGTCTTCTTCGGCGAGCTGGACCTGCCGAAGACCAAGAAGACCAAGACCGGGTACACCACGGACGCGGACGCGCTGGCCTGGCTGGCCACGCAGACCGACCACGACCTGCCCGTGATCATGCTCCGCCACCGGGAGCAGGCCAAGCTGCGCGTCACCGTCGAGGGCCTGGTCAAGTGCATCGCCGCCGACGGCCGGGTGCACACCAGCTTCAGCCAGACCGTCGCCGCCACCGGCCGGCTGTCCTCCACCGACCCCAACCTGCAGAACGTGCCGGTGCGCACCGACGAGGGCCGGGCCATCCGCCGCGGCTTCGTCGTCGGCGAGGGCTTCGAGTCCCTCATGACGGCCGACTACAGCCAGATCGAGCTGCGCGTGATGGCCCACCTCTCCGAGGACGAGGGCCTGATCGAGGCCTTCGCGACCGGCGAGGACCTGCACACCACCGTCGCCTCCCAGGTGTTCGGCGTGGAGCGGTCCCAGGTCGACGCCGAGATGCGCCGCAAGATCAAGGCCATGTCGTACGGCCTCGCGTACGGGCTCTCCGCCTTCGGCCTCGCCCAGCAGCTGAACATCGAGCCCGCTGAGGCGCGCGGCCTGATGGAGACCTTCTTCGAGCGCTTCGGCGGGGTCCGCGACTACCTGGGCCGGGTCGTCGACGAGGCCCGCGCCACCGGATACACGGCGACCGTCTTCGGCCGCCGCCGGTACCTGCCCGACCTCAACAGCGACAACCGCCAGCGCCGCGAGGCCGCCGAGCGGATGGCGCTCAACGCACCGATCCAGGGCACGGCCGCCGACATCGTCAAGGTCGCGATGCTGCGCGTGGACCAGGCGATCACCGGAGCCGGCCTGCGCTCGCGGATGCTGCTCCAGGTCCACGACGAAATCGTGCTGGAGATCGCCCCGGGCGAGCGCGAGCAGGTCGAGGAGCTGGTGCGGCGCGAGATGGGCGCCGCCGTCGAGCTCCGGGCCGCGCTGGACGTGTCCGTGGGCGTCGGCCCGGACTGGGAGTCCGCCGCGCACTGAGGCCCGTACGGCCGAGGCCCGTACGGCCGGGGCAGCGCCCGTCCCCGCTCAGGCGGTGGGGACGGGCGTCCGCGTTTCCTCGTCCGTACGGGCGGCGCGGTCGCCGCGGTGCCGCAGCCGTACGAGCACCCCGTACAGCAGCAGGGCCACGGCGAGGCCGCCGCCCGCCCCGAAGCAGACCGTCGGGATGATGTCGAGCGGCGTACGGATCCGGTCGAAGAAGGTGAAGAAGCGGAGCACGCGCATCGTGACCCCGGCCGCCACGCACCCCACGACCAGGGCGAGCGCACCCCAGATCTCCGCCCGGCCGAGCACCGGCACGGACGCGGGGGCGGCGGAGGCGGGCAGCCGCCGCAGGGCGGTCACCGTGAACCAGAGCAGCGCGCAGGCCGCGACCGCCGAAGTGCCGTACTGAAGGTACGAGTAGAGGGGCAGGTCGAAGGCGACCGGCTCCTCCAGCTCCGGCAGCGCGTTCGTCCCCCAGCGGTCGATGTGCGTGAAGCTGTCCCACACCACGTGCGTGAGCGAGCCGACGACGGCCGACACGTAGAACCAGGCGGCGAGCGCGGGCAGTCGGCGGCGCTCGCGCCACTCCTCGCCGCGCACGAAGGTGTGCACCCTGCCCCGCCACCCGCGCGGCAGCAGCGCGATCAGCGGTTCGCGCAGCAGCAGCCAGCACCCCACGAGGGCCGCGGTGAGCACTGCGTCCAGGGTGAACACCCCCGCGAGCGAGTGCGTGAAGCTCCCGTAGGCCATGACGCCCTCGACGACCGCGTCCGTGAAGTAGAAGGTGTCCGGCGCGAACGACCCGAGGACCAGGGCCGAGGCGACGAGGGGGCCCCGCGCACGCCCTGTCCGGCGGATGGCCGGAAGTACGGCGGCCGCATGGCTGAGAGTGAACGGCATGACACCTCTCCTGGATGTTCGCGTGGACGTTCTCGTGGATGTCCTCGTGGATGTCCTTTACTTCGGGCCAATGCGCCCGAAGGGTCCCGACAGTATGCGTGACCTGCGCACGGACGTGGCGATGTGGTGAATTCCGCCCCTCTTTTCGTGCCCTTTACAGGGAGTTGACGTATGGTCACGCGGACGTCGAGGGGGAGGGGTCCGGATCATGTCGGCTCGAATAATCGGACGCAGGCTGCGCAAGGGGGCGGCAGCCGCCCTGGTCTCCGCGCTGGTGGCTGCCGCGCTCACCGCCTCGCAGGGTCCGGCGGGCGCGGGCGAGGACCGCACGGTCGCCGTCGGTGAGGGCGAACCGGCCCTCCCGGCGGAGGCGAGCGGCGGCGACTCCGACTACTTCACCGAACTTCCGCCCCTGGTGAGCCCGGAGCCGCCGGCCGCCGTGCTGCCCGACGAGGCGCAGCCGGCGCAGCCGCAGGCTCCGGAGCCGGCGGCGGTGCCGGTGCTCGCCGGGACCGGACCGGCCGAAGGGGCACAGGGCATACCGGCGAGCGTGCTCGCGGCCTACCTGCGCGCGGAGAAGACGGTGGCGCAGAGCGACCCCGGATGCGGACTGCGCTGGCAACTCCTCGCGGCGATCGGCAAGGTGGAGTCCGGGCAGGCACGCGGCGGCCAGGTGGACGCGGCCGGCACCACACTGCGGCCGATCCTGGGTCCCGTGCTCGACGGCAACGGCTTCGCGAACATCTCCGACACGGACGGCGGGGCCTACGACGGGGACGCCCGGTACGACAGGGCGGTCGGGCCGATGCAGTTCATCCCCTCCACGTGGGCGGCATGGGGCCAGGACGCGGACGGCGACGGGCGCCGCAACCCGAACAACGTGCACGACGCGGCCCTCGCGGCCGCCCGCTACCTGTGCGCGGGCACCCGGGACCTGCAGGTGGAGGCGGACCTGGACCGGGCGGTGCTCTCCTACAACCACTCCACGGAGTACCTGCGGACGGTCCGGTCCTGGTTCACGTACTACCTCAAGGGCACGCACGAGGTCCCGGACCGCCCCGGCACGGCGGCGGGCACGCCCACGGCACCGGCACCGGCACCGAAGCCCAGCCCCACGCCGCCCGCGCCTACGCCGACCCCCACCCCGACGCCGAAGCCGACTCCGGACCCCGAGCCCACGCCGGACCCGAAGCCCACGCCTACGCCGACCCCTACCCCTACGCCTACGCCGACTCCGGACCCGACGCCGACTCCCACGCCGACGCCGACCCCCACCCCGACGCCGACCTCCAAGCCCTCGCCGACGGCCACCACGCCCCCGAAGGCCACCCCGGCGCCGAAGCCCACGCCGTCCGCCTCCGCCTCCGCATCCGTGTCCCCGTCCTCCACGCCGGAGGCGGCCCGGCCGACCCCCGGGGCCACCCCGTAGTCACATGGACAGGTCCGGGGCGCCCTTCGGCGGGCGTACCGATGCGCCGGCGGACTTCAGATGCGGGACCAGCGTGGGGTGGGCGTTCGGGCGCAGCTTGTCCAGGGCGGTCTGCAGCGCGTCCCAGGCGTCGTCCTCACCGGCCAGGGGGATGGCCCCGCATTGGGTGAGGTAGGTGGCGTGTCGGCGGAGATAGGCCTTCTGTTGGCGGCTGGCCTGGCGCGCCTGTAGCAGCCCCACCACGCCCCGCAGGGCCTCCAGGTACACCGGGTCCGCGCTCTGCTCGTGCAGGTTCCTGAGGGGTACGCCCATGTTCACGAGGGCGTACACGCGCTGGTGCTCCTCGAGGGGCAGCGCCAGCGCCGCGCCGATCAGGAGCGCGTTGCTCTCGGGACGGTGGTCCTGCCCCGCCACCGTTGCCCACTCCAGGAGGAAGCCGAACTTCGACTCGGGGTCGGTCATGGACGGCATCTCCTTGGCCGCCCGCTCGGCGGCCTCGCCGGCCTCCTGAAGCCGTTTGGCGATGCGCAGGGCGGCGACGAGGCTCGTCCGGTAGCTGAGCCGGGCCGGTGCGACGGCGACGGCGGTTTCAGCGGCCGCGACGGATTCCTCCGCGATCTCGAGCCGGGCAGACAGGTACGCGGCCGAGTAGAGGTCGTGGTCCGGGGTGCTCATGGCGGGGGACAGCCGCACGGCCGCCCCGACCACCTTGCGGATGAGGGGGACGAGTTCGTCGGGGCGCTGCGCGCGGCTGATCCGGAGTGCGGCCTCGGCGATGGAGACGTGCCGCACCCAGAGGTTCTCGCCGTGGTCGGACAGGCCTGCCTCCTTGCGGAGGGTGTCCTCGACCCGCATCTCGATGTCGGTCTGCTTCATCTCCAGTGCCTGCGCGAGGATCCGCAGGGACAACGGTCGGATGCGGCGGTCCTTGTCGTGGAAGGCGGCGTGCAGCACGGAGATCATCAGGAAGGCCTCGCGCAGCATGGGGTGTCGTTCGATCCGCCGCAGCAACTCCTCGACGTGCTCGCCCAGCAGGGGACCGTACCGCAGGGCCAGCATGGCCCCCACGAGGGAACTCTCCTGCCGCCCGAAGGTCGCCTGCGACAAGTCGACCAGTTTGCGGGCCCGTTCGCGTTCGGGCGTCTTGGCGAGTTCGCGCAGCGCGCCGCAGTCCCGCCAGGCGGTGACGATGTCCTCCCCGTCCTGCTCCAGGAGACCGTGGACCTTCACGGTGTCGGCCAGGAAGCCGCCGAGGTCCTGCCAAGGGCGGCGGTTGCGCCACTCCCACTCCTGAGCGGCCAACAGCACGTGGATGTCCGTACGGCCCTGCGCCTTGGCCAGGGGCATGAGCCGTTTGAGGTCGTCGATGACGTGCGCTCCGTCGTCGCTGACCAGCAGGATGTGCTGTCCCGCGCGCTGCGGAATGGCCAGGACCGCCTCGGGGTCGACGGACGTTCCGCGCTCCCGCCACAGCACGGTGACGTCGTCGCGCGTGCGCGCCAGATCGACGGTGGCCTGGCGCAGTGCCATGGACTTGCCCTCGCCCATCGGGCCCACCGCCGCCACGATCCGCCCGTCACCGCCGGCGCCACCGCTGCCACCGGCACCGTCGAGGCACCGGCCCACCGCCTCGGTGAGCTCGCCGACGAGGGACAGGCGCGGAATCCGCGGATCCAGCGCCTCGGGCCAGTCCGGCTGCGCGCCGTCGAAGAAGGCGACGGCCTCCGCCGCGCCCGGTGTCCTCGTACCCAGGTCGTCGAGGAGGGGGCGGTCGATGCGGCGCCAGCCGTGGGGGCACTCGACCGCCGCCACGTAGCTGTCGACCAGCCCGGGAAAAAGGCGATTGGCATCGATCCCGTGGTAGAAGCTCCGCCGGGGCGCTCCGAGGAGTTCCGCCAGCAGACCCGAGGAGAAGCTCTCGTCGGTGAGCGGGTCGTAGGAGCACCAGATCAGGTCGGTGCGCTGCATGTCCTGTTCCCGGGCGAACTCGCGCAGCGAGCGCGAGAAGGCGTCGTCCCAGCCGCTGTAGCCCACGACGACGACGGCGTGGCCGCTGAGCGAGCCGCGCAGGCTGCCGTGGAGCTGGGGCCGCGGCTTCTGCAGCTGGTGCACGGTGTGCAGGGTGTCGCCCCGGCGCCAGTAGCCGTGGACGTGCGCGATGTCGACGGCGTCCTCGTCCTCACCCCGGCTGAGCTTGCCGTCGAGGTCGATCTGCTGCCAGCTCGCGCGGGCGCCGGCCCGGCGCACCGCGATCTCCAGCAGCGGATCGAAGTTCGTGGTGATCACCGGCCCGCGGCGCTCTCGTGGCAGCAGCTGGAGGAGACGGCCCAGCCCCTCCGTGGCAGGGTTCAGACGCCACTTGGGGGAAGTTCGTTCGAAGGCCTCCAACTCCTTCTCATCGGCCCGGGCGAGCCGGTTCCGCTCCTCGGGCGTGAGGTCCGGGCAGGCGCCCAGGACCGCCTGCCGGATGACGAGGTTGAGCCAGTCCTGGTCCCGGAACTCCAGGGCGAAGTCGGCTGCCTGCTGGTACTTCTCGGCGTCGGACGGGCCCGTCACCCGTCCGTCGAACAACGCGATCTCTCCCGGATCGCCGATCATCGTGCGCATCGAGGCCACGATCGCCCGCACGCCGTCGACCGCACCTGCACTGATGCCCGATCCGACGATGAAGGCCACCGGCCGGCTGCGCTCGGTCAGCAGAGACCTCAACCGGTAGATGAGGGCCTTCTCCTCGCCGGCCTTGATTCCGATCGTGTTCATCGAACGTCCCTCGTACGTCGCGTTGCCCTGCAGAGGCATGGGAGTCTATTGCCGCGTGCACGTCGGCTGCTCCCCAACGAACTTGAGAGGCTCGGTACTTGAGCGACACAGTGAGGGACCGGACGGGTGACGGCCGGTCGCATCCGGACAAGCGATCGACGGAGGCGAACGGTTGAGCGGGACAGTCCCTCGGCAGGGTGCGGAGACGGCGGAGCACGCAGACGGCCCCGGCCCCGGCGTCGGCCTCGGCGCCACCGCCGGCCCCGGCGCCACCGCCGGCGCTCGGCAGCACCACCTGCCGACGGCGGCCACAGCGGCCCTCGGCCTCCTGCTGCTGGCGGAAGTGGTCCTGCTGTGCGGCGGGTTGCTGAGCCTGTGGCCGATCCTCCTCGCCCTGGTCGCGCCCGGGACGGACGTGACCTCCACGGTGCGGTGGTCGCCCCTGGGCCTGGGCGAATGGGCCCTCACCGCCGATGTCGCCATGCTCCTCGCGGTGATCCTCTGCAGCGCCCTCGGCAGCTTCGTCCACGCGGCCACCTCGTTCGCGACGTACGTGGGCAACCGGCGGCTGTACGCGAGCTGGCTGTGGTGGTACCTGCTCCGGGCGGGCATCGGCGTCGCGCTGGCACTGCTGGTGTACCTGCTGCTGCGGGGCGGCCTGTTCGCGGGGAGTTCCGGGGCGGGGGCGACCAACCCGTACGGCTTCTCCGGCATCGCCGGGCTGTGCGGCCTGTTCTCCAAGCAGGCGACGGACAAGCTGCGCGAGATCTGCGACACGATCCTCAGCACGAAGGGCGACGGAGACCGGGACCGACGGGACAAGCTGGCCGCCGTGCAGAACGGCGGCGTACAGAACGGCGCTGTGCAGAACGGCGCCGTGCAGAACAGGGACCCGGACCCCGCCGCGCCGTGAAGCGGGCCGGGACGAACCGGCCAAACCACACGAAAACGCCCTCCGATATGCGGCTTGCTCGCAGGTCAGGGGGCGTTTCGCATGATCCGCCGTGCAGACGGTTCTCATCTCGCCTCCGCATTGCTACGGTGCCTCCGCCCTGACGCCCTATCAGATTCCGGAGGCCCGGCATGCGCGCATTCATCGCCGCCGCCAGCGGGCTCGTCCTCGCGGTACTCCTCGTCCTCGCCGTCACGGCGTTCGGGGCGCCCGAGGGCAAGACCTCACCCAGGCCCCTGCTCACCACCGCGCCCCCCGCGCCCGGAAAGTAGAGGAGGGCCCGGCCTTGCGACGCAGAGCGAGCCTTGTCCTGCTGGCCCTAGCCGTGTTCTGCGCAGCCCTCGCGCCGCTGCTGCGCTGGTACGCGTACCCCCGCCTCGCCAAGATCCCGCCGAGCCAGTACCAGGAGATGGTCCTGGAGGCGAAGGACGCGACCCTCCTCGACTACACCGGCGGCATGCAGCCCAAGAAGGTCGACAAGGTCACGATCGTCCAGACCCTCAAGGGGAACGTGGAGGCGTCGAAGGAGATCGAGTCGAGCGCGGGCAAGGACGTCGTCGTCTGGGACACGCTGTCCTACATCATCGGCCCCGACGGCAAGATGGTCTCCCAGATCCCCGAGCGCTACATCTTCGACGCGCACACCCAGGACCCGGTGCACGCCACCGGCGAGATGGTCGACGGCGACCCCGTCAAGCGCGAGGGCATCGAGTTCAAGTGGCCGTTCTTCACCGAGCCGCGCGACTACCTGTACTTCGACGCGCAGACCCGCACCTCCTCGCCGATCCACTACGTCGGACCGCGCACGTTCAAGGGCATGGACGTCTACTACTTCGAGCAGACGATCCCCTGGACCAAGGTCGCCATGCCGAAGAAGATGCCGATCGAGGGCATCGACCCGTCGACGATCGAGGCGGCCACCGGAACCACCCTCTGGTACACCGCCAAGGCGAGGTTCTGGGTCGACCCGGTGACCGGAGCGCCGGTCAACGCCGAGCAGGACATCCAGCAGGAGATGCGCGGCGGCATCGCGGCGGGCGGCCCCGACGGCAAGCTCACCGCCTTCGCCGGGCACGTGACGATGCGCGAGGACTACTCCGACTACACCGTCGACCTGGTCAAGGCCAACCGTACGAAGGTCCTCGCGCTGCACACCTACGCACCGATCGGCCTGACGGCCGGCGGGCTCGCGCTGCTCGCGCTGGCGCTGTGGCTGGAGGCCCGCGGCCGCCGGGTCCGGGAGAAGGCGGAAGGGATCAGCGCCTGAGGCGGGCGTTGGTGTGGCGGGTGGGCTCGGCGGTGGCCGGGTCCTCCGGCCAGGGGTGCTTGGGGTAGCGGCCGCGCAGCTCGGCGCGGACGGCGCGGTAGCCGCCCTGCCAGAAGGAGGCGAGGTCGGCCGTGACGGCCGCGGGCCGGCCGGCGGGCGACAGCAGGTGCACCAGCACCGGCACACCGGCCACCTTCGGGGTCTCGGCCAGCCCGAACAGCTCCTGGAGCTTCACCGCGAGCACCGGCTGCCCGTGCTCGGCGGAGTAGTCCAGCCGGATCCGGGATCCGCTCGGCACCTCCAGCCGTTCCGGAGCCAGCTCGTCCAGCCGGGCGGCCTCACCGGTGGCCCACGGCAGCAGCCGGTTCAGGGCCTGCCCGGCGTCGATCCGCCCGAGGTCCGCGCGGCGCCGGGCCCGCGACAGCTCGGGCTCCAGCCAGTCGTCGGCCCGGTCCAGCAGGGCGCCGTCGTCCGCCACGTCGGGCCACGCGCCGCCGAGCGTGCGGTGCAGGAAGCCGAGGCGGGCGCGGAGCGCCTGCGCGTCCGGGGACCAGCGCAGCAGGCTGAGCCCCTCGGCACGGAGCCCGTCGAGGAGGGCGGCCCGTACGAGGGCCGGGTCCGGGGTGCGCAGGGGGCGTACGGCGAGCTCGATCGCCCCGAGCCGTTCCGCGGCGCGGGCGATCAGGTCCCCGTCCTCCCAGCGCACCTCCTCGCCCTCGGTCCACAGGTGGGCGGCGGCGGCCCGGGCGGTGTCCTCGTCGATGACGGCGGCCAGCCGGATGCGCGCGGAGGCGGAGTGCGGGGGCCTGTCGGCGACGGCGACGGCCAGCCAGGGCGCGCTGCGCAGCCCCGACCCGTCGCCGAGCTCGGCCCCGGTCCCGGAGGCCATGAGGAACGCCCCCTGGCCCTTGGCCCTGGCGACCCGCTCGGGGAACGCGAGCGCGGCGACGAGCCCTGCGGCGAGGTCATCGGGCACGGCTGCGCCACTGGGGCTCCGCCCCAGACCCCGCGCCTCAAACGCCGGCGAGGCTGGACTTTCAGCCCCGCCGGCGTTTGAGGCGCTGGGGTCCGGGGGCGGAGCCCCCGAAGGGGTCCGGGGCGGAGCCCCGGTTTCGGGAAGGGGCGGGGTGGGGGAGGGCCCCGCAGGGTTTCGTTCGGCGGCGGCACGCTGCAGGCGCCCGGCCTCCGCCCGCCACCGCGCCGCGTACGCGTCACCGCCCGCGCGGGCCCGCCGCCAGGCCGCGGCCAGGTCGTCCCCGTACTCCCGCGGCGGCTCCTCGCTCAGCAGTGCCACCAGCTCCGCCGCCCGCCGGCCCCCCAGCGCGGCCGAGCCGTCGAGCAGGGCGCGGGCCAGCCGCGGGTGCAGCCCCAGCCGCGCCATCCGCAGCCCGCGCGCGGTCGGCCGCCCCGCAGGGGACACCGCGCCCACCGCGAGCAGCACCTCCCGCGCCGCGGCCATCGCTCCGGCCGGCGGCGGGTCCAGCAGCGCCAGCCCGGACGCGTCCGGGTCGCCCCAGCACGCCGCCTGCAGGGCGAACTGCGCCAGGTCGGCGATGCGTATCTCCGGCGACGGGAACGCGGGCAGCCGGCCGTCCTCCGCCTCCGCCCAGCAGCGGTACACCGCGCCCGGCGCCTCACGCCCGGCCCGGCCCGCCCGCTGCCGCCCGGCCGCGCGGGACGCCCGTACGGTCGCCAGCGCGCCCAGCCCCCGGGCATGGTCCACCCGGGGCTCGCGGGCCAGCCCCGAATCCACCACCACGCGCACCCCCGGCACGGTCAGGCTCGACTCCGCCACCGCCGTGGAAAGGATCACCCGGCGGTGGTCCGCGGCGGTCAGCGCCGCGTCCTGCACGGCCGCCGGGGCCCGGCCGTGGATCTGGAGCACCTCCGCGTCCACCCCGCCCAGCTGCCCGGCGACGCGGGCGATCTCGCCCACACCGGGCAGGAAGCACAGGACGTCGCCCGCGCGCTCGGACAGGGCCCGCCGCACCACCGACGCCACGTGCGTGAGCTGCGCCGGATCCACCCGCATCCCGTGCGGGGGCCGCACCGGCCGGGCCGGTGGCGCCCAGACGGTCTCCACCGGGTACGAGACGCCCGCGGCCTCCACCACCGGCGCGCCGCCCAGCACCCGCGCCCAGCCGGCGGAGTCCGTGGTCGCCGAAGCCGCCACGAGCCGGAGCTCCGGGCGCAGGGTCTCCCGTACGTCGAGGAGGAAGGCGGCGACCGTGTCGGCGTCCAGGTGCCGTTCGTGGCACTCGTCCAGGACCACCACGTCGACACCCGCGAGCTCCTGGTCGCGCTGGAGACGCTGGAGCAGTACGCCCGTGGTCACGACCTCGACCACCGTCTGCGGCCCCGCCACCCGTTCCCCGCGCACGGTGAAGCCCACCGAACCGCCGACGGCCTCGCCCAGCAGCCAGGCCATCCGCCTCGCCGCCGCCCGGGCGGCGATCCGGCGCGGCTCGGCGACGACGACCCGGCGCCGCGGCCCACCGCCCACCAGCCCGGCCAGCACCAGCGGCACCAGCGTGGTCTTGCCGGTGCCGGGCGGGGCGCAGAGCACCGCTGTGCCGTGGCCGTCCAGCGCGGAGACGAGCGCGGGCACGGCCTCCCCTACGGGAAGGGCGTCGAGGGCGGCCTGGCGGAGCTGTCGGGTCACCGGTGTCTCAGTCCCTCTCGCACACGAAGATCGCGGTGCCGGGGATCAGGTTGCCGCGCAGCGGGGACCAGCCGCCCCACTCCTGGCTGTTCCACTCGGGCCACTCCGGCTCGACCAGGTCGACCAGGCGGAAGCCGCCCGCCACCACGTCGCGGACCCGGTCGCCGAGGGTGCGGTGGTGCTCGACGTACACCGCGCGCCCCTGCTCGTCCTGCTCCACGTACGGGGTCCGGTCGAAGTAGGAGGCGGCGACGGACAGCCCCTCGGGGCCGGGCTCGTCGGGGAAGGCCCAGCGGATGGGGTGGGTGACGGAGAAGACCCAGCGGCCGCCGGGGCGCAGGACGCGGCGCACCTCGCGCATGACGTTGACGGGGTCGGAGACGAAGGGGACCGCGCCGTAGGCGGAGCAGGCCAGGTCGAAGGAGCCGTCGCGGAAGGGGAGGCGTCCGGCGTCGGCCTCGACCAGGGGGACGTCATCGCCGATGCGCAGGGCGTGCTGGAGCTGGCGGTGGGAGAGGTCGAGGGCCACCGGGCGGGCGCCCTGCGCGGCGAGCCAGCGCGAGCACTGGGCGGCGCCGGCGCCGATCTCCAGGACGTCCTTGTCCTTGAGGGAGGCGGCGGGGCCGAGGAGGCCCGCCTCCGCCTCGTCCAGCCCCTCGGGTCCCCATACGAAGCGGTCGTCGCCGAGGAACGCGCCGTGCTCGCTCTGGTAGTCGTCGGCGTTGCGGTCCCACCAGCCCCGGCTCGCCCGGCTGCTCTCCGCTTCCCCCGCGTCACGCCGTGTGGCCTCGGCGTCTTCCACGGAGCCGGGATCGGCTCCGTACGCGTCTTCGGGGGCGTAGTCCTCTTGGTTCATGGGGCCCGTCGTCGTAGTCTGCGAATGTCTTCGGAAAGTGGCAGGAAGCGTCAGGAAGGCGCTCCCGCCCACGAATTGTGCCGGTTATGCGGTGATCCGCCCGGGGTGTGCGCCTTCGCGCATTGACCCTGTCCGGCCGCCCCCGTATGCTACAAGTTGCGCTGCGAGCCTGTGCTCCTCAGACCTAGCAGGCTGCGCTTGTATCTGTTGATGTCCCCTCGGTTTTCGAGGCCCCGCCGCACTTCGCGGAAATGGGGGTCTCCTTGGCTGTCCGGCTTCGGCAGATGCCGATAAGGGCTCCCGGCGTAGCAGTACCTACGACTTTCTGTCCGTAACCGGAGCCCTTACCCACATGACGAGCAGCACCGAGACCACCGCCACCACCCCGCAGGTTGCGGTCAACGACATCGGTGACGAGGAAGCATTCCTCGCCGCGATCGACGAGACGATCAAGTACTTCAACGACGGCGACATCGTCGACGGCGTCATCGTGAAGGTCGACCGGGACGAGGTCCTGCTCGACATCGGTTACAAGACCGAAGGCGTGATCCCGAGCCGTGAGCTCTCGATCAAGCACGATGTCGACCCGAACGAGGTCGTCAAGGTTGGCGACGAGATCGAGGCCCTGGTTCTCCAGAAGGAGGACAAGGAAGGCCGTCTGATCCTGTCCAAGAAGCGTGCGCAGTACGAGCGCGCCTGGGGCACGATCGAGAAGATCAAGGAAGAAGACGGCATCGTCACCGGTACCGTCATCGAGGTCGTCAAGGGTGGTCTCATCCTCGACATCGGCCTCCGCGGCTTCCTGCCGGCCTCCCTCGTCGAGATGCGTCGCGTCCGCGACCTCCAGCCCTACGTGGGCAAGGAGCTCGAGGCGAAGATCATCGAGCTGGACAAGAACCGCAACAACGTGGTCCTGTCCCGCCGCGCCTGGCTCGAGCAGACCCAGTCCGAGGTTCGCCAGACGTTCCTCACCACCCTGCAGAAGGGTCAGGTCCGCTCCGGCGTCGTTTCCTCGATCGTCAACTTCGGTGCCTTCGTGGACCTGGGTGGCGTCGACGGTCTCGTCCACGTCTCCGAGCTGTCCTGGAAGCACATCGACCACCCGTCCGAGGTTGTCGAGGTCGGCCAGGAGGTCACCGTCGAGGTTCTCGACGTTGACATGGACCGCGAGCGCGTCTCCCTGTCGCTGAAGGCGACGCAGGAGGACCCGTGGCAGCAGTTCGCCCGGACCCACCAGATCGGTCAGGTCGTCCCGGGTAAGGTCACCAAGCTGGTTCCGTTCGGTGCGTTCGTCCGCGTGGACGAGGGCATCGAGGGTCTGGTCCACATCTCCGAGCTGGCCGAGCGCCACGTGGAGATCCCGGAGCAGGTCGTCCAGGTCAACGACGAGATCTTCGTCAAGGTCATCGACATCGACCTCGAGCGTCGCCGGATCTCGCTGTCCCTGAAGCAGGCCAACGAGTCCTTCGGTGCCGACCCGGCGTCGGTCGAGTTCGACCCGACCCTGTACGGCATGGCCGCGTCGTACGACGACCAGGGCAACTACATCTACCCCGAGGGCTTCGACCCCGAGACCAACGACTGGCTCGAGGGCTACGAGAAGCAGCGCGAGGCCTGGGAGACCCAGTACGCCGAGGCGCAGCAGCGCTTCGAGCAGCACCAGGCCCAGGTCATCAAGAGCCGCGAGGCCGACGAGGCCGCTGCTGCCGAGGGTGCTGCCGCCCCGGCCGCCACCGGCAACGCCGGTGCGGGCATCTCGGGTGGTTCGTACTCCTCGGAGTCGGACGAGACCTCCGGCGCCCTGGCGTCGGACGAGGCCCTGGCCGCGCTCCGCGAGAAGCTGGCCGGCGGCCAGAGCTGATCGCAGCGCGCGTCACACTCCGGTGTGAGCAGAGCTGAACTGAGTTGAACGGTGAGGCCCGTCCCCTTCGGGGGGCGGGCCTCACCGCGTTTCCTGTGAATGCGGCCAACTGGGGAATGGTGGCGCCGCCTTGGACGTTCTTGGCAGAGAACGCGGCGAGGAGGAGTGGTTGACGGTGCTTGATCCACAGGGTTTGTACGAATGGGATGCCAAGGGCCTGGCGGTGGCCGACCTGGCGGTCGCCCAGGACTCGGCCGGGCTGGTCATGCTGTACCACTTCGAGGGGTACATCGACGCCGGTGAGGCCGGCGAGCAGATCGTCGAGCGGCTGCTGGACACGCTGCCCCACCAGGTGGTCGCCCGCTTCGACGCGGACCGGCTGGTGGACTACCGGGCGCGCCGCCCGCTGCTGACGTTCCAGCGCGACCACTGGACGGAGTTCGAGGAGCCCCGGCTGGAGGTCCGGCTGGTCCAGGACGCCACCGGAGCCCCCTTCCTGCTGCTGTCCGGCCCGGAGCCGGACGTGGAGTGGGAGCGCTTCGCCGTCGCCGTCCGGCAGATCGTCGAGCGCCTCGGGGTCCGGCTCGCGGTCAACTTCCACGGCATTCCGATGGGCGTTCCGCACACCCGCCCCGTGGGCATCACCCCGCACGGCAACCGCACCGACCTCATGCCGGGGCACCGCAGCCCCTTCGACGAGGCCCAGGTGCCGGGCAGCGCGGAGTCCCTGGTGGAGTTCCGCCTGGCCCAGGCCGGGCACGACGTGCTGGGTGTCGCCGCGCACGTACCGCACTACGTCGCGCGCTCCCCGTACCCGGACGCCGCGCTGACGGTGCTGGAGGCGATCACGGCGGCGACAGGGCTGGTCCTGCCGGCCGTGGCGCACGCACTGCGGACCGAGGCGCACCGCACGCAGACGGAGATCGACCGGCAGATCCGGGAGGGCGACGAGGAGCTGGTCGCCCTGGTGCAGGGGCTGGAGCACCAGTACGACGCGGCCGCCGGAGCCGAGACCCGGGGCAACATGATCGCCGAGCCGGCCGAGATCCCGTCGGCGGACGAGATCGGCCGCGAGTTCGAGCGGTTCCTGGCGGAGCGCGAGGGCGAGAACTGACGCCGACCGGGCTGTAGGGGCGCGGGGGACAGGGCCTGGTCACTGTCGCCCGGACAGGGCCTAGGCTGCGGGCATGCTGAAAGTAGGACTGACGGGCGGAATCGGTGCCGGCAAGAGCGAGGTCTCGCGACTGCTGGCGGGGTACGGGGCGATCGTCGTCGACGCCGATCGGATCGCGCGCGAGGTGGTGGAGCCCGGTACGCCGGGGCTCGCGGCCGTCGTGGCGGCCTTCGGGGAGTCGGTGCTGACCGCCGAGGGGGTGCTGGACCGGCCGAAGCTCGGGTCCATCGTCTTCGCGGACCAGGCGAAGCTCCAGACGCTCAACGCGATCGTGCACCCGCTGGTCGGGGCCCGGTCGGCCGAGCTGGAAGCCGCCGCGGGGGCCGACGCGATCGTGGTGCACGACGTACCGCTGCTCGCGGAGAACGGCCTGGCACCGCTCTACGACCTGGTGGTCGTGGTGGACGCGGCGCCGCAGACGCAGCTGGCGCGGCTGACCGCCCTGCGCGGGATGGCCGAGGAGGAGGCGCGCGCCCGGATGGCCGCGCAGGCCACGCGGGAGCAGCGGCTCGCGGTGGCGACCCTCGTGATCGACAACGACGGGCCGCTGGAGGCGCTGGAGCCGCAGGTGCGCAAGGTGTGGGAGGAGCTCACGGCGCGGGCCGCCGCCGGCACCCCCTGACGTGCGTCCGGGCGACCGCCCGGACGCCGTGACGTGTGCATGGAATACCGGCTGTGGTGGGGGCGTTGAACGCGCCCGTAGAGGGAAGGATCCAGACCGTGTCCGAGACCACGCGCCCCACGCCGTCCAGCCCGGAAACGCACGTCATCGACTACCGGGCCGCCGAGCATCTGTTGGCCGCGCGCGACCCGCGCGGCGCGATCAAACTGCTCGACTCGGTCATAGCCGCCCACCCGGAGAACACGTCGGCCCGGCTGCTGCGGGCCCGGGCCTTCTTCGCGGCCGCCCAACTGCGCCCGGCGGAGCTGGAGTTCGAGCTGGTGCTGGAGCGGGAGCCGGACAACGCCTTCGCCCACTTCGCGCTGGCCCGCACCCATGAGCGCGCGGGCCGGCCGGAGCAGGCGCGCAAGCACTTCCGCCTGGCCGCCGCCCTCGACCCGCAGCCCGAGTACCTCGCGGCGGCCCGTTTCGAGGACCAGGCCTGAGCCTGCTGCCCACCGGTGCCCGTGCCCGGCTGCCGGTTCACCGGTCGCGGGGCGGTTCGTACGGCGGGACGTCCCGGCCGGGCTGGTAGTGCGGCCCCTGCCGGATGTGGCGCACGATCATGGCCAGGTCCACGGTCACGACGACCGCCAGGGCCCCGCAGGCGACCGCCCATCCGGGGCGGCCCGCCAGCGAGAAGGCGGCCGTCCCGGCGGCGGCCCAGATCAGCCCCCACACACCCAGCCAGAACCGCAGCCGCAGCGGACTGCGCGCGGTCACCGGCTCATTCCCGGAACGCATGGTCATCGCCTCTCCTGTCCATGGTCCCACTCCGGTGCACCGGGGGCCGGGCGCTGCCCGGCTGCCGGCTACGGGTTGAGCTTGTTCACGGCCGTCGTCGTCGTCTTCTTGAACGCGGCGACCGGGGCGTGGGACAGGTCGCCCATCTCGCCCCACGTCACGACGGTCACGGTGGAGCCGTCGCGTCCGATCCCGAACAGGTGCACGCCGGGCTCGGACTCGGGGATCGAGGCGTGGACCCCGTAGACGTGTGCGCCCTCCTCGACGGGGAGCGTCCCGTAGTCGTCCCAGGAAGCGGTGCCGCCCGGGGTCGTCCGCAGCCAGTCGGCGGCGCAGGCCGCGACCTTGCGCTCCAGCGTGCCGACGAGCTGGGCGGCCGCGGAGGGCGAGGCGGAGCGTACGGAGATCTGCACGGCGCCGGTGTCGAACTCGGTGCCGAAGGTGCGGTGCCAGCTGCCCGCCGCCGGAAGCACGCCGTCCAGGCAGAACGGCGCGAACTCGGGCAGCCCCTTGGTGATCTTGCCCGGGTACCAGGCCGAGCCGGGGTGCGGCGGCAGGTCGGTGCCCGCCAGGAAGCCGGGCGGGACGGGCGTCGCGGTGGCGGCCGTGGCGGAGGTCGAGGCGGTGAGGACGAGTGCGGCGGCCGCCGCGACGAGCGCGGTGGCGAGCGTGGCGACGGTGTCGGTGCGTCGGAACATGAACGGTCTCCCCGTGAGTGGTTCGGTGTGCCTGACGAGCCTGTTCCCCGGGCCGCCCGGCCGGCCACGGTTTGGGGCGAATTCGGGACGCTGGAACGGCCGTAGGGGCTGTCACCTGGGGGAACACCTCAGGCATGGAACGCAATCACGGGACACCGGACGGGGGAACACGGTGAGGGAGGCCGAGGATTTCGCGCGGCTGATGCGGGAGCTGAAGGAGCGTGGCGGGCTGAGCTACGGCGCCCTGGCGCGCCGCCTGCACACGAGTACGTCGACCTTGCACCGCTATTGCAACGGGGATGCGCTGCCCGCGGAGTTCGCGGTGGTGGACCGCTTCGCACGGGCGTGCGGGGCGTCGCCGGGGGAGGCGGTGGACCTGCACCGGGCGTGGCTGCTGGCCGATGCGCGGCGGCGGGCGGGGGTGCCGGCGGAGCCGGAGCCGGAGCCGATGGCGGAGTCGGATTCGCGGTCGGGGTCGGAACCCGTCGTCGTCGTGGGGGAGCCGGCGGCGGCCGTCGTCGGCAGGCCCTGGTACCGGAGGCGGGCGGCCCTGGTCGCCACCGCGGGGGTGGCGGCGGGCGCGGTCGCCGTGGCTCTGCTGGCGGCGGCCGGCCCCGAACCCCGTGCGCCGCGGGCCGGAGCGTGGACGGGCGGGGGGACGGGGTCCGGACCGGGCACGGCGGCGCCCGCGGCATCCGCCGGTGCCTCCGGAACGGCATCCGCCCCGGGAACGGCAACGGCATCGGCGTCGGCATCCGGGACCGCGACCGCACCGGAACCCTCGTCACCGGCGGGTGGTCCGGGTCCGGCGACCGCCGCGCCCTCCACCTCGTCACGGACGGTCCCGCCCCCGTCCACGGCCGCACCCCTGAAGGCGGCGGTGCGCTCGCACGTGTGGACCGCGGGCTGCGATCACGCCTACCTGTCCGAGCGGGGTCCGGGCTCGGTGCCCCCGCCGCCCGTGGAGGCGGACGCGCCCGCCTGGGCGTCGAAGCTGCGCGCCGTGCACGCCGGGACGCAGATCGTGGAGGTCACCCTGCACGGGACGGGCCCGGGAGCCGTGGTCCTGGAGGACCTGGAGGTCCGCGTGGCGGGCCGCCGCACCCCGCCGGCCTGGAACGTCTACCAGATGTCGCAGGGCTGCGGCGGGGCACTCACCCCGGCCGTCTTCGCCGTCAACCTGGACGCGCCGCGCCCGCTGGCCCGCCCGGTGGCCGGGAACGACGCCGGGAGCACGCTGCCCGCGCCCGCCTTCCCGATGCGCGTCTCGGCGGCCGAACCGGTCGTCCTGCGGGTCGAGGCCGTCACCACGGGCTGCGACTGCGACTGGTCCCTCGACCTCCGGTGGTCCGGGCCGTCCGGCTCGGGCACCCTGCGCATCGACGACGGCGGGCGGCCGCTGCGCACGAGCGCCGCCCCCGGCCGGCCGGTGTACGGGTACGCGCCGGAGCAGGGTCGCTGGGGGCGCTGATCCGCAGGTCAGAGGCGTTGTCGGTGGCCGCGCCTAGACTCGTCGGCAGGGGATGTCAGCAGACCCGCAATCCGCAAGCAGATCGACGGGAAAGACGGGGGAGGGGGACAGGTGACACCGCAGTCGCAGTCGGGGACGCAGCCGCAGCCGGGGGCAGCCGCGCTGTTGCGCCACGCCGCCGTCTTCCTGCCCGCCCCCGTCCCCCGCGAGGGGCGGGTCGCCTTCTGGTCGCCCGACGGGGACGCCTTGCCCGAGGTGGGTACGCCGGCGCCGCTCACCGTCGTACGCCCGCACGGTGACGGGGTCCGCAGCCGGACCGTGCCCGCCGTGACCTTCTCCGTCGCCTCCGCGCTGCCCCTGCTCGCGCGGGCGCCCCGCAGCCCCGCCGCGCACCCCGCCACCCGTGCCTGGGGGACCGCCGCCACGCAGGCCCTCACCCTGGCCGCCCGCGGCCGGCTGCTCCCCGGGCTCACCCCCGAGGGCATGGACGCCTGGCGCGCCGGGCCGCTCGACGCCGCCGACATCGACCACCTGCGCGCGGTCGCCGAGGCCCTCCCGCACGAGGGGTACGCGACGCCCCTGGCCGGGCGCCGTCCGCTCCGGCTGCCCGAACCGGAGGCGCTGGTCCGCGCGTTCCTCGACGCCGTCGCCGACAGCCTGCCCCGTACCCCGGCCGCGGCCGTGGCCGCCGGGCGGCCGTTCGCCGCGCGGGAGGCGCAGCGGGTGCCCGGGATACAGGACTGGGCCGCGCAGGTCGCCGCCGGAGCCGACGCCGGGGTCGGGATCTCGCTGCGGCTCGACCTGTCCTCCTTCCGCCTCTTCGACGAAGCCGAGGGCGAGGGCGTCCGGCGCGCCGGGGCCGCCGTCGTCCAGGTGCACAGCCTCGCCGATCCGACGCTGGTCACCGATGCGGCGCGGTTGTGGGCGGGCACGGCCGCCGCCGGGTTCGGTCCCCGCGCCCGGATCGACGCCGTGCTCGCGCTGCGCCGGGCCGCACGGGTCTGGCCGCCCCTGCTGCGGCTGCTGGACCAGCCCGTGCCCGATGCCCTCGCCCTGTCCGACCCGGAGCTGGAGGACCTGCTGGGGGTGGCCGCGAGCCGGCTGGCGGCCGCCGGGGTCCTGGTCCACTGGCCGCGCGAGCTGGCCCGTACGCTGTCCGCGACCGCCGTCGTACGGTCCACCGCGCCCGGTTCCGCGACCGACGGCACCGCCTTCTTCGACGCCGAGCACCTCTTCGCCTTCTCCTGGGAGCTGGCGCTGGGCGGGGACCGGCTCACCCCGGGCGAGATGGACTCGCTGGCGCAGGCCCACCGGCCCGTCGTGCGGCTGCGGGACCAGTGGGTGCGCGTCGATCCGGAGCTGGTGCGCAAGGCGCGCAAGCGGGAGCTGGGCGTGCTGGACCCGGTGGACGCGCTGGCCGTCGCGCTGTCGGGGACGGCCGAGGTCGACGGCGAGCCCGTCGAGGCGGTGCCGGTGGGATCCCTGGCCGCCCTGCGCGAGCGGCTGACGGCGGAGCTGGCGCCGCTCCCGCAGCCCGCCGCCCTCAAGGCCACCCTGCGCGACTACCAGGCCCGCGGCCTGGCCTGGCTGGACCTGATGACCTCCCTCGGTCTGGGCGGCTGCCTCGCCGACGACATGGGCCTCGGCAAGACCGTCACGCTGATCGCGCTGCACCTGCACCGGGACCGGCCCGAGCCGACGCTCGTGGTGTGTCCCGCGTCCCTCCTGGGCAACTGGCAGCGGGAGATCGAGAAGTTCGCCCCCGGCACGCCCGTACGCCGCTTCCACGGCGGCGGCCGCAGCATCGAGGACCTGACGTCCTGTGCGGGCGGGTTCGTGCTCACCACGTACGGCACGATGCGCGCCAGCGCCGCCCTGCTGGCGGCACAGAGCTGGGGCATGGTCGTCGCCGACGAGGCGCAGCACGTCAAGAACCCGCATTCGGCGACCGCGAAGGCCCTGCGCACGGTGCCGGCGCCGGCCCGGGTGGCGCTGACCGGCACCCCGGTGGAGAACAACCTCTCCGAGCTGTGGGCGCTGCTCGACTGGACCACGCCGGGTCTGCTGGGGCCGCTCACGGCCTTCCGGGCGCGCCACGCCCGCCCGGTGGAGCACCAGACGGAGGAGGACGGCGGCAACGAGGCGGCGGTCGCCCGGCTGTCCGCGCTCGTCCGGCCGTTCCTGCTGCGGCGCAAGAAGTCCGACCCGGGGATCGCGCCCGAGCTGCCGCCGAAGACGGAGACCGACCACCCCGTCTCGCTCACCCGGGAGCAGGCCTCGCTCTACCAGGCCGCCGTGGACGAGGCGATGGCCGTGATCGAGTCGAGCGAGGGCATGGAACGACGCGGCATGATCATGAAGCTGCTGGCCTCGCTCAAGCAGATCTGCAACCACCCGGCGCAGTACCTCAAGGAGGAGCAGCCCAGGATCGGACACCGTTCGGGGAAGCTCGCCCTGCTGGACGAGCTGCTGGACACGATCCTGGCCGAGGGCGGCTCGGTCCTCGTCTTCACCCAGTACGTGACGATGGCCCGCCTGATCGAACGGCACCTGACGGCCCGGGGGATCTCCCACCAGCTGCTGCACGGCGGGACGCCGGTGCCGCGCCGGGAGGAGCTCGTCGACCGGTTCCAGGCGGGCGAGGTCCCCGTCTTCCTGCTGTCCCTGAAGGCGGCGGGCACCGGCCTGAACCTCACCCGGGCCGGCCACGTCATCCACTTCGACCGCTGGTGGAACCCGGCCGTCGAGGAACAGGCCACCGACCGCGCCTACCGCATCGGCCAGACCCAGCCCGTACAGGTCCACCGGATCATCGCCGAAGGCACCGTCGAGGACCGCATCGCCGAGATGCTGGAGGCGAAGCGGGCCCTGGCCGATGCCGTCCTCGGGTCGGGCGAGTCGGCGCTGACCGAGCTGACCGACCGCGAGCTGGCCGACCTCGTCTCCCTGCGGAGGCCCGCATGATCACCGCGCGGGACGACCGCCGCCGCACCTTCGAGACCGTGCCCGCCGGGGTCGAGGCGGTCAGCTGGTGGGGCCGGGCCTGGGTGTCGGCGCTGGAGGAGGTCTCCCGCGACGGCGCCCGCCTGGGACGGGGGCGTACGTACGCCGAGGAGGGGCACGTCGACGCGGTCACCGTCACCCCCGGCCGGATCGTGGCGTACGTCCGGGGCAGCCGGCCCCGGCCGTACCGCACCGAGCTGACCCTGCCCGCGTTCGCGGACCCGGAGTGGGACGAACTGCTGGAGGCGGTCGCGGCCGACCCCGCCGCGCTCGCCTCGCTGCTGGAGCGGGAGGTGCCGCAGTCGCTCGCGGGGGCCGTGCTGCCCGGCGCGGGCGAGCTCGTCCCGCACTGCTCCTGCCCGGACTTCGGGCGTCCGCCGTGCAAGCACGCGGCGGCCCTCTGCTACCGGGCGGCCCGTCTCCTCGACGAGGACCCCTTCGTCCTGCTGCTCCTGCGCGGCCGGGGCGAGCGGGAGCTCCTCGACGAGCTCGCCCGCCGCAACGCCGCCCACGCCGCGCGCGAACAGCCCGACGCGGCGGCGGACTTCCCGGGCGTGCCGGCCCGGGCGGCGCTCGCCCGCACCAGCCTGCCGCCGCTGCCCGCGCCGCTCCCGGCGCCCGCCGCCGCGGGGCTCCCGCCCGCGTATCCGGCCGATCCGGCTGCCCCGGACCCGCTGGCCCTGGACCAGCTCGCCTGCGACGCGGCCGCCCGCGCCCTCGCCCTCCTCACCACCGGCGAGGACCCGATCGCGGGGCTCGGCCTCTGGCAGGACGCGGTCCGGCTCGCCTCCGCGCACCCCACGGCGGGCCTGACGGGCACGGCCCGCACCCTCTACCGGGACCTGGCCCGCGCCACCGGCCGTACGACCACCGAGCTCGCCCGGGCCGCCGCGGCGTGGCGCCAGGGCGGCCGTCCGGCACTGGCCGCCCTCGAAGAGCCCTGGGACCCGCCCGCGGGCCCCTTCGACCGGGCCCGGCCGGCCCTGCTCGCCGCGGGCCAGGGTTCCTTCCGCCCGGACCGCAACCGCCTGACGATCCACACCCGCCAGCTCCGCCTCGGCCGCGAGGGCCTCTGGTACTGCTACGAGGACCGCATGGGGGACAACGACTGGTGGCCCAGGGGCCGTCCCTCCACGGACCCGGTCACCGCTCTGCTGGGCTGAGCCCGGCCGCCCAGCGCGTCAACGTGGTGAAGTCGCGGTCCCGCAGACCGTGGCGGGGATGGATGCGCAGGAGGAGGGCGGGGCCCGGGTGGTGGGCGGCGACCCAGGCGCGGTCGCGGGGGTTGATCATGTCGTCGACCCAGGCGAAGGGCCGGCCCGCCGCCCATGCGACGAGGTGCCGGGTCTTCCAGGAGAGCCCGTCGGGGTCCTCGACGAAGAGTTCCGGCCAGTCGATGACGGACAGGTCTCCGGGGAGCCCGATGTGCGGGGCGATCAGTGTGTTGGCCTGGTGTGTCCAGGCGGTGGCCCAGGCGAGCTCGAAGGGCAGGGCCAACAGCCGGGCCCCGTGGGACGGGTGGAGGCGGACCCGCGCGCCGCGCCGGGCGCTGCGCGACTCCGGGTCGCGGTAGGAGAGCCAGACGTCCGGCCGCATCCGGTGGCTCTGGTAGCCGCGCAGGCCGGCGAGGGGCGAACGGAAGGGATTGAGCGGTCCGTCCACGTCGAGGAGGAGCAGCGGGCGATCGGTCATGAAGTAGGCACTACCCAGTACACGATGGAGTGAAATGCCTACCGGCTCTATAACCCGAATGGGTTTACCGCGTTATCTCCGGTGCGGGTGCAGCACCCGCGAATCCTCCGGAAGGCAGGGAAACTCATGCGTCACAGTCGTCGGAATGGCTTGATCGCGGCGGTGGTTGCGGGAGGTGGACTGGCGGTCGCGGGCGTGGGCGGTTTCGCCTACGCCGATGCGGACGCGGGCGGCCGGGCCGAAGGCTCGCCCGGGCTGCTGTCCGGGAATCTGGTACAGCTGCCCGTGCACGTCCCGGTGAACGTGTGCGGGAACACCGTGAGCGTGGTCGGCGTGCTCAACTCGGCCGCCGGGAACCGCTGTGCCAACGCGACACCGGGAGGAGGTGGCGGGCATCCCGGGCCGAGGACCTCCCATCCGTCGAAACCCGGAGCGGGGAACGGGGGAGGGGCCGTGGCGGAAGGGCGCGGAAAGGATTCGCCCGGAGTGCTGTCCGGCAACGGCCTGCAGCTTCCCGTCGAGCTCCCGCTCAACCTCAGCGGCAATTCCGTGAGCGTCGTCGGCGTCGGCAACTCCTCGCACGGCAACACCTCCGTCAACGGCGAGGAGCCCACCGGTGGCAAGCCCGCCCAGCCGCCCGTCACCGAACCGCACGTCATCGAACCGCCCGTCACCGAACGGCCGGTCACCCCGCCCGCACCGCCGCGGCACACCGAGGCCCTCGCCCACACCGGGGCCGACGGCCTCGGATACCTGCTGCCCGGCAGCGGAGCGCTCCTGCTCGGCGGTGTCCTCCTCTACCGCCGCTTCCGCCTCAACTAGGCTCCGTACGCCACCCGTCCAGGATGGCGTCGATCCGCGCGGCCAGCCGGGCCCGGGCCGCGAACCGGGGGACGCCCGCCATCAGCAGCGCGTCGTACTCGGTGTCGGTGTGCCGCACCGCCGCCCGCACCGCGACCGAGACCGCCGACTCGTCGAGGGCCCGGCCGGCCGCGGTGCGGCCCACCCGGCCGCTGCCGCGCACCGAGGCGTGCAGGGCGATCGCCACCGCCCGATCGGCCGGACACCCGGGGAACAGCCGCACTATCTCGGCGGCGAAGGCCGCCGTGAACCGGGTGTCCTCGGCCGTGCGGCGCAGCCGGTCACGCTCCCGCCGGCGCGCCCGTGCCTCGGCGTCCGCGAGACACTCGCGCTCCGCCCGGGCCAGGGCGGCGTCCTCGACGAGGAGCCCCAGCCGCTCGTACCGACGGCGGCGCTTGTGGAAGCGGACGACGACGGCCGAGAGCGAACTGGCCTCACGTGAACGGCGGGTCAGCGCGGCGTCCCCGCGCGGCAGGTAGACCAGGTGCCCCAGATCCGCGCAGTCCAGGCAGCGCGGCACGCCCGCCTCGCGCACGAGGTGCCGGAGCGGGCCCTGTCGGCACTCGGCGCAGTGGATCTGCTTCAGGGACTCGAACACCACCAGGCTCATACAGGTGTGATACCGCCGTATGAGCCTCATATCACCTGGTGGGGAGGGGCGGTTGATGTTTCATCAAGTCTTCCTGGATGCCGGGGCGCCTTCTACGGTGGGGCCGTGGGCCGGGGGTCGGCCCACGGAGGAGGAGACATGGGCGGACGGCAGGCGACGACGGCACGGCCGGGCAGGGCACGCGGTAGCGCGGCCCCGTCGGGCCGGAGGATCGTCATCCCGCCCGGCGGCTGCACCGGCTGGCACTTCCACCGGGTCCGGCTGGACGCCGTGGTGCTGGCGGGGACCCTGACCCGGGTCCTGCACGACCGCACCGTCGAGGTGCATCGGACGGGGACCACCTTCGTGGAACCCGCGGGCATCGGGCACATCCACCTGGGCCACAACCTCGGCACCGAGCCGGTCGTGCTCTACGTGACCCCCGCGCTCCCCGAAGGGACGCCCTTCGCGATACCCACGCCGGCCCCGGCCGGTGCCACCCCGGCGGCCTGCCGCTCACACAAGCCGTCGTATTTCTCCGCGGACCCGGTAGAAGCCACCTGAGGCCGCGTGCAGCCCCTCCACCACGTACCGGGCGCCCGGCTCCCGTATCCCGCGCGGGAACTGCACGTTCCACGAGGGCTCGAAGCCGTCCGACACCACCTGCACCCGCATCCGGCCACCCTGCTGGACACACTCCACCACCACCCCGCCGGCCGCCTCCGAAGCCACCACGGCCATCGAAACCGTCGCCACCGCCGAGGCCGACGCGGCCGGGGTGAACACCGGCAGCGCCGCCGCCGACTTCACGTCCACCGGAGCCGGCACCGAGCCCTGCTGGGCCGCCGCGATCGCCTGCTCGCTCGCATCCACGCAGACCAGCGAACCGTCCGTGGTGACCAGGTACAGCCGCTCGTCCAGGTACTGCATGGACAGCGCGGCCCCGCTGCCCGTGCCCAGCTTCCACAGCCGCTGCCCGTCGGCGTCGAAGCAGTACACGGAGGAGGAGAGGTCGCCGGCGAAGACGTGCCGTCCGTCCGGTGACGTCGCGCACGAATACACCGCCGCGTCGCACCGGTAGGTGGCCTCCACCGCGCCCGTCGCCTTCGACAGCCGCTGCACGGTGTTCCGCCCGGTGCCCGCGTACACCGCGTGGTCCTCCTGCCAGCCGAACAGCACCGAGCCGTTGGTCGCGGTGTGCCACAGCTCCCGGCCGCCGTCCGGCGCGTACGCCGTCACCCCCTTGCTGTGCCCGTGGTAGACGGCGTCCACGTCCGCCCGGACCATCCACGCGTTGGAGCCCGCCGAGCGCCTCGACCACTGGAACTCGTCCTCGTGGTCGATGACCGTCAGCCCGCCGTTGCGGTCCGAGACGTTCAGGACGCCCTCGCGGATGTCGAGCCAGAAGATGTCCACGTCCTCCGCGATGTCGTAGGCACCGAAGGGGACCTTCGACGACAGGTCGTACACCGTGCCGTCGTCACAGCCCGCGTATATCCAGAACTCGTCCGCCACCAGGCACTTCACCCCGTCCGGCAGCGCGTACCGGGCCAGTACCTCACCGCCGTGGCTCAGCGTGTAGACATCACCGGCCTGGTTGCCGACCCAGCAGCGGTCCTCGTCCACGTGGATCCCGAAAGCGGAGGAGCCGGTGCGGAAACGCCACAGCACCGGGGCCACCGCCCGCGCCGTCGACGGCGCCGACGTCACCTGGCGGCGGGTCACCGAGCGGGCGGCGCGCTGCCCCGGCACCGCCGGGGCGTACCCCTTGCGGACCTTCTCGCCGATCTTCTTCGCGGCGGCCGCCCGGGCCTTGTCGGCGGTCGGGAACGAGGAGCTCTGCAACTGGCCGTCCGCGCCGATGCGTCCGTACCGCACGGAGACGGCCGTGCCGTCGACGGTCACCTCGTAGAACTTGTGCGCCCCGCCGCCGTCCTGCGACAGCTCCAGATACGTCGTCTCCCGAGCCATGACAAACCCCTCCCCGAAGGCCGGGCCGCCGGCTCCGTTTCCGCCGGTGATCCCTCGTGAAAAACGCTAAGGCCCACCACTGACAATGGGCCGGTGAAGTGGGAAGCGATCACATGGCAGCGGATGGCCGAGCGGCTCGCCGGTCACCTCGACGACCCCGAGAACCTGCCCGAGCAGGGCAGTTGGCAGCGAGTGGGCATCGACGGAGCACCGGCCGCCGAGACCGGCGTGCTCGCGGAGGAGCTAGCGGAGGCGTTGCGGAGGCGCGGCCGGGCGGTGCTGGTCGTGGCGACCGACGGGTTTCTGCGGCCCGCCTCCCTCCGCTTCGAGTTCGGGCGGCAGGACGTGGACCAGTACCTCGGCGGCTGGTACGACACGGCCGCGCTCTGGCGGGAGGTGTTCGGCCCGACCGATCCCGGCGGGAGCGGGCGGGTGCTGCCGGACCTGTGGGACCCGGTGACCGACCGGGCGACGCGCAGTCCGTACGCCGAACTCCCGGCCGGGGGAGTGCTGCTGGTGCACGGTCCGCTGCTGCTCGGGCAGTGGTTCCCCTTCGACCTGAGCGTCCACATCCGGCTGTCGCCGGGGGCGCTGGGGCGTCGGACGGAGGAGTCGGAGCGGTGGACGGTGGCGGCGTTCGCGCGGTACGAGGCGGAGGTGGATCCGGGGGCGGGGGCGGACGTGGTGGTCCGGGCCGACGATTCCAGGCATCCGGCCTGGACTGGGGTGCGGGTTTTGGGGCGGTGAGGCGGGCCCGGGGCGCGGTGCCGCTGCCCCGGGCCCCGGCGGGGCCGGAGTTGCCGGTGCGGCTGAAAGATCGGGGCTCCGCCCCGGACCCCGCGCCTCAAACGCCGGCGGGGCTGGACGGGGGGCTACGGGCGGCCGCCCGGGTGGGTTACCGCCAGGGCGGCGGTGCGGCAGCCGGCTTGGGTGGCTTCCTTGGGGTTCGCGCCCTGGAGGCGGGCGGCGAGGAAGCCGCCGGCGAAGGCGTCTCCGGCGCCCGTGGAGTCCACCGCTTCGGCCGGCTCGGCGGCGACCTCGGCGGTGATCCGGCCGCGCTCGGCGACCAGTGCGCCGGCCGCGCCCAGCGTCACCACCACCAGCGGTATCCGCCGGCTGAGCTCCACCGCCGCGCGGGCCACCCCGGCCGGCTCCGGCAGCCCGGCCAGCAGCCGGGCCTCGTCCTCGTTGGGCAGCAGGACCTCCGCCCCCGCCACCGCGTCCAGGAAGCGCCGCGGGCCCAGGGCGGCCAGGAATCCGGCCGAGGCGGGGTCCACGCTCACCGGCACCCCCCGGGTCCGCGCCGCCCGCAGCGCGACCAGGGCGAGCTCCCGGCTGCTGTCGGCGAAGAACAGGTAGCCGGACAGGTGGAGGTGGGCCGCCCCGTCCAGCAGCGACGGGGCCCAGTCGGCGGGGCACAGCCGCAGCGAGGCCCCGCTGTCGGTCAGGAAGGTGCGTTCCGCGTCCTTGCCGACCAGCGCGACCACCGTCCCGGTCGGCTCCTCCGGGTCGATCACCAGCCGCGGCCGCACCCCCGCGTCCACCAGCGCGCGTTCGTGCCACCGCGCCGACTCGCTGCCCACCCGCGCCAGGAGGCGTACCTCCGCGGTCCCCGTACGGGCGGCCCAGCAGGCGGCGTTGGCTCCGGCGCCGCCCGGCAGGGTGCGGATGCGGGCGGCCGTGTCCGTGGCCGGGGCGAGTGGTTCCGGATGTATCGCCACCACGTCCGTCACCACGTCCCCGACGACGACCAGCGCTCCCGGCGCGGTCATGCCAGGGCCGCCCAGGCCCCGGCGATCCGGGCGCCGAGCCGCACATTGCCGCGTACCGCAGCCAGGTTGGCCTCCAGGGAGGCGCCCTCGGTGGCCCGCACCAGGAACCCCAGCAGGAACGGGGTCACCGCCTGCCCCGTGATCCCCCGCTCACGGCATTCCGCGAGCGCCTCCGCCAGCACCCGGTCGTGCAGCTCCGGGTCCAGCTGCTCCGCCTCGGCCACCGGGTTGGCCACCAGCAGCGCCGACTCCGCTCCGCCCAGCGCGTCCTGAGCGGCCATCACCGCCGCGACCTCCTCGGGCCGGTGCACCGTCCAGTCCACCGGTTCGCCGGAATCGGCCAGGTAGAACCCCGGGAAGCGGTCGGTCCCGTACCCGAGCACCCCGACCCCCAGCGTCTCCAGCCGCTGCAGCGTGGCCGGCACGTCCAGGATCGACTTCACCCCCGCGCACACCACCGTGATCCGCGTCCGCGCCAGCAGCGCGAGGTCCGCCGACTCGTCCTGCGTCTGCGTCCACTCCCGGTGTACGCCGCCCAGCCCTCCCGTGGCGAAGACCCGCAGGCCCGCCCGCGCGGCCAGGAAGGCCGTCGCGGACACCGTCGTCGCCCCGGTCGCCCGCGTCGCCAGCGCGGGGGCCAGGTCCCGGTGGCCGAGCTTGCGCACGCCGTCGCCGCCCGCGATCCGCTCCAGCTGCGTCTTGTCCAGGCCCGCGTACGCCACCCCGTCCACGACCGCCACCGTCGCCGGAACCGCACCCTCCGCGCGGACCAGTGCCTCCAGTTCGAGGCCCACGGCCAGATTGCGGGGGCGGGGCAGCCCGTGCGCGAGGATCGTCGACTCCAGGGCCACCACGGGCTTCCCCCGGGCGAGTGCGTCGCGTACCTCTTCCGACAGGACCGGTCCGCCCGACAGGGGTGCAGTTGCTGTGTGCTGTGACATGTCCCCATCCATGGCACGGGATGGACGCCCCCAAACGCACTCCCGCCACACCCGTCCCCACCTGTCCGAGTAGCGTTCCCCCATGGACACGCGCGGGTTCTACGACGAGCTGGCCGACCGCTACGACCTCCTCTACGCGGACTGGGACGCCTCCGCCGCCCGGCAGGGCCGGGCCCTCGACGCCCTCCTCACCACCGCGCTCGGCCCCGGACCGCACAGCGTCCTCGACAGCGCCTGCGGCATCGGCACCCAGGCCCTGGGCCTCGCGGCCCTGGGCCACCGGGTCACCGGGACCGATCTGAGCCCCGCCTCCGCGGCCCGCGCCGCCCGGGAGGCCGCCGGCCGGGGACTCGACCTGCCCGTCGCGGCCGCCGACATGCGGGCCCTGCCCTTCGCGGACGCCTCCTTCGACGCCGTGGTCTGCGCCGACAACGCGCTGCCGCACCTGCTCACCGCTCAGGACGTGCGCGCCGCGCTGGCCGAAACCCGGCGGGTCCTGCGCCCCGGCGGACTGCTGCTGCTCTCCACCCGCCCGTACGGGGAACTGCGCCGGGCCCGCCCGCAGAGCGAGGCCCCGCACGTGCGCACCGGCCCCGACGGGCGGACCATCACCTTCCAGCTGTGGCACTGGCACGCCGACGGGGAACGCTACGACCTGGAGCTCTTCCAGCTGCTGCCGAACGGCGACACCTGGACCACGCGGACGTCGAGGGCGACGTACTGGGCACTGCCGCAGGAGCGGACCGCCGAGTTCGCCCGGGAGGCCGGCCTGCGCGACCCGGTCTGGCACGCACCGGCGGACACCGGATTCCACCAGCCGGTCCTCACCGCACACCGCCCGCCGCCCGGGTCCGACTGGACAGGGTGACTCGTCGGCCGGGCCGTTCCTGGACGCTGTGGTCACCGCGCCGCAGGGGCGGGCCGGTCTAGGCTGGCGCGCCATGAGCACCAGTGATCACTCCGCCGCCCCCGCCTCCTTCTCCGTCTCCGTCGCGGACGTGGACCTGGAGCCCGAGGACCTCGACCCCGACCAGATCGTCTCCGGGGAGCCCGTCGTGACGGGCAAGGTGCTCTGGGAGTCGCCGGACGGCAGCCAGGTGCGCGGGATCTGGCAGATCACCCCGGGCGTGGTCACCGACACCGAGGCCAACGAGCTGTTCGTGGTGGTCAGCGGCCGCGCCACCGTCGAGGTCGAGGGCGGCGAGACCCTGGAGGTGGGCCCCGGCTCCGCCTGCGTCCTGCGCGAGGGCGACAAGACCACCTGGACCGTCCACGAGACGCTCCGCAAGGCCTACCACATCAGCTACTGAGCCCGAGGCCCCTCAGCAGCCACCGAGGCCGAGGTCCCTCAGCCGACGACGCCCTTCGCGGCGACGGGGTGGCGGCGCGCGGTGAACAGGGCGAGCGCCGCCATCGGCAGCAGCACCGCGGCGCCGACGGCGTTCAGCCAGCCGTAGCCCGCCTGGGACATGACCAGGCCGGCGGCCGCGCCGCCCACCCCCGCGGCCGCGTTCATCGTGAGGTCGCTCAGACCCTGTACGGCGGCCCGCGCGGGCTGCGGCACCGAGTCGGTCAGCAGGGCCGAACCGGACACCATCCCGGCGGACCAGCCGAGCCCGAGCAGGAAGAGCCCGAGCATGCTCCGGCCGTGGCTGGGCCCGGCCGTTCCGGCGAGCAGCGCGGCGACCGACAGGAGCCCGGCGGCCAGGCCGATCACGGACAGCCGCCCGATCCGGTCCGCGAGCCATCCCATCAGCGGGGAGAAGGCGAACATGCCCGCGATGTGAATGCTGATGACCAGCCCGATGAGCTCCAGGCCGGCGCCGTGGTGGCCCAGGTCCATCGGGGTCATCACCATGATCGAGACCATGACGGTGTGCGACACGGCGACGGTGACGAGCGCGAGCCGGGCCCGCGGGGAGGCCTTGACGGCGGCGAACCCGGCGCGCAGCGAGCGGCCCTCGCGGGTCTGCTCCGCCGGAGCGGCGAGCGATCGGGCCGTCAGCAGCGGGTCGGGGCGCAGGAGTACGCCGATCAGCGTGCCGGTGAGCAGGAAGACGACGGCGGCCCACACGAAGGGCCCCGCCGTCTCGGGTATCGCGGTCCCGGCGAAGCTGTGGCTGGCCGGCGCGGAGAGGTTGGGGCCGAGCACCGCGCCGAGGGTGGACGCCCACACGACGACGGAGATCGCCCGGGCCCGGCGGTCCGGGGCGGCGAGGTCCGCGGCGGCGAACCGGGCCTGCAGGTTCGCGGAGGAGGCGGCGCCGAAGGCGGCCATGCCGAGCAGCAGCAGGGGGAAGTTCCGGATCGTCGCGGCGAGGACGACGAGTCCCGCTCCGACGGCGCCGATCGCGTAGGCGAGGACCAGGCCGGGGCGTCGGCCGCGCGCGGTCATCAGGGCGGCGAGCGGCAGCGACACCAGGGCGGTGCCGATCACCGCGGCGGTGGAGGCGAGGCCGGACATGGCCTCGGTGCCGCTGATCTCGGTGGCGAGTACGGGTGCCAGGGCGATGCTGATGGGCACGCCGAGGCCGCCGAGGATCTGTCCGGCGATGAGGACCCGGGAGGTGCGCCGCTGCAGCCGGGCCACGTCCGGGAGGCCGAGCGGCGGAGCCGGCCGGTCCGTGCCGGGGGAGGCCGTCATGCCGCACCCCGCTTGCGCGGGTGCGTGACGCGGGGCGCGGAGGGCGCGGGGGAGCCGGGTGCGGCGGCAGTAGTCACCGCCGCAGTGTGCCACCCCTTACCGTCCGGCGGAACCGTCCCTGCGTACCCGCCGGTCCGCAGGTCAGGACCCGGCTCAGAACAGCGGCTGCGGAAGCACGCCCTCCAGCGCGAGCAGCTGCCGCTTGGTCTCCACCCCGCCGCCGAATCCCCCGATGCCCCCGTCGTTCTCCACGACCCGGTGGCAGGCCACCACCAGCGGCAGCGGATTCGAGCCCATGGCGTTGCCCACGGCCTGGGCGGCGCCGGGCTGTCCGGCGCGGGCAGCCAGTTCCCCGTAGCCGACGACCGATCCGTACGGCACGGTACGGTCCAGCTCCTGGAGCACCTGCCGGTTGAAACCGGAGCTGAGGCGCCAGTCCAGCGGCAGCTCGAAGCGCCGCAGCGTGCCGGCGAAGTACGCCGTGAGCTGGCGTATGGGCTCGGCCAGCAGGACCTCCTCGCCCGGCGCGGGCCGGCGGGCGTCGGCGCCCAGCCGGGAGACGAGCGGTCCGATCATCTTCTCGACCCGGTCCGGGGTGGCATGGAACTCGACCCGGACCAGACCCTCCGGGGTCGCGGCCAGGAGCAGGGGGCCGATGTCGCTGGCGACGACGGTCCATTCGAGGTGCGGCCCGCGGGGCCGCTCGGTGGTGTCCACGCCTCCACCGTACGGCTCCCCCCTGACAACGCCGGCCGCTTCGGTCACATCGCGCCCATCACCCGCATCGGCTCGTCACCCGCTCCACCGCATCACCCGCATCAGCGCGCATCGCCCGCTTCACCTCATCACCCGCGCCCGCCGCGGCACGGCACGCCGGCGGGCTCAGAACCCGTCGACCGCCTCCTGCACCACGTCCGGGGCGTTGGTGATGATCCCGTCCACGCCCATGTCCTGGACCTTCCGGGCGGTCGCCGCGTCGTCCACGATCCAGGTGTCCACCTCCATGGCCTTGCCGTGGGCCCCCAGCAGGCGGTGCACCGCCGCGACCCAGTCGGCCGAGATCGTGGTGTGCCAGGGGTTGATCCGGTCGGTGAACTCGGCGTACTGCGGCAGGTCCGCCACGGTGGGGGTGCCCAGGAAGGCCGTCAGCAGGTCAGGGCGCAGCCGGTGCACGATGCGCACGCAGTCGGCGCTGAAGCTCTGCACCACCAGGCGCTGCGCCACGTGCCGCTCGTCGAGCCAGCCGGCGTCGCCCAGCACCTTCAGGGTCTGCTCCTCGATCCCCGGGTAGAGCTCCGGCTTCTTGATCTCCAGCAGCAGTTTCTGCTGGTTGCGCTGTACCCGGCCCAGGTACTGGCGCAGGGTCGGCACGCGGGCGCCCGCGTACTCCTCGCCGAACCAGCTGCCCGCGTCCAGCCGGGCGATCTCGGCCGCCGTGAAGTCCTTGACCTTCCAGGGGGAGCGGCCCGGGAACACCTGCTCGACGTTCGTCGTCCGGGTCAGGGTGTCGTCGTGGATCACCACCAGCTCGCCGTCCCTGGTCCGCTGCACGTCGTTCTCGACCCAGTCGAAGCCCAGCCGCATGGCCAGGTCGATCGCGGCCAGGGTGTTCTCCGGGGCGTACGCCGAGGCTCCCCGGTGGGCGTACACGACGGGTTCCCCCAGCGCCGCCCGGTCGGTGGCGGATCCGGGGCCGGTGGCGGCGTACGAGGCCGTCCCGCCCAGCAGGGTGAGGGTGAAGCCCAGGAATGCGGCGGCGGCCGCGGCGGCGGGTCGGACGTACATGTGCGTTCTCCTCGGGTCGTGAGCCCTGTTCCTGCGTCAGACGGGTGCGGAGCGGCAGACGTTGTGGCGATGCACTTCACGGCGATCATGGGGTTGAAGATCACCGAGCCGCCACCGAACTACGACAAACGGACCAGAACGAATGACGGGGCCCCCGGGCGTCCGGAGCCGCCGGAGCGCGCCGCGGCCCGGCGGGGATGCGTGAGTGTCAGTGGGGGGTCGTACGGTTGACTCATGCGGCCCGTATCGAAGATCGAACGCACGGTGGCGCCTTTCGAGGTCGTCAGCCCGTACCAGCCCAGCGGCGACCAGCCGGCGGCCATCGCCGACCTGGAGAAGCGCATCCGCGCAGGTGAGAAGGATGTCGTCCTGCTGGGTGCGACCGGCACCGGCAAGTCGGCGACCACCGCCTGGATGATCGAGAAGCTTCAGCGCCCCACCCTGGTCATGGCGCCGAACAAGACGCTCGCCGCCCAGCTGGCGAACGAGTTCCGCGAGCTCCTGCCGAACAACGCCGTCGAGTACTTCGTCTCGTACTACGACTACTACCAGCCCGAGGCGTACGTACCGCAGTCGGACACGTACATCGAGAAGGACTCCTCGATCAACGAGGAGGTGGAGCGGCTGCGCCACTCCGCGACCAACTCGCTGCTGACCCGGCGCGACGTGATCGTCGTCGCCTCCGTGTCCTGCATCTACGGCCTCGGCACCCCGCAGGAGTACGTCGACCGGATGGTCTCCCTCAAGGTCGGCGAGGAGACCGACCGGGACCAGCTGCTGCGCCGCTTCGTCGACATCCAGTACACGCGCAACGACGTGGCCTTCACCCGCGGCACCTTCCGGGTGCGCGGCGACACCATCGAGATCTTCCCGGTCTACGAGGAACTGGCCGTCCGCATCGAGATGTTCGGCGACGAGATCGAGGCCCTCTCCACCCTCCACCCGCTGACCGGCGAGGTCATCAGCGAGGACCGCGAGCTGTACGTCTTCCCCGCCAGCCACTACGTCGCCGGACCCGAGCGCATGGAGAAGGCGATCAACGGCATCGAGGCCGAGCTGGCCGAGCGCCTCGCCGAGCTGGAGAAGCAGGGCAAGATGCTGGAGGCGCAGCGGCTGCGCATGCGCACCACGTACGACCTGGAGATGATGCGGCAGATCGGGTCCTGCTCCGGCATCGAGAACTACTCGCTGCACATGGACGACCGCGAGCGCGGCTCCGCGCCGAACACCCTCATCGACTACTTCCCGGAGGACTTCCTCCTGGTCATCGACGAGTCGCACGTGACCGTGCCGCAGATCGGCGCCATGTACGAGGGCGACGCCTCCCGCAAGCGGACCCTGGTCGACCACGGCTTCCGGCTGCCGTCCGCCCTCGACAACCGTCCGCTGAAGTGGGAGGAGTTCCAAAAGCGCATCGGCCAGACCGTCTACCTGTCGGCGACCCCCGGAAAGTACGAGCTCTCGCGCGGCGACGGCTTCGTCGAACAGATCATCCGCCCCACCGGCCTCATCGACCCCGAGGTCGTGGTCAAGCCCACCGAGGGACAGATCGACGACCTGGTCCACGAGATCCGGCAGCGGGTGGAGAAGAACGAGCGGATCCTCGTCACCACCCTCACCAAGAAGATGGCCGAGGACCTCACCGACTACTTCCTGGAGCTCGGCATCCAGGTCCGCTACCTGCACAGCGACGTGGACACCCTGCGCCGCATCGAGCTGCTGCGCGAGCTGCGGGCCGGTGAGTACGACGTCCTGGTCGGCATCAACCTGCTCCGCGAGGGCCTCGACCTGCCCGAGGTGTCCCTGGTGGCGATCCTCGACGCCGACAAGGAGGGCTTCCTGCGCTCCGGGACCTCCCTGATCCAGACCATCGGCCGCGCGGCGCGCAACGTCTCGGGCCAGGTCCACATGTACGCGGACAAGATGACCCCGGCGATGGAGAAGGCCATCGACGAGACCAACCGGCGCCGGGAGAAGCAGATCGCCTACAACACGGCGAACGGCATCGACCCGCAGCCCCTGCGCAAGAAGATCAACGACATCGTCGCCACGATCGCCCGCGAGGAACTCGACACCGAGGAGCTCCTCGGCACCGGGTACCGGCAGGGGAAGGACGGCAAGGGGGCCAAGGCGCCGGTGCCGGCGCTCGGCGGCCGGGCCGCCCAGACCAAGGCGGGCGGCAAGGGCGCGAAGGGGGCCAAGGGCGCCAAGGGCGGCGAGGTGCTCACCGACCGGCCCGCCGAGGAGCTGGCCGCGCTCATCGAGCAGATGACCGAGCGCATGCGCGGGGCGGCCGCGGAGCTGCAGTTCGAGGTCGCGGCCCGGATCCGGGACGAGGTGGGAGAGCTGAAGAAGGAGTTGCGACAGATGAAGGAAGCGGGCCTCGCCTGACCCGGAGCGGGTCAGTAGGGTTGAATCACAGCCGCAGGTACACCCTGCGCGCCCGTTAATGGGGCGGGCCATGGAGAGGGGACAGCACGTGACGGTCAATATGACCAAGGGTCAGGCCATCAGTCTGCAGAAGGCGGACGGGGGCACGCTGACCGCGGTCCGGATGGGCCTCGGCTGGCAGGCGGCGAAGCGCCGCGGACTGTTCGGCTCGCGGACGCGGGAGATCGACCTCGACGCCTCGGCCGTGCTCTTCGCCGACAAGCAGCCGGTGGACGTCGTGTTCTTCCGTCACCTGCAGAGCGACGACGGCTCCGTCCGGCACACCGGTGACAACCTCGTCGGCGGCGTCGGCCAGGGCGGGGACGACGAGGCGATCCTCGTCGACCTCCAGCGCGTGCCGGTCCACATCGACCAGATCGTCTTCACGGTGAACTCCTTCACCGGCCAGACGTTCCAGGAGGTGCAGAACGCGTTCTGCCGCATCGTCGACGAGACCAACGGCCAGGAGCTGGCCCGCTACACCCTCGACGGCGGCGGTCAGTACACCGCGCAGATCATGGCGAAGGTGTCCCGCCTGGGCGCCGGCTGGCAGATGACGGCCCTCGGAAACCCGGCCAACGGCCGCACCTTCCAGGACCTCATGCCGGCGATCCTGCCGCACCTGTAGCAGTACCGGACGAGACGAAGGCACGAGAGAAGAAGGCACGGGGGAGGGGCTGCACGATGACGGCCGAACTGGTCCGGGGGCAGAACCACCCCGTGTCCCACAGCCGGGTGGAGATCAGGGTCTCGGCGGGCACAGCCGTGCTCGCCCTGGCCTCGCTCGCCGACGAACAGGGCCGGTTCGCCGGCGACGCGGTACTGGCCCACCCGGGGGCCAGGTCCCTCCCCGGCGTGCAGGCGCCCGGGGAGCTCGCCGACCGGCACACCTTCGCCGTCGACCTCGACGCGGTCGCGGCGGACGTCCACCGGGTCGGCGTGCTGCTCGTCCTGCCGCCCGGCGGCCCGGTGCGCTTCGGCTCCGTCCCGGCCTCCTACGTGGCCGTGGCCGACCCGGCGGGCGCCGAGCTGGCCGGCTACACCCTGACCGGGCTGGACGCCGAGACCGCCGTGGTCGCCCTGGAGCTGTACCGGCGCCAGGGCGCCTGGAAGGTCCGCGCCGTGGGCCAGGGCTACGCCGACGGCCTCGGCGCCCTGCTGACCGACGGCGGACTGCCCGCGGCGGACGCCACGGCCCTGGCCGCCGCCGCGCTGCGCACGGTCGCCCCGGCCGCGCAGGGCGATGCCACGCTCGCGGCCCTGCGGACCCTGGCCGGTGACCTGCGCGCCCCGCAGACCCCGGACCCGAACCCGGCCCAGGGCCCCGCGGCCGCCCCCGAGCCGACCGACCAGATCCCCGTCTCCGGGGTCCCGTACGCCGGTACGCCCGGGCCCGCGCCCGGCGGCGACACCGGGGGCTCGCCGCCCACCATCGACTACGCCCACCCGCGGCGCCGCCGCTCCAGCACCGAACCGCCCGAGCCGGGGCCGCGGACCGCCGCGCCGCAGGAGCCCGGACAGCCGCCGCGGCCCGTCGCCGGTGACGCCAGCGGCTGGTCCATGGAGGAGCGGCTCTACAACCAGGTCTGGGGCATGTTCGAGGACCTGGCCCGCACGGTGGCCGCCTACCGCAGCGCCGTGGAATTCGCCGACTCCCGCATGGACCGCGAGCTCGACGAGGCCCTCTCCGACCCGCGCCACCGCCTCGGCGGCTCCGGCAACGCCGCCCGCGACACCGCCCGGGCCCGCCGCGAGGAGCTCGTCGCCCAGGCCCAGGCCGTCCTCGACCGGGACCTCGCCCAGCTGATCGCCGAGTCGGAGGTGGTCGAGCCCGCACTGCCGGCCGCGTACGCCCGCTGGGGCAACCCGGTCTGGCACGACAGCCGGGCGACCGCGCCGCCCGAGGAGAACCCGCTCGCCCTGCGCCTCGGCGACCTCTCCCTGCCCGAGCGCCCCGACCTGCGGATCCCCATGCTGATGAGGGTCCCGCTGGAGCGCGGGATCTGGATCGACAACGGCCGTACCGGTTCCGAGGCCGCGATGGCCATGGACACCGACCGGCTGCGCCGGGCCGCCATGGACATGGCCGTCGCGCACGCGGTGCGGCTGCTCGCCGTCCACCCCGCCGACCGGTTCTCCGTCCACGTCATCGACGCGGCCGGGGCGGGCACCGCCTCCCTGGCGCCCCTCGTCCGCGCCGGGGTGCTGGCCGGACCGCCCGCCGCGGGGGCCCATGGGGTCACCCAGACGCTGGCGCGCCTCACCCGGCGGGTGGACCTCGTACAGATGGCGCTGCGGGCCGGCGCGCCCGAGGACCTGCCCCCGGACGTGGACACGGCCGAGCAGCTGCTGATCGTGCACGACTTCCCGCACGGCTTCGACGACCGCGCCGTCACCCAGCTGCGCTACCTCGCCGACGAGGGGCCGGCGGTCGGCGTGCACCTGCTGATGGTCGCCGACCGCGACGAGGCCTCGGCCTACGGGCCGCTGCTGGACCCGCTGTGGCGCTCGCTGATGCGGCTGTCGCCGGTTCCGGACAGCCACCTCGCCGATCCCTGGGTCCACCACGCCTGGACCTTCGAACCGGACCTTCCGCCGCAGGGCAGCCGGGTCCTCGATCAGGCACTGGACCGGGTGGTGCGGGCGCGGCGCACTACCCGCCCGTGACCATCACTTGGCATTCCCTTTACCTTTTCGGCCCTTGATGGGTATGCTCGTGTGTGCGGAGGGGAGTATTCCTGCTTTCCTGCTACGGCGTACCCGTCAATACGGACCACTGCGGTGATACATGTGCAGTCGGTCCCGGGGCGTCGGCCCACGGCCTCCAGGCCGCCCGGGTGGAAGAGACCTCCGGCAGCGATGACGCTGACCTAGTCCTGAGCCATCCGCCGGAGGCGTGTTCACCATGGAAGTTTCCTGGGCCCTGTGGGCCGCGACCATTCTTGGTCTGTCCCTCCTCATCGGTGCCGATTTCTTCATCGGCCGCAAACCGCACGACGTGTCGATCAAGGAAGCCGGCATCTGGACGGTCGTATGGATCGTCCTCGCCGCACTCTTCGGCCTCGGCCTGTGGTTCTTCGGCAACCCCCAGGCGTCCCAGGAGTTCTTCGCCGGCTTCATCACCGAGAAGTCCCTGAGCGTCGACAACCTCTTCGTCTTCGTCCTGATCATGGCGAAGTTCGCGGTGCCGTCCCACCTCCAGCAGCGCGTGCTGCTCATCGGCGTACTGATCGCCCTGGTCCTGCGCGCGATCTTCATCGCCGCCGGCGCCGCGATCATCGCCAGCTTCTCCTGGGTCTTCTACATCTTCGGCGCGTTCCTGATCTACACCGCGTGGAAGCTGATCCAGGAGGCCCGCAAGGACGAGGACGACGAGGAGTTCGAGGAGAACCGCCTCCTCAAGTCCGTCGAGAAGAAGTTCGGCGTCGCCGACCAGTACCACGGCACCAAGCTCTTCATCGTCAACAACGGCAAGCGCGTGCTGACCCCGCTGATGGTCGTCATGCTCGCCATCGGCACCACCGACGTGCTGTTCGCCCTGGACTCGATCCCCGCGATCTTCGGCCTCACCCAGGACCCGTACATCGTCTTCACCGCCAACGCCTTCGCCCTGATGGGCCTGCGTCAGCTGTACTTCCTCATCGGCGGCCTGCTGAAGAAGCTGGTCCACCTCAGCTACGGCCTGTCGATCATCCTGGGCTTCATCGGCGTCAAGCTGGTGTTGCACGCCCTGCACGAGAGCGGGGTGCACGTCCCGGTGATCTCGATCCCGGTCTCCCTGGGCGTCATCTGCGGTGTCCTGGTCATCACCACGATCACCAGCCTGATCGCCTCGAAGAAGCAGGCGGCGGCCGAGGCCGCCGCCCGCCAGGAGAGCATCGACGCGTAACCGCGGCGACGAGCTATGCGGGGGTGGCCGCTTCGGCCGCCCCCGCTTCCGTTTCCCTGCCGGCGCCCGATCCCGCCCGGACGACCAGCGGACTGGTCTCCGGCAGCAGCGCGAAGCAGCCCAGGCTCAACAGGGCGATCCCGGTCAGGTACACCGCGACGCCCCACGGCGGACCCGGGCCGTCCGCCAGCGCCGTCGCCACGATCGGGGTGAGCGCCCCGCCCAGCACCCCGCCCAGGTTGTAGCCGACGGCCGCGCCGGTGCAGCGGATGCGCGGGGCGTACAGCTCCGGCAGGTACGCGCCCACCACCGCGAACATCGTCACCATGCCCAGCAGCGCCACCGCGAAGCCCAGCGTCATCAGCAGCGGGTCGGCCGTACCGAGCAGCGCCACCAGCGGGAACATCAACAGGGCGCAGGCCGTGCACCCGGCCAGGCACAGCGGCCGGCGGCCGTACCGGTCGCCGAGCACCGCCACCAGCGGGGTCACCAGGCCCATCAGCGACACGGCGCCCATGATGCAGGCCAGCACCACCGTCCGGCCCAGGCCGAGGCGCTCGGTGGCGTACGCGAGGGCCCACGTGGTGACCGTGTAGAAGACGGCGTAGGCCACGGCCAGCGCCCCGCCGGTCAGCAGGAGCAGCCGCCAGTGGCCGCGGAACACCTCGGCCAGCGGCGCCTCCGCCCGCCGCCCGGTCTCGGTCAGCGCCTTGAACTGCGGGGTCTCCTCGACCGAGCGGCGCAGCCACAGGCCGGCCAGGGCCAGCAGCCCTGCGGCCCAGAACGGCACCCGCCACCCCCACGAGGTGAACTGCGCGTCGCTCAGCGACGCGGACAGTCCCAGCATCAGCCCGTTGGCCAGCAGGAAGCCCACCGGCGGGCCGATCTGCGGGAAGCTCGACCACAGTCCGCGCCGCTGTTCGGGCGCGTGCTCGGCGGTCAGCAGCACCGCGCCGCCCCACTCGCCGCCGAGCCCGAGGCCCTGCAGGAAGCGCAGCAGGAGCAGCAGCACGGGCGCGGCCACGCCGATCGAGGCGTACGTGGGCACGCAGCCCACGGCGACCGTGGCGAGGCCGGTGAGGAGCAGGGAGGCGAGGAGCACCGGGCGCCGGCCGTAGCGGTCGCCGATGTGGCCGAAGACCGCCGACCCGAGCGGGCGGGCGAGGAAGCCGACGCCGAAGGTGCCGAACGCGGCGAGGGTCCCGGCGAGCGGGGAGAACGACGGGAAGAAGAGGGGGCCGAGCACGAGGGCGGCGGCCGTTCCGTAGACGAAGAAGTCGTAGAACTCGATCGCGGTGCCGGCGAGCGAGGCGGAGGCGAGCCGCAGCATGCCGGGGCGGGTCGAGTCGTCGGCCCCGGCTTCGGCCCCGGCTTCGGCCTCCACGGGCCGGGCGTCGGCGGACGCGGCGGTGGCGGGAGAGGCGGGGGAGGGAATGGGAAGGGGAGAAGGCGCGAGGGGCGGGGACGGGTCCTGGTGCATGATGCACCAAATACCCGTTCCCCGCCCCTGGGGACGTGCGTTCGGCCGTCAACGACCGGAAGGAGTGCGTCGCGTACCGAAGTTGACGCGTGGCCCGGCTACCAGCCGCGCTCGCGCCATTCGGCCAGGTGCGGACGCTCCGCGCCGAGCGTGGTGTCGTTGCCGTGACCGGGGTAGACCCAGGTCTCGTCCGACAGCTGCTCGAAGAGCTTGTGCTGCACGTCGTCGATCAGGCTCGCGAAGGCCTTCGGGTCGTCGTGGGTGTTGCCGACGCCGCCCGGGAAGAGGCAGTCGCCGGTGAACACGTGGGCGTGGCCGTGCGGGTCGTCGTAGATCAGGGCGATCGAGCCGGGGGTGTGTCCGACCAGGTGGCGGGCGGTCAGCGTGACCCGCCCGACCGTGATGGTGTCCCCGTCGGCCACGGCCACGTCGGTCGCGACGGGGATGCCCTCCGCGTCGAGGGCGCCCGCGTAGGTCCGCGCGCCGGTCGCCTCGACGACCTCGGCGAGCGCGCCCCAGTGGTCGCCGTGCCGGTGGGTGGTGACCACGGATGCGATGCCGTCGTCCCCGATCAGGTTCAGCAGCGTGTCCGCCTCGGCGGCCGCGTCGACGAGCAGCTGCTCGTCGGTGGCCCGGCAGCGCAGCAGGTACGCGTTGTTGTTCATGGGGCCCACCGCGACCTTGGAAATCATCAGGTCCGCGAGCTCGTGCACGTCGGCCGGACCGCCGACCTTGACCTCTCCGGTGTACGTCATGTGTTGATCCTAGAGGTGTCTGATCCTAGAGCGGCGGGAGCTCGGGCAGGGGGCCGCCCGCGGTGGTCAGGGAGGCGCCCTTGTCGCCGCGGCCGGCCAGCCAGGCCAGGAGCCCGGCGGCGGTGCCGGACACGGTCACGGCCGGCTCCCCGGCGGAGCCGGTGCGCCAGGTGCGCCCGTCGGGGGTGGCCAGGGCCGTCGGAGGCACCTCCGGACGCGCGGACCAGCGGTCGGCGAGGAAGGTGATCTCGCGGTCGGTGAACTCCGCCGGCAGGTCGTCGAGCTCGTAGCCGATGTTCAGGTCGACGTGGTGCAGGTCGACCTCGACCCAGCGGCGGAACGGCACGTTGGCCGCGAGGTCGGTGATGCCGTTGCGCAGTTCGACGGTGCGGGACCAGTCCTGGTCGGGCTCCGTGGTGGCGAGGAAGCGGGCCCCGGAATCACGGAGGTCCGTGAGGTGTTCTTCCAGGGGCCGGCCGGCGTCGCGTGCGATGTCCGTGTCGCGCGCGGCGGCGCTCTCGTACATGGGGCGCCCCTCGAAGACGTTCACGAGGGCGTCGGCGTTGCGCGCGAGGTGGGCCAGGATGTGGCCGCGGGTCCAGCCGGGGAGATGTGACTCCTCGGCGAGGGCTGCGTTGTCCATTTTCGCGACTGCGGTCAGCAGCCGGTCCGTGGCTTCACGTACAGATCGCAGGTCGTGCACATGATCAGTCATGAGTCGAGCCTAGTGGTCCCGGGACTTCGGCCACACGATCGGGTGAAGAGGTCTTCGGAGTGCCGTAAATCGAATGTGCGTGCTATACGCTCGAAGTCCAGACTCCATCTCCACCGCAGAGGCGCCCCCCATACCCTGGGACGGGGGCCCGTGCCCCCGCTCTCTCAAGAAAGGTGCGGACCGGCGTGACCGACCGTCTCATCGTTCGTGGCGCTCGCGAGCACAACCTCAAGAATGTCTCGCTCGACCTGCCCCGCGATTCGCTCATCGTCTTCACCGGACTCTCCGGCTCGGGCAAGTCCTCCCTGGCCTTCGACACGATCTTCGCCGAGGGCCAGCGCCGCTACGTCGAGTCGCTCTCGTCGTACGCACGCCAGTTCCTCGGGCAGATGGACAAGCCCGACGTCGACTTCATCGAGGGCCTCTCCCCGGCCGTCTCGATCGACCAGAAGTCGACCTCGCGCAACCCGCGCTCGACCGTGGGCACCATCACCGAGGTCTACGACTACCTCCGCCTCCTCTTCGCCCGCATCGGCAAGCCGCACTGCCCCGAGTGCCGCCGCCCCATCTCGCGCCAGTCGCCGCAGGCGATCGTCGACAAGGTGCTCGCGCTCCCCGAGGGCAGCCGCTTCCAGGTGCTCTCGCCGCTGGTGCGCGAGCGCAAGGGCGAGTTCGTCGACCTCTTCGCCGACCTGCAGACCAAGGGCTACAGCCGGGCCCGGGTGGACGGGGAGACCATCCAGCTCTCCGAGCCGCCCACCCTGAAGAAGCAGGAGAAGCACACCATCGAGGTGGTCATCGACCGCCTCACCGTCAAGGACAGCGCCAAGCGCCGGCTCACCGACTCCGTGGAGACGGCCCTCGGCCTCTCCGGCGGCATGGTGATCCTGGACTTCGTCGACCTCGCCGAGGACGACCCCGAGCGTGAGCGGATGTACTCCGAGCACCTCTACTGCCCGTACGACGACCTCTCCTTCGAGGAGCTGGAGCCGCGCTCCTTCTCCTTCAACTCGCCCTTCGGCGCCTGCCCCGAGTGCACCGGCATCGGCACGCGCATGGAGGTCGACCCCGAGCTGATCATTCCGGACGAGGACAAGTCCCTGGACGAGGGCGCGGTCTCGCCGTGGTCGCTCGGCCACACCAAGGACTACTTCCAGCGCCTGATCGGCGCGCTCGCCGAGGAGCTCGGCTTCCGGACCGACATCGCGTGGGCCGGGCTGCCGGCGCGCGCGAAGAAGGCCCTGCTCTACGGGCACAAGACGCAGATCGAAGTCCGCTACCGCAACCGGTACGGGCGGGAGCGGGCGTACACGACGGCCTTCGAGGGCGCCGTGCCGTTCGTGAAGCGGCGGCACGCGGAATCGGAGAGCGACGCCAGCCGCGAGCGCTTCGAGGGCTACATGCGCGAGGTGCCCTGCCCGACCTGTGAGGGCACCCGCCTCAAGCCGATCGTGCTCGCCGTGACGGTGATGGAGAAGTCCATCGCCGAGGTCGCCGCCATGTCGATCAGCGAGTGCGCGGACTTCCTGGGCCGGATGCGGCTCGACGCCCGCGACAAGAAGATCGCCGAGCGGGTCCTGAAGGAGGTCAACGAGCGGCTCCGCTTCCTCGTCGACGTCGGTCTCGACTACCTCTCGCTCAACCGGGCCGCCGGCACCCTGTCGGGCGGCGAGGCCCAGCGCATCCGGCTCGCCACGCAGATCGGCTCCGGCCTGGTCGGCGTGCTGTACGTGCTGGACGAGCCCTCCATCGGCCTGCACCAGCGGGACAACCACCGGCTGATCGAGACGCTGGTACGGCTGCGGGACATGGGCAACACGCTCATCGTGGTCGAGCACGACGAGGACACCATCAAGGTGGCCGACTGGGTCGTCGACATCGGTCCGGGCGCGGGCGAGCACGGCGGCAAGGTGGTGCACAGCGGTTCGTTGAAGGACCTGCTGAAGAACACCGAGTCGATGACCGGGCAGTACCTGTCGGGCAAGCGCTCCATCGCGATCCCGGACGTGCGCCGGCCCGTGAACGGCGAGCGCAGGCTCACCGTCCACGGCGCCAAGGAGAACAACCTGCGGGACATCGACGTGTCCTTCCCGCTGGGCGTGCTCACGGCCGTGACGGGCGTGTCCGGCTCGGGCAAGTCGACACTGGTCAACGACATCCTCTACACGCACCTGGCGCGCGAGCTGAACGGCGCCCGCTCGGTGCCCGGGCGGCACACCCGGGTGGAGGGGGACGACCTCGTCGACAAGGTCGTGCACGTCGACCAGTCGCCGATCGGCCGGACCCCGCGGTCCAACCCGGCCACGTACACCGGCGTCTTCGACCACGTGCGCAAGCTCTTCGCGGAGACGATGGAGGCGAAGGTGCGCGGCTACCTGCCGGGCCGCTTCTCCTTCAACGTGAAGGGCGGCCGGTGCGAGAACTGCTCCGGCGACGGCACGATCAAGATCGAGATGAACTTCCTGCCGGACGTCTACGTCCCGTGCGAGGTCTGCCACGGCGACCGGTACAACCGGGAGACGCTGGAGGTCCACTACAAGGGCAAGTCCATCGCCGAGGTCCTGAACATGCCGATCGAGGAGGCGCTGGGCTTCTTCGAGGCGGTGCCGACGATCGCGCGTCACCTGAAGACGCTGAACGAGGTCGGGCTGGGCTACGTCCGCCTCGGCCAGTCGGCGCCGACGCTGTCGGGTGGTGAGGCGCAGCGCGTGAAGCTGGCCTCCGAGCTGCAGAAGCGGTCGACGGGCCGGACGGTGTATGTGCTGGACGAGCCGACGACGGGTCTGCACTTCGAGGACATCTCGAAGCTGATCAAGGTGCTGTCGGGGCTGGTGGACAAGGGGAACTCGGTGATCGTCATCGAGCACAACCTGGACGTCATCAAGACCGCGGACTGGGTCATCGACATGGGCCCGGAGGGCGGCTACGGCGGCGGCCTGGTGGTGGCCGAGGGCACGCCGGAGCAGGTGGCGTCGGTGGGGGCCAGCCACACGGGCAAGTTCCTGCGGGACATCCTGGGGGCGGACCGGGTCTCGGACGGTACGCCTCCGGCGCGGGCCGCGGTGAAGAAGGCTCCCGCCAGGAAGACGGCGACTGCCGCCGCGGCGAAGAAGTCGGCCCCGGCCAAGAAGACCGCTGCGCGGACCCGCAAGGTCTAGTCCGTCTGCGGCGCCGCTGCCGGGGGCTCTGCCCCCGGACCCCCGCGCCTCAAACGCCGGCGGGGCTGGATGTGGCCGGCGTCAGCCTTCGAACGCCGGAGGGGCTGGGAAATCCAGCCCCTCCGGCGTTTGAGGTGCGGGCGCGGAGCGCCGTTAGGAGGCGACGCCAACCGTGTGGGCGGTGTAGGTCGGGTCCGTGAGGGTGGTGAGGAGGGCGTCGGCGACGTCCGCGCGGGGGATGGCGCGGCCGCCGCGGACGTTGGCGTCGAGCGCGCGGCGGTACGTGCCCGTGTGCGGCTTGTCGCGGAGCATCGGCGGGCGGATGACCGTCCACTCGGCTCCGCTCGCGCTCAGCTCCGCCTCCATGACCGCGAGGTCCGCGTAGAGGTCGCGCAGCAGTCGGCGCAGCAGCGGGTAGACCACCGCCCGGGTGAGCACGCCCTCGCCCGGCGCCGGCGGGCCGACCGGGGCCGCGCTGACGGCCGAGAGGCGGGTCACGCCCGCCCGGTCCATCGCCGCGAGGATGGCTCGTACCGCCGGGCCCGTCACCGGGGCCGCCTTCGCCTGCTTGTTGCTCGCCGCGCCGAGCGCCGAGATCACCGCCGACCGGCCCGCCAGTACGGGGACCAGCGCGTCCTCGTCCGTCAGATCGGCGACGACGGCCACCCGGAGGCGGTCGTGGGCCGGCACCGACAGCCGGGCCGGGTCGCGGACGACCGCCGTGACCTCGTGTCCCGCGGCCAGCGCCTGCCTGACGACCTCGTGGCCGACGCCGCCCGTGGCTCCGAACACCGTGAGTTTCATCCTGGCTCCCGGACCTAGGGGGTGAGAGGGTGGGTGAGTGTTTACTCACCCTCGTCTGCCTTTAGAGTGAGTGAATGCTCACCCCGAAGTCAAGCCGTCCCACCCCGGAGCGGCTGCTCGACGCCGCCGAGAAGCTGATGCGCACCAGCGGCCTGGCCAACGCCACCACCAAGGCCATCGCCCGCGAGGCCGGCTGCTCCGAGGCCGCGCTCTACAAGTACTTCGCGAACAAGGAGGAGCTGTTCGTCCGCGTGCTGATGGAGCGCACCCCCAACGCGGGCCCGCTCATGGCCGCCCTCGACGCCGATCCCGATCCGGGGGAGCAGGGCGTCGAGGAGGCGCTCACCGACATCGCCCGGCACGCCTCGCTCTTCTACGCCGACGCCATGCCCATCGCCGCCTCGCTCTTCGCCGAACCCGCCCTGCTCATCCGGCACCGCGAGGGCGTGCAGGAGATCGGCGCCGGGCCCCACCTGGTCCTCGACGCGCTGGCCGGCCGGCTGCGGCGGGAGCTCGACGCGGGACGGCTGCGGGCCGACGCCGATCCGGCGGCCGCCGCCGCCCTGCTGCTCGGCGCCTGCTTCCAGCGGGCCTTCTTCCTGCACTTCTCCGGCGCCCAAGTGGTCCAGCCGGTGGAGGAGTTCGCCCCGGCCGTGGCCGGGACCCTGTGGGCCGCTATCCGCTGAGCTCCGCCGCGTACGGAGGCTCCGCGCCCGCCCGCGTGCAGGTCAGGGCGGCCGCGTGGGCGGCGTAGGCCAGGACGTCCGGCCAGTCCACCGGCTGCCCCGGCGCCCCGGCGAGCCGGTGCAGCAGGGCGGCGTTGACGGTGTCGCCCGCCCCGATCGTGTCCGCCACCGCGACCCGGCGGGCCGCCACCGAGTGCTCCGCACCCTCCCGCGTCCAGACGGTCAGGCCCGCCGCGCCCCGGGTCAGCACCACCGCCGAGGGCCCCGCCGCCAGCCAGTCGCGGACCCCGCCGCCCAGCCAGGCCGCGTCCTCCTCGGACAGCTTGAGGACGGTCGTGCTCGGCAGCAGCCGCTCCAGGAAGCGCGCGCGGTACGCCGCCGGGTCCGCGATCAGCGCCGGCCGGATGTTGGGGTCCAGCAGGGTCAGCAGCCCGCGCCGCGACTCCCGGCGCAGCAGGGCCTCGTACGCGCTCGCGCCCGGTTCCAGGACCAGCGAGCAGGTGCCGAGCGCGAGGGCCCGTGCCCCGTCGGGGAGGGCGGGCGGCAGGGTGAACAGCCGGTCCGCCGTGCCCTCGACGTAGAAGCCGTACGAGGCCGAGCCGTCCGGGGCCAGCGAGGGCACGGCAAGGGTGGTCGGCTCCGGTCCGCGCTGGACCAGCGACACGTCCACCCCGGCCGCACGCAGCCCGGCCAGCAGGCTCTCGCCGAAGCCGTCCACCGAGACCCGCGAGCAGAAGGCCGCCCCGGCGCCGAGCCGCCCGAGGGCGAGCGCGGTGTTGTACGGTCCGCCGCCCGGCCGGGGCAGCAGCGCGCCCGGCGGCCGCTCCGCGGGCACCAGGTCGATGAGGGCTTCTCCGCCGACGACGATCACGCGGGGGAAGGTACCCCATGCGGCGGCGGTATCGTCGGGTGGGCCGGTGCCCCGGCCGGGCCCCGGCCCGCGCCACGGCCCGTGCCCGTACCCCCGTCCCACCGTGCCCGCACCCCAGGAGAACCGCATGTCCGCGCCGCAGTCAGCCGCCCGCCGTACCGTCCTCAAGGGCGCCGCCGCGCTCGCCGGGGCCGCCGGCGCCGGAGTGACGCTCGCGGCCTGCTCCACCGAGACCAACAGCGGGGGCGACACCCCCGCCACGCCCACCGCGCCGGTGGAGCTCGGCGCCGCGGCCGACGTCCCGGTGGGCGGCGCCAAGCTGTACCGGGAGCGGAAGCTGATCGTCAGCTGCCCGGCGGAGGGCCGGTACACGGCGTTCAGCGCCCAGTGCACGCACGCCGGCTGCGTCCTCGACAAGATCGTCGAGGGTGAGGGCAACTGCCCCTGCCACGGCAGCCGCTTCGACGTGGCCACCGGCAAGGTCCTGCGCGGACCGGCGTCCGCCCCGCTGCCCGCCGTCCCGGTCCGGGCCGAGAACGGCAAGCTCATCGCGGGCTGACCCCGCCCGGGTCACTCCCAGTCCCAGGTGATCCCGAGGATCCCGCGCCGCACCGTCTGCTCCACCAGGTGCACCGCCCGGTGCCGGCCGCCGGGCGTCAGGTCCGCGAAGCCCGTGCGCGGGGCCTTCGGCCCGGATCGGGCGAAGCGCCGGCAGCGCACCGGCAGGGCCGCCTCGTCGAAGCGGACCTGGAGCATGTACTGGCCGCCCGCGTAGCTGAAGCCGCGCACGTACTCGCGGCTGCGGGCGCCCGTGCCGTCCTCGATGCCGTAGCCGAAGACGTACGTGTCCCCGCGCCGCAGCCGCGCGTCGAAGAGCAGCTCCGCGACCACCACCCCGGCCTCCGGATGGCAGCGCACCCGGCCCGTACGGCAGTTCTCGTACGCCGCCACGCGGATCCGGGACACGTCGCAGCCCGGGTCGCCGTGGTGGACGGCGAGGTAGCGGTCGACCCCGTCGCGGTGCGCCCGGACGATCTGCTGCGACTCGCGGACCCGCAGCTCGCCCGCCGGGCCGATCCGGACCCGCTCGTGGTGGCCGAGCGAGTGCAGTCCGCCGTCCGGCGGCAGCTCCATCCCGTCCAGCAGCCGCTCCACCGTGCCGCCCATGCTGAACAGGGCCCGGTACGAGCGGGTGGCCGGACGGGCCGGCCCCGGGCCGGATTCCGGCGTGGCGAGCAGGCGCAGGAGGACCCCGTCGGGCAGCTCCAGGATCTGCTCCAGGGCGGTGACGGCCCGCAGCGACTCCGCGTGACGCGGCCGCCGGGCGCCCTGCTGCCAGTAACTGAGGCTGGTGACACCGACCTTGATGCCCCGGGCCGCCAGCCGGTGCTGGATCCGGTGCAGGGGCAGCCCGCGCGCGGCGAGGGCGGCGCGCAGGGCGAGGTGGAAGGGGCCGCCGCGCAGCAACCGGCCGAGTTCGGCCGTGTCCCCGGTCGGCGCCATCACGACTCCTCTGTGAACGTTCACACGCGTCGGCGCGGAGGATCGCGCCGGAGGCTCCGGGGGACCAGGTGGAACGACAGCAACCGTTCACACCACAGCCCCACCGTTCACACTGCAACGTCACCGCGTATTGAAGCGTGTTGACCTGATCGCGACAACTGCTTGATGCTCCTGAACAGCGTCCGGACGCGCTCCTCCACCCCCCAATCCCCACACTGGGAGGAACGCGATGCGCAACCGAAACCGGCGGCTTTCCCTGGCCGCCCTCCTCACCGCCGTGCTGTTCACCCTGCCCGTCGGCACCGCCACCGCCACGGCAGCCGACACCGGCACCAGCAGCAGCACCAGCACCAGTACCAGCCCCGACTCCGCCCTGGCCTACAAGCGCCTGAACATCACCATGCAGGCACAGCAGAAGACCAACTGGTGCTGGGCCGCGGGCGGCAACACCATCGCCACCTGGTTCGGCCGGAACCACACCCAGAACCAGTTCTGCAACGCCGCCTTCAACCGCCAGCAGGGCTCCGAATGCCCCAACAACCAGGCCACCCTCGGCAACGTCCAGACCGGGCTGCGCTGGGCCGGCATCAACCCCGGCTCGTACGTGACCGGCTGGCTCCAGTACTCCACCGTCCAGACCGAGATCAACGCCAACCGGCCGATCGAGACCCGGATCCAGTGGTCCAACGGCGGCGGCCACATGCACGTCGTCTACGGCTACGACACCGCGAGCAACTGGGTGTACTGGGGCGACCCGTGGCCCTCCAGCGACCGCTACAACTGGGCCTCGCACGCCTGGTACGTGAACAACAGCACCTTCTCCTGGACCCACTCGCTCTACCGGATCGGGGCGTGACCGCCATGACCCTGCGCGCCACCGCCGCCGCCGCGGTCCTCGCCGCCACCGCCCTCCTCGGGCTCGCCCCGCTCGCAGCCGCGGCTCCCGGGGGTCCCGTACCGCAGCCCGAGGCCGCCACCGCCGAGAACCGGGCCGCCGCCGCTCGGGCGGCCGCCGCACCCGACACCCTGGCCACCCTCTCCCGCTTCTTCGCCCGGGAGGGCAAGGTCTCCCTCACGGCCGCGCAGCCCCGGATCGAGGGCGAGGCGATACCGGTCAACCACCTCTCCCCGGACTTCGTCGCGGGCCGGGCGGGGGCGTCCGTCGCCCGCCTGGAATTCCTCGCCAGCAGGGCGGTCTCCTCCGACGGGCAGCAGGCCGCGCTGTGGACGGCGCGGACGGAGGCGGGCTGGCAGGTGGTGAACATCGCCACCGGCGACGACGAATTCCGCTACGCGCGGCTGGGCGCGGAGAAACTGCCCGGCGGGACGGTGTTCCGGGAGCCGCAGATCGACGCCTGGTATGTGGCCGGGGGCGGCCGGGTGCTGCCGCTGGACGAGGACGGGGTGCGGGCCGTGGGCGCGGGGGGTGCCACCCTGGCCGCCTACCGGGCCCGGGTGACTGCCGCGTACGGGGACAAGCTCCCCGGCTCCGCGTATGCCGCGCGGGGCGGGGCGGGCGGCTACGCCGAAGCCTCGGCCGATGCTGTCGGGACTCCCGTCGGGGTGATGGCTGCCGCCGGTGTGCTCGCGCTGGGCGGAGCCGGGGCGCTGGCCCTGCGCCGCCGCGCCGCCGTGGCGTAGCTCCCGGGGCTCCGCCCCAGCCCCCGCGCCTCAAACGCCGGCGGGGCTGAAAGATCGGGGCTCCGCCCCGGACCCCGCGCCTCAAACGCCGGCGAGGCTGGATCTTTCAGCCCGTCCGGCGTTTGAGGACCGGGTCCGGGCGGAGCCCCGGTCTTTCGGGTGCGGGCGGAGCTCGGGGAGCCCCGCCCCGGGCGGAGGGCTACGGCCGGTTGTCGGACCGCGCCAGTAGGGTGGTTGGCATGGCCGACCCTTCCAGCTATCGCCCCCAGCCGGGGCAGATCCCCGACTCCCCTGGGGTCTACAAGTTCCGCGACGAGCACCGCCGGGTGATCTACGTCGGGAAGGCCAAGAGCCTGCGCCAGCGCCTGGCCAGCTACTTCCAGGACGTCGCCGGCCTGCACCCCCGTACCGCCACCATGGTGACCACGGCCGCCTCCGTCGAGTGGACCGTGGTGTCCACCGAGGTCGAGGCGCTCCAGCTGGAGTATTCGTGGATCAAGGAGTTCGACCCCCGGTTCAACGTCAAGTACCGGGACGACAAGAGCTACCCCTCCCTCGCCGTGACCATGAACGAGGAGTACCCCCGGGTCCAGGTCATGCGCGGGCCCAAGAAGAAGGGCGTGCGCTACTTCGGTCCGTACGGGCACGCCTGGGCCATCCGCGAGACCGTCGACCTGATGCTCCGGGTGTTCCCGGTGCGGACCTGCTCCGCCGGAGTGTTCAAGCGCTCCGCGCAGATCGGCCGCCCCTGCCTGCTCGGCTACATCGGCAAGTGCTCCGCGCCCTGCGTCGGCCGCGTCACCCCCGATGAGCACCGCGAACTGGCCGAGGACTTCTGCGACTTCATGGCCGGGCGGACGGGGACGTACCTCTCCCGGCTGGAGAAGGAGATGCACGAGGCCGCCGAGGAGATGGAGTACGAGAAGGCCGCCCGGCTGCGCGACGACATCGGGGCGCTGCGCCGCGCCATGGAGAAGAACGCCGTCGTGCTGGCCGACGCCACCGACGCCGACCTGATCGCCGTGGCCGAGGACGAGCTCGAAGCGGCGGTGCAGATCTTCCACGTGCGCGGCGGCCGCGTCCGCGGCCAGCGCGGCTGGGTCACCGACAAGGTGGAGGCCGTCGACACCGCCGGGCTCGTCGAGCACGCCCTCCAGCAGCTGTACGGCGAGGAGAAGGGCGAGGCCGTCCCCAAGGAGGTGCTGGTCCCGGCGCTGCCGGAGGACACACCCGTGCTGAGCCAGTGGCTCGCCGACCGCCGCGGGTCCCAGGTCAGCCTGCGGATACCGCAGCGCGGCGACAAGAAGGCCCTCATGGAGACCGTCCACCGCAACGCGCTCCAGTCCCTCGCCCTGCACAAGACCAAGCGCGCCAGCGACCTCACCACCCGCTCCCGGGCCCTGGAGGAGATCGCCGAGGCCCTGGAGCTCGACAGCGCCCCGCTGCGCATCGAGTGCTTCGACATCTCCCACCTCCAGGGGGACGACGTCGTCGCGTCGATGGTGGTGTTCGAGGACGGGCTGGCCCGCAAGAGCGAGTACCGGCGCTTCCAGATCAAGTCGTTCGAGGGGCAGGACGACGTCCGCTCCATGCACGAGGTGGTCTCGCGGCGCTTCCGCCGCTACCTCCAGGAGAAGCTGAAGACCGGCGAGTGGGAGGCCGAGGAGGGCGAGGGCGCGGTGCCCGAGGACGACGGGCGGCCCAAGCGCTTCGCGTACCCGCCCCAGCTCGTCGTCGTCGACGGCGGGCAGCCGCAGGTCGCCGCCGCCAAGCGGGCCCTGGAGGAGCTCGGGGTGGACGACGTCGCCGTGTGCGGGCTGGCCAAGCGGCTGGAGGAGGTCTGGCTGCCCGGCGAGGACGACCCGGTCGTGCTGCCCCGCACCAGCGAGGGCCTCTACCTGCTCCAGCGGGTGCGTGACGAAGCCCACCGTTTCGCCATCCAGTACCAGCGCAACAAGCGCGGCAAGCGCCTGACGTCGGGCCCCCTCGACGAGGTGCCCGGCCTCGGCGAGAGTCGCAAACAAGCCCTGGTCAAGCACTTCGGTTCGGTGAAGAAGCTGAGACAGGCGACAATCGACCAGATCTGCGAGGTCCCGGGCATAGGTCGCAAGACGGCCGAGACCGTGGCCGCGGCCCTCGCCGGGGCGGTCCCCGCCGGCCCTGCCGTCAACACGGCGACAGGAGAGATCATTGAGGATGAGACCCCCGCCCCGCGGGTGGGGGCACCTCCCAGCGGTAGCCGGGAGTCATCGTCCGAACGGGGGACCGAGCAATGACCGAGCACGAGACCACGCACGACCGAGACGGAGCACAGGTGAGTACGGGCACGACAGCGGAGCCCGGCGAGACCGCCGAGGCGGCCATCCCCGAGCTGGTGATCATCTCCGGCATGTCCGGGGCCGGCCGCAGTACGGCGGCCAAGTGTCTGGAGGACCTCGGCTGGTTCGTCGTCGACAACCTCCCGCCGGCGCTGATCCCCACCATGGTGGAGCTCGGCGCCCGCTCCCAGGGCAACGTGGCGCGCATCGCCGTCGTCGTGGACGTGCGCGGCCGCCAGTTCTTCGACGCCCTGCGCGAGTCCCTCGCCGACCTCGACAGCAAGGGCGTCACCCGCCGCATCGTCTTCCTGGAGTCCTCCGACGACGCGCTGGTCCGCCGCTTCGAGTCGGTCCGCCGCCCGCACCCCCTCCAGGGCGACGGGCGCATCACCGACGGCATCGCCGCCGAGCGCGACCTGCTGCGCGAGCTGCGCGGCGACGCCGACCTGGTGATCGACACCTCCAGCCTGAACGTGCACGAGCTGCGCGCCAAGATGGACGCCCAGTTCGCCGGGGACGAGGAGCCCGAGCTGCGGGCCACCGTCATGTCCTTCGGCTACAAGTACGGCCTCCCCGTCGACGCCGACCTCGTCGTCGACTGCCGCTTCATCCCGAACCCGCACTGGGTCCCGGAGCTGCGCCCCTTCACCGGGCTCAACGAGGAGGTGTCGGGGTACGTCTTCAGCCAGCCCGGCGCCAAGGAGTTCCTCGACCGCTACACCGAGCTGCTCCAGCTCATCGCCACCGGCTACCGCCGCGAGGGCAAGCGGTACGTGACCATCGCGGTCGGCTGCACGGGCGGCAAGCACCGCAGCGTGGCCATGTCCGAGAAGCTCGCCGCCCGCCTCGCCTCCGAGGGAGTCGAGACCGTCGTCGTCCACCGGGACATGGGGCGCGAGTGACCGCACGGACCCCGCGGCTGAGCCGTCTGCGCCGCCTCACCCCGGGACGGGGCGAGGACGGCGCGGGCCGCTCCGGCCGCCGGCGCGGCGCCGCGCCCAAGGTGGTCGCGCTCGGCGGCGGCCAGGGCCTGTCGGCCTCCCTCGCCGCCCTGCGCCGGATCACCGGTGACCTCACCGCCGTGGTCACCGTCGCCGACGACGGCGGCTCCAGCGGCCGGCTCCGGGAGGAGCTCGACGTGCTGCCGCCCGGCGACCTGCGCAAGGCGCTGGCCGCGCTGTGCGGGGACGACGACTGGGGCCAGACCTGGGCCCGGGTCATCCAGCACCGCTTCCAGTCCGAGGGCGACCTGCACGGGCACGCCGTCGGCAACCTGCTGATCGTCGCCCTGTGGGAACAGCTCGGCGACCCCGTCCAGGCCCTCGACCTGGTGGGCCGGCTGCTCGGCGCCCAGGGCCGGGTGCTGCCGATGTCGGCGGTGCCGCTGGAGCTCCAGGCCCTGGTCAGGGGGCACGATCCGGCCAGACCCGAGGACGTGGACACCGTCCGCGGGCAGGCCACCGTGGCCCTGACCCCGGGCGAGGTGCTCTCCGTACAGGTGGTGCCCAGCGACCCGCCGGCCGTGCCGGAGGCCGTCGCGGCGGTCCTGGACGCCGACTGGGTGGTTCTCGGCCCGGGGTCCTGGTTCTCCTCCGTCATTCCGCACCTGCTGGTGCCGGAACTGCTCGACGCGCTGGTCCAGACGAAGGCCCGGCGGGTCCTCTCGCTGAACCTCGCGCCGCAGCCCGGCGAAACAGAGGGCTTCTCTCCGCAGCGTCATTTGGAGGTTTTGGCCCGACACGCCCCTAAACTCGCCCTGGACGTGGTGCTGGCCGACGAGGCCGCCGTGCCCGACCGCGAGTCCCTCGCCGATGCCGCGAAACGCTTCGGTGCCGCGGTCGAGCTGGCGCCCGTGGCCAGGCAGGACGGTTCTCCGAAGCACGATCCGGAGCTGCTGGCCGCCGCGTACGACCGTATTTTTCGGATGCATGGAAGGATCGGCCCATGGCGATGACGCCCGCGGTGAAGGATGAGATCTCCCGCCTCCCCGTCACCCGGACCTGCTGCAGGAAGGCGGAGGTCTCGGCGATCCTTCGGTTCGCGGGCGGCCTGCACCTGGTGAGCGGCCGCATCGTCATCGAGGCGGAGCTCGACACCGGGATCGCGGCAAGACGCCTGCGCAAGGACATCCTGGAGATCTTCGGCCATTCCTCGGACCTGGTGGTGATGGCCCCCGGCGGACTGCGCCGCGGCAGCCGCTACGTGGTCCGCGTCGTGGCCGGCGGCGACCAGCTGGCCCGCCAGACGGGCCTCGTGGACGGCCGCGGACGCCCCATCCGGGGCCTGCCGCCGCAGGTGGTCTCCGGGGCCACCTGTGACGCCGAGGCGGCGTGGCGCGGCGCCTTCCTGGCCCACGGCTCGCTCACCGAGCCGGGCCGGTCCTCCTCCCTGGAGGTCACCTGCCCCGGACCGGAGGCCGCCCTGGCCCTGGTGGGCGCCGCACGCAGGCTCTCCATCGCCGCCAAGGCGCGCGAGGTGCGCGGGGTCGACCGCGTCGTCGTCCGCGACGGCGACGCGATCGGCGCCCTGCTGACCCGCCTCGGCGCCCACGAGTCCGTGCTGGCCTGGGAGGAGCGGCGGATGCGGCGCGAGGTGCGCGCCACCGCCAACCGCCTCGCCAACTTCGACGACGCGAACCTGCGCCGCTCGGCGCGGGCCGCGGTGGCCGCCGGAGCCCGCGTGCAGCGCGCGCTGGAGATCCTGGCCGAGGAGGTCCCCGAGCACCTCGCCGCGGCCGGCCGGCTGCGCATGGAGCACAAGCAGGCCTCCCTGGAGGAGCTGGGCGCGCTCGCCGACCCGCCGCTGACCAAGGACGCCGTCGCGGGCCGGATCCGCCGCCTGCTGGCGATGGCCGACAAGCGGGCCCAGGACCTGGGCATCCCGGGCACCGAGTCGAACCTCGACCTCAGCGAGGAGCTGGCCGACAACATGGCCGGTTAGCCGACGGTCCCTGTACGGCAAAGGGGCTCGCGCGATCACTCGTGCGGGCCCCTTTGCCGTAGGCCCCATTGACATGAGCATGGGCCGGTCTTGAGTCTGGCGTCCGAACCTTTCGTGGCAGACGACGCCCAGGGGGGCACATGAGGCACCGCGCGAGATCGATCCTCGCCGCAAGCGCACTCGTCTTCGCAACCACACTCGCCGCGCTGCCCGCGGCGGCCCAGGCCCAGCCCGGTTCCGGCACCGCATCCGGAGCCGACGAGGTGCGGGTCTACGACGCCGACATCACCCGGGAGCAGGTCCCGCTCGTCCTGGCCGCCGGCCAGGACGCCCACGAGCTCAGCGAGCGCGCCCCGGAGAGCGGGACCGCCCGGGTCGAGCTCTTCCTCACCGGCGGCCAGGCCGGGGAGCTCGCCGCCCAGGGCGTCAAGCTCGCCGAGCGGAAGATCGGGGCGCAGGGGCTGGCCCGCGCCAAGGCTGCGGGCGACGGCGTGTTCCGCCCGTACAGCGGCAAGGGCGGCCTCCAGGAGGAGATCCTGCGCACGGCGCAGGAGAACCCGGCGCTCACCAAGGTCGTCTCCATCGGCAAGACCCTCCAGGGCAAGGACATCCTCGCCCTCAAGGTCGGCAAGAACGCCAAGAAGACCAAGGACGGCGCCAAGCCCTCCGTGCTCTACATGTCCAACCAGCACGCCCGTGAGTGGATCACCCCCGAGATGACCCGGCGGCTGATGCACCACACGATCGACAACTACGGCAAGGACCAGCGGATCACCAAGCTGGTGGACTCCACCGAGCTGTGGTTCCTGCTCTCCGCCAACCCGGACGGGTACGACTTCACGCACGCGCCGGACGGCGAGCGGCTGTGGCGCAAGAACCTGCGCGACAACAACGGCGACGGCAAGATCACCGCCGGCGACGGGGTCGACCTCAACCGCAACTTCGCCTTCAAGTGGGGCTACGACAACGAGGGCTCCTCGCCGAACCAGGCGAGCGAGACCTACCGCGGCCCGAAGGCCTCCTCCGAGCCCGAGACCACCGCCCTCGACGCCTTCGAGAAGCGCATCGGCTTCGACTACGCCATCAACTACCACTCCGCCGCCGAGCTGCTGCTCTACGGCGTGGGCTGGCAGGTGGCCACCCCGACCCCCGACGACGTCGCCTACAAGGCGCTCGCCGGCACCCCGGAGAACCCCGCGGTCCCCGGCTACTACCCGCAGCTCTCCTCCGAGCTCTACACCACGAACGGCGAGGCCGACGGCCACGCCTCCAACGTCAACGGCGTCATGATGTTCACGCCGGAGATGACCACCTGTCAGACCGCCTCGGCGGCCGACCCGAACGACCAGTGGAAGCCCGAGGACTGCGCCTCCGGCTTCAACTTCCCGGACGACGAGAAGCTCATCCAGGCGGAGTTCGCCAAGAACGTCCCCTTCGCCCTGGCCGTGGCCGAGAGCGCCGAGCACCCGGACCAGCCGAAGTCCTCGCTGGGCCTGAAGGCCGCCGACTTCACCGTCGACCCCTTCACCACCTCCTACGTCGCCCGCGGCGAGGACCAGACGGTCTCCGTCACGGCCCGCAAGGCGCTGAAGGACAAGGAGCTCAACTTCCGGATCAACGGCGGCCGCACGCACGACGAGGAGCTCAAGGCCTGGAAGGGCGGCGAGACCTACGGCGGCGAGGACAACAACTGGTTCGACGAGTACCGCGCCAAGGTGGACGGCGCGAAGCCCGGCGACACGGTGGAGGTCTGGTTCACCGGCCGCGACCGCTCCGGCCGGCAGGTCTCCAGCGAGCACTTCACGTACACGGTGGCCGAGCGGCCGCGCGCGGACGTCCTGGTGATCGCCGAGGAGGGGGCCAAGGCCCAGCACGCCCAGGGCTACGTCGACGCCCTGCGCGCCAACGGGAAGTCCGCGGCGGTCTGGGACGTGGCGACGCAGGGCGCCCCGCACCACCTCGGCGTGCTCTCGCACTTCCGTACGGCCGTTCACTACACCGGGGCCAAGACCCCCGGCGGTGACACCCAGCTCGCCTTGCGCGACTTCCTGAACGAGGGCGGCAAGCTGATCGAGGCCGGTGAGCTGGCGGGCGGCAACGCCCAGGTCGGCCGCGCCGTGACCAACGACTTCAGCCAGTACTGGCTCGGCGCGTACAGCCGGATCGGCACCCCCGGTGCGAGCGGCTTCACCGGCGCCGGCTCCCTGACGGGGGCGCAGGGCGGCCTCGGCGACGCCGCGGGCAACCCGCTGAACGCCCCCGGCGCCTACACCGTCACCTCCGAAAGCCTGGCCCCCGCGCAGTTCCCGCAGTTCAAGAGCGCCCAGGCGGGCCGGTTCACCGGGGTCGCGAACCCGTACGCCCCCTACGCGGGCACCGGGATGGCCTCGGCCCTGCACACGGACGACGACTGGAAGCGCCTCGTCCGCACGATCGACCTCACCGGGGTCACCGCGGCCGACCAGCCGCAGCTGAAGCTCGCCCTCAACTGGAACACCGAGGAGGGCTACGACCACGCCGCGCTGGAGGCCCGTACGGCCGGCGGCGACGACTGGACCACGCTGCCCGACAAGGACGGCCTGACCAGCTCCGCGGTGCCGGAGGAGTGCGCGGCCGGGTTCTTCATGAACGGCCACCCCTTCCTGAGGCGCTACCTCACCCTGGACTCCGGCGGCTGCACCGCGCAGGGCACCAGCGGCGCGTGGAACACCTTCACCGGTTCCTCCGGCGGCTGGAAGCAGGTCTCCTTCGACCTGAGCGCGTACGCGGGCAAGACCGTCGAGGTCTCGCTCTCCTACATCACCGACCCGGGCTCGGGCGGCCGCGGCGTCTTCGCGGACGAGGCGCGGCTGTCCGTCGGCGGCGCGGAACAGGCCGTCGAGGGCTTCGAGTCCGCCCTCGGTGTCTGGACGGCCCAGGGCGCACCCGCCGGAAGTCCCGATGTTCCCGGCGATTGGTCCCGGTCCGGCGAACTGTTCAAGTCCTATGCGGCGGTCACTACCCGTGACACCGTCCTGCTGGGCTTCGGACTGGAGCACGTGCCCGCCGCGGCGGACCGCGCCCTACTCGTCGGTAAGGCGCTGCGCACGCTGAACCGCTGATCGACGGCCCCTTCGTCGCTCACCCTGAGTGACCGGGACCAAAGTCCCCCGGTCCCGTTCCGGAGCGTCAGGAACGGGACCGGAGCGGGCGTCCCCCACGAAGTGGGGGGAGTGTCAGGCTCCGACCGATGTCACCCAAAAGCTCACGGAGAGGTAGGGTCGTAAGCGGTCGGGGACATCCCATTTCAGCTCGCCGGCGCACTAACCGGCGCACCAACGAGGAGATCGGTTCGTGACGATCCGCGTAGGCATCAACGGTTTTGGCCGCATTGGCCGTAACTATTTTCGGGCGCTCCTGGAGCAGGGAGCGGACATCGAGATCGTCGGTGTCAACGACCTGACTGACAACGCCACCCTGGTGCACCTTCTCAAGTACGACACCATCCTGGGCCGGCTGAAGCACGAGGTCAGCCACACCGACAGCAGCATCACCGTCGGTGGCCAGACCTTCAAGACCTTCGCCGAGCGCGACCCCGCGAACCTCCCCTGGGGTGAACTGGGCGCCGACATCGTCATCGAGTCGACCGGCATCTTCACCAAGAAGGCCGACGCCGCCAAGCACATCGCGGCCGGCGCGAAGAAGGTCCTCATCTCGGCTCCGGCCAAGGACGAGGACATCACCATCGTCATGGGCGTGAACCAGGACAAGTACGACGCGGCCAACCACCACGTCATCTCCAACGCCTCCTGCACCACCAACTGTGTGGCGCCGATGGCCAAGGTCCTCGACGAGAACTTCGGCATCGTCAAGGGCATGATGACGACGGTCCACGCGTACACGAACGACCAGCGCATCCTGGACTTCCCGCACTCGGACCTGCGTCGCGCCCGCGCCGCCGCCGAGAACATCATCCCGACCTCCACCGGCGCCGCCAAGGCCACCGCCCTGGTCCTGCCGCAGCTCAAGGGCAAGCTGGACGGCATCGCCATGCGCGTCCCGGTTCCGACCGGTTCGGTCACCGACCTGGTCCTGGAGCTCTCCCGCGAGACCACCGTGGAAGAGATCAACGCGGCCTTCCAGAAGGCCGCCGAGGGGCAGCTGAAGGGCATCCTCGACTACACCGAGGACGCGATCGTCTCCTCCGACATCGTGAACTGGCCCGCGTCCTGCACCTTCGACTCCTCCCTGACCATGGTCCAGGAAGGCACGCAGGTTAAGGTCGTCGGCTGGTACGACAACGAGTGGGGCTACTCCAACCGTCTCGTCGACCTCACCGTCTTCGTCGGCGGTCAGCTCTAAGCACATAGGCAAGGCACCACGATGTGAGCACAGGGTCCGAGCAGCGCGACGAAGCGCCGCACGGGCCCTGTTGCTTGCCTCGTTCTCCCTTCCTCGCCCTTCGAGTGAAGGGCACAAAGGAGTAGGTACACATGAAGACGATCGATGAACTCCTCGCCGAGGGCGTCAAGGGCAAGCGGGTCTTCGTCCGCGCGGACCTGAACGTCCCGCTGGCCGAAGGCACCATCACCGACGACGGCCGCATCCGCGCCGTCCAGCCCACGATCGCGAAGCTCGCCGCCGCCGGCGCCCGCGTCATCGTGGCCTCGCACCTGGGCCGTCCGAAGGGCACCGGCGTGGAGCCGGCCTTCTCGCTCGCCCCCGCCGCCACCCGCCTCGGCGAACTGCTCGGCACGGACGTCGCCTTCGCCACCGACACCGTCGGGGCCTCCGCCAAGGAGACCGTCGCGGCCCTCGCCGACGGCCGGGTGGCCGTCATCGAGAACCTGCGCTTCAACGCCGGCGAGACCTCGAAGGACGACGCCGAGCGCGGCGCCTTCGCGGACGAGCTCGCCCAGCTCGCCGACGTCTACGTCGGCGACGGCTTCGGCGCCGTCCACCGCAAGCACGCCTCGGTCTTCGACCTGCCCGCGCGCCTCCCGCACGCGGCCGGCTACCTCATCGCCACTGAGGTCGGCGTCCTCAAGAAGCTCACCGCCGAGGTCGAGCGCCCGTACGTCGTGGTCCTCGGCGGCGCCAAGGTCTCCGACAAGCTGGCCGTGATCGACGAGCTGCTCCGCAAGGCCGACCGCATCCTCATCGGCGGCGGCATGGCCTACACCTTCCTGTACGCCAAGGGCTACGAGGTCGGCATCTCCCTGCTCCAGAAGGACCAGGTGGACGTCGTCAAGGAGTACATGCAGCGCGCCGAGGACACCGGCGTCGAGCTGGTCCTCCCCGTCGACGTGCTCGTCTCCGCGGACTTCCCGGACCTGAAGGGCAAGACCCCGGCCGACTTCGAGATCGTGGACGCCGACGCGATCCCGAAGGACAAGGAGGGCCTGGACATCGGCCCCAGGACGCGCGAGCTGTACGCGTCGAAGATCGCCGATGCCAAGACCGTCTTCTGGAACGGCCCGGTCGGCGTGTTCGAGCACCCCGACTACGCCGGCGGCACCACGGCCATCGCCCAGGCCCTGCTCGACAGCAGTGCCTTCACCGTCGTCGGCGGCGGAGACAGCGCCGCCGCGGTCCGCATCCTCGGCTTCGACGAGAATGCTTTCGGCCACATCTCGACCGGTGGCGGCGCCTCCCTCGAATACCTCGAGGGCAAGACGCTCCCCGGCCTCGCCGCCCTGGAGGGCTGACCCCTTATGTCTGACGCTGTAAACGGCCGTACCCCGCTGATGGCGGGCAACTGGAAGATGAACCTCAACCACCTCGAGGCCATCGCCCACGTCCAGAAGCTCGCCTTCGCGCTCACCGACAAGGACTACGACGCCGTCGAGGTCGCGGTCCTGCCGCCCTTCGTCGACCTGCGCTCGGTCCAGACCCTGGTCGACGGCGACAAGCTGAAGATCAAGTACGGGGCCCAGGACCTGTCCGCGCAGGACTCCGGCGCCTACACCGGCGAGATCTCCGGCTCCATGCTGGCGAAGCTGAAGTGCACGTACGTGGCCGTCGGCCACAGCGAGCGCCGCCAGTACCACGACGAGTCCGACGAGATCTGCAACGCCAAGGTCAAGGCCGCCTACCGGCACGGGATCACCCCGATCCTGTGCGTCGGCGAGGGCCTGGACGTCCGCAAGGCCGGACAGCAGGTCCCGTACACGCTGAGCCAGCTCGACGGCGGCCTCAAGGACGTCCCGGCCGAGCAGGTCGAGTCCATCGTGATCGCCTACGAGCCCGTCTGGGCCATCGGCACCGGCGAGGTCGCCACCCCCGACGACGCCCAGGAGGTCTGCGGGGCGATCCGCACCCGCCTCGCGGAGCTGTACTCGCAGGAGCTGGCCGACAAGGTCCGCATCCAGTACGGCGGCTCGGTGAAGTCCGGGAACATCGCGGCGATCATGGCGCAGCCCGACGTCGACGGCGCCCTGATCGGCGGCGCGGCGCTGGACGCGGAGGAGTTCGTCAAGATCGTCCGCTTCCGCGACCAGTGAGTATGCGGTAGGGCGGATCCGTCGTACCCTTGCGGGGGCCAGGGGCTGAACCATCAGCCACTGGCCCCCGCGCACATCCCGCAAAGCCGGAAAGCCTGAAAAAGCCAGAAAGTAGGAATCAGCCGTGATTATGGGGTTCTCGATCGCCCTGATCGTCTTCAGCGCCCTGCTGATGCTGCTCGTGCTGATGCACAAGGGCAAGGGCGGCGGCCTCTCCGACATGTTCGGCGGCGGAATGCAGTCGTCGGTCGGCGGTTCCTCCGTCGCGGAGCGCAACCTGGACCGCATCACCGTCGTCGTGGGTCTGCTGTGGTTCGCGTGCATCGTCGCGCTCGGTCTGCTGATGAAGTCGAGCAGCTGACCGTTCTGGCCATTCCGGCAGTCCTGTCGGTGGTGCCCGGCCTATCATGAGGTCCGGCGTTCAGCGCGGAATCAGTAACTCCGCTCACTGGACGTGCGTTGGGCCTTACGTAGACTTGGGCGCTCCGCGGCGGAAATTCCACTCACACTCCGCGGCACCATCACGCAGGGAGTTACGACCGTGGCAAGTGGCAACGCGATCCGTGGTAGCCGGGTCGGAGCGGGGCCGATGGGTGAGGCAGAACGCGGCGAGTCCGCGCCCCGCCTGCGCATCTCCTTCTGGTGCTCTAACGGGCACGAGACGCAGCCGAGCTTCGCCAGCGACGCGCAGGTGCCGGACACCTGGGACTGCCCGCGCTGCGGGTTCCCGGCCGGCCAGGACCGGGACAACCCGCCCGCGCCGCCGCGCACCGAACCGTACAAGACGCACCTGGCGTACGTACGGGAACGGCGCTCCGACGCCGACGGCGAGGCGATCCTCGCCGAGGCGCTCGCCAAACTCCGCGGCGAGATCTGACGCCGCCCCCCATGTGTGACACGAGGCCCGGCCCCGCAGGAATCATCTCCTGCGGAGCCGGGCCTCTTTGTGTGCGTTGCGCCGCTTCTGATCCCTTAGGTTGGAGCCGGCGGGGCACGACAGGACGGAAGAAACGGGTTGATGTCCGAGATGAACGCAGACAGCAGGACGAAGCTCAACCGGACGCCGGAGTGGCTGGCACTCGGCAAGCACCGGGAGGAATTCGGGCAGACGCATCTGCGGGAGCTGTTCGAGGAGAATCCCGGCCGCGGCGCCGACTACACCCTGCGGGTCGGGGACCTGCACATCGACTACTCGAAGCACCTCGTGACCGACGAGACGCTCGCGCTCCTGCGGGAACTGGCCGCCGCCACCGGCGTGGCCGAGCTGCGCGAGGCCATGTTCCGCGGCGAGAAGATCAACACGACCGAGGACCGGGCGGTCCTGCACACCGCCCTGCGCGCGCCCAGGGACGTCGTCGTCGAGGTGGACGGCGAGGACGTGGTCCCCGGCGTGCACGCCGTCCTGGACAAGATGGCGGCCTTCGCCGACCAGGTCAGGTCGGGGGAGTGGACCGGCTCCACCGGCAAGCGCATCAGGAACGTCGTCAACATCGGCATCGGCGGCTCCGACCTCGGTCCGGCCATGGCCTACGAGGCCCTGCGCGCCTTCGCCGACCGCGCTCTGACCGTGCGCTTCGTGTCCAACGTCGACGGCGCCGACCTGCACGAGGCCGTGCGGGACCTCGACCCGGCCGAGACGCTGTTCATCATCGCCTCCAAGACCTTCACCACCATCGAGACCATCACCAACGCCACCTCGGCGCGCGGCTGGCTGCTGGCCGGCCTCGGCGGCGACCAGGCGGCCGTGGCACGGCACTTCGTGGCGCTGTCGACCAACGCCGAGAAGGTCACCGCCTTCGGCATCGATCCGGCCAACATGTTCGGGTTCTGGGACTGGGTCGGCGGCCGCTACTCCTTCGACTCGGCCATCGGCCTCTCCCTGATGATCGCGATCGGTCCGGGCGCCTTCCGCGACCTGCTGGCCGGCTTCCACCTGATGGACCAGCACTTCCGCACGGCAGCGCCGGAGGAGAACGCCCCGCTCCTGATGGGCCTGTTGGGCATCTGGTACGGCGCCTTCTTCGACGCGCAGTCGCACGCCGTGCTCCCGTACAGCCACTACCTCTCGCGCTTCACCGCGTACTTGCAGCAGCTCGACATGGAGTCCAACGGCAAGTCCGTGGACCGCGACGGCAATCCGGTGGAGTGGCAGACGGGCCCGGTGGTCTGGGGCACGCCCGGCACCAACGGGCAGCACGCCTACTACCAGCTGATCCACCAGGGCACGAAGGTGATCCCCGCGGACTTCATCGGCTTCGCGAAGCCGGTGGCCGAGCTGGAGGCGGCCCCGGCGGCCCAGCACGACCTGCTGATGGCCAACTTCTTCGCGCAGACCCAGGCCCTGGCCTTCGGCAAGACGGCGGACGAGGTGCGCGCCGAGGGTGCGCCGGAGTCGCTGGTCCCGCACAAGACCTTCCACGGGAACCACCCGACGACCACCATCCTGGCGACCGAGCTCACCCCCGGGGTGCTGGGCCAGCTGATCGCGCTGTACGAGCACAAGGTGTTCGTGCAGGGCGCGGTGTGGAACATCGACTCCTTCGACCAGTGGGGCGTCGAGCTCGGCAAGGTCCTCGCCAAGCGCGTCGAGCCCGCCCTGACCGAGGGCGTGGACGTCGACGGCCTCGACGCCTCGACGAAGGCCCTGGTGGCCACGTACCGGAAGCTGCGCGGCCGCAGCTGACGGCCGGAGGGCCGCCGGACGGCCGAAGGGCCCGCTCTCCTCGGGAGAGCGGGCCCTTCGCGTTGTACGGGGGTCAGGAAGAGGCCGGGGGATACATCCCGGTCGGGAGCTTCGCCGCCGCCGCGCGGTCCAGGAGCCACAGGGTGCGGGAGCGGCCGTACGCCTCCGCCGCCGGAGCCTGCGCCCCGCCGGCCCCGCCGAGCGCGATGGAGACCGCGCCGGCCTTGTCCTCGCCGGCCGCCAGCAGCCAGACCTCACGGGCCGCCCGGATCGCCGGGAGCGTCAGCGAGATGCGGGTGGGCGGGGGCTTCGGGGCGCCGTGGACGCCGACCACCGTCCGCTCGCTCTCGCGGGCCGCCGGGTGCTCCGGGAAGAGCGAGGCCACGTGCGTGTCCGGGCCCACGCCCAGCATCAGCACGTCGAAGCGGGGCACCGGACCGTGGTCCTCGGGGCCGGCCGCCTTCGCCAGCTCGGCCGCGTAGGAGGCCGCGGCCGCGTCGACGTCCGCCCCGTACGGGCCGTCCGAGGCGGGCATCACGTGCACGCGGGCGGGGTCCACCGGGACCGAGTCCAGGAGGGCCTCGCGGGCCTGCGTGTGATTGCGCTCGGGGTCGTCGGCCGGGACGTACCGCTCGTCGCCCCACCAGAGGTCCAGGCGCGCCCAGTCGACGGCGTCGCGGGCGGGGGCGGCGGCCAGTGCGGCGAGGAGGCCGTTGCCGTTGCGTCCGCCGGTGAGGACCACGGACGCCGTACCGCGGGCCGCCTGCGCGTCCACGATCTTCGTGATGAGCCGGGCCGCGGTGGCCTGGGCCATCAGTTCCTTGTCCCGGTGGACGACGACCTGGGGAGTCGTCATACCCATGTGCTGCCGCCTTCTTTGGTAGTGCGGTGGGCGTGCCGCTGCGCGGAGCCGTTCCCCACCCCGCCCTTTCACCGTTTCCCGGGGCTGGGGCGGGGTGGGGAAAGCCCCGCAGGGCCTTGTTACTTGGCAGCCTTCTTCGAAGGCTTGGCCGCCGGCTTCGCCGCAGGCTTCGGCTCGGCCTCCGCCTTGGCGGGGGCTTCGGGCTTGGCCGGAGCCGGCGGAGCCGACGGCTGCAGCTTCGCCACGCCGAACTTCAGCGCGGACTCGTACGTGTTGTCCGGGTCCAGCCGGCGCAGCTCCTCCGCCAGGAGCTCGGCCGTGTCGCGGCGCTTGAGCGCCACCGCACGGTCGGGCTGCCCCGGCATGCACAACGTGGCCAGTGACCCGTCCGCGCGGTCCAGGACGATGTCGCCGTCCTTGGTCGACAGGCGTACCGCCGTCAGGCCGGGGCCCGAGGACAGCGTGCGCGTGACCGGGACGTCGAGCCGGTCCGCCAGCCACATGGCCAGCAGCTCGCAGCTCGGGTTCTCGTCCTCGCCCTCGACGGTCGCCGAGGCGACCGAGAGGGTCTGCTGGTCCAGTGCGGCGGCCAGCATGGAGCGCCACGGGGTGATGCGGGTCCACGACAGGTCCGTGTCCCCCGGCGCGTACGACGCCCCCCGGGCGCTGAGCTCCCGGATCGGGTCCTCGCAGGAGTACGTGTCCGAGATCCGGCGCTGGCCCAGCGTTCCCAGCGGATCGCCCGCCAGGTCCTGGGGCGCACCGTCCGGCCACCAGACGACCACCGGGGCGTCCGGCAGGAGCAGCGGGAGAACCACCGACTGGGCGTGGTCGACCAGTTCGCCGTGAAGGCGGAGCACGACCGTCTCACCGCTGCCGGAGTCCGCCCCGACGCGGACCTCCGCGTCGAGCCGGGCGTCGCGGCGGCTGCGCGGCGAGCGGCTGGCCCGCTTGATGACGACGACGATCCGCGAGGGGTGTTCGTGGGACGCGTCGTTCGCCGACTTGAGCGCGTCGTACGCGTTCTCCTCGTCGGTCACGATCACCAGCGTGAGGACCATGCCGATGGCCGGCGTGCCGATGTCCCGGCGTGCCTGCACCATCGCGGCATTGATCTTGCTGGAGTTGGTCTCCGTGAGGTCGATCTTCATGGCCGGCGCCAGCTCCGTCCGTCTCGTGCGAGCATCTCGTCCGCCTCGACCGGACCCCAGGTGCCCGCCGGGTACTGCGCGGGCTTGCCGTGCTTGTCCCAGTACTCCTCGATCGGGTCGAGGATGTTCCAGGACAGCTCGACCTCCTGGTGACGCGGGAAGAGGTTCGCGTCGCCGAGGAGCACGTCGAGGATGAGCCGCTCGTACGCCTCGGGGCTCGACTCCGTGAAGGACTCGCCGTAGGCGAAGTCCATCGTGACGTCCCGGACCTCCATGGAGGTGCCCGGAACCTTGGAACCGAAGCGGACCGTCACGCCCTCGTCCGGCTGGACCCGGATGACCAGGGCGTTCTGCCCCAGCTCCTCGGTCGCGCCCGACTCGAACGGCAGGTACGGGGCACGCTTGAAGACCACGGCGATCTCGGTCACCCGGCGGCCCAGGCGCTTGCCCGTCCGCAGGTAGAACGGGACGCCCGCCCAGCGGCGGTTGTTGATCTCCAGGCGGACGGCCGCGTAGGTGTCGGTCTTCGACTTGGGGTCGATGCCGTCCTCTTCGAGGTACCCGACGACCTTCTCGCCGCCCTGCCACGCGCCCGAGTACTGGCCGCGCACGGTGTGCTTGCCCAGGTCCTCCGGGAGCTCGACGGCCGTGAGGACCTTGAGCTTCTCCGCCACGAGCGCCTTGGGGTGGAAGGAGCCGGGCTCCTCCATCGCGGTGAGCGCGAGCAGCTGGAGCAGGTGGTTCTGGATGACGTCACGGGCCGCGCCGATGCCGTCGTAGTAGCCGGCCCGGCCGCCGATGCCGATGTCCTCGGCCATGGTGATCTGCACGTGGTCGACGTACGACCGGTTCCAGATCGGCTCGAACATGGTGTTGGCGAAGCGGAGCGCCAGGATGTTCTGGACGGTCTCCTTGCCGAGGTAGTGGTCGATCCGGAAGACCTCGTCACGGGGGAAGACCTCGTGAACGACCTTGTTGAGCTCCTCGGCGCTCTTCAGGTCGTGGCCGAAGGGCTTCTCGATGACGGCACGCCGCCAGGAGCCCTCCTTCTGCGCCAGCCCGTGGTTCTTGAGCTGCTGGACCACCTTGGGGAAGAACTTCGGCGGGACCGACAGGTAGAAGGCGAAGTTGCCGCCCGTTCCCTGCGCCTTGTCCAGGTCGTCGATCGTCGCCTTCAGGGTCTCGAAGGCCGCGTCGTCGTCGAAATCGCCCTGCACGAACCGGCAGCCCTGCACCAGCTGCTGCCAGACCTCCTCCCGGAAGGGGGTGCGCGAGTGCTGCTTGACGGCCTCGTACACCTCCTGGGCGAAGTCCTCGTGCTCCCACTCGCGGCGGGCGAACCCGATCAGCGAGAAGCCCGGCGGCAGCAGGCCGCGATTGGCCAGGTCGTAGATGGCAGGCATCAGCTTCTTGCGCGACAGGTCACCCGTAACGCCGAAAATGACCAGGCCGGACGGCCCCGCGATGCGCGGGAGCCGCCGGTCCTGTGCGTCACGAAGCGGGTTCGCTCCGTTCACAGACAAGGTGTTCAGGCCTCCGTGGGGGCAAGGCGCTCAAGCTCCGCCTCGGTCGACTTCAGCAGGTCGTTCCAGGACGCCTCGAACTTCTCGACGCCCTCGTCCTCGAGCAGCTGCACCACATCGTCGTACGAAATACCCAGCTTCGCGACCGCATCGAGCTCGGCACGGGCCTGCTCGTAGGTGCCGCGCACGGTGTCACCCGTGATCCGGCCGTGGTCGGCGGTGGCCTCCAGGGTGGCCTCCGGCATGGTGTTCACCGTGTTCGGGGCGACCAGGTCGTCCACGTACAGGGTGTCCTTGTACGCCGGGTCCTTGACGCCCGTCGAGGCCCACAGCGGACGCTGCTTGTTGGCTCCGACGCGCTCCAGGGCGGTCCAGCGGTCCGAGGAGAAGACCTCCTCGTAGGCCTCGTAGGCCAGACGGGCGTTGGCGAGCGCCGCCTTGCCCTTGAGGGCCTTCGCCTCGTCGGTGCCGACCGCGTCCAGGCGCTTGTCGATCTCGCTGTCCACGCGGGACACGAAGAAGGAGGCGACCGAGTGGATCAGGGACAGGTCCAGGCCGGCGGCCTTGGCCTTCTCCAGACCCGCCAGGTACGCGTCCATGACCTCGCGGTAGCGCTCCAGCGAGAAGATCAGCGTGACGTTGACGCTGATGCCCTTGCCGATGACCTCGGTGATCGCCGGCAGGCCGGCCTTGGTCGCCGGGATCTTGATGAGCGTGTTCGGGCGGTCCACCAGCCAGGCCAGCTGCTTGGCCTCGGCGATGGTCGCCGGGGTGTTGTGGGCCAGGCGCGGGTCGACCTCGATCGACACGCGGCCGTCCTGGCCGTCGGTGCGGTCGTAGACCGGGCGCAGGATGTCGGCGGCGTCGCGGACGTCCGCCGTGGTGATCATGCGCAGGGCCTCCTCCACGGTGACCTTGCGGGTCGCGAGGTCGGTGAGCTGCTGCTCGTAGCCCTCGCCGCCGCTGATCGCCTTCTGGAAGATCGCCGGGTTGGTGGTGACACCGACCACGTGCGACTGGTCGATGAGCTCGGCCAGGTTGCCGGACGTGATGCGCTTGCGGGACAGGTCGTCCAGCCAGATCGCCACGCCTTCGTCGGAGAGGCGCTTGAGTGCGTCTGTCATGGGATTACATCTCCTACTTGGTTCTGGACCGGCGTCAGCGCGCGGCGGCGGCGAGGGAGTCCTTGGCGGCGGCGGTCACGGCCTCGGCGGTGAAGCCGAACTCGCGGAACAGCACCTTCGCGTCGGCGGAGGCGCCGAAGTGCTCCAGCGACACGATGCGGCCGGCGTCGCCGACGTAGCGGTGCCAGGTCAGGCCGATGCCGGCCTCGACCGCGACGCGGGCCTTCACCGAGGAGGGCAGGACGCTGTCCTTGTACTCCTGCGGCTGCTCCTCGAACCACTCGACGGACGGCATGGAGACGACCCGGGTCGGGATGCCCTCGGCCTGGAGCTGCTCGCGGGCCTCGACGGCGAGGTGGACCTCGGAGCCGGTGCCGATGAGCACGACCTGGGCCGGACCGCCCTCGGCCTCGAAGAGCACGTACCCGCCCTTGGCGGCGTCCTCGTTGCGCTCGTAGGTCGGCACGCCCTGGCGGGTGAGCGCCAGACCGTGCGGGGCGCCCTTGCCGAAGACCTTGGTGTGGCGCTTGAGGATCTCGCGCCAGGCGATCGCGGTCTCGTTGGCGTCGGCCGGGCGGACGACGTTCAGGCCCGGGATGGCGCGCAGCGAGGCGAGGTGCTCGACCGGCTGGTGCGTCGGGCCGTCCTCACCGAGACCGATGGAGTCGTGCGTCCACACGTAGGTCACCGGCAGGTGCATCAGCGACGACAGGCGCACGGCGTTGCGCATGTAGTCGGAGAACACCAGGAAGGTGCCACCGTAGATACGGGTGTGGCCGTGCAGGGCGATGCCGTTCATGGACGCGGCCATGGCGTGCTCGCGGATGCCGAAGTGGATGGTGCGGCCGTACGGGTCGGCCTCCGGCAGCGGGTTGTCCTTCGGCAGGAACGAGGAGTTCTTGTCGATGGTGGTGTTGTTGGAGCCGGCCAGGTCGGCCGAGCCGCCCCACAGCTCCGGGATGACCGCGCCGAGGGCCTGGAGCACCTTGCCGGAGGCGGCGCGGGTGGCGACGGACTTGCCGGCCTCGAAGGCGGGGAGCTCGTCCTCCCAGCCCGCGGGCAGCTCGTTGGCGTTGATGCGGTCGAACGAGGCGGCGCGCTCCGGGTTGGCCGTGCGCCAGGCGGAGAAGTCCTTCTCCCAGGCGGCCTTGGCCTCGCGGCCGCGGTCCAGGGCCTTGCGGGTGTGCGCGATGACCTCGTCGGCGACCTCGAAGGTCTGCGCCGGGTCGAAACCGAGGACGCGCTTGGTGGCCGCGACCTCGTCGTCGCCGAGCGCCGAGCCGTGCGCGGCCTCGGTGTTCTGGGCGTGCGGGGCGGGCCAGGCGATGATCGAGCGGGCCGCGATGAAGGAGGGGCGCCCGGTCTCGGCCTTGGCGGCCTGGAAGGCGGCGAACAGCGCCTTCGGGTCGAGGTCGCCGTTGGCCTGCGGGGCGACGCGCTGGACGTGCCAGCCGTAGGCCTCGTAGCGCTTGATGGTGTCCTCGGAGACGGCCGTCTCCGTGTCACCCTCGATGGAGATGTGGTTGTCGTCCCACAGCAGGACGAGGTTGCCGAGCTCCTGGTGGCCGGCCAGCGCGGACGCCTCGTGGGAGATGCCCTCCTGGAGGCAGCCGTCGCCCGCGATCGCGTAGATCATGTGGTCGAACGGGGAGGTGCCCGGGGCGGCCTCCGGGTCGAACAGACCGCGCTCGTAGCGGGCGGCCATGGCCATGCCCACCGCGTTGGCGACGCCCTGGCCGAGGGGGCCGGTCGTGGTCTCCACGCCGGCCGTGTGGCCGTACTCCGGGTGACCGGGGGTCTTGGAACCCCACGTGCGGAACGCCTTGAGGTCGTCCAGTTCGAGCCCGAACCCGCCGAGGTACAGCTGGGTGTAGAGCGTCAGGGACGAGTGCCCCGCGGAGAGCACGAAACGGTCGCGGCCCACCCACTCGGGGTCCGCCGGGTCGTGCCGCATCACCTTCTGGAAGAGGGTGTACGCGGCGGGGGCCAGGCTCATCGCCGTACCGGGGTGGCCGTTTCCGACCTTCTGGACCGCGTCAGCGGCCAGGATGCGGGCGGTGTCGACGGCCCGCTGGTCCAGTTCGGTCCACTCGAGCTCTGTGGTGGTCGGCTTGGTGCTCACCGTGGGTCAGGGCTCCTCTCCACATGTATGAATCCCGGTGACGAACGGTGCACCGGCGCGATTCCGAGCCTACCCCCGCGACGGCGTGCAGCTATTCGAGTGCACGCAGTCCGTCACCGCGCCGCCGACCGGTGTTCACCCGCTCGCGGGGGCCGGGACCGCGTCGTCCCCCGTAGGTATGCACGGTCCGATCGGCCCAACACGAGGCGACCCCGGCGCGGGGCGACGTAAGTGCAACGTCTACAGTGGCGTGGTACGCGCAAGCCTTAACCGGGCCTTCATGTTCGTGGTGGCCCGAGTCGTAGCTTGCTGGATTCTCTCTCAGGGGTGTGCGTGACGGCCGTCGAATCCCGTCCAGCGGCGGTGCTCGGGACGAGCCCCGGTCACCGGCCGTTCGGGGCCCGCGTCATGGCTTTCGTGGCATTGACCAAGCCGCGGATCATCGAACTTCTGCTGATCACCACAGTGCCGGTGATGTTCCTCGCCGAGCAGGGCGTGCCGTCCCTGTGGCTGGTCCTCGTGACCTGCTTCGGCGGCTACTTGTCCGCGGGCGGCGCCAACGCGCTGAACATGTACATCGACCGCGACATCGACGCGCTGATGGACCGGACCTCGCAGCGCCCGCTGGTGACCGGCATGGTCAGCCCGCGGGAGTGCCTGGCCTTCGGTCTCACCCTCGCGGTGGTCTCCACCCTGTTCTTCGGTTTCCTGGTCAACTGGCTGTCGGCGGCGCTGTCGCTCGGCGCGCTCCTCTTCTACGTCGTCGTCTACACGATGCTGCTGAAGCGGCGCACCGCCCAGAACATCGTCTGGGGCGGCATCGCGGGCTGCATGCCGGTGCTCATCGGCTGGTCGGCCGTCAAGAACGAGGTCTCCTGGGCCGCGGTCGTCCTCTTCCTCGTCATCTTCTTCTGGACGCCGCCGCACTACTGGCCGCTGTCGATGAAGGTGAAGGACGACTACGCGCGCGCCGGCGTGCCGATGCTCCCCGTCGTGGCGGGCAACAAGGCCGTGGCGAGCCAGATCGTCGTCTACAGCTGGGTGATGGTGGCGGTCTCGCTGCTGCTGACCCCGATGGGGTACACCGGCTGGTTCTACACCTCGGTCGCGCTGGTCTCCGGCGGCTGGTGGCTGTGGGAGGCGCACGCGCTGCACGCGCGGGCCAAGGCGGGCGTGACGGGCGCGAAGCTCAAGGAGATGCGCCTGTTCCACTGGTCGATCACCTACGTGTCGCTGCTGTTCGTGGCGGTGGCCGTGGATCCCTTCCTCCGCTGATTACTCGCCGGTAGCATGCCCTCCATGGGAGACACCGCAGACACCGCAGCCGCCGCAGGCGCCGCGGACAAGAAGCAGGACCGTACGGCGGCGAAGCTCGCCAGGCAGATCGGCGCCTTCGCCAAGAAGCACGGGGGCGCCGAGGGCCAGCTCGCCCACATCGGGCAGGCCGGCACCCGGATCGTGCTCGTGGGAACGGACGGCGGCTGGGGCGACCTGGTGGCGCCGACGTTCGCGGTGGCGCAGCTGGCCGCCGAGAAGGCCGGGCTGACCCTCCACGAGGAGTTCGACGGGGAGTTCGCCGCACGCGTGCGCACCGGCCCGTACGAGTGGACGCGGATGGCCGGCATCCAGCTCGGCGGACACGAGAACTAGGCCCTGTCCGGGCGATCGGTCAACAGCGCGAGCAACACCTCACACCCCGCTCACCCGTTAGGACGTGTGGAAGCCCCTTCCTCACGTCCGCAACGGGATGCCCGGATGATCGAAACGCCGCCCCTGGTGGACCAGTACTGCCACGGAGTACTCCGTACGGAGCTGGGCCTGGGCACCTTCGAGGCCCAGCTGATCCGCTCGGCCGGCCCGCCCGCCGCGGGCACCACCTTCTTCGACACCCAGACCGGTTTCGCGGTGCGCCGCTGGTGCCCGCCGCTGCTGGGGCTGGAGCCGCACGCCGCCCCCGCCCGCTATCTGGCGCGGCGGCGCGAGCTGGGCGCGGCCGAGTCGGCCCGGCGGCTGCTCAGGGGGTCCGGGGTCGCCGCGTACCTGGTCGACACCGGGGTGGCCGGGGACCTCACCGGGCCCAAGGAGCTGGCGCTCGCCGGGGACGCCGAGGCCTTCGAGTCGGTCCGCCTGGAGTTACTGGCCGAGCAGGTCGCCGACACCTCCGGGACGGTGTCCGCCTTCCTCGCCAATCTGGCCGAGGCCGTCCACCACGCCGCCGCCGGGGCCGCGGCCTTCACCTGCGCGACCGCCTTCGACGGCGCCGGCGCCCCGGCCTCCGTACCCGATCCGCCCGGTCCCGGCGAGGTGCGCGGGGCGGCCGGACGGTGGCTGGCCGGGCGGCCCGTGGGCGGGGCCGTACGGGATCCCGTACTCCTGCGGCACCTGCTGTGGAGCGCGGTGTCGTCCGGGCTGCCGCTCCAGTTGCACGCGGGCGCGGGCGATCCCGCCCCGCTGACGGAGTTCGTACGGGCCACCGCGGGCCTGGGCGCGCGGCTGGTGCTGATCGGCGGGTACCCCCACCACCGGCACACGGCGCAGCTCGCCGCCGCCTTCCCGCACGTCTACGCCGATGCGGGCGCGGCCCTCGGGCAGACCGGGGCGCGGGCCGCGGCGGTCCTGGCGGAGCTGCTGGAGCTGGCGCCGTTCGGGAAGGTGCTGTTCTCCAGCGGCGGCCGGCAACTGCCCGAACTGCACGCGGTGGGCGCCCTGGTGTTCCGGGAGGCGCTGGGCCGGGTGCTGGGCGGCTGGGTCGCCGAGGGGTCCTGGTCCTGGCGGGACGCGGACCGGGTGGCCGGCCTGGTCGCGGCGGGCAACGCCCGCCGCGTCTACCGCCTGGACGGCCCCGAGGGGCCCTGACGGGTCCGGGGGATCAGACGGCGGAGAGCTGCGGGTCGCCCTGGGCGGGGATCTCCGCCTGCTCGGCCGGCCGCTCGCGCAGGCTCAGCGCGACCCGGAGCACGGCGATCCACACCAGGCAGGAGCCCAGCATGTGGGCGGCGACCAGGGCCTCGGGGACCTGGGTGGCGTACTGCACGTAGCCGATGGCGCCCTGGGCGAGCAGGACGACCAGCAGGTCGCGGGCGCGCGCCCGGGTGTCGGCCGGAGCGTCCACGACGCGCAGGACCAGCCACATCGCGACGGCGAGCGCGCACACCAGCCAGGCGGCGACGGCGTGCACGTGGACGGTGGCGTCCCAGTCGAAGGGCATGCGCCGGATCTCGCTGCTGTCACCGGCGTGCGGACCGGAGCCGGTCACGACGGTGCCCGCCGCGATCAGGACGAGGGTGGTCGCGAGCAGCGCCCACGACAGCTTGCGCACCGGGCCGGGCACCCGCGGCCTGGGGGCGCCGTCGCCCTCGCGGGTGCGCTGCCAGGTGACCGTCGTCACGGTGATCAGCGCGGTGGCGAGCAGGAAGTGCCCGGCCACGCTGTAGGGGTTGAGCCCGGTCAGGACGGTGATGCCGCCCAGTACGGCGTTCGCCATCACGGTGAAGAACTGCACCCAGCCGAGCGTGGTCAGGGAGTGCCGCCAGGGCTTGGCCGAGCGGGCGGCGATGATCGCCCAGCCGACGGCCGCGCTGAGCACGTAGGTCAGCATGCGGTTGCCGAACTCGATGGCGCCGTGGAAGCCCTGCTCCTGCGTCACGATCAGGCTGTCGTCGGTGCACTTGGGCCAGGTGTCGCAGCCGAGGCCGGACCCGGTCAGCCGTACCGCGCCGCCGGTGACGACGATGACCACGCTCATGACGAGCGCGGCGAGTGCGGCCCGCTGGACGATCCGGGGTGACGGGGTCCAGCGGCTGGCGATGTGGGCGAGGGGGTTCAACACGCCCCATATCGTAGGCGACCCCTTGTGCAAAGTTTCACGAGGGGGTGCCCATGGCGGCGTCGGGGCCGACGACCAGGCGGTACTTCGCTCCCGCGGGCTCGCCCTCCTCGTGCCACCACAGCAGGATGCGCCAAGGGACGCCGTCGCCCGGATGGTCCGCCGAGCCGACGAACCCGCGCACCAGTTCGCCCGCTACGTCCTCAGCCGTCCGATTCCTTACTTCTGTGGCGCTGTGCCAGGGATGGGCGAGTACGGTCCACAGTCCGTCAGGACCGCGCACCTCGACGCGCCACACCGCGAGCCAGGGCGTGACCTCCAGCATCGTCCGCACCTGTTCGGGGTCGAGGCGCAGCCGGGCCGCGACCTCGGATTCCTCCACCCCCTGGATGCGGGCGGCCACCACGGCCTGCGGCAGCAGCCGTTCGGGCATCAGCCTCCGTGCGCGCAGGCCGACCAGGGACTCGAAGGCCAGGAAGCGCAGGCGCAGTTCCAGCTGGCGGCCGATGTGGTCCAGGGCCTCCTCGGCCTCCTCCGACTCCTCCGCGGCGGGATCCGCGAGCAGCAGCTGCCGGAAGTCGGACTCCGCGTCCACCGCCCAGGCCACCGCGTCCTCGGCGAGGCCCAGCTCGGCGAGGCGGTCCCCGAGGAACACCTTGGCCTGGGCGAGGCCCCGCCGGTTGACCGGATCGTGCTGGTCCAGCCCCGCCCACACCTCCACCGCGCTCCGGGTCAGGTCACGGGCGCGCTCACCGGCCGCCCGCTCCATGGCGCTCGGCCCCTCGCCGGCGGCCGGGCCCAGCGGGTGCTTCGGCAGCCGGGCCCCGTCGCTCAGCGGCCAGGCCAGCCACACCCCGTGGTTGATCAGCCCGCGGGCGTACCAGCGGGCGAACTCGGGGGAGTACCGGGCCGCGCGCTCGGAGCTGTGCAGCCCCTCCTCGATCGTGGCCAGCGCGCCCGCGCGGTCCCCCGCGGCGAACCGCAGGGCGGCCCGGTCGGCCAGGCGCAGCCCGAGCAGCGCGGTGCACCGGGGATCGTCCGCGAGGGGGCGCAGGGCGCCGATCAGCTCGTCCAGGAGCCGCTCGCGCTCCTCCGGTTCCGCGTGCGCCGCCCCCGACCGCACCTGTGCCCACTGCTCGTCCAGCCGAAGTACGGCCTCCCGCTGCACCATGTCCGCCCCCCGGCCTCATGTGTGGAGGCGCCCATCCTCGCGGCATTCTCAGCGCGAGGGGAAGGGTTTCATTCCCAGCGGAAGAGGCGCGCGGCGGCGCCCAGACCGAGTACGGCCCAGCCGGCGAGCACGGCCGCGTCGCCCCACGGGAGCGCGGCCCCGTGCTGGAGCACCTCGCGCAGACCGTCGGAGAGGGCCGCGATGGGCAGCAGCCCCAGGACGGACTGCGCCGCCTCCGGGAACTTCTCCAGGGGCACGATCACCCCGCCGCCGACCAGCAGCAGCAGGAACACCAGGTTGGCGGCGGCCAGGGTCATCTCGGCCTTGAGCGTGCCCGCCATCAGCAGCCCCAGCCCGGAGAAGGCGGCGGTGCCCAGCAGGATCAGCGCGGCCACCGACAGCGGGTTCCCGTGCGGGGACCAGCCCAGGGCGAAGGCGATCACCGTCAGCAGGGCGATCTGGAGCACCTCGGTGACCAGCACCGACAGGGTCTTGGCGGCCATCAGGGCCCAGCGCGGCAGCGGGGAGGCCCCGAGCCGCTTGAGGACCCCGTACCGGCGGTCGAAGCCGGTGGCGATGGCCTGTCCGGTGAAGGCGGTGGACATCACGGCGAGCGCCAGGATGCCGGGGGCGAGGAAGTCCACGGACTTCTCGCTGCCGGTATCGATGATGTCCACGGCGGAGAAGAGGGTCAGCAGCAGCGCCGGGATGATCACGGTCAGCAGCAGCTGCTCCCCGTTGCGCAGCAGCATCCGGGTCTCCAGAGCCGTCTGCGCGAGGATCATGCGGGAGACGGGCGCGGCCCCCGGGCTGGGGGTGAACGTACCGGCGCTCATGCGCGCAGCTCCTTACCGGTCAGTTCCAGGAACACGTCTTCGAGGGTGTGCCGCTCCACCGTGAGGCTGTCCGGCATCACGCCGTGCTGCGCGCACCAGGAGGCGACGGTGGCCAGCAGCTGCGGGTGGACGTCGCCGGTGACCCGGTAGGTGCCCGGGAGGAGCTCGGCGGCCTGGGTGCCGTCGGGCAGCGCCTTGAGCAGCGAGGCGAGGTCGAGGGAGGGGCGGCCGGTGAAGCGCAGGGTGTTCTCGGCGCCGCCCCGGCAGAGCTGCTCGGGGCTGCCGTGCGCGATGACCCGGCCCGCGTCGACGATCGCGACCTCGTCCGAGAGCTGCTCGGCCTCGTCCATGTGGTGGGTGGTGAGGACGACGGTGACCCCGTCGGCGCGCAGCTCCCGTACGAGGTCCCAGGTCGCGCGGCGGGCCTGCGGGTCCAGGCCGGCGGTGGGCTCGTCCAGGAAGACCAGCTCGGGGCGGCCCACGACGGCCATGGCCAGGGCCAGGCGCTGCTGCTGGCCGCCGGAGAGCCGGCGGTAGGCGGTGCGGCCGCAGCCGCCGAGTCCGAGGCGTTCCACCAGAGTGTCGACGTCGAGCGGGTCGGCGTACAGCTTCGCCATGTGGCGCAGCATCTCGACCGCGCGGGCTCCGGAGTAGACGCCCCCGGACTGGAGCATCACGCCGATCCGCGGGCGCAGTGCCTCGGCCTGGGCGACGGGGTCGAGGCCGAGGACGCGGACGGTTCCGGCGTCGGGGCGGTGGTAGCCCTCGCAGGTCTCCACCGTGGTCGTCTTGCCCGCGCCGTTGGGACCGAGGACCGCGGTGACGGAGGCCGTACGGACGGTGAGGTCCAGGCCGTCCACCGCTGTCTTGGGGCCGTACCGCTTCACCAGTCCGCGGATCTCCACGGCGGGGTCGTTGCTCATGGGGGGTGAGTCTACGGAGCCGCGGGAGGGGGCACGGGCCCCGGGGTCGAGGGGTAAAAGGCGGCTCGTCGCCGACCCGGCGTAGCGAAATACGACTCTTTTCCGTCGGGCCGTCCCGGGTGGCCCAGCCGCTTTCCGTGATCTTTTCCGGAACTCGGTGTTCATGGTGCCGGGGAACGACAATGGGTGGAGGTGTGCTGGTGGGGGGCTGTTTACCGGTACGTCGGAGCGGCTCGGAGGGATCGTGGAATGCCCCCCTCCAAATAACTCTGCGTCGACAAATTAGGTAACCCTTAGTGATGGATGCCACCAGGAGTGGCCTCCGTCACGGCTTGTCGGGGCTCGACTAATTACGCAACAATGGCGTTGTGAAATACGGCGAACGGCAGATCGAGACCCCCCAGGGGGAGCTCGCCACCGGGGAGCGGTCAACCCGCAACCGAGTGGCGCGCTCGATCCTGGACCACGGTCCGTCCACCGTCGCCGACCTCGCGCAGCGCCTCGGCCTCACCCAGGCCGCCGTCCGCCGCCACCTCGACACGCTCGTCACCGACGACGTGGTCGAACCCCGTGAGCAGCGTGTGTACGGTGCGCGCACCCGGGGTCGGCCCGCCAAGGTCTTCGCGCTCACCGACTGCGGCCGCGACGCCTTCGACCAGTCCTACGACGCCCTCGCCGCCGACGCCATGCGCTGGATCGCGCAGTCGGTCGGCGGCGGCGAACAGGGCGAGGCGGCCGTCGCCGCCTTCGCCCGGGCCCGGATGGAGACGCAGGCGCGGAGCTACCGGGAAGCCGTCGACGCGGCCGCCCCCGGGGACCGCGCGGAGGCCCTGGCCAAGGCGTTGACCGCGGACGGGTACGCTGCTACGGCGAAGAGCGCTCCCGGTCCGCACAGCGGTGAACAGCTCTGCCAGCACCACTGCCCGGTCGCCCACGTGGCCGAGCAGTTCCCGCAGCTATGCGAGGCGGAGACCGAGGTCTTCTCACGCCTGCTGGGAACGCACGTGCAGCGCCTCGCCACGATCGCCCACGGCGACGGAGTGTGCACGACGTTCATTCCGCGCAGCGCGGGCACCACACAGACCGACACGTCAGTATCTGCAAGTACGGCCGGGAGGAACCCCGCATGACCACGGAGACTGCTCACCCTGAGCTCGATGGCCTGGGCACCTACGAATACGGCTGGGCCGACTCCGACGCGGCCGGTGCCGCTGCCAAGCGGGGTCTGTCCGAAGAGGTCGTCCGCGACATCTCGGCGAAGAAGTCCGAGCCCGAGTGGATGCTGAACCTCCGCCTCAAGGGTCTCAAGCTCTTCGACAAGAAGCCCATGCCGAACTGGGGCTCCGACCTCTCGGGCATCGACTTCGACAACATCAAGTACTTCGTGCGCTCCACCGAGAAGCAGGCCGCTTCCTGGGAGGACCTGCCCGAGGACATCAAGAACACGTACGACAAGCTCGGCATCCCGGAGGCGGAGAAGCAGCGCCTCGTCGCCGGTGTCGCCGCCCAGTACGAGTCCGAGGTCGTCTACCACCAGATCCGTGAGGACCTGGAGGAGCAGGGCGTCATCTTCCTCGACACGGACACCGCGCTGAAGGAGCACCCGGAGCTCTTCCAGGAGTACTTCGGCACGGTCATCCCGGTCGGCGACAACAAGTTCGCCTCGCTGAACACCGCAGTGTGGTCCGGCGGGTCGTTCATCTACGTCCCCAAGGGCGTCAAGGTCGACATCCCGCTCCAGGCCTACTTCCGCATCAACACGGAGAACATGGGCCAGTTCGAGCGGACGCTGATCATCGTCGACGAGGACGCCTACGTCCACTACGTCGAGGGCTGCACCGCCCCGATCTACTCCTCGGACTCGCTGCACAGCGCCGTCGTCGAGATCATCGTCAAGAAGGGCGGCCGCTGCCGCTACACGACGATCCAGAACTGGTCGAACAACGTCTACAACCTGGTCACCAAGCGCGCCGTGGCGTACGAGGGCGCGACCATGGAGTGGGTCGACGGCAACATCGGTTCCAAGGTCACCATGAAGTACCCGGCCGTCTACCTGATGGGCGAGCACGCCAAGGGCGAGACGCTGTCCATCGCCTTCGCGGGCGAGGGCCAGCACCAGGACGCCGGCTCCAAGATGGTCCACATGGCGCCGAACACCTCCTCGAACATCGTCTCCAAGTCGGTGGCGCGAGGCGGCGGCCGCACCTCGTACCGCGGCCTGGTCGAGATCGGCGAGGGTGCCCACGGCTCGAAGTCCAACGTGCTGTGCGACGCGCTCCTCGTCGACACCATCTCCCGGTCGGACACGTACCCCTACGTGGACGTCCGCGAGGACGACGTCTCCATGGGCCACGAGGCCACCGTCTCCAAGGTCTCCGACGACCAGCTCTTCTACCTGATGAGCCGCGGCATGACGGAGTTCGAGGCGATGGCCATGATCGTGCGCGGCTTCGTCGAGCCCATCGCGCGCGAGCTGCCCATGGAGTACGCCCTGGAGCTGAACCGGCTGATCGAGCTGCAGATGGAGGGTTCGGTCGGTTAGTCCCGACCGCCCGAGTCCCGCAGACATTCCTTGACGTAGACGTGTGTTTTAAAGAGAGCGAGCACGAAGACAGCCATGGCTGAGGCTCAGAACATTCCGGCGGGTTCGACCACCGCCGGCGCGATCGCGGTGGCCGCCGAGTCCACCGTCGCCACCCGGATGAGTGCCCCCCCGTCCTTCGACGTGGCGGACTTCCCCGTGCCCCACGGCCGCGAGGAGGAGTGGCGCTTCACTCCGCTGGCCCGCCTGCGTGGTCTCCACGACGGCACCGCGGTCGCCGACGGCGCCATCAAGGCCCAGATCGACGCGCCCGAGGGCGTCACCATCGAGTCGGTGGACCGCGACGACGCGCGCATCGGCAAGGCCGGCACCCCGGTGGACCGGGTCGCCGCCCAGGCGTTCTCGTCCTTCGCCAAGGCCACGGTCGTCACCGTGCCCAAGGAGGCCGTCCTGACCGAGCCGGTGCGCCTCTCGCTGCACGGCGAGGGCGGCACCACCTTCGGGCACACCGTCTTCGACGTGCAGGCCTTCGCCGAGGCCGTCATCGTCATCGACCACACCGGTGACGCCGTGCGCGCCGCCAACGTCGACTTCCTGGTCGGCGACGGCGCCAAGCTCACCGTCGTCTCCGTGCAGGACTGGGACGACACCGCCGTCCACTGCTCGCAGCACAACACGCTGATCGGCCGCGACGCGAGCTTCAAGTCTGTCGTGGTCACCTTCGGCGGCGACGTCGTCCGCATCCACCCGCGGATCACCTACGCCGGCCCCGGCGGCGAGGCCGAGCTCTTCGGCCTGTACTTCACGGACGCCGGCCAGCACCAGGAGCACCGCCTCCTGGTCAACCACGTCGCACCGCACTGCAAGTCGAACGTGGTCTACAAGGGCGCGCTCCAGGGCCAGGACGCCCACGCGGTGTGGATCGGTGACGTGCTCATCGAGAAGACCGCCGAGGGCACCGACACCTACGAGATGAACCGCAACCTCGTCCTCACGGACGGCGCGCGCGTCGACTCGGTGCCGAACCTGGAGATCGAGACCGGCGAGATCGTCGGCGCCGGCCACGCCTCCGCGACCGGCCGCTTCGACGACGAGCAGCTCTTCTACCTCCAGGCCCGCGGCATCCCGGCCGACGAGGCCCGCCGCCTGGTCGTCCGCGGCTTCTTCGCCGAGCTCGTCCAGCAGATCGGTGTCCCGGACATCGAGGAGCGTCTCCTCACCAAGATCGAGACCGAGCTCCAGGGTTCCGTCTGATGAATTACGTCAAGGCCTGCACGCTGAGCGAGCTGGAGGAGAACACCCCCAAGCGGGTGGAACTCGACGGCACGCCGGTGTCCATCGTCTCCACCGACGGGGAGGTGTTCGCGATCAACGACATCTGCTCGCACGCGAACGTCTCCCTCTCGGAGGGCGAGGTCGAGGACTGCATGATCGAGTGCTGGCTGCACGGGTCGGCCTTCGACCTGCGCACCGGCAAGCCCTCCGGTCTGCCCGCGACGCGCCCCGTACCCGTATACCCCGTAAAGATCGAAGGGGACGACGTGCTCGTCTCCCTCACCCAGGAGTCCTGAGGTATCCATGGCAACGCTTGAAATCCACGACCTGCACGTCTCCGTCGAGGCCGAGAACGGCGCCCGCGAGATCCTCAAGGGCGTCGACCTCACCGTCAAGCAGGGTGAGACGCACGCCATCATGGGTCCGAACGGCTCCGGCAAGTCCACCCTGGCGTACTCGCTCGCCGGTCACCCGAAGTACACCATCACCGGTGGCACCGTGACCCTCGACGGCGAGGACGTCCTGGAGATGTCCGTCGACGAGCGTGCCCGCGCCGGCGTCTTCCTCGCGATGCAGTACCCGGTCGAGGTCCCCGGCGTCTCGGTCTCCAACTTCCTGCGCACCTCGGCCACCGCCATCCGCGGCGAGGCGCCGAAGCTGCGTACCTGGGTGAAGGAGGTCAAGTCCGCGATGGAGCAGCTCCACATGGACCCGGCCTTCGCCGAGCGCAACGTCAACGAGGGCTTCTCCGGCGGTGAGAAGAAGCGCCACGAGATCCTGCAGCTGGAGCTCCTGAAGCCGAAGATCGCGATCCTCGACGAGACCGACTCCGGCCTCGACGTCGACGCGCTGCGCATCGTCTCGGAGGGCGTCAACCGCGTCCGCGAGACCGGTGAGGTCGGCACCCTGCTGATCACCCACTACACGCGCATCCTGCGCTACATCAAGCCCGACTTCGTGCACGTGTTCGCGAACGGCCGTATCGCCGAGTCCGGTGGCGCCGAGCTCGCCGACCAGCTGGAGGCCGAGGGTTACGACAAGTACGTGAAGGGTGGCGCGACCGCGTGACACAGCTGCCTGGCCTCCTCGACATCGAGGCGATCCGCAAGGACTTCCCCCTGCTGGATCGTGTGGTCCACGACGGGAAGAAGATCGTTTACCTGGACAACGCGGCGACTTCGCAGAAGCCGCGCCAGGTGCTCGACGCGCTGAACGAGTACTACGAGCAGCACAACGCCAACGTCCACCGTGGCGTGCACGTGCTCGCAGAGGAGGCCACGGCGCTGTACGAGGGCGCTCGCGACAAGGTCGCCGCCTTCATCAACGCGCCGAGCCGCGACGAGGTGATCTTCACCAAGAACGCCTCGGAGTCGCTCAACCTGGTCGCGAACATGCTCGGCTGGGCCGACGAGCCCTACCGGGTCGACCGCGAGACCGAGATCGCCATCACGGAGATGGAGCACCACTCCAACATCGTGCCGTGGCAGCTACTCTCGCAGCGCACCGGCGCGAAGCTGAAGTGGTTCGGCCTCACCGACGACGGCCGGCTCGACCTGTCCAACATCGAAGAGGTCATCACGGAGAAGACGAAGATCGTCTCCTTCACGCTGGTCTCCAACATCATGGGCACGGTCAACCCGGTCGAGGCGATCGTCCGGCGCGCCCAGGACGTCGGCGCCCTGGTGCTGATCGACGCCTCCCAGGCCGCCCCGCACATGCCGCTGGACGTACAGGCGCTCGGCGCCGACTTCGTGGCCTTCACCGGCCACAAGATGTGCGGCCCGACCGGCATCGGCGTCCTCTGGGGCCGCCAGGAGCTCCTGGAGGACCTGCCCCCGTTCCTCGGCGGCGGCGAGATGATCGAGACCGTGTCGATGCACGCCTCGACCTACGCCCCGGCGCCCCACAAGTTCGAGGCCGGTACGCCCCCGATCGCCCAGGCCGTCGGCCTCGGCGCGGCCGTGGACTACCTGTCCGCGATCGGCATGGACAAGATCGCCGCGCACGAGCACGCGATCACCGAGTACGCGATCAAGCGCCTCGCCGAGGTGCCCGACCTGCGGATCATCGGCCCCACCACGGCCGAGGACCGCGGCGCCGCGATCTCCTTCGTCCTCGGCGACATCCACCCGCACGACGTCGGCCAGGTGCTGGACGAGCAGGGCATCGCGGTCCGCGTGGGACACCACTGCGCGCGCCCCGTCTGCCTGCGCTACGGAATTCCGGCGACGACGCGAGCGTCTTTCTATCTGTACTCCTCTCCGGCCGAGGTCGACGCGCTGATCGACGGGCTGGAGCACGTACGGAACTTCTTCGGGTGACGACGAGTCGACGACGACGAGGCTGACGAGGACGCTGTGAAGCTGGATTCGATGTACCAGGAACTGATCCTGGACCACTACAAGCACCCGCACGGGCGTGGCCTGCGCGACGGCGACGCCGAGGTGCACCACGTCAACCCGACGTGCGGCGACGAGATCACGCTGCGCGTGAAGTACGACGGCGAGACGCTCACCGACGTCTCGTACGAGGGCCAGGGCTGCTCCATCAGCCAGGCCAGCGCGTCCGTACTCAATGAGCTGCTGGTCGGCAAGGACCTGGCCGAGGCGCAGAAGATCCAGGCCGTGTTCCTGGAGATGATGCAGTCCAAGGGCAAGATCGAGCCGGACGAGGCCATGGAGGACGTGCTGGAGGACGCGGTCGCGTTCGTCGGGGTCTCCAAGTACCCGGCTCGCGTGAAGTGTGCTCTGCTGAGTTGGATGGCGTGGAAGGACGCGACCGCCCAGGCTCTGGGCGACGCGGAGAGGAAGACGGCATGACCGAGAACGCGACGCCCGAGGCGTCGATCAAGCCGGCCACCGAGGAAGAGGTCCGCGAGGCCCTCTACGACGTGGTCGACCCCGAGCTGGGCATCGACGTCGTCAATCTGGGCCTGATCTACGGCATCCACATCGACGACGCCAACATCGCCACCCTCGACATGACGCTGACCTCGGCGGCCTGCCCGCTGACGGACGTCATCGAGGACCAGGCGAAGTCGGCGACGGACGGCATCGTCAACGAACTCCGGATCAACTGGGTCTGGATGCCGCCGTGGGGCCCGGACAAGATCACGGACGACGGTCGTGAGCAGCTCCGCGCGCTCGGCTTCAACGTCTGATCACCGCCTGATCACCGCTTGCGGATGAGGGCCCCCGGCACGGTCGTGCCGGGGGCCCTCTCTGCTTTCCGGCTCCGGCCCGCGATTGTCTTCTTGATCCGGAAGGCTGTTCTCCGGGTGGACGGATGCCGTGCACCCGGAGTTGTCCACCGTCGCCGACTCTTCTCGACGGCCGTCACGACGTGGCGCCGCATACGAGAGGACCCTCCGTGACCGTTCGTTTCGCCGCCGGGACAGCCGGCGCCGCCGCCCTGCTGATCGTCGGGCTGACCGCGCCCGCCCAGGCCGTGACGTACGGGACGCCGACGATCGCCCTGTCCGCGTCCTACCTGTCCGGGGCCGTCGGGGCCGTCGGGGACCCGGTCGTGAACGTCACCGTCGGCCAGAGCGGGGCCGACGCCTCCGCCCTGACGGTCAGCGCCTCGGCGTCGAGCAAGGCCTCGGTCGCCGGGACCGGCGACGTCACCGTCACCGGCGCCGGGGCGGTGCGGCAGCTGGCCGTCGCCGCGCGCGGCCGCGGCTACACCAACCTCACCGTCAAGGTGGCCGGGCTGGGCGGCAAGACCGCCACCAAGACGCTGTACTACGCGGCTTCCGCGGCCGTGCAGAACCCGGCCGACGCGCGCTACCTGACCGGCTCCGCCGATGCCTCGGCCGCCGTGGATGTCGGCGGCGGGTACGCGGTGGTGGCGGACGACGAGTCCAACGTGCTGCGCCTGTACGACCGCTCCCGCTCGGGCGCGCCCGTGAAGACCTGGGACTTCAGCTCGCAGCTCGGGGTGAGCAAGGAGGTGGACATCGAGGGGGCGACCCGGATCGGCGACACCATCTACTGGACGGGCTCGCTCGGCAACAACAAGGACGGCGAGTACAAGGCGCCCCGGAACACGGTGTTCACCACCACGGTGAGCGGGTCCGGCACGGGCACGCAGCTGGCGTACGGGCGCTCGTACAAGAAGCTCCGTGACGACCTGGTGGCCTGGGACAAGGCGAACGGGAACAAGTACGGCTTCGCGGCGGGCACCGCGGACGGCGAGGCGCCCAAGCAGATCGACGGCTTCAACGTGGAGGGGCTGGAGTTCGCGCCCGGCTCCACGACCACCGCCTACCTGGGCTTCCGGGCCCCGCTGGCACCGGCCGTACCGGGCGGCAAGGCGCTGATCGTGCCCGTCACCAACTTCGACAAGGTCCTCGCCAACGGCTCCAAGGCCGTCTTCGGGGCGGGCATCGAGCTGGACCTCGGCGGGCTGGCCGTCCGGGACCTCCGCAAGAACGCCGCCGGGCAGTACCTGATCCTGGCCGGCTCCTGGGCCGCGGACGACAACTCCGACCCGTACGCGCTCTACCAGTGGGACGGCGTCGCCGGGCACGCCCCGGTCAAGCGGGCCGACCTGCCGACCACCGACCCCGGCGGCTGGGAGGCCATCGTGGACGTCCCGGACCTGACGGCCGCGGGCGCCCGGGTGCAGCTGGTCACCGACAGCGGGTCCGCGGACCTCTACGGCGACGGCACCGAGGCCAAGGACCTGACGCACGCCGAGTGGAAGAAGGCGCGGGCGGCCTGGTTCACGCTGAACCCGTGATCACGGGCTCCGCCGTGAAGGACCCGGAGAGGTGCTCACGGCGGAGCCGCCGGTCGGCATAGAGCAGGCCGGCGGTCAGCTGGGGGAAGGCCGGCAGCAGGGCCGGCGCGAGCAGCACCCCGAGCGCGCCGAACCAGTACTGGAGGGCGTACGCGGCCCCCAGCGCGAACGCGCCCGCCGGAGCGGTCACGCACAGGGTCCGCCACCAGGCGCCGCGCACCAGCCGGGCCGAGCGGCGCAGGGCCGCCACCGGGCCCAGCCCCTCGTACCCGGCGGCCGTGGGTGCCAGGGCGAAGAGCACGGCGAGCCACAGGGCGACCGGGGCCAGGGGCAGCAGCGCGAGCGGCGGCAGCCCGGCGGCGAAGGCGGCGGCCCCCGGTCCGGCGGCGGCGACCAGGGACAGCAGCCGGGCGCCGAGCACCGCGGGCGTCCGCGGCAGGGCGGCCCGCAGCAGCTCGCGCACGGCGACGCGGCGCCCGAGCACCGCCGGTCGCAGCAGGGCCGCGGCCAGGGCGCCGGACAGGGCCCAGCCGAACAGCAGGAACAGGGCGAAGGCCGGGACGAGGGCGTAGACGAAGGCCCGGCTGCCGGCGGTACGGGTCAGGGAGGCGAGGGTGGCCGCCCCGGCGACCGCGGCGACCAGCAGCAGCCCGCCGAGCTGGCCGAGGAGCAGGGCGCCGAGCAGCCGGGCGCCGTGGCGGCGCAGGGTGATGAGGGCGCCGCCGAGGATCTCCCCCGGTGTGAGGGGGCGCAGCGGTACCACGCCGGGCCGGGGAGAGCGCGGGGGCAGCCAGCCGCCGCCCTGATGGGTCCAATGCTGCGCCATGCGCGGGCCGCCCCTTCGTCTCCCGAGGAGGCGGACAGGGTAGCGCCGCGGGCCGCAGGAGTCCCGGGTCGTGCGGCGGGTCGTTCGTATGTACAGGTGTACGCATCGATGTGTACTGTTGTACACATGCCCTACGTACTGCTTGCCGCGGCCATCGCCGCCGAGGTCGCCGGAACCACCGCCATGAAGTACAGCGAAGGTTTCACCAGGCTGTGGCCCTCACTGGGCACCCTGCTGGGGTACGTCATCGCCTTCACCCTGCTCGCGCAGACGCTCAAGTCGATGTCGGTCGGTACGGCGTACGCGATATGGGCGGGCGTCGGCACCGCCGCCATCGCCGCCATCGGCATGGTGTTCATGGGGGAGGCGGCCACCGCCGCGAAGATCGCCGGCATCGTCCTGGTGATCGGCGGGGTGGTCCTGCTGAACCTCGGCGGAGCGCACTGATGCCCTCCGGTGTGCGGCGCTACGACCCGGACCGGCGGCAGCGGATCATCGACGCGGCGATCCGGGTGGTGGGGGCCAAGGGCATCGCGGGGCTGAGCCACCGCAGCGCGGCCGCGGAGGCCGACGTACCGCTCGGGTCGACGACGTACCACTTCAAGACCCTGGACGACCTGCTGGTCGCGGCGCTGCGCCAGGCCAACGAGAGCTTCGCGCGGGCGCTGGCGGACTCGGCGGCACTGGCCGACCCGGACGCGGACCTCGACCGGGCCCTGGCCCGGCTGCTGGGGGAGTTCCTGGCGGCGGACCGGAGCCGGGTCGAGCTGGAGTACGAGCTCTACCTCGCGGCCCTGCGCCGCCCGGCGCTGCGGCCGGTGGCGTCGGAGTGGTGCGAGGCCATGTCCGCCGCGCTCGCCGTCCGGACGGATCCGGTGACGGCGCGGGCGCTGGTGGCCGTCATGGACGGCATCGGCCTCCAGGTCCTGCTGACGGACGCCCCGTACGACGAGGCGTACGCCCGCGAGGTCCTGGGGCGAGTGCTCCGCGGGGCCCAGGCCGGTCCCGCGCGTGCCTGACCGTCAGGCGGCCCCGCGGACCGCTGTCAGCGCCGCGGCCACGCTCGCCTCGATGTCCCGGATCGGGTAGATCACCTCGCGGACCGTGCGGTCGCGGTCCACGACCAGGGTGAGCCGCTTGATCCGGGTCACGCCCGCCGCGCGGAACGTCGGCAGCCGCAGCGCCGCCGTCAGCGCCAGGTCCGCGTCCGAGAGGAGCGGGAACCGCAGCCGCTCGTGCTCCGCGAACTCCCGCTGCTCGTCCGGGCGCTGGGACGACACCCCGTGCACGGTGGCGCCGGCCGCGGTGAACTCCGCGAGCTGGTCGCGGTACGTGCACGACTCGAACGTGCAGCCCTTGGCGCCGGGGATGCCGGCCCAGCCGGGCGGGTAGGCCTCGGCGCGCGCGTACGCGCCCGGGAAGCAGTACAGGACCGTGAACGGGGTGTCGGCCACCGGGTCGCTCAGCCCGCCGAAACGGTCCGGCAGCAGCAGCTCCGGCACCCGCGTGCCGCGCAGCCCGTGCACCCGTTCCGCCTCCCGCGAGGCCTCGTCGGTCGTCGCCGTCATCTCTCCCTCTCCCAGGACCCAGGTGTCTCCCCAGTCCTGGAGGGCCACCAGGACCGGCAGCAGCCCCCGCCCGCGCGGGGTCAGCCGGTACTCGTACCGCACCGGACGTTCCTGGTACGGCTCGCGCGTCAGCACCCCGGCCTCGACGAGCATCTTCAGCCGCTCCGTCAGCACTTTGCGGGACATCCCCAGCTCGCGCTGGAGCTCGTCGAAGCGGTGCACGCCGCGCGCGGTGTCCCGCACGATCAGCAGCGTCCACCAGTCGCCCACCACGTCGAGGGCCTGGGCGATGGCGCAGTCCGCGTCGCCGAGGTGTGTGCGCTGGGCCATGGGAGCTCCTTTGTCCGTTGACCCGAGGTTGTCATGCTGACATAGTCAGTTCCCAAAAGGAACTAACTCCGGGGGCGGGACGTGCTGCAAGGGTTCAAAGAGGTGCCGAGAGCGGTCTGGATGCTCTCACCGGGCGTGTTCGTCAACGCCGTGTCCAGCTTCACCTTCGTCTTCGTCTTCGTGTACCTGACCGGCCCGCGCGGCCTCTCCGTCACCGAGGCCGGCCTGGTCACCGGAGTCGGCGGCATCGGCCTGATCGCGGGCAACTTCACCGGCGGCGGGTACGGAGACCGCTACGGCCACCGCCGCGTCCTGCTCATCGCCTCGTTCCTCGCCGGCGGCGGCCTCGTCCTCCTGCCGACGCTGCCCACGGGCGCGCTGCTCGCCGTCCTGCCGCTGGCCCAGTACGCCCTCGGGGCGATCCGCTCCGCCAACGCGGCGCTCGTCGCCGTGATCGTCCCGGAGGGGGCGCGCCGCCAGGCCTTCGCCGTCGTCCGCTGCGTCTCCAACGGCGGCTTCACCCTCGGCCCGCCGCTGGGCGCACTGATCGCGACAGGCCTCTCGTACGACTGGCTTTTCGTCGCCGACGGCATCGGCACCCTCTTTTTCGCGCTGTGGACCGCCCGGGTCGTCCCGGCGCGCAGCGCGGACCGTACCCCCGCCGCGGCCCCGGACGGGGGTCTGGGCCGCGGCGCATGGGGGGAGCTCCGGGCCAGGCCCGGGGTCCTCGTCCTGCTGGGCGCGATCCTGGTGGTCGACGTCATCTACCGCCAGCAGTACTCGACCTTCCCCGTCTACCTCGCCGACCACGGCCTCGACACCGGCGCCTACGGGCTGATCATCGCCCTCAACGGCGCCGTCATCCTCGTCCTGGAACTGCCGGCCGCCGTCGCCCTGCGCGCCCGCCCGCCGCTGCGCGTCGTCGGCACCGGGCTCCTGCTCGTGGGCGCCGGATACGGGGCGCTGCTGCTCGGGACCGGGATCGCGGCGGCCGTCGCCATGATGGTGCTGCTGAGCCTCGGCGAGATCCTCTACAAGACCCCCGCCACGGCCTACGTCGCCGACCAGGCGCCCCCGCACGCCATCGGGTTCTACCAGAGCCTGTACGCCGGGGTCTCGGCCAGCGGCGTCGTCCTCGGCCCGCCGCTGGGCGGAGCCCTGTACTCCGCGGCGCCCGGACTGCTGTGGCCGCTGTGTGCGGTGCTGGCGGCGGGGGCCGGCGGGGCGGTCCTGTGGGCCCACGCCAGGCAGCGGCGACACGAGCGGCGACACGAGGCGCGACCGGCACATGAGACCGGTTCGCGACCTCAGGCCGTCGCCGGTTAGGTTTCGGGCATGACTGCTACGCGTACCACCGGCGCCGTCGCCGCCGGACTTGCCACCCTCACCGCCGACGGCACCGTCCTCGACACCTGGTTCCCCGCCCCCGAGCTGATCGCCGAGCCCGGCCCGGCCGGCACCGAGCGCCTCACCGCCGAGCAGGCCGTGGAGCTCCTCGGCGCCGCCGCGGCCAAGGCGATCCGCACGGACGCGGTCCGCGGCGTCGAGGTCGTAGCCGTCCGTACGGTGATCGCCTCCCTGGAGGACAAGCCGCTGGACGCGCACGACGCGTACCTGCGCCTGCACCTGCTCAGCCACCGCCTGGTCAAGCCGCACGGCCAGAACCTCGACGGTGTCTTCGGCCTGCTGGCGAACGTCGCCTGGACCTCGCTGGGCCCGGTCGCGATCGACCAGGTCGAGACCGTCCGCCTCAACGCGCGCGCCGAGGGCCTGCACCTCCAGGTGACCTCGATCGACAAGTTCCCGCGGATGACCGACTACGTCGCCCCCAAGGGCGTGCGCATCGCCGACGCGGACCGCGTCCGCCTCGGCGCGCACCTCGCCGAGGGCACCACCGTCATGCACGAGGGCTTCGTCAACTTCAACGCGGGCACCCTCGGCACCTCCATGGTCGAGGGCCGCATCTCCGCGGGCGTCGTGGTCGGCGACGGCTCCGACATCGGCGGCGGCGCCTCCACCATGGGCACCCTCTCGGGCGGCGGCAAGCAGATCATCTCGATCGGCGAGCGCACCCTGATCGGCGCCGAGGCCGGCGTCGGCATCGCGCTGGGCGACGAGTGCGTCGTCGAAGCCGGCCTGTACGTGACCGCGGGCACCCGCGTCACCCTGCCGGACGGCCAGATCGTCAAGGCCCTGGAGCTCTCCGGCGCCAGCAACATCCTCTTCCGCCGCAACTCGGTCACCGGCGCCGTCGAGGCCCGCCCGTACAAGGCGGCCTGGGGCGGCCTGAACGAGGTCCTGCACAGCCACAACTGACGCACCACCGCAGCACCCACCTGCGACTGAGCGCCCTTCCGTGGAACGGGAGGGCGCTCGGCGTTGCGTGCGGACGAGTCCGGCGTCAGTGCAGGGGGATCGTGCGGATCAGGCCGGCGAAGGCCTGCTGTTCCGCCTCGGTCAGCTCCACCGACTCCATCGGGTGCCCGACGGAGCCGCGCTGGGCCGGGATCATCGGCAGACCCTGCGGAGCGGCGGGCTCCGGGTGGTGGATCCGGCTGTCCCACAGCATGTGGCCGAGGCCGATGACCCAGACGATCGCGGCCACGAGCAGCACCGCGAGGCCGATTTCCTGGGCGAGGGAGATGGAGGGGAACACGCGGATCCTCCAGGGAGGCGGGCGACAAGCCGGACAAGATCGGGCGTGCAGATACTCAACACCACAACCGGTGGATTCGGTAGGGATGTGTCGAGCGTCACGCCAGGGCCGAAAGTCCCCATCTTGCCCGGGAAGGGCCCGTTACGGCTTCAGCTGCAGTTTGAAGCCCTCGTGGCTGCGGGCGAAGCCCAGCCGCTCGTAGAAGCGGTGGGCCGCGGTGCGCCGCTTGCTGCTCGTCAGCTGGACCAGGCCGCAGCCGCGCTCGCGGGCCCGCTCGACGGCCAGGCGCATCAGTTCCGCGCCGAGTCCCGCGCCCCGCCGGTCCGCGCGGACCCGTACGGCCTCCACCACGGCCCGCTCCTGGCCGTTCTGGCCCAGGCCCGGTATGTACGTCAGCTGGAGGCATCCGAGGACGACCTCGTCGACCTCGTCGGCCTCGGCCGTCTCGTCTGCCGCGTCCGTCCCGTCCGTGAGGACCAGCATCTCGTTGCGGGCGTCCGCCTCGATGGCGGCGAAGGCCCGCTCGTGCGCCTCGCCGACCACGATCGAGGCCGGGTCGAGGACCTGGTCCTCGTCGGCGAGCAGGGCGAGCACGGCGGGCAGGTCCCGGCGCGTGGCGTTGCGGAAGGTCATGGCCGGATTGTGGCAGGGGGCCCGGCCGTGACGGCGGCCGGACCCCCTGCGGCTCGTGGGAGCGGGGGGTTACGGACGGAAGCGCAGTACCTGCGGGTCGTGGTCGCTGTTCTGGGCCGCGAACTCCGCGTTGATGTGCACGCTGTCGTACGTGAACTTCTTGATCGCCGGGCTGGTCAGGATCTGGTCCAGCACCTGCGCGTTGCCCTGGTAGACGTACGAGTAGCGTTCCGCCTTCGGCAGCGACTTGATCGCCGGGTACAGCGCCCCGCCGTCCGCGAGCGCGTCCGTGGTCGCCGAGAACTCGAAGTCGTTGATGTCACCGAGGACCAGGACGTTGGCGTTCTTGTCCTCCGCCAGGATCTGCTTGACGAAGCCGTTCACGGCCTGCGCCTGGAGCAGCCGCTTGGCCTCCGAGGAACGGACCGGCGGCTGGTGGTGCGAGGTCAGGCCCTCGTCGCCGCCCTTGGAGCCGAAGTGGTTGGCGATCACGAAGACGGTCTTGCCGCGGAAGACGAACTCGCCCGCGAGCGGCTTGCGGCTGTCCGCCCACGCCGGGTTCGCGGGGTCGATGCGGCCGGGGGAGTGGGTCAGGGCGGCCTTGCCGTTCTCCTTGACCACGCCGGTCGCCGTCACCGCGTCGCCCGGGGCGCGCTCGGTGAAGGAGACGCGCGCCGGGTTGAAGAGGAAGACCTGGCGGATGTTGCCGCCGGGCTCGCCGCCGTCCTTCTTGTCCTCGGGGTTGACGGTCCGCCACTGGTAGGCCGGGCCGCCCGCTGCCGCGATCGCCGCGGTGAACTTCGTCAGCGTCTGCTCGGCGGAGACGGTGCCGTCGTTCTTGGCGCCGTTGTCGTCCTGGATCTCCTCCAGGGCGAGGATGTCGGGGGAGGCGAGGTTCTCGACGACCGCCTTCGCCAGCGCGTCGAACTTCTCCTGCGGGTCGGTCGGGTCGAGGTTCTCCACGTTGTACGTGGCCACCGCGAGCTCCTGCTCGACCTGCGGCTTGGTCTTCTCGGGGGCGAGGGTGCCCGCCTTGACCGTGCCCAGGGTGCGGGCCACCAGCGTGTAGCCGCCGAACTGGTTGAAGTCCAGCGGGCCCTCGGTGGTGCCGGTCAGCTTGTCGCCGACGTTGGCCACCGGGAAGGGCTGCTGCGCGAGGGGCGCGAGCTGCTGGATCTGGAGGCGGCCGGTGTTCTGGGACTCGTAGGAGCCGTAGATCGTGCCACCGCGCTTGGCGGTGTTCTCCCAGCCCTTCACCGTGACCCACAGCTCCGAGTACGGGTCGGTGGCGCCGACCACGCGGGAGGTGCCGATCTTGACGTTCATGCCCTCCAGCGACTCGTAGTAGTCCAGGGCGTAGCGCGCGGGCTCCAGGGTCAGGCCGTTGATGCTGCCGGCGGCGGCCGGGTCGCCCGCGGGGGCGTACTCGGCGGGCACCGAGTACTCGTTGATCGCGGTGGCCTCGGGCAGCGCGTTGCCGGAGGAGACCACGGTCACCGTCGGCTTGGAGATCTGGGTCACCGACTGGTTGCCAGAGGTCAGACCGCCGGGAACGTACTCGCCGACGGTGCCGGAGACCTTCACCGCGTCGCCCACGGCGACGGTCGGAACGGAGCTGGTGAAGACGAACACGCCCTCGCTGGTGGCGTCGTTGTCGTCGGCGTCCGGGTCCTGGATCCAGAAGCCGCGCGAGCCGTACGTCCGCACGCCCGTCACGATGCCCTCGACGTCGGCGACCTGCTTGCCGTTCAGCGGGGATATCCGGGTGGTGCCCTGGATGTCGTGGATGCGTATCGGATCGGCGGACACGGCGCCTTCGGCCGCGTCGGCGGAGCCCGCGAGCAGGCCGGTGGCCAGCGCGGTGGCGACGAGGGCCGCGACGGCGGCGGAACGGGGATGCGAGGAGCGCATGGTCAGTGACTCCGGTGTGGGAGAGGGAAAGGAGGGGCGCGGCAGCGGGGTCGCAGTCAGATCTGCGGGAGACGTGCCGCTCCCGATACATCTACGCGCGTCAATTTCCTGTGTGGCCAGCAAAGTTGTCAAGCCCTCCAGGGAATACGACAGCTGACTGTGGGATGAACCAAAGGTGATGGCCCGCCGGATGGTCCCGAAATGCGTCTACGCTGGGGCGCCGAACGACGGCCACCACTGTCATCTGCGCCACATCTGCCCCGCGCCGACCTGCCTGCCATGTCGGCCATGTCGCCGATGTCCGCGCGCACATGACGGACCAACCGGTCGTTACGACCCGACCGCCCGGCTGCGCGCCCGGCCCCACCGCGTCCGCGAGGAGAACAGCACCATGTCCGCAGAGTCGCACCCCACGCTGCCGCCGGTACGGCTGCACTCCGACGCGGAACTGGCGCGCGACGCCCTCGTCGCCCCGCTGTTCGCGCGCGCCGTACGCCTCGCCCGCTGGGCCGGACCCGGAACCCGCGTCGACATCGGCGGCGAACTCGTCGCGGAGCAGCTGCCCGAGGCCGTCGCGGCGCTCGGCCTCGACGCCGCCGACGAGGACTCCGCCGGGTACGCGGGGCAGGCCTGGCGGGTGGCCGTGGACACCGGCCTGGTCGACGTGACGGAGCCGGAGGAGGACGTGGAGGAGGAAGCGGGGCAGGGCGCCGGGCAGGGCGGGGGCCAGGGTGGCGGTGAGGGCATCCGCGAGGGAGCCGCGGAGGGCGGCGAGGAGCGGTTCGGCACGGCCGCGCCCGGCGAGGACCTGGCGCTGGTGACGAGCGGCGCCCCCGGCGACGTGCTCGACCTCTGGCTGGCGGCCCTGGACACCGTGCTCGCCGACGCGGCGGTGCCCGACCTGGACGGCCTCGTCGACGCGCTGGACGCGGGCGGCGAGATCGACTTCGACCAGCTGGACTGGAACCCGGGCCGCGAGGCGGACTTCCTCGACGGGGTCCTCGCCAACCTCTACCTGCTCACCGTCACCGAGGGCGGGGCGGCGGACCGGCCGGTTCCGCTGCCGGTCCTCGCCGCGTCGATGGTGGTGCCCGACGGCATGGGCGAGCCCACCGACGCCGTGCTGGAGCAGGTCTCGGACGCGATGATGCGCCTCGACGACCAGTTCAGGCAGCTGGCGCCGATCGGGCTGGTGGAGTTCCGGCCCGTCGACGAGGAGCTGATGGCGGAGGCCGAGGGCCCCCTGGAAGCGGAGACCGCGAGCGCCGCGGACGACGAGGACGTCTCCCGCTACGGCATGGTCCGCCTCACCCCGCTCGGCCTGTACGGGATCCGGGCCCGGATGCTGGAGGCCGGGGTCGAGGCCCCCGCCGTCGGCGAACTGGCCGACAAGGGCGCCGACGCACTGCTCGACGCGGTCTCCTTCTACCCCGAGAGCGCCGCCCAGGCCGAGATCGAACAGTGGCTGGCCGGCCGCGAACTGCCCGCCGCGGTCGCCGAACTGCTCGCCGCCGCGCGCGGGGACGACGAGGGCGGCCCGCTGCGCCGGCTCCGCTGCCAGCAGGCCCTGGCGCCGGCCGGGCCCGAGGCCGAGCCGGCGGTCCGGGCGGTGCTGGACGACGCGGAGCTCGGCGGGCTCGCCCGGGTCTGGCTGGCGGAGCGCGGGGTGGTCGACGTACCGGCGCCGGATCCGGAGATGGTGTTCTGGCTGACGGTCGACACGATCGCGGCGCAGCTGGCCGCCGACGGGGAGACGGAGGAGCTGCCGCTCCTGATGGAGACCCTGACCGCTCATCACGCGGGCTTCTTCGAGCAGGTGTGGCGGGTGGAGCACCCGGCGACGGCGTACGTCCTGGAGGCGATGGGCCGGCTGCACCCGGACAAGAAGGCGGCGAAGGAGGCCCGCAAGGCCGCGTTCAAGGCGCGCTCCCGCCGCCCCTGAGCCGGGCGGCCGGCGGAGTGGCCGGGGGTGGCGACAATGCGCCGTTCCTGGGGCCGGAGTTGGCCATTCCGGCCACCGGCAAGGGGACTGATCCTCTTCGTGGGTAGTTCAGCCGCCGTTCACGTGCGGGCGAGAGCGTGTGCGCCGACGACCGCACGACAGGCGCACCACCTCCCCACCCCAGGAGACCCGATGCCGCTCAGCCGTAGAGACTTCACCGCCCGTACCGTCATCGCCGGCGCGGGCGTGGCGCTCACCGGGACGGTCGGCGCACTCGCCACCGCCCCGGGAGCGCTGGCGGCCGACGACAGCACCCACCGCGACGAGCACGGGCGGCCCTGCGAGCCCGGCTACGGCCCGCTCGTCCCCGACCCGGCCGGGATCCTCGCCCTCCCCGCCGGGTTCAAGTACCGCGTGATCACGCACAGCGGGGTCACCACGCTGGACTCGGGCGAGAGCACCCCGTCCAACCACGACGGCACCGCCGCCTTCGAGGGCCACCGGGGAGTCACCCTCCTCGTCAACAACCACGAGCTCAAGGGCCCCCGTTCGGGCTGGACGCACCCCGTCCCGCTCACCGAGGGCCTGGTCTACGACCCGGCCGCGGCCGGCGGCTGCACGGTCGTCGAGGTCCGGCGCGGCGGCGAGGTCGCCGAATGGGTGGGCATCGCCGGTACGTCCACCAACTGCGCGGGCGGCTCCACCCCCTGGGACACCTGGCTGACCTGCGAGGAGAACTCGGACCTCGCCGGCAAGAACGGCATGACCAAGGACCACGGCTACGTCTTCGAGGTCGACCCGCACGACCGCCGCGCCAACCGCGACCCGCGCCCGATCAAGGCGTTCGGGCGATACGACCACGAGGCCGTGGTCATCGATCCGCGCCAGGGCCACGCCTACCTGACCGAGGACGCCTCCGGCCCCAATGGGCTGCTCTACCGCTGGACCCCGCCCCGCGGCTTCCACCACGGGCGCGGCAGGCTCCGTACGCTCGCGGCCGACGCCGGCGTGCTCCAGGCCGCCAAGTGCATCGACAGCTCGGGCCGGTTCGTCGACGACTTCTCGCGCGCGACGAGGATCGGCACCGTCTACGGGGTCGACTGGGTGGACGTCACGGACCGCGACGCCCGCACCGTGCCGGTGCGCAAGCAGTTCGCGGACGGGGTGGTGACGCGCGGGCGCAAGCTGGAGGGCATGTGGTGGGCCGACGGAGGCGCGTACTTCGTCTCCTCCTACGCCCGTGAGGAGAGCCCGGGCGCGGCGCACGACGGCCAGGTGTGGTTCTACGACCCGAAGCGGCGCACGGTCCGGCTGACCGTCCTGATCGGCGTCAACGCGGATCCGGCGGCGGACGGCGGCTACGACGGCCCGGACAACATCACCGTGTCTCCGTACGGCGGCCTGGTCATCGCGGAGGACGGCTCGGGGCTCCAGCACCTGTTCGGCGCGACCGAGTCGGGCCGCACCTACCCGCTGGCGCGCAACGAGCTGAACGCCGGGTCGGCGGAGGAGCCGGAGTACTCCGAGTTCACCGGGGTCTGCTTCTCCCCGGACGGGCGCACGCTGTTCGCCAACATCCAGACCCCGGGGATCATGCTGGCCATCACCGGGCCGTGGCGGCGCGGCCACTGACGCGGACGGCACGCGGCGTGCCCGAGCGTGCGGGGTGCGGACGGGCACGGGCGCGCGGACGGGTGCGGGCGGCCGGCCGCCCGCACCTCACGGGCCTGCGGAAACCTCCGCACGCGAGGCCTCGGCCCACTCGGAGAGCAGGAACTCGTACGCCTCCGAGGGCCACTCGCCGTCCACCCGGGTTTCCACGAGGTGCCGTATCGCCTCGTTCGCCTCGGCGGCGGACGGGCGGGCGGGACCCGCGGGTGTGAGTGTCTGGTGCATGGTTTCAAGGCTACGGGCGGACACTGACAGCCACTTACGGATTACGCGTGGCATCCATCACCAGGGATGCGCCGCCGTGGCTGCCGGTGCCCGCCCACCTGCTCAGAGTGCCTGTGCGGCGGGTTTGACCATGCCGCGCACTGTGCGCGACTTCACAAACTCGCCGATGGCCGTCATCTCCCACTCCCCGCTGAACTGCTTGATCAGCTTGGCCATCATCACGCCGGTCTGCGGCTCGGCGGAGGTCAGGTCGAAGCGCACCAGCTCCTCGCCGCTCGCCGCGTCGATCAGGCGGCAGTAGGCCTTCGCCACATCGGTGAACTTCTGGCCGGAGAAGGAGTTGACCGTGAAGACCAGGCCGGTGGCCTCGGCGGGGAGCCGGCCGAGGTCCACGACGATCACCTCGTCGTCGCCCGCGCCCTCACCGGTGAGGTTGTCCCCCGAGTGCTTGACGGAGCCGCCGAGGATGGACAGCTTGCCGAAGTAGCAGCTGTCGATGTGGTTGCGCTGGGGGCCGTACGCGATGACGGAGGCGTCGAGGTCGATGTCCCGACCGCCGAAGGCGGGCTCCCAGCCCAGGCCCATCTTGACCTGGGAGAGCAGCGGGCGGCCGCCCTTGACCAGGGAGACGGTCTGGTTCTTCTGGAGGCTGACCCGGCCCTTGTCGAGGTTGATCTTCCCCCCGCCGGCCGGAGCGGCCTGGGGCGCGGCGGGGGCCGCCGCCGGGACCGGCGCGGCCGGGGTGGGTGCCGTCGGCGTCGTGGCGCCGCCGAGCCAGGGGGAGGGCGGGTACGAGACCGGCGGGGCCGGCGGCGCGGGGGGTGCCGGGGCGACGGCGGTGGCCGCGGGAGCCGGCTCCTCCTCCACGGAGACGCCGAAGTCGGTGGCGATGCCGGCGAGGCCGTTGGCGTACCCCTGGCCGACCGCGCGCACCTTCCACACGCCGCCGCGCAGGTAGATCTCGACGATGACGAGCGCGGTCTCGGAGCCCAGCTGCGGCGGGGTGAAGGAGGCGATCACCCCGCCGCCGTCGGAGCCCCGGACGGTGGCCGTGGGCTCGATGCCCTGGAAGGTCTGCCCGGCGGCGTCGGGGCTGGCCGTGACCACGATCCGCTCGATGCCCGGCGGCACCGCGCCGGTGTCCACGGTGATCGAGTCCGGCGCCGCGCCCCCGCCGGACCGGTAGCTGACACCGGGGCCGGAGGGCTGGTTGAAGAAGATGAAGTCGGCGTCGGAGCGCACCTTGCCGTCGGCCGTCAGGAGCAGGGCCGATACGTCGAGCCGCACCGGCGCAGCCACGTCCACCGTCACAAGGACGGCATTGAGCGGCAGGTTGGAACCAGGGGTCATAGCGGTCATGCCCGGAGAACGACCGGAGGGGCTTTGCCGTTCCCTTACCCTCGGGCGAGATTTCAGCGCCGGTTGCTCAGCCGCCCGTGACCCGGCGCGGCAGCCCCAGCGGGTTCGCCTCGCGCAGCTCCGCCGGAAGGAGCGCGTCCGGCACCGACTGGTAGGCCACCGGACGCAGCCAGCGCTCGATCGCGGTCCCGCCCACCGAAGTGGAATGCGAGGTGGCCGCCGGGTAGGGGCCGCCGTGGTGCTGGGCCGGGGCCACCGCCACCCCGGTCGGCCAGCCGTTGACCACGATCCGCCCCGCCAGCTCCGTGACCTGCCCGATCAGCTCGGTGGCCGGGCCCGGCGCGCCCTCCGTCTCGGAGGCCGACAGCTGGAGCGTGGCGCTCAGGTTCCCGGGGAGCCGGCCGAGCACCGCGCCGGCCTCGCCCTGGTCGGCGTACCGCACCACGACGGTGACCGGGCCGAAGCACTCCTCCAGGAGGAGGTCGTACGCCCCGCCGCCGAGCAGGTCCCCGGCGGCCACGGTCAGGTAGCCCGCGCCGACGGTGTGCTCCCCGCCGGAGCCCGGGGTGACGGGCGCGTCGACGCCGGGCAGCCCGGCCCGCTCGCGCACGCCGGAGATGAAGTTCTCGCGCATCCGGTGGTCGAGCAGCACCCCCGGTTCGGTCTCCCCGAGCGCCTTGGTGAGCGCGCCGGTGAGACGGTCGCCCGCCGCCCCCTCGGGGACCAGCACCAGCCCGGGCTTCACGCAGAACTGGCCGACGCCGAGGGTGACCGAGCCCGCGAGCCCGGCGCCGATCTCCTCGGCGCGCTCGGCGGCCGCGGCCGGGGTGACCACGACGGGGTTGAGGGAGCCCAGTTCGCCGTGGAAGGGGATCGGCACGGGCCGGGCGGCGGCCGCGTCGAACAGCGCCCGCCCACCACGGACGGAACCGGTGAATCCGGCGGCGGCCACGAGCGGGTGGCGGATCAGTTCCAGGCCGGCGTCGAACCCGTGGACCACGCTCACCACGTCGGCCGGGAGTCCGACGGCGGCCGCCGCCCGGCGCAGCAGCGAGGCGCACAGCTCGGAGGTGGCGGGGTGGTCGGGGTGCGCCTTGACGACCACCGGGCAGCCGGCGGCCAGCGCGCTCGCGGTGTCCCCGCCGGGGACGGAGAAGGCGAGCGGGAAGTTGGAGGCGGCGTAGACCGCGACCACGCCGAGCGGCACCTTGTAGCGGCGCAGTTCGGGGCGGGGCGGGCTGAGGGAGGGGTCGGCGCGGTCGATCCGGACGTCGAGGTAGGCGCCCTCGTCCACGGCGTCGGCGAAGGCGCGCAGCTGGCCGGTGGTGCGGGCCAGTTCTCCGGTGAGCCGGCCCGGGCCGAGCGCGGTCTCGGCGTCGGCGGCCTCGATGACGTGGGCGGCGGCCTCGTCGAGCAGTGCGGCGGCGGCGCGCAGGAAGGCGGCGCGGACGGTGGCGTCGGCGAGCGGGCCACGGGCCGCGTGGGCCGCCCGTACGGCTTCGTCCACCTCCTGGGACGTGGCCTCCACCGCAACCTGCTCGCGCTGCTTCCCGGTGCGGGGGTCCACACTCCAGACTGGTGTCGTTGTCATGGCCCACTGCCTCCTGGATCGTTCAGTATTCTGAACGCGGTTCCGGTGGATGAATGATCACATCTGCTGCGGACTCTATTTCCGCGTCCTCCGCGTGACAAGAGGCGACCAGAGGGGAAGCAGGCGTATGACGACGACCGAGTCGGGGATCCCGGTTGCGGCGGCGCCGGTCAAATCGGCGGTGCGGACCGTCCTGCTGCTGGAGCACTTCGCGGCCCGGCCTGGACTGCACAGCCTGGCCGACATCCAGCACGACCTCTCCCTGCCGAAGTCCAGCCTCTACATGCTGTTGCGCACGCTGGTGAACCTGGGGTGGGTGGAGACGGACGCGACGGGCACCCGGTACGGCATCGGCGTACGGGCCCTGCTGGTGGGCAGTTCGTACATCGACGGCGACGAGGTGGTCGCGGCGGCCCGGCCCACCCTGGACCGGCTCTCCGACGACACGACGGAGACCATCCACCTGGCGCGGATGGACGGGACGAGCGTGGTGTACCTCGCCACCCGGCAGTCGCAGCACTACCTGCGGCCCTTCACCCGCGTCGGGCGGCGGCTGCCCGTGCACTCGACGGCGCTCGGCAAGGCGCTGCTGGCCACGCACACGGACGACGAGGTGCGCGCCCTGCTGCCGAAGCGGCTGGAGGCCGTCACCGAGCACACCATCACCGACCGCGAGCAGCTGGTCGAGGAGTTGGCGCTGGTGCGGGAGCAGGGGTACGCGCTGGACCGGGAGGAGAACACGCTGGGGCTGCGCTGCTTCGGGGTGGCCGTCCCGTACCGGACGCCGGCCCGGGACGCGGTGAGCTGCTCGGTGCCGGTGGCCCGGCTGACGGCGGTGCACGAACAGGTCATCAAGGCGGCGCTGTTCGAGGCACGGGACCGGCTGTCGGTGGTGACGCGCCGGATGTGACGGTGGGTGCCGCAGGGCGCGGGCGGTGCGTGGGGCGCCGCGGGGCCGGCTGTTCCTCCCCCGCGTGGGGGAGGCGGTTCCCCATTGAGGGGGAGGTGGCGGGCGGCCGCGCACGGGACCGTTGGGGCATGACCACACGAGCCGTTCACAAGAACCACGCACCGCAGTCCTCCGCCCCTGCACCCGCAACTGCTCCCGGGTCTGGGAGGCCGATCCTCACGGCGGTGGCCCTGGTGGCCACGGTGCCGTATCTGGCGCTCAAGGTCGCCTGGTTGTCCGGCAGCCGGATCGGGATACCGGACGGCAGCGTGCTGCTGGAGGCCGGCCCGTTCCTCACGGTGGCCAATGCCGTCACGCTGGCCATGGACGCGTGCGTGATCCTCCTCGTCCTGGTGCTCACCAGACCCTGGGGGCTGAGAACGCCCGCCTGGATGCTGACCGTTCCGGTGTTCACCGCCACGGGCCTGCTGACCCCGATCCTCCTCGGGTTCCCGGGTCAGCTGCTCGTACGGACACTGGGCTTCGGGGACGGCCCGGAGGCGGCCGCCGCACGGGAGCCCTTCCTGGACTCCTGGGTCTTCATCGTCGTGTACACGGGATTCACCGTCCAAGGACTCGCCTTGGCCGCGCTGTTCGTGCCCTATGCGCGCCGGCGCTGGGGCCGGCGGTGGCAGGGCGCGATGGGAGAGCGGCTGCCGTCGCCCACGGGGGTGGTGGCGGCAGCCGCGGCCTCGGGCGCCCTGGTTCTGGGCGTGATGTTCCTCTACTGGGCCTTCGGCGGTACCGCCGGGCTGAGCGCCGAGCAGGTCGAGGCGCATTCTGCGGAGAGCGCCGTCGGGTCCGTGGCCCACGCCGTGTGCGCGCTCGCCGCGGGAGCGGGAGCGCTGCTCCTTGCCCGCGGCGGGGCACTTCGGGCACGGTGGCCGCTCGGACTCGCCTGGGTCGGTGCCGCCGCGACCCTGGCGTGGGGGGCCTGGATGCTGAACGCCTCGCTGGGGCCGCAGCTGGGCCATGGTGAAGGACCGTCCACCGCCGTTCAGTTGATCTACGCTGGGCAGATGGTCACGGGATCGCTCGCCACCGCCGTCCTCACCCGGTTCCTCATATCCCGACGCGAGAGCTGATGCGCGACGGCCTGAGCCGGCTGCTGGGGGCCCGGGCCCGGCTGCGCTGGGTGCACCAGATCCTCGGCGGGGCGCTGCTGATGCCGTACTTCCTGCTCACCCAGGTGGGGGTGGGCACGGCGGCCGGCGGGGTCAATGCCCTCAGTTCCCTCCCGTTGACGCTCGCGGCCTATGCGGCGGCCCTGCCGCTGGTCGCGGTGACCGCCGTCTTCGGGCTGGTCCGGCCGCTGTCCGTGGCGGCCGTCCGGGCCATGTGCGGGGTGCCGGGGGAGCGGTTGGCCGAAGGGCCGGCGCGGTCCTGGGCCGCGCGGGGGCGGACCTCGGCGTGGTGGACCCTGCGCCTCGGGCTCGGGGCGCTGATCAGCGGGATGACGCTCGCGGTGCCGCCCATGGCGGTGGTGCTGATCACGCTGCCGTTCGTGAGCGGACTGCGGAAGGCCGAGCTCGGAATGGGCTGGTTCGGCACCGAGGCCGATCCGTACGTGGCCCCCCTGTTCGGGATCGGCCTGCTGGGCGGGCTCGTCCTGTGCGCCGCGGGGGCCGGGGCGCTGGTGGCCCGGATGGCGCCCGTACTGCTCGGGCCGACGGCGGCGGACCGGCTGGCCGCGGCCGAGGAGCGGGCGGCCGACCTGGCGGTGCGCAACCGGCTGGCCCGGGAGCTGCACGACGCGGTCGGGCACGCGCTGAGCGCCGTCACCCTCCAGGCGGTCGCCGCCCGGCGGATGCTGGAGCGCGACCCCGGCTTCGTACGGGAGGCGCTGGCCGCGATCGAGGACACCACCCGGCGGACGGTGGGCGAGCTGGACGCCGTACTGGGCCTGCTGCGGGACGGGGACCCGGCCCGGCCGGACGCCGCGCCCGCGCCGACCCTGGCCGTCGACCTCGACGGGTTGCTGGCCCGGACCCGGGCGGCCGGCGCCACCATCACCGCACACCAGGATCCCGGCCCCGGCGGGGACTGGGCGGGGCTTCCGGCCATCGCCTCCCGCGAGGCGTACCGGATCGTCCAGGAGGGCCTCAGCAACGCCCTCCGCCACGGCACCGGCCCGGTGGACCTGCGGATCCGGGTACGGGCCGGCCACGAGAACGGACACCGTGAAAACGGACATCGCGAAAACGGGCATCGCGAAGACGGACAGCGTGAACTGGAGATCACCATGACCAACGCGCCCGCCGCCCCCGGCGAACGGGAACCCCGTACCACCGGGGGCCGTGGACTGCGCGGCTCCGCGGAACGGGCCGCACTGCTCGGCGGCAGCGTCGAGGCCGGACCGTACGAGGACCGGTGGCGGCTGCGGGCCGTCCTCCCGCTCGCCGGAGGCGGCCGATGAACGCGCCGACCCCGCCGGCGCCGGTGTCGGCCTCGGCGGCTCCGGCGGCTCCGGCGGGCCGTCCGCGGCTGCGCATCGTGCTCTGTGACGACGAGCGGATGGTCCGCACCGCGTTGCGGGTCATCCTGGAGGCCGAGCCCGACCTGCAGGTCGTCGGCGAGGCCGCCACCGGCGCCGAAGCGGTCCCGCTGGTCCGCTCGCTGGCCCCGGACGTGGTGCTGATGGACGTCCGGATGCCCGAGATAGACGGGATCCGGGCCACCGAGCAGATCCTCGCCACCATGGCCGAGCCGCCCCGGATCGTGGTCGTCACCACCTTCGAGAACGACGCCCACGTCTATGACGCGCTGCGCGCGGGAGCCGCGGGCTTCCTCCTCAAGCGGGCTGACCCGGACGAGCTGATCGGCGCGGTCCGGCTCGTCGCCCGCGGCGACTCGCTGCTCTTCCCGGCCGCGGTGCGCTCCCTCGCGGCCGCCCACACGGCCGGCGGCGCCCCGCCCGCCACCGCCCCCTGGGTGGCCCGGCTCACCGACCGCGAGGCCGACGTACTGCGCCTGATGGCCACCGGGCTGTCCAACCACGAGATGAGCGAGCGCCTCGGCGTCGGACCGCAGACGGTCAAGACGCACGTCGCGTCGGTCCTCACCAAGACCGGCTCCCGCGACCGCACCCAGGCGGTCATCGCGGCCTACGAGGGGGGCTTCATCATGAAGAAAAGCTGAGAAGCCCGCCACAATCGGGGCAGAGCGGAACGGCTGGGGCCACTGAGACGTCCTTCTGGGGGATGAACAAGACGATCAGGCGTGCGTCGGTCTTCTGTCTGCTTCTGGTGCTGGCCCTGCTGGTCCGCGTCACCTGGGTGCAGGCATATCAAGGCCAGGCCCTCGCAGACGACAAGCACAACCGCCGGAACCTCATCGGGCAGTACGAGAACCCGCTGGGCAACATCATCGTGGGCGGGGAGGCGATCACCGGCTCGGTGAAGACGGGCGGCAAGGACTTCGGCTACAAGCGGACCTACGTCGACGGCCCCCTCTACGCGCCCGTCACGGGCTACAGCTCCCAGGCCTACGGCACCACCCAGCTGGAGGGCATCTACAAGAACGTCCTCAACGGTTCCGACAACCGGCTGAAGACCGTGATGGACATGCTCACCAACAAGCGGGCCGCCCCCGGCAACGTCCTGACCACCATCGACAAGGACGTGCAGAAGGCCGCCTACGACGCGCTCCAGGGCAAGCAGGGCGCTGCCGTCGCCATGGACCCGAAGACCGGCGAGATCCTGGCCGTGGTCAACAACCCGTCCTTCGACCCGGGCAGCATCGCCGGCGCCAACGACCAGAAGGCCTGGGACGAGCTCTCCGCCGACAAGGGCAAGGCCCTGGAGAACGTGGCGCTGCGCAAGCCGCAGGCACCCGGTTCCACCTTCAAGCTGGTCACCCTCGCCGCGGCCATCGAGAACGGCCTCGTCACCAACCTCGACCAGCAGACCGGCATCGCCGACCCGTACACGATCCCCGGCACCCGCACCCTGCTGCCCAGCGAGGCGGGCTCCGCGGCCTGCAACAACGTCTCGGTGCGCACCGCCCTGCGGCTGTCCTGCAACAACGTCTTCGCCGAGCTCGCGTCCAAGCTCGGCCAGGACAAGATGCGCGCGACGGCCGAGAAGCTCGGTTTCAACGTGCAGATCGACACCCCGGTCCGCACCAACCCGTCGAGCAAGTACCCGACGAAGAAGATGTCGATCGACCAGGTCGCGCAGACGGGTATCGGCCAGTTCGACGTACAGGCCACCCCGCTCCAGATGGCGATGGTGACGGCCGCGATCGAGAACGGCGGCAAGCTCGTCGCCCCGCACATGGTCTCCGAGGTCACCGACGGCAACGGCGACGTGCTGGAGAGCTTCAAGGACCCGAAGTCCCAGCAGGTGATGAACGAGAAGACCGCGTCGATGATCCGGGACGCCATGCGCACGGTCGCCACCGAGGGCGGCGGCAAGCCGGCCCAGGTGACGGGCGCCGAGGTGGGCGGCAAGACCGGCACCGCCCAGCGCGGTGTCAACAACAGCCTCGCCCCGCTGGCCTGGTTCACCTCGTACGGCAAGCTGGGCGGCAAGCAGATCGCGGTCGCCGTGGTGATCGAGAACTCGGACACCGACCGCTCCGAGATCGGCGGCGGCAAGCTGGCCGCCCCCATCGCCCAGAAGATGATGGAGGCCTGGCTGAAGAAGTAGCCGTGCCGCGGACAGGGCCGACGCGCCGGGAACCGACGGGGTTTCCGGCGCGTTTGCCTTCCCGTGATCAGAGCCGCGGAGCCCGCAGACCTCGATGCCATCGCCGCCCTGCACACCCGGGCCCGGGCCACGTACTACCGGGGCCACCTCCCCGAGCAGGCCTACGCGGGCGACGTCGAGTTCCAGCGGACGCGCGAGGGCTGGTCCCGGGCCGTCACCCGGGACCCCGCCGAGGGCGCGGTGCTCTGCGCCGAACAGGACGGCGAGCTCACCGGGGTCGCCGCCTTCCGCACGGAGCACGGCGAGACCACCCTCACCCAGCTCCACGTCGACCCGGTCCACTGGCGCCGCGGCACCGGGGCGGCCCTGCACGCCGCCTGCCTCGACGCCTGGCGCCGCGCCGGGGTCCACCGGGTCCGCCTCGAGGTCTACGAGCACAACCTCCGCGCCCAGGCCTTCTACGCCGCCCACGGCTGGCGCCCGGACCCGTCCGCCTCCCACGCGGGCACCCACCGCACCCTCTGGCTCCGGATCGGTCCCCCGCCCGCCGCGGACCCGGCCGGGGAGCCCGCGGGCGCTCCGGGTGCGGACAGCGCCCTTCGCGGAGAAGCTTGAAGCGACCGGCATTCCGTAGAGAGGACGCCCCATGTCCATGCTCGACAAGCTCAAAGACCTGATCAAGGGACACCCTGACCAGGCCCGTCAAGGAGTCGAGAAGGCCGGAGACGCCTTCGACTCGAAGACCGGGAACAAGTACCAGAGCCAGGTCGACACGGCACAGCAGAAGCTCAACGAGCAGATCGGCGGCAACGAGCCCCCCGCCCCCGGGGACCCCCGGCCGCCCCAGCACTGACGACAGGCCTCCTGACCCGCATGCCCACGGGGACTGCGCCCGCTCACACGGCGGTGCAGTCCCCGCATGCTGCCCGTACCGGATGCTGCCGTACGCCCGCCGCCCGCCGCCCGCCGCCCGCGCGCCCGCTGCCGTACGTCCGCTCTCCGCCGTGTCCGGGGAATGAGACGGGCTCCGGTGTGGTTGAAGGGGAAACCGTTTTGTCCCCCGAACCCGAACCCGGAGAGAAGAAGGATCATGCGCGTCGAGATCTGGAGCGACATCGCCTGCCCCTGGTGCTACATCGGCAAGGCCCGTTTCACGAAGGGGCTGGCCGAGTTCGCGCACCACGACGAGGTGGAGGTCGTGTTCCGGTCCTTCGAGCTCGACCCGGGCAGCGCCAAGGGGGTCACCGCTCCCGTCGTGGAGATGCTCGCCAAGAAGTACGGACGCACCCTCGACGAGGCCCGCGGCATGGAGGAGCACGTCGCCGCCAGTGCCCGCGCCGAGGGGCTGGACTACCGGACCGAGGGCCGCGACCACGGCAACACCTTCGACGTCCACCGCCTGCTGCACCTGGCCGCCGCCCGGGGCCGGCAGGAGGAGCTGCTCGACCTCGCCTACCGGGCCAACTTCGCCGAGGAGCGCTCCGTCTTCGACCCCGAGACGCTGGTCGTGCTCGCCGTCGAGGCCGGGCTGGAGGAGGCCGAGGCCCGCGCCGTGCTCGCCGACGACTCCGCCTACGCCGCCGAGGTCCGGGCCGACGAGCGCGAGGCCGCCGAGCTGGGCGCGAACGCCGTTCCGTTCTTCGTCCTCGACCGCCGCTACGGGATCTCCGGCGGGCAGCCGGCCGAGGTGTTCACCCGGGCCCTGGAGCAGGCGTGGGCCGGGCGGGAGATCGAGGAGCCGGCCGCCGCGGCCGAGGCGTGCGAGCCCGACGGGTCCTGCGCCGTCCCGCAGGCATAAGGATGACTTGGAGTGGGCGCAGGTAACTCGGCAATGGACTTTGGGTCGTCCCTGGCGCAGAGTTGACGGCATGGATCTTTCGCTCGCGGAAGCGACCCGTGCCGAGTTCGCCCACTCCACCGCCTACCTCAACACCGCCAACTGCGGGGTCCTCCCGCGTTCCGCCGTCGCAGCCGTACGTGAGCTGGCCGAGGCGGCAGGGGCCGGCGTCCCCGCCGGCTTCGGTGACTTCGACCGCGTCAACCGCTCCCGGGAGGCCTTCGCCCGCCTGGTCGGGGTGGACGCCGAGCGGGTGGCCGTCGGCTCGGCCGTGTCCACCCACGTCGGCCTGATCGCGGCCTCCCTCCCGCCCGGCGCCGAAGTCCTTTGCCCGGAGGGCGACTTCGCCTCGGTGATCAACCCCTTCGTGGTGCGGAGCGACCTCAAGGTCCGCTTCGCGCCGCTGGAGTCCCTCGCCGAGGCCGTCGGCCCGGACACCGCCCTGGTCTCGCTGAGCGCCGTACAGTCCGCGGACGGGCGGACGGCCGACCTGGCCGCGGTGCGCGCGGCGACGGCGGCGTACGGGGCCCGGATGCTCGTGGACGCGTCCCAGGCGGTGGGCTGGCTGCCCTTCGACGCCTCGCCCTACGACTACACGGTCGCCGTCGGCTTCAAATGGCTGCTCGCCGTCCGCGGGGCCTCGTTCATGACCGTGTCGCAGGAGGCCCAGCGCACCCTGACCCCGCTGCACGCCGGCTGGGTGGCGGCCGAGTCCATGTGGGACTCCACCTACGGGCCCGTCTCGGAACTGGCCCACGGGGCGCGCCGGTACGACGAGTCCCCGGCCTTCCTCGCCTACCACGCGTCGGCGGCCTCGCTCGCCCTGATCGAGCGGATCGGCATCGAGGCCATCCACGCCCACGACACCGCCCTCGCCGCGAGGTACCGGGCCGGCCTCGCCCGCCTCGGCCACGAACCCGTGCCCGGCGCGGCCGCCATCGTCTCGGTGCCGGGGCTCGCGGACCGGCAGCCCGGCCTGCAGGCGGCCGGCATCGCCACCTCGGCCCGCGCCGGATCCCTGCGGGCCTCGTTCCACCTCTACAGCACGGAGGCGGACGTGGACCGGCTGCTGGACGTCCTCTCCGCGCCCTGAGGCGGACGGCGCGCACGGACGGGGCGCACGTACAGTGCCGCCATGAGCGATGTGCTGCACGTGAAGGGGCGGGTGCTGGTCGGGCCCGACGAGGTCCGCGACGAGCTCTGGGTGGTCGGCGGGCGGGTCTCGTACGAGCGCCCGCCCGGGGCCCGCGAGGTCACCACGGTGACCGGCTGGGCACTGCCGGGGCTCGTCGACGCGCACTGTCACGTGGGACTGGACTCGCACGGCCCGGTCGACGCCGCGACCGCCGAGCGCCAGGCCCTCACCGACCGCGACGCCGGCACCCTCCTCATCCGCGACGCCGGATCGCCCTCCGACACCCGCTGGATCGACGACCGCGAGGACCTGCCGAAGATCATCCGGGCCGGCCGGCACATCGCGCGCACCCGCCGCTACATCCGCAACTACGCACACGAGATCGAGCCGGCCGACCTGGTCGAGTACGTCGGCCGCGAGGCGAGGCGCGGCGACGGCTGGGTGAAGCTGGTCGGCGACTGGATCGACCGCGACGCCGGGGACCTGGCCGCCTGCTGGCCGCGCGCCGAGGTCGAGGCGGCCATCGCCGAGGCGCACCGGCTGGGCGCCCGCGTCACCGCGCACTGCTTCGCGGAGGATTCGCTGCGCGACCTGGTCGAGGCGGGCATCGACTGCATCGAGCACGCCACCGGCCTCACCGAGGACACCATCCCGCTGTTCGCGGAGCGCGGGGTCGCGATCGTCCCGACCCTCGTGAACATCGCGACGTTCCCGAAGATGGCGGCGGGCGGCGAGGCGAAGTTCCCGCGCTGGTCGGCGCACATGCGGCGGCTCCACGAGCGCCGGTACGACACCGTACGGGCCGCCTACGACGCGGGCATCCCGGTCTACGTCGGCACCGACGCCGGCGGTTCCCTGCCGCACGGCCTGGTCGCGGCGGAGGTGGAGGAGCTGGTGAAGGCCGGGATCCCGCCGCTGGAAGCCCTCTCGGCGACGGCCTGGGCGGCGCGCGAGTGGCTCGGCAGGCCCGGTCTCACGGAGGGGGCGCCGGCGGACCTCGTGGTCTACGGCGCCGACCCGCGGGCCGACGTACGGGCGCTGGCGCAGCCGCTGCGGGTCGTCGTGAACGGCAAGGTCAGGGCCTGACCCGCGCGTCGGCGTCCTGTTGACGGCGCGTGACATCCGAGGCCCGTCGGTCGTTGAAGACGGCCGCGCGGGCCGACCGACTGTGAAGGGAGGGAACTCGCGTTCCTTCTGAGGCGCCACAAATCGAATACATGCGTGGAAACCACCCTTTGGGGTGAACTCACGTCAGGTTGCCGCCCGTTCACTCACAGTGCGTAAAGATTCCGGGGTCGAGGCCGTCGGCGCGCGCAATGTCCCCCATTGGCGGCGCGACGGCACCCATCTCCCCGGGGGTTCCACCATCTTGAACAGCAACACCTTCCGCATGCCCGCGGCCGTCCTGCTCGCCACGGGAGCGGTGGCCCTCCTCACCGCCCCGCCCGCCCTCGCCACGGGAGGCGGTGGAGCCGGGGCGGGCGGCGAGGGCAAGGCCGGCGCCGTCGTCCTGCGCGCGGGACTGGACGTGGGCCTGCTCAACAAGACCGCGCACGTTCCGCTGAAGGCGACCCTCAACGAGGTCAGCGCCCCCGCGACGGCCGAGAAGACGGCGCTGACGGTCACCCTCGACGGGGTCGAGGGCAACAAGCCGGTCAGCGTCCTGCGCGCCGACGTGGCCACCTCCAAGGCGACCGCGGACAAGAACCGGGCGGAGGCGGAGGCGAACCTCGCCAAGGCCTCGGTGCACGTGCCCGGGCTGCCCCTGCTCTCCCTCGTCGAGGTGGAGAAGGTCACCTCCAAGGCCGTCTGCGAGGCGGGCAAGAAGCCGGTGGCCAGCGCGAACGTCCTCGGGAAGGTGACCGCGCTCGGCAAGAAGGTCACCCTGTCGGCGGGCGGCCCCACCAAGCTGGAGGTCCCGGGCGTGGGCGTGGTCAACCTGGAGCTGTCCGGTACGCAGACCACCTCCACCACGGCCGCCGCGGCCGCGCTGCGCCTGAAGGTCTCGGTGAACCCGCTGAACCTGAACGTGGCGCAGGTGGACGGCGAGATCGTGCTCGCCGAGGCGCACTGCGAGACCCCGGCGGGCCCGGCGCCCTCGTCGGCCCCGCCGGTGGACCCGGACGTCAAGCCCCAGGCCGGGACGGGCACCGGGACCGGCTCCGGCATCGCCTCGGGGGGCACCACTGACGCCAACCTGGCCGAGACCGGCGGCGGTTCACTGACCCCCTACGTCGCGGGCGGGGCGCTGTTCCTGCTCGGCATCGGCGGGGTCGCGCTCCTGGTGACCCGTCGGGGCAGGGCCTCGTAGGACCGCCGGCCGGACCCATACGGGCCGTTCGGCCCCCGGCCGCCGCCCGAGGAGCGCACGGAGGGGAGTGCTCAGCGGGTGGCGTGCTCCAGTCCCTGCCCGCCCGCGCCGCGTGACATCACGGCCTCGGTGACCTGCTGGTCGATCCGGGCGTACTCGCTCCGCTTCGCGGCGGGCAGGGAGGTGTCCGAGGCCGCGCAGGAGGCGCAGACGACACGGAACGGCGGCCCCATGTCCGAGTACTGCGTGAGGTATTCGGCCTTCACCACCTCCCAGCGGCCGGGGTGGGCCGCCGCCGGGGCGAAGGTGAACCGGGGCACCGAGGACTGGTTGCCGCGCAGTTTGTCGGCCGGTACGAAGCTGGCGACCTGGTCGCCCATGCCGAAGACCACCCAGGTGCCGTTGATCTTCTCGTAGGGCTGCGGCACGTGGTTGTGCGTGCCGATGATCAGATCGATGTCGGGGAGGCCGTCGGCCGAGCGGGAGGCGGTCAGCGCCTGCGCCAGTTCCTTCTGCTGCTCGTCCGGCGCCGTCTGCCACTCGGTGCCCCAGTGGACGCTGAGCACCACCACGTTCGCGCCGCCGGCCCGGGCGGCGCGGGCATCGGCGATGATCCGGTCCTTGTCGATCAGGTTCACGGCCCACGGCTTGTCCTGGGGGAGCGGGATGCCGTTCGTGCCGTACGTGTACGAGAGCTGGGCGACCTGCGCGCCGCCGGCCGTGAGCCGGGCCGGGGCCTTGGCCTCCTCCGCGCTGCGGGCCGAGCCGACGTGCGGGATGCCGACCCGGTCGAGGTGTTCCAGGGTGCGGGCGAGACCCTCGTAGCCGTCGTCCAGGGTGTGGTTCGAGGCGGTGGAACAGCCGTCGTACCCGGCGTCCTTGAGGGCGTCCGCCAGCTGGTGCGGGGCCTTGAAGGTGGGATAGCCCGTATAGGGGCCGCCGGGGCGCCCGTACGGTATCTCGTGGTGGCATATCGCCAGGTCGGCGGCGGACACCAGGGGTTTGACCCCGGCGAGTATCTTCCGGAAGTCGTATTCCCCGGCCTCGTCCGCGTCGTCCGCCGACCGCTGGACGATCGACGGGTACGGGATGATGTCGCCGGTCGCCACCAGGGTGAAGGGCGCGTGCGTCGGCCGTGCGGCGCTCGGCTCCGGGACGGGCTCGCCCCCGAGCCGCTGCTCCGAAGCCGTCGCCCTGCTGCCGCTGTCGTCGTCGAGGAGCCGAGGCGCGGCGAGAACGCCGCCGCCGATCACCACCAGCCCCGCCAGGCCGACCCCTATCCGCCCCGCCACCTTCATGAACCGCCCCCGTCCTCGCTTCCCGCCATCGTAGGCGCGACAGGCCCCCCTGGCCCGGTGACCCGGCCCACGGGCCGGGTCGGTGCCGGGGTGGGGTGTCGGCCGGGACTAAAACGAGATGACTTCGGCGCCGGGTACCGCCCGGCGGCTCGGATGCGGATCGGGCGCCGAACATCGAAGCCCGTCCCGGACGACACCCCACCCCGGCACCGGCCCGGCCCCAGCCGTCTGGCCCGGCCGGAGCCCCCGCGGCCCCGGTTCAGCGCGCGGCGAGCGCAAGGGCGTGGTCCAGGGCCTGGAGCAGCCGGCCCGTCGTCACCCGGTCCCGGACCGCCAGCCGCAGCCAGGAGCGGTCCAGCCCCGGGAAGGTGTCCCCGCGGCGGACGGCGAAGCCGAGGGCGCGCAGCCGGGTGCGGACCTCCGCGGCCCCCGCCACCCGGATCAGCACGAACGGCCCCTCCGCCACCCCCACGACCGTCACCTCGTCGAACTCCGCGAGCCCGGCCAGCAGATGGGCCCGGTCCACCGCGATCCGCCGCGCCGCCTCCTCCGCCTCGGCCAGCGCTGCCGGAGCCACACAGGCCTCGGCCGCCACCAGGGCCGGGGTCGAAACCGGCCACAGCGGCTGCGCGGCCGCCAGCTTCGCGATGACCTCCGGCTCGGCCAGTACGTAGCCGATCCGCAGTCCCGCCAGCCCCCAGGTCTTCGTCAGGCTCCGCAGCACCACCAGCCCCGGCAGGTCCATCCGTCCGGCCAGGGCCTCCCGTTCGCCCGGGACGGCGTCCATGAACGCCTCGTCCACCACCAGGATCCGGCCCGGCCGGGCCAGCGCGGCCAGCGTCGCCGCCGGGTGCAGGACGGACGTCGGGTTGGTCGGGTTGCCGATCACCACCAGGTCCGCCTCTTCGGGCACCGCCGCCGGGTCCAGCCGGAACCCGTCCGCCGCCCGCAGCACCACCCGCTCCACCCGGTGCCCCGCGTCCCGCAGGGCCGCCTCCGGCTCGGTGAACTGCGGATGCACCACCACCGGCCGTACGGCGCCCAGCGCCCGCGCGATCAGGACGAAGGCCTCCGCGGCCCCCGCCGTCAGCAGCACCCGTTCGACCGGCAGCCCGTGCCGGGCCGCCACGGCCGCGCGGGCCGCCCGGCCGTCGGGGTAGGCGGCGAGGTCCCCGAGGGAGGCGGCGATCCGCTGCTTGAGCCAGGCCGGCGGGGTGTCCGCCCGTACGTTGACCGCGAGGTCCACCAGCGAGGCGCCCGCGTCGACCACCTCGGCGTCCCCGTGGTGGCGCAGGTCGTGCGCCTGCGCCGTGGCCACCGCGCAGGTGGCCGCCACCGACCGCCGCTTGGGCACGAGGAGTTCCCCGCCCGTCGCGAGGGCCGCGGCCTCCGCCACCGAGGGGGTCCCGGCGGCGGTGCGCACCGTGTCCGAGGGGTGCGGCACGCTGATCGCGGCCAGTTGTTCGGCGGGATAGCCGACGAGGGGTACGCCGAAACGTTCCGCCGCACCCGCGATCCCCGCCTCGCCCACCTTCGACTCCACCGTGGCCAGGGCCGTCACCGCCTCCACGGTCAGCCCGGCCCCCCGCAGCGTCTCCTCGATCAGGGCGCAGACCTCCGCGACGGACACCCCCGCGCGTCCGCCGACCCCGACCACCAGACGCGTCGTGTAATCGCCCACCGGGAGTCCTCCCTCCGTAGTCATCGTCACCCTCACCTCACCGGCACGTCGCCGGCACCCGTACGTCACCGGCAGCGGTACGTCGTCAACACTCCGATGCCCGCCACCCGCGCGCGGAAGTGCGCACGGGGCGCGGAGTCTGTATTCAGGGGCACATGGCCGTGATCGTGGCGTTGGGTGCGTTCCTGATGACCCTGGCGGGCGGATGGGCGGCGCAGCGCGTCACCGACCGCCGCCACCTCGTGCTGGGCCTGGCCGGCGGGCTGATGCTCGGGGTCGTCGGCCTCGACCTGCTCCCGGAGTCCCTCCACGCGGCCGGCGACGAGGTGTTCGGCGTGCCGCTCGCCCTGCTGCTCTTCGTGGGCGGATTCCTGGTCGCCCACGTCGTGGAGCGGCTCCTGGCGGTCCGCCAGGCCGCGCACGGCGCCGAGGACGGCGCCCGCGTCCCGCAGGTCGGGCTCACCGCGGCCGCGGCGATGGTCGGCCACAGCCTCGCCGACGGGGTGGCCCTGGGCGCGGCCTTCCAGGTCGGCGGCGGGATGGGCGTGGCCGTGGCGCTGGCCGTCATCACCCACGACTTCGCCGACGGGTTCAACACGTACACGCTCACCCGGCTCTACGGGAACGACCGCCGCAAGGCCCTGATGATGCTGTTCGCGGACGCCGTCGCCCCGGTCGTCGGCGCGGCGTCCACTCTGCTGTTCACCCTTCCGGAGGAACCTCTCGGCGCGTACCTCGGGTTCTTCGGCGGTGTCCTGCTCTACCTCGCGGCCGCCGAGATCCTGCCCGAGGCCCACCACAAGCACCCCGCCCTGTCCACGCTGATGTGCACGGTGGGCGGGGTGGCCGGGATCTGGCTCGTGGTGGGCATCGCGGACTGAACTCACGGCCGGGCCGCCGCCGCCTCGACGAAGCGGAGCGCGACGGACGGCTCCGCCGCCCAGTGCGTGTGCAGGTAGCTGGCGTGCACGCCCTGCTGTACGAAGCCCTCGACCCGGCGTTCGGGGTGCGTGAACCCCCACGCCGGCGTGGCCCCGGCGCCCGGCTCGATCACCGTCCGGTGGAACTCGTGCCCGCGCAGCCGGGTGCCGTTGACGGCGAGCGCGCTGTCCGACACGGCGACCGCCTCGCGGTAGCCGAGGGTGAGCCGCTCCGACATCCGGGCGTCGGCGTCGAGCACCCCGCACATGGGCTTGCCGTCCAGCGACCGCGCGAGGTACAGCAGCCCGGCGCACTCGGCGGCCACCGGGCCGCCGGCCTCGGCGAAGCGGGCCACGGCCTTGCGGAGCGGTTCGTTGGCGGACAGCTCCGGCGCGTACACCTCGGGGAAGCCGCCGCCGATCACCAGGCCGGTGGTTCCCTCGGGCAGTGCCTCGTCCCTGAGCGGGTCGAAGGTGACCACGTCCGCCCCGGCGGCGGTGAGGAGCTCCGCGTGCTCGGCGTAGGAGAACGTGAACGCCGGTCCGCCCGCGACGGCGACGAGCGGTCGCATGCCGGGGGCGCTGCCCCCGAACCCCCGCGCCTCAAACGCCGGCGAGGCTGAAGTTTCCAGCCCCTCCGGCGTTTGAGGAGCGGGGTCTGGGGCGGCGCCCCGGCTGCGCGTTAGCGCAGTAGCCGGAGACCAGGCCTCGCAGGCCAGGGACGAGGCCGTGCGGGCCAGGGCCATCAGGGCGTCCAGGTCGCAGCCCGCCCTGACCTGCTCGGCCAGCGCCGCCACGGCGGCCACGGCATCCGCGCGGCGCTCCGCCACCGGCACCAGGCCCAGGTGGCGCGAGGGGGTGGCCACCTGTGGAGCCCGCCGCAGGACGCCGAGCACCGGCATCCCCGCCTCCTCCAGCGCCTCCCGCAGCATCACCTCGTGCCGGTCGGAGCCGACCTTGTTCAGGATCACGCCCCCCAGCCGCACCTGCGGGTCGAACGACGCGAAGCCGTGGACGAGCGCCGCCACCGAACGCGACTGCGAGGAGGCGTCGACCACCAGCACCACCGGCGCCCGCAGCAACTTCGCGACCTGCGCCGTCGACGCCAGTTCGCCCCGGCCCGCGGCCCCGTCGTAGAGCCCCATCACGCCCTCGACCACGGCGAGATCGCACCCGGCCGCCGCGTGCGCGAACAGCGGAGCGACCAGCTCCGGCCCGCACATGAAGGCGTCGAGGTTGCGCCCCGGCCGGCCGGTGGCCAGCGCGTGGTAGCCCGGGTCGATGTAGTCGGGCCCGGCCTTGTGCGGGGACACGGCGAGGCCGCGCTCCGAGAAGGCCGCCATCAGGCCCGTGGCGACGGTGGTCTTGCCGCTGCCGGACGAGGGCGCGGCGATGACCAGCCGGGGAATGTGGAACGAAGTCACCACTCGATGCCCTTCTGGCCCTTCTGCCCCGTGTCCATCGGGTGCTTGACCTTGGTCATCTCGGTGACGAGGTCCGCGAACTCCACCAGCTTCTCCGGCGCGTTGCGGCCCGTGATCACCACGTGCTGCGTACCGGGACGGTTGCGCAGCACCTCGATGACCTCGTCGACGTCGATCCAGCCCCAGTGCATCGGGTACGCGAACTCGTCGAGCACGTACAGCTTGTGCGTCTCGGCGGCCAGATCGCGCTTGACCTGCTCCCAGCCCTCCTTGGCCGCCTGCTCGTTGTCGAGCTGCGCGTCCCGCTGGACCCAGGACCAGCCCTCGCCCATCTTGTGCCAGGCGACCGCGCCGCCCTCGCCGGAGGCGCCGAGCACCTTGAGCGCGTTCTCCTCGCCGACCTTCCACTTCGCCGACTTGACGAACTGGAACACCCCGATCGACCAGCCCTGGTTCCAGGCGCGCAGCGCCAGTCCGAACGCCGCCGTGGACTTGCCCTTGCCGGGACCCGTGTGCACGAACACGAGCGGACGGTTGCGGCGCTGGCGCGTGGTGAGTCCGTCGTCCGGAACGACGGACGGCTGTCCCTGAGGCATTACGCGGCCCTCCTGTTGCTGTCGGATGTCACTGCGGTACGTACGTTCTTCACGAGCCCGGCCAGCGAGTCGGCCCGCAGTCCGTCGAGCGTGACGGCGGGCCCGCCGAGGTCGGCGGCCAGTACGCCGGCCAGCCCCAGCCGGACCGGCCCGGACTCGCAGTCCACGACCACCGAGGCGACGCCCCCCGCCTGCAGCAGCCGCGCGCTGCGCCCCGCGAGCTCCCGCGGGGTGCTGTCCGTCCGGCCCGCGGCCGTCCCGGCCGAAGTGGCCCGGCCGTCGGTGACGACGACGAGCAGCGGCCGGCGGGAGGGGTCCCTGAGCCGTTCGATCCGCAGCACCTCGTGGGCCTTCAGCAGCCCGGCGGCCAGCGGGGTGCGGCCGCCCGTCGGCAGCTGCTCCAGCCGGGCCGCGGCCGCGTCCACCGAGGAGGTCGGGGGCAGCGCCAGCTCGGCCGTGGCCCCCCGGAAGGTGATCAGGCCGACCTTGTCCCGGCGCTGGTAGGCGTCCAGGAGCAGCGACAGCACGGCGCCCTTGACCGCGCTCATGCGCTGCCGGGCGGCCATGGAGCCGGAGGCGTCGACGAGGAAGAGGACGAGGTTGCCCTCGCGGCCCTCCCGCGTGGCCTGGCGCAGGTCGTCCTTGCGGATGACCAGCCCGCGCCCGTCCCGGCCGCGGGCCCTCTGGTGCGGGGCGGCCGCGTGCACGGTGGCCATCAGGTGCAGCTTCGTCAGGTGGCCGCGGGGGCGCTGGGCGCCCGTGGTCCGGCCGTGGGCGGTGCGGGCGCGCGAACGCCGTCCGGCCGCGCCCTCGCCGAGCCCCGGCACGCTCAGCATCTTGGTCCGGAACGGCTCTGCGGCCCGTACGGCGGCCTGCTCGGGCCCGCCGTTCTCCTGGGCGGAGGGCTGCGGGGACTCGGGGGCGTCCGAGGGGGCCTCGCCGGGGGCCTCGGTGGGTCCGCCGGTGTCGGTGGAGTCCGCCGGGGCGTCCGAGCCCTGGGGGCCGCCGCTCTGCGGGGGCACCCCGCCACCGCCGTCGGGGCCACCGCCGTCGTCCGGGCCCTCGGAATCCGGATCGGCGTCCGGGTCCGGGTTCCGGCCGGGCTCCGGATCCGGGTCGGGCTCGGGTTCCTCGTCGGGGAACTCGTCCAGGATCCGGTCGAGCATGTCCTCGTCGAGCCCGGGCGCGTCGAAGGGATTGCGCCGCCGCCGGTGGGGGAGCGCCAGCAGCGCTGCCTGCCGGACGTCCTCCTTCCGTACGGAGGTCCGGCCGGCCCAGGCGGCCAGCGCGGTCGCGGTGCGCGCCATCACGATGTCGGCCCGCATGCCGTCGACCTCGAAGCCGGCGCAGGTCGCCGCGATCTGCAGCAGCGCCGTGTCCCCGAGCACGACCTGCGGGAGCAGGGCCCGCGCGGCCACCACCCGGGCGCGGACCTCGTTCTCGTCCCCGGCCCAGCGGGTGGCGAAGCCCGCGGGATCGTCCTCGTACGCGAGCCGGCGGCGCACGACCTCCACCCGCTGGGCGGGCTCGCGGGAGGCGGCGACCTCGACCGTCAGCCCGAAGCGGTCGAGCAGCTGCGGGCGCAGCTCGCCCTCCTCGGGGTTCATCGTGCCGACGAGCAGGAAGCGGGCCGCGTGCCGGACGGAGACGCCCTCGCGCTCCACGTACGAGGCGCCCATCGCGGCGGCGTCCAACAGCAGGTCGATCAGGTGGTCGTGGAGGAGGTTGACCTCGTCGACGTAGAGGATCCCGCGATGGGCGTCGGCGAGGAGGCCGGGCTCGAAGGCCTTCACGCCCTCGGCGAGGGCCCGCTCGATGTCGAGGGCGCCGACCAGGCGGTCCTCGGAGGCGCCGACCGGCAGCTCGACCATGCGGGCGGGCCGGGCGCGGCCGGGGCCGGGCTCGTGCGGGCCGTCGGGGCAGGCCGGGTCGGGTGCGGTGGGCGCGCACGAGAACCGGCAGCCGGGCACGACGTCGACCTGCGGCAGCAGCGTCGACAGCGCGCGGACGGCGGTGGACTTGGCGGTCCCCTTCTCGCCGCGCACGAGCACACCACCGACCGCCGGGCTCACGGCGTTGAGCAGGAGCGCCAGCCGCAAGTCGGCTTGGCCGACCACTGCGGTGAACGGGTAGGGCGTGCTCATGCGTTGCTCACTCCTTGGAAGATGGTGCGGACCGTTGCCGGGGCTCCGCCCCGGACCCCGCGCCTCAATCGCCGGCGGGGCTGGATCTTGCAGGCCCGGCGGCACGTCATGGCGCGCCCGGCGGAAGGAAGGGCAGGCCCGCAGGGGCTCCGTCCTCGATGAGCCGCAGCAGCGCAGCGGTGTCGGCGTGTTCTTCGATCAGGTCGCCCAGCAGGTCCAGCTGCTCCTCCCGGAGGGAGGCGAACGAGGTGTCCGGGGCGGGCACGAAGCGGCGCCCGGCCGCAGAAGCCACCTCACGGAGGAACGCGCGGCGGAAACCGTCCGACTCCAGCGAGCCGTGCCAGTGGGTTCCCCACACCGACCCGACCCGGCAGCCGTCCAGGAAGGGCTCCCCGCCGAGGACCTCGGCGACCCCGTGGTGGATCTCGTACCCCTCGACCGGTTCCCCGAGCGCCGAGCCCACCGGCCGCGCCAGGGTCTTCTCCCGCTCGAAGCGGACGCGTACGGGCAGCAGCCCGAGGCCGTCGACCTCGCCCGCCCGCGATTCGACCTCGTCCGAGATCCGCTCGCCCAGCACCTGGAACCCGCCGCAGATGCCCAGGACCGGCCGGCCCTCCGCGGCGCGCCGCAGCAGCGCGTCCGCGAGCCCGCGTTCGCGCAGCCAGGTCAGGGCCTTCACCGTGCCCCGGGTGCCGGGTACGACGACCAGGTCCGCGTCGGCCAGCTCCTCGGCCCGGTCCACGAACCGCACCACGACCCCGGGCTCCGCCGCGAGCGCGTCGACGTCCGTGAAGTTCGACATCAGCGGCACCGCGCACACCGCGACCCGCAGCACGTCCTCGCCCACGGGCGGCGCCACCACGGACTCCCGTACGGCGCCCCGCAGGGACACCCGCAGCCCGTCCTCCTCGTCGATGCCCAGCCCGTGCCGGAACGGCAGGACACCGTAGGTCGCCCGCCCCGTCAGCCCGCGGAGCATCTCCATGCCGGGCTCCAGCAGCGACACGTCGCCGCGGAACTTGTTGACCATGTATCCGGCGATCAGCGACTGGTCCTCCGGCGACAGCAGCGCCGTCGTCCCGAAGAAGGACGCGAAGACCCCGCCCCGGTCGATGTCCCCGACCACGACCACCGGGAACCGGGCAGCCCGCGCGATGCCCATGTTCACGATGTCGGTCCGGCGCAGGTTGATCTCGGCCGGACTGCCCGCCCCCTCGCAGATCACGGCGTCATACGTGCCCCGCAGCTGCTCCAGGCAGTCCGTGACGATGCCGAGCAGTTGCTCCCGTCGGCCGCCGTGCAGCGCCTTCCCGGGGGACGACCCCCCAGGCCCCCCAGCCACCCCGAAGAACCCGCGGGCGCTCATCTCGCCCACCGGCTTGCCCAGCAGCACCACCTGGCTGCTCTGGTCGCTGCCGGGCTTGAGCAGCACCGGGTTCATCAGCGCGGTGGGCTCCACGCGGGCCGCCTGGGCCTGCATGGCCTGCGCGCGCCCGATCTCGGCGCCCTCCCGCGTCACGAAGGAGTTGAGCGACATGTTCTGCGCCTTGAACGGCGCCACCTTCACGCCCTGGCGGGCCAGCCAGCGGCAGATGCCCGCCGTGACCACGCTCTTGCCGGCGTCCGACGTGGTACCGGCGACCAGGAGTCCGCCGCCGAGCTTCGCGCCGCTCATCGACGTCCCTTCCTCGTCCTGCCGGAGACCAGCGTCCGGGCGGCCACACAGGCCCCGAGCGCCAGCCAGGTCACCTGTCGCGACAGCCGTACCGCCCGCTCGATGTCCGCGACCTCCACCGGCCGGCCGGCCCCGCCGTTCAGCACCGCCCGGTGCTCGACACGGCCGCCGTACGCGAGGGTGCCGCCCAGCCGTACGCCGAGCGCTCCCGCGAAGGAGGCCTCGACGGGCCCGGCGTTCGGGCTCGGGTGCGCTGCGGCGTCCGCGCGCCAGGCGCGTACGGCTCCCCGCCGGTCGGGACCGGCCAGTACGGCCGCGGCCGCCGTGAGCCGGGCCCCCGGCCAGCCGGCCAGGTCGTCGAGCCGGGCGGAGGCCCAGCCGTAGCGCAGGTAGCGGGGGGACTTGTGGCCGACCATCGCGTCCAGGGTGTTCACGGCGCGGAAGGCCAGCAGGCCGGGGACGCCGCCGACGGCGCCCCACACCAGGGCCCCGACCACCGCGTCGGAGGTGTTCTCCGCGACCGACTCCACGACGGCGCGGGCCATCTGCTGCCCGTCCAGGGACTGCGGGTCGCGCCCGCACAGGTGCGGGAGCCGCTCCCGGGCCACCTCGGTGTCCCCGGCAGCGAGCGCCCCGCCGATGGCGCGGGCCTCCCGGCCCAGCGAGGTGCCGCCCACGACGGCCCAGGTGGCGGCCGCGGTCAGGGCGATACGGGTGGCAGCGGGCCGGGAGCGCACGGCGCGGGCGCCCAGCGCACCCACGGCGGCCGCGCCTCCGGCGCACACCAGCGTGTGCAGGAGGCCGCGGGCGCGGTCGTCGCGCCACAGGGCGCGTTCGACGGCGGCGGCGGCCCGTCCGAAGGCGGCCACGGGGTGCCCTCGGCGGGGATCACCGAGGATCCGGTCGCCGATCAGGCCCGCCGTGGCGCCGTACGCGAAGACGCGATCGGCACGCATGGTGGCAGGTATGTCCTCACTCAGGGTCCGCGCCCTGGTTCGACGTGTCCGGCGGCGAGAGTTCCTGGCTCCCGGGGCGCACGCGCGGCGTGCGCTCCCCGGTGACAGTGGCGGGACCGCGCCGGATTCGCACCGGACTTCCTCTCCATGCCGCCGTATTGGCTCGGGCAGTCCACCACGCACCGAGAAGGCCCGTCAACTCGCCGTTGACCTGCGGCGCGGCAGGGGCGCGGGATGCGAAAAGCTCCCTCCGGGACAAACCCGGAGGGAGCCTTCGCGCCTGGTCGGCCGCGGGGCGGCGGGTCAGGCGACGATCAGGTAGATCCCGTAGCCCACGGCTGCGGTGATGACCGCGAAGCAGGCGTACGCGCCGCTGCGGGCGAGGGTGGCGGTGCCGCCCTGCTCGGTGGCGGTCTCGTGCTTGGACAGGCCCACCAGGCCCAGGGTGAAGAGGGCCACGAGGGCGACGGTGGCGAAGAGGCTGACCCCGAAGACGGAGCCGAGCGCTTCCCAGTCGATCTTCATACTGCCGCTTTCTGAATGTCCGGGTCTCTGGGTGTGTCTGTCTCGGTCAGACCGCGGCGGCCGGAGCCGCCTCGGTCTGCGTCGCGGCCGGGATGGTGGCCTTGAGGGCTTCGTCCGTGACCTCGGCGGTCGTCGCCGCGGCGGTGGTGGTGCCGGCGGCGGCGACGGTCGGCGGGACGGTGACCGCGGCGATCGCCGTGGTGACGACACCCGGCTCCTCGGCGCGGGCCGGCTCCACGTCGTTGACGTTGTGGTGGTCGACGACCTGGCGGCGCGAGATGAACCAGATGGCCAGGCAGGAGCCGATCAGGAAGAGCGTGACCGCGGCGATGCCGATGTCACCCGCGCGCATGACCAGCTCGGCACCGGCCGAGACCAGCGCGGCGGCCGGCAGGGTCAGGCCCCAGGCGACGAACATGCGGGTCGCGGTGGACCAGCGGACCACACCGCCCTTGCGGCCCAGGCCCGCACCCATGACCGCACCGGAGCACGAGTGGGTGGTGGAGAGCGAGAAGCCCAGGTTCGAGGAGGCGAGGATGACGGACGCGGCCGAGGTCTGGGCGGCGAAGCCCTGCTGCGGCTGCAGGTCGGTCAGGCCGCTGCCCATGGTGCGGATGATGCGCCAGCCGCCCAGGTAGGTGCCCATCGCGATGGCCATACCGGCGGAGACGATGACCCAGACCGGCGGGTTCGCGTCGGGCGCGATCGCGCCGCCGGCGATGAGGGCCAGGGTGATGATGCCCATCGTCTTCTGCGCGTCGTTGGTGCCGTGCGCGAGGGAGACGAGACCGGCCGAGGCGATCTGACCGGCGCGGTACCCCTTGGCGGAGGTCTTGTCGCCGACCTTGTTCCCCAGCTTGTACGTGACCTTGGCGGCCAGGTACGCGGCCATGCCGGCCACCAGCGGGGCGGCGATCGCGGGGATGAGGACCTTGGTGACGACGACGCTGCCGTTGACCGCGCCGATGCCGGCGGAGGCGACCGCGGCACCGATCAGGCCGCCCATCAGGGCGTGCGAGGAGCTGGAGGGCAGTCCGACCAGCCAGGTGACGAGGTTCCAGAGGATCGCGCCGACCAGGGCCGCGAAGATCACTTCCGGCTGGATGCCCTCTTCGTTGACGAGGCCCTTGGAGATCGTCTTGGCGACCTCCACGGACATGAACGCGCCGACGAGGTTGAGCACGGCGGACATGGCCACCGCCGTCTTGGGCTTGAGGGCGCCGGTCGAGATGGTGGTGGCCATCGCGTTGGCCGTGTCGTGGAAACCGTTCGTGAAGTCGAACACGAGAGCGGTAATGATCACGATCCCGAGGAGAAGCGTTATGTGCTCCATTTACCCAGGCTTCTGTTTGACGTCAGTGGCTCGGCGACCGTAGGCAACCTGGATGAACGGAAGGTGAACTGACTCGGGCGGAGCGGTGTACTGGTCGAGGGCGTGATCGGGACATTCGTCCTGATTCTGCCGTAGTTAACTCGATAAATGCACGTCAAAGCCGGGTGAATACACACCTCCGCGCCACGGCGGAGGTGTACAGGGCCCTCCGCCCGGACCCCGGAAAGAGACCTAGATCACCCTGTCCCCGGCGGGGATGCGGCGACCGGCGGAGCGATCACCTCCGGTCAGCCTCCGGTGAGTCGTCGGTGGGCCGTCGGTGGCGCTCCGGTGGCCCTCCGCACCCCCCGACGGGACACTTGGAAGCGTGCGTACCGCGACAGCAACGGCAGCGGCCGTCACCACCACCCTCCTCGGCGCAGGCGCGGCCGCGGTCGCAGCCGCGGTCGCAGCCGGCCGGCACGCCGCCGAGGCGGCCCTGCGCTCCGAACCGGGGCGCCCGCTCTCCGGCGGGCAGCGGCTCAGCGTCCACTCCACCGCCGCCGGCCGGGTCTCGCTGACCCGCTCGCTGGCCTCCCTGCGCCCGGGCACCTACGGCCTGGTCGCACCCGGGGTGCACGCCGTGGTCGGGCCCGTGGTCGCCGACGCCGACCACTACCCGGACACCGTCGTACGGCAGCTCCTCACCGTCAACCACGGCGCCCTCGCCCCCGGCACCCGCGTCACCCTCACGCCGCAGGTGTACGTCGGCAACCCGAGCAGCGCCCTCGGGCTCGACCACGCCGACGTGGACATCCCCGGGGAGCTCGGTGCGCTGCCCGCCTGGTTCGTGCCCGCCGCCCGGGACACCTGGGTGATCACCGTGCACGGGCTCGGCGGCACCCGCGAGCACCCGATGGTGGTCATGCCCTTCCTTCACCGCCACCAGCTGCCCGTCCTGGACCTGGCCTACCGCGGCGACCTCGGCGCCCCCGCGTCCCCCGACGGCATCGGGCACCTCGGCGAATCGGAGTGGCGGGACCTGGACGCCGCCATCCGCTACGCCGTGCGCTACGGAGCCCGCCGCGTGGTCCTCCACGGCTGGTCCACCGGCGCCACCATGGCCCTGCACGCCGCCGAACGCTCGGCGCTGGCCGACCGGATCTGCGGACTGGTCCTGGACTCGCCGGTGCTCGACTGGCACGCGACCCTGCGCGGGCTCGCCGCGGCGCGCCGCACCCCCGCCGTGGTGCTGCCGCTGGCCGTCTGGGCCGCCGAGGGCCTCGCGGGCCTGCGCGCCGACCGCCGGCCGCCCGGGGCGGATCCCGGGGCGCTGCGCGTCCCCGTACTGATCTTCCACGGACCGGACGACACCCTCGCCCCCTGGGGCCCCTCCCGCCGGCTCGCCGCGGCCCGCCCCGACCTCGTCGGCCTGCACACCGTGCCCGGAGCCGGACACGGAGCCATGTGGAACGCCGACCCGGCCGGCTACGAGGAGGCCCTGCGCCGCTTCCTCACTCCCCTCATGTGAGGGCCTGTCCGAGGGCCTGTGTGAGGGCCTGTCATGTGAAGGCCGTGTGACGGACCAGGTCCTGCGGGCGTGTTGTCCCGGTCTGCACCGCGGGCAGGTGGTGGCAACGGCTGATTCCGTTTGGGCTTTCGGCCAGTGACGGGCGAGACTGCTTCCGTGACGTCCCGAAAGCCTGATGAGCAGTTGGCTCGCGACTCCAGACTCCGACTCGTCTCCCCGCGTTCCGTCGCCGCGGCACGCAAGGCGGTGACCGACCGACGCAGCCGGCCCGCCCCGAGGCCCCCGGCGGGCACCCCCGCCACGGCCGACCTCGCGAACCGGGCCCGGGCCTCGCTCGCCGACGCCGTACGCCTGACCCGCTGGGCCGAGCGCAACCTCGGCGCCGGAGACGGCGGCCGGCCCGCCCCCACGGGCGCCCTGCCGCCCTCGGACGTCGAACGCGCCGCCGCGGAACTGGGCCTGACGCACGGGCAGATCCGGGTCGGCTGGGACCGCGCACGGCTCGCCGGCCTGGTCGAGGTGCACGGCGGCCACGCCCGGCCCGGCTGGCGGCTGCGGGCCTGGGACCGCGACGACACCGCCGTACTGCGCGGCTGGGTCGCCCTCTTCGACGCCTGGTCGCTCGTCCACCCCGCCCCCGCCGACATCGCCCCCGCGGCCGTCGCCGAGGTCGTCGAGGCGATGCCCCAGCTCCTCTCCCTGCTCCAGCTCTCCGACGGCCCCGTGACCGTCCCCGACCTGCTCGACCTGCTCGGCCAGCGCGTCACCGAACTGCGCGACGAGCGGTGCGAGATCCCGTACGACGCCGAGCCCGCGGCGGCCCGCACCGCCGCCCCCGGTGAACCGGAAGCCCCCGCCCCGGACCCCGCCTCCGCCCCGGACCCGGACGGGCAGGACCGGCCCGCGGCCGCCGGAGCCGGCCCCGCGGAGGCCCGCCCCACCCCCGTCCCCCTCGCCCGGCTGCTGCGCTGGGCGCTCGGCGGACTCGCCGCCGTGGACGCCGTCACCCTCGGCCCCGCCCGGGCCGCGCTCACCCCGCTCGGCAGCTGGGCCGTCTGGGTCAAGCTGGAGCAGATCTGCGTCGCGGCGCAGAGCCCCGCCGGGAACATCGAGCAGTCCGCCGCCGCCATGCTGCACGGCTGCGCCCGGCTCACCCCCGGCCCGGCCCGCGCCGAATACCAGGCCTGGCTCGCCGCCCGGCCCGTCGGCCACGCCGTCACCGAGCTCCTGCAGGCCGCCCGCGGCGAGGACGCCCTGCTGCGCGGCCTCGCCTTCGAGGCGCTGCGCGTGGTCGGCGCCCCCGCCGAACCCGAGGTGCGCGCGACCGTGCGCGAGCCCGCCCTGCGCCCCTACGCCCTGCTCTGGCTCGCCGAGCACGACGGGATCGACCCCGACGAGGCGCAGGACGTCCTCACCGCCGAGGAGTCCACCTGGCTGTGGGTGGACACCGCGGCCGCCATCGCCGACCACGGCGAGGCCGAGCTGCTGGCCCGCCACCTGGACTCGGCGGTCCGGACCACCGTCCCCCGGCTGCTGGACGAGGTCCGCGCCGTCGGCCATCCGCGCACCGTGCAGGTCCTGGTCGCGCTGGCCGCCGCCCATCCGGACCCGGCCCTGGCCAAGGCCGTCCGCCGGGCCGCCTTCCAGGTCCACACCGGCGGCGCCTGACCCCTGGCCGGGCGCGGCGCGCGCGGGAGTGAGGCGTCGTGCCCGGGCACGGCGCCGCGGGTCTCAGACCTGCGGCGCGTACGTGCCGAAGCTCCAGATGTTCCCCTCGGCGTCCCGGGCCATGTAGTCGCGCGAGCCGTAGTCCTGGTCCTTGGGCTCCATCACGATCTCCACCCCGTGCTCGGCGGCCCGCCGGTGGTGGGCGTCCACGTCGTCGACCACGACATAGACCCCCGAGGGGCCGGCGTCCTCCATGGCCTTGTCGAAGACCCCGCCGGTGCCCTTGCTGCCCAGCATCACCATGCCGTTGCCGTAGGCCAGCTCCGCGTGCACCACCGAGCCGTCCTCACCCTCGTACACCGCGACCTGGCTGAACCCGAAGGCCTCGGTCAGCAGCCGGATGGCCGCCTTCGCGTCGCGGTAGACCAGCGTGGGACAGATGGACGGAACGCCTGCCATGACGATCACTCCCTCTCGTGACGGTGACCCGCGTCACACCAGCATGGCAGGCGGCACCGACAGTCAGCGGAAGGTGTTGCACTGGGCCATGTCGCCCGTGCGGTAGCCCTGGTAGAACCACTGCTGCCGCTGTTCGGCCGAGCCGTGCGTCCAGGACTCCGGGGTCACCCGGCCCTGGAACTTCTCCTGGATCCGGTCGTCGCCGACCGCGGCCGCCGCGTCCAGCCCGTCCCTGATGTCCTGGTCGGTCAGGTTCGTGATCAGTGGCCGCCCGGTGGACTCGTCCGGGGTGCGCGTCGCGTTGTGCGCCCACACCCCCGCGTAGCAGTCGGCCTGCAGCTCGACCTTGACCGCGTTGCTGTTCGCGCCCTGCCGGCCGTCCTGGGAGCGCTGGAGCGTGCCGAGCAGGTTCTGGATGTGGTGCCCGTACTCGTGGGCGACGACGTAGGCCTGGGCGAAGGGGCCGCCGCTCGCGCCGAACTTCGTCCGCAGCTCGTTGAAGAAGCCGAGGTCCAGATAGACCTGCCGGTCTGCGGGGCAGTAGAAGGGGCCCACCGCCGAGGTGGCGGCCCCGCACGCGGTGTTCACCCGGCCGGTGAAGAACACCGTCGACGCCGGGCTGTACTGGCCGCCGCGCCGGGCGAACTCCTGCCGCCAGAAGTCCTGGGTGCTGTTGACCACCGCGACCAGCCGGCAGTCCTCCCGCGCGTTCGCGTCCTGCCCCGTCCTGCACTCCTGCTGCACCTCGTTGACGGAGGACGCGGCCGGCCCCGGCTCCTGGTCCCCGGAGGACAGTCCGAGCTGGTCCGGACCCACACCGAAGAGCAGGCCCAGGACGAGCGCGATGATGCCGACGAGGCCGCCGCCGACCGTGGCCCTCCCGCCGGGGATGCGGCTGCTGCGCACATCCTTGACCTCGGAGGTGTCCAGGTTGGCGTTGTCGTCGAACTGCATCCCCGCACCGCCCTCTCTTCGTGGGACCGGGTGGGCCGCGTGACCGTCCCTGCGGTGAGTATCGGCCCATTCCTCCCGGTACGCGCCCCGGCACTCCCCGGGATCCCTGGGCCGAACGGGGGACGCGGCGGAGCGGCCCCGAGCCGCCGGGTGGTCCGGCCCGCGCCCGGAAACCAGTTGCACACCCCCGGTAGAATGTCTCCCATGGCGAATCTCCTCGCGGATTAGCGGCGTCGAAGCTCGCGTTCTGCCCCCCTCTTCCGCCGTCCCGACCCGCCCTGGAGTATTTCCGTGATCACCGCCACCGGCATCGAGCTGCGCGCCGGCGCCCGCATCCTCATCGAGTCCGCCTCCTTCCGTGTCGCCAAGGGCGACCGCATCGGCCTGGTCGGCCGCAACGGAGCGGGCAAGACCACCCTCACCAAGTGCCTCGCGGGCGAGGGGCAGCCCGCCGCCGGCGCCATCGCCCGCTCGGGCGAGGTCGGCTACCTCCCGCAGGACCCGCGCACCGGCGACCTCGAGGTCCTGGCCCGCGACCGGATCCTGTCCGCGCGCGGTCTCGACGTACTGATCAAGAAGATGCGCGCCAACGAGGAGCGCATCGCCACCGGCGCCGGCGCCACCCGCGAGAAGGCGCTCCGGCAGTACGAGCGCCAGGAGACCGAGTTCCTCACCAAGGGCGGGTACGCCGCCGAGTCCGAGGCCGCCACCATCTCCGCGGCGCTCAGCCTGCCCGACCGGGTGCTCGGCCAGCCGCTGCACACCCTCTCCGGTGGTCAGCGCCGCCGCGTCGAGCTCGCGCGGATCCTCTTCTCGGACGCCGACACCCTGCTCCTCGACGAGCCCACCAACCACCTCGACGCCGACTCCATCGTCTGGCTGCGGGACTACCTGAAGAACTACCGCGGCGGCTTCATCGTGATCTCCCACGATGTCGACCTGGTCGAGACCGTCGTCAACAAGGTCTTCTACCTGGACGCCAACCGCGCCCAGATCGACGTCTACAACATGGGCTGGAAGCTCTACCAGCAGCAGCGCGAGGCCGACGAGAAGCGCCGCAAGCGCGAGCGCCAGAACGCCGAGAAGAAGGCCGCGGCCCTGAACTCGCAGGCCGACAAGATGCGGGCCAAGGCCACCAAGACCGTCGCCGCGCAGAACATGGCCAAGCGCGCCGACCGGCTGCTCGCCGGCCTGGACGCCGTCCGCGTCTCCGACAAGGTCGCCAAGCTGCGCTTCCCGGACCCGGCTCCCTGCGGCAAGACCCCGCTGACCGCCGAGGGCCTCTCCAAGTCCTACGGCTCGCTGGAGATCTTCACCGACGTCGACCTGGCCATCGACAAGGGCTCCCGCGTCGTCATCCTCGGCCTCAACGGCGCCGGCAAGACCACGCTGCTGCGCCTGCTGTCGGGCACCGAGAAGCCCGACACCGGCACCGTCGTCCCCGGTCACGGCCTCAAGCTTGGCTACTACGCCCAGGAGCACGAGACCCTGGACCCGGAGCGCACGGTCCTGGAGAACATGCGTTCCTCCGCGCCCGACCTGGACCTGGTCGCCGTACGCAAGACGCTCGGCTCCTTCCTCTTCTCCGGGGACGACGTGGACAAGCCCGCCGGAGTGCTCTCCGGCGGCGAGAAGACCCGCCTGGCCCTGGCCACGCTGGTCGTCTCCTCGGCGAACGTGCTGCTGCTCGACGAGCCCACGAACAACCTCGACCCGGCCAGCCGCGAGGAGATCCTGGGCGCCCTGCGCACGTACAAGGGCGCGGTCATCCTCGTCACGCACGACGAGGGCGCCGTCGAGGCGCTGGAGCCGGAGCGGATCATCCTGCTCCCGGACGGCGTCGAGGACCTGTGGGGCCCGGACTACCGGGACCTGGTGGCGCTCGCCTGACCCCGGAGGGCCTCCGTCCGATCACGGTCCGGGCCTGCGGTGACCCTGATCCAGTTCCTTATGGATCATTCGGCTCAGGGGTGATCCATCATCTGAGTGAGACGGTCTCGTACCGTTGCGCGTCGTACGACGGCCCCGGCCGCACCCGTGAAGGTGCGCGACCGGGGCCGTTCGTTTTCCGCCGCCCGGCCTCTGACCTGGAGATTCCCGGTGGGGGCGGCGAAGTGTGACAGAAGTCATGCGGCGGAAGAGAAGATTCCGTTCTGCTCGTGTGTCCACAGCTTGAGAAATGCCGCCGTACCGACCTTGCTGAATGGGTGGCCAGGAAGCGTGGGAGGGGTGATCATGAGAAGTCCAGAGCGCACTTCCCATGAGGAGGCACGGGTGGCCGAGACTCTGAAGAAGGGCAGCCGGGTAACCGGCGCCGCGCGCGACAAGCTCGCGGCAGACCTGAAGAAGAAGTACGACTCCGGTGCGAGTATCCGGGCGCTGGCCGAAGAGACCGGCCGGTCCTACGGATTCGTCCACCGGATGCTCAGTGAGTCCGGGGTTTCGCTGCGCGGTCGCGGAGGCGCCACGCGCGGTAAGAAGGCGGCTACGGCCTGACCCCGGTCCCATCGGTTCCAACGCTCCAAGGCTCCAACGGCTTCACAGCTCACATGTTCCGACGTTTCCTTCGGTGACCCCCGGTCGGCCCCGTGGTCGACTGGGTGGTTACTGTGCAGTCACTTAGGCCGGGCTTGCGGCCGACTGCACACCGGAGGCATACACAGATGGCTCTGCTCGACAAGGACGGCGTACGACTCACCGTCGACGACACGGTCGCCACGGTGACACTGACCAATCCGGCCAAGCGAAATGCCCAATCCCCCGCGCTCTGGCGGGCTTTGGCCGAGGCCGGGAGGTCGTTGCCGGGCACCGTCCGGGTCGTCGTGCTGCGCGGTGAGGGCAAGTCCTTCTCCGCAGGGCTCGACCGGCAGGCGTTCACCCCCGAAGGCTTCGAGGGCGAGCCGTCCTTCCTCGATCTGGCACGTGGATCGGACGAACTGCTCGACTCCACGATCGCCGAGTACCAGGAGGCATTCACCTGGTGGAGGCGTAACGACATCATCTCCGTCGCCGCCGTGCAGGGGCACGCGATCGGCGCCGGCTTCCAGCTCGCGCTCGCGTGCGATCTGCGCGTGGTCGCGGACGACGTGCAGTTCGCCATGCGCGAGACCAGCCTGGGCCTGGTCCCCGACCTGGCCGGAACCCAGCCCCTGACCTCCCTGGTCGGCTACGCCCGCGCGCTCGAGATCTGCGCGACGGGCCGCTTCGTGCATGCCGAAGAGGCCGAGCGGGTCGGCCTCGCCAACCTGGTCGTCCCGGCCGACGAGCTCGAAGCCGCCGTCCAGGACCTCACCACGGCCCTGCTGGCCCCGTCGCGGGACGCCGTGATCGAGACCAAGGCACTCCTGCGCGCCGCGCACTCCCGCCCGTACGACGACCAGCGCGCCGCCGAGCGCGCCGCCCAGGCCCGCCGCCTGCGGGACCTGGCGGGGCTGTCCGACTAGCGCAACAGCCGAGAAGTGCCCCAGTGCCTCGAACGCCGGCCCGGTTCAGCCCCGCCGGCGTTCGAGGCGCGCGTGCGGAACCGGCCGAGCGGCGCAGTCACAGCGCGCGAGCGCGGCCCCGCGCTTAACGTGGTGCGGAGTGAGTCCGACTCCGCACGCGCGAAAGGGCACGCCATGACCGAATTCTCATCAGGCGGCGGTGGCTCCGCCAAGGAACCCGGCGACCGGGGACGCACGAGCATCTCCGACGGCGTGGTCGAGAAGATCGCCGGGCTGGCCGCCCGCGAGGTCGTCGGCGTACACGCCATGGGCAGCGGCACCGCCCTCTCCCGTACCTTCGGCGCGGTCCGCGACCGCGTGCCCGGCGGCCAGAAGGCCGCCGTCAGCCGCGGCGTCAAGGCGGAGGTCGGCGAGGTCCAGACCGCCCTCGACCTGGAGATCGTCGTCGACTACGGCGTGTCGATCCGCGACGTGGCACGGGCGGTCCGTGAGAACGTCATCTCGGAAGTCGAGCGGATGACCGGCCTGGAGGTCGTCGAGGTCAACATCGCCGTCAGCGACGTCAAGCTGCCCGATGAGCCCGACGAGGAGCCGGAGACCCGTCTTCACTAGCCGAGAGGAGCCGTAATGAGCATGGCGATCGCCGGCCTGTTCGCCGGAATGGCCCTGGCGTTCGCCGGGTACTTCGGCGGTTTCGGCGCCTTCCTCCTGGTGGCGGCCCTCGGCGCCCTCGGGTTCGTCGTCGGGCGCTTCCTCGACGGGGACATGGACGCCGGGGACCTGTTCCGCCGACGTGACGACAGGCGCGGGTGAGGGGCCGATGAGCACCACTCAGCCCCGGGCCACCCCACCGCGGGTGGCCGCCGCCGACCGCGGGTCCACCCTCATCGCCGACCGGGTCGTCGCCAAGATCGCCGCCCAGGCCGCCAGGGAGGCCCTCGACGCCCCCTCGGGCGCACCCCCGCACGCCACCGTCACCGTCCACCACGACATCGCGCGGGTACGGGTGAGCCTGGAGCTCGGCTACCCCTCCGACGTCGCCGCCCAGTGCGCCGCCGTACGCGCCCGGGTGGCCCAGCGCGTCGAGGAGTGCGCGCAGATGTCCGTGCCCGAGGTGGACATCGAGGTCGAACACCTGCACTCCGCCCACACCCGGACCGCCGCGGGGCGGGACCGGCGGCTCCGGTGACGGCCCCCGGATCCGTGACGGCCCCCGGACCCGGCCGCGCCCACCGGTTCCGCTCCGCCCGGCGGGTGCCCGCCGCGCTCACCGCCCTGGCCGTGCTGGGGGTGGCGGGCCTGTTCCTGTACGACCTGGCCGCCGTACGGTCCGGCCGGCCCGCCATGAGCTGGCGCCGCGACCTCGCCCACTGGCTGGAGACGGCGACCCCCGCCGACCTGTCGGTGCAGCTGACCGGCGCCGCCCTGGCCGTGGCCGGGGCGGTCCTCCTGCTGCTGGCGCTCACCCCCGGGCTGCGCCGGATCCTGACCATGCGGACGCCCGGCCAGGGCGCGGCGGTACACGCCGGGCTCGGCCGCAAGGACGCCGCGCAGGTCCTGCGGGACCGGGCCATGGAGGTGTCCGGGGTGCGCTCGGTCCGGGTCAAGGTGGGCCGGTCCCACGTCGGGGTGCGGGCCACCTCGCACTTCCGCGAGCTGGACGACGTACGGGCCGACCTGGACGCCGTGCTCGCCGTTGGCATTGAGGAACTGGGCCTCGCGCGCCCGCCGCGGGCGCGCGTACGGGTCAGGAGGTGAGCGGGATGCTCGGGGTGGTGAACCGGATCCTGCTGGCGGTGGCCGGAGCGGCCCTGCTGGCGGCCGGGATCGTGCTGCTGACGGGCTGGTGGCCGCTGCACGGGCGGCACGCGCCGCTGCTGACGGCCCAGGCGCGGCACCGGTACTGGCACGCGGACGGCTGGGTGTGGTGGGCGGTGCTCGCCGGGCTCGGCGTGGTCGTACTGCTGGCGTTGTGGTGGCTGCTGTCCCAGCTGAGGCGCCCGCGGCTGCCCGCGGTGGTCGTGGACACCGGGGACGGAGCCTTCGCCCTGCTGCGCGGGCGCGCGCTGGAGGAGGCGGTGGCCGCGGAGGCCGGCGCGCTGGAGGGCGTCGCCGGCTGCCGGGTCGCCCTGCGCGGGCGGCGCGGATCGCCCGCGCTGCGGGTCGCGCTCGAACTGGAACCCCACGCGGTCCCCGCCGACACGCTGGCCGCCGTGGCCGGCCCGGTCCTGACCCACGCCCGTACCTCGGCGGGCCTCGCCGAACTCCCGACGGAGGCCCGCCTCAAGGTCACGTCACACCGGGCACAGCGGGTCACCTAGGCCCTGTCCGGACGCGGCGGAGCCCACGGTGGGTCAGAAGCCGTGGCGGGAGCCGCCGTCGACGGGGAGCATGACGCCCGTCAGGTACGAGGCGGCCGGGGACAGCAGGAAGGCCGCCGTGCGGCCGAACTCCTCCGGGGCGCCGTAACGCCGCAGCGGGATGCGGGACTCGTTCCCGGCGCGGGCCGCGTCGGCGTCACCGCCGAGCGCGTCGAGCTCCCGTACGCGGTCGGTGTCGATGCGCGCCGGGAGCAGGCCGACGACGCGGATCCCGCGCGGGCCGAGCTCCACCGAGAGGGACTTCGCGAAGCCCGCCAGGCCCGGGCGCAGGCCGTTGGAGATGGTCAGCCCGGGGATCGGCTCGTGGACCGAGCCCGACAGGACGAAGCCGATGACCCCGCCCTCGCCCAGCTCGGCCGCCGCCGCCCGCGCGAGGCGCACCGCGCCCAGGAAGACCGACTCGAAGGCCGCCGACCACTGTTCGTCGGTGTTGTCGGCCGCGAAACCGGGGGTCGGGCCGCCGACGCTGATGAGGATGCCGTCGAAACGGCCGAAGCGCTCGCGCGCGGTGGCGACGAGCCGCCCGGCCACCGCCGGGTCGGAGTTGTCCGCCGCCACACCCACGGCGTCCGGGCCGAGCGCGGCGGCGGCGTCGGCCGCCCGCTTCTCGTCCCGGCCCGTCACGATGACCTTCGCGCCGTCGGCGGTCAGTTCCCGGGCGGAGGCGAAGCCGAGGCCGCGCGTGGCCCCGGTGACGATGTAGACACGGTCCTTCAGTCCAAGATCCATGCCGACACGCTACGCCGTCGCGGGCTCCTGTTCGACGGCTTCGGCCTTGGCCGCCGCTTCCTCGCGGTCGCGCTTCTCCCGCCGTACGAGGACCACCCAGCCCACCGGCACCGCGGCCGCGAACAGCCACCACTGGACGGCGTACGCCATGTGGGGGCCGATCGAGTCGTGGTCGGGATCGGCGACGGTCTCGGGGCCGGCCTCGGGGGACGGGGCGGTGAGCTCCAGGTACCCGCCGAGGACCGGCTTGCCCAGGTACTGCGCCTGCTGCGCGCTGTTGATCAGCATGACCTGGCGGTCGGGCAGGCCCTTGCGGTCCTTGATGCCGCTGCCGCCGCTCGTCTCGTCGGCCTTCAGCCGGCCGGTGACGGTGACCTCGCCCGCGGGCGCGGCCGGCACCGGCGGGTAGGCGCGGGGGTCGTCGCCGCCCGGCACCCAGCCCCGGTTGACCAGGACCACCCGGCCGTCGGAGAGGACCAGCGGGGTCAGGACGTGGAAGCCGACCTTGTCGTCGTTGTCGGTGCGCATCCGTACGACGACCTCGTGCGCGGAGTCGTACGTGCCGGTCGCGGTGACCGCGCGCCAGAAGTCCGCGCGGGGGACCCGGTGCCCGGGGGAGGTGACCTCGGTCATGGGGACCGGCTTGGCCCGCAGGTTCGCCTCGATCAGCTGGTTCTGCGCGACCCGGTGCTCATGGCGGTGGTACTGCCAGAACCCCAGCTTGATCATCACAGGGATGAGGGCGAGGGTGATGAGGGTGAGGCACACCCACTGCCGGGTCAGCACAAAGCGGTACACGCCCACGACGGTACCCCCAGCGCGGAGGACCCCGGCGGCCGGGTGGCCGTCCGGGGTCACGGGTACGGGATCGGGAGGAGAGGACGAGGAGGAGACGAGGAGGAGACAGGGAGGAGACGGGGGAGTCAGACGCGGTCGACGATGCCCACCTTCCCCTCTGCGCGGGCGCAGTGCGCCCCGCAGAACCACTGCCCCGAGACCTCGACGCCCTGCCCGATGATCGAGACCCGGCAGTGCTCACAGACGGGCGCCATGCGGTGGATGGCGCAGGAGAAGCAGTCGAAGACGTGCACGGCGCCCTGCGCGTGCACCTCGAAGGACATGCCGTAATCGTTTCCGCAGACCTCACAACGTGCCATGCGCCGAATGCTGCGCACGGCGAGGGAGCGGAACAAGATCCAGCGGGGTGAGTCGCCGCGCCTGCACCCGGCCGGCGCAACGGCACTTCCCCGTCCCCGTTCAGGCGCTCGGGCTCAGCACTCCGCCGGGGCCACGTCCCGCAGCAGCTGGGTGAAGGCGGCCTCGTCGACGACCGGCGTGCCGAAGGACTTCGCCTTGACCGTCTTCGACGTCGCCGAGTCGGGGTCGTTCGTCACCAGGAGGCTGGTGAGCCGCGACACGCTCGTCGCGATGTGCAGACCCGCCTCGACCGCGCGGTCCTCCAGCAGCTCCCGCTCCACCGAGGTGTCACCGGAGAAGGCGATCCGCATGCCCTGCTTCAGCGGCTCGCCGTCCTTGTAGCGCCCCGGATTCGGGTGCGGGCACGGCGGCCGCTTGCGCGAGGGCCGCCAGCCGCTGCCCCGGTACGAGGACTGGTACCCGACGCGCGGGGCGGCGGCCGAGTCCGACCACTCCGTCAGCGGCCGGCACTCCAGCAGGGGCAGCCGTACGCCGCCCTGCGCGGCCGCGTGCAGCGACGGACGGAAGGCCTCCGCCAGCACCCGGGCGTCGTCGAGCGCGTGGTGGGCGCGCTGCTGGACCACGCCGAAGTGCGCGGCGAGCGACTCCAGCTTGTGGTTGGGCAGCGGGAGGTTCAGCTCCTTCGACAGGGCGATGGTGCACAGCCGCTGACGGACGGGCGCGGTCTCGGCGGCCCGCGCGTACTCCCGGGCGATCATCTGCCAGTCGAAGATGGCGTTGTGCGCGACCAGTACCCGGTCCGCGAGCCGGCCGGCGAACTCCTCGGCGATGTCCTTGAAGAGCGGGGCGCCGGCGAGCACCTCGCTCGTCAGCCCGTGGATCCACACCGGTCCCGGGTCCCGCTGCGGGTTGACCAGGGTGTACCAGTGGTCCTCGACATTGCCCTGCGCGTCGAGCCGGTAGACGGCGGCGGAGACTATCCGGTCGTCGCGGGCGAGCCCGGTCGTCTCCACGTCGACGACCGCGTACCCCTGTGGGTAGGCGGTCGGCCACGTCGTCTCTGCGGTCGTACGGTCGTCGAGCATGGTCACAGAGGATATCGGCCCCAACTGACAGCCGTTGCCGCGATGCCTCCTCCCCTGGTTCCGCGCCCCGTTTCGCCGGCGCTCACGCGCCGGGTTTCAGCAGGGCGGTCGTCAGGGCGCGTACGGACAGCAGGAACAGGCGTTCCGGGTCGGCCGGGCGGGCCAGGGCGCGGGCGAGGGCCGGGTCGTGGGGGGCCGCGGCCGGGTCCCAGAGCTCGCTCTCGGCCGGGGACTGGGCGGGGGCGCGCTCACGGTTGCGCTCGACGAGCAGGAAGCCGACGATCTGGAACTGGATCGCGCGCACCGCGTCGGCCGCGCGGGCGCCGCGCAGTCCCGCGGCGTGCACCTCGTGGACGAGCGCCTGCTGCGCGGGCAGGAACATCCGCTCGGTGAGGCCGCGCTCGTGGACCATCGCGATCAGGTGCGGGCGCTCGCGCAGTTCGCGGCGCAGGATCCGGGCCACCGACAGGATGCGGTCGGCGGGGGTGCGGCCGACGGGCCCGATGGCGCCCATCTCCTCCACGGTCCGCCGTACGAGGGCGTCGAGCAGCGATTCGCGGTTGCCGACGTGCCAGTAGATGGACGTCACCGCGGTGCCCAGTTCGGCGGCGAGCTTGCGCATGGTGAGGGCGGCCGGACCGTGCTGCTTGACCAGGGACGCGGCGGCGTCCAGCACCTCGTCGCGGGTCAGCGTTGATCTGACCATGGCTTCGGGCCGCCGATCTGTCGGAGTGTCAGTTCCGGTGGTGCACGGGTCTTTACCCTTCATCGGTGGCGGTGTAACTGTGTTACAGAACCGATTCCGCTCAATGACGAGGGATGGGGCGACACATGGCACGCGTACGGTACGGAGCGCGGACCGAGGCCGAGATCGCGGCGTCGCGCGAGAAGAGTTCCAAGCTCCCCGACATCTGGTCCACCGGGGTGGTGGCCGTCTGGGAGAGCGACCCCGACGTCGTGGCGGCGGTCCTGCCGCCGCCCCTCAAGCCGGCCGACCGGCCCCTCGTACGGGCCAACATCAGCAAGGTCGACCTGCCCGGCTACCCGCTCGGCGCCGGCTCGGTGGCCGTCGCCGCCCAGCACGGCGGGGTCGAGGGCTGGTACCCGCTGGTCATGCCGATGACCCACGAGCGCGCGCTGATCGGCGGCCGCGAGGTCTTCGGCGAGCCGAAGAAGCTGGGCGAGGTCACCGTCGAACGCGACGGCCTCGTCGTCCGGGCCGTCCTCGCCCGGCACGGGATCGCCTTCGTCGAGGTGCGCGGGGCGGTGGACCGCGCGCTGCCGCTGCCCGAGCCCACCCAGAAGACCGACTTCTACTTCAAGTTCCTTCCGGCCGTGGACGGTTCGGGCTTCGATGCCGCCCCGGTCCTCGTCCACTGCACGCGCAACGAGAAGGTCCGCAAGCTGGAGCACATCACCGGGGACATCGTCCTGCGCGAGTCGATGTTCGACCCCATCGCCGACCTCCCCGTCCGCCGGATCGTGGAGATCACCATCGGCGAGAAGACCACCGACCAGAAGGGCCGGGTCGTCGAACGGGTCAGCGCCCAGGCCCTGCTCCCGTACATCCACCAGCGCTACGACGACCCGATGCAGATCCTCGACGCGCCCCCGGAGGGATCGTCAGGGGGGAGGGGCTGACATGCGGATCGAATCCGGACAGGTGGCCGTCGTCACCGGAGCCGCCGGCGGCATCGGCCTCGCGATGGCCCGCCGCTTCGCCGCCGAGGGACTCAAGGTGGTCCTCGCCGACGTGGAGGAGGGCGCCCTGCGCAAGGCCGCCGACGAGCTCACCGCGGACGGGGCCCAGGTGCTCGCCCGGCTCGTCGACGTCGGCGACCGCGACTCCGTGACCGCGCTGGCCGACGCCGCGTACGAGACCTTCGGCGCCGTGCACGTGCTGTGCAACAACGCGGGCGTCGGCTCCGGCGCCGAGGGCCGGATGTGGGAGCACGAGCCCAACGACTGGAAATGGGCCTTCTCCGTCAACGTGTGGGGCGTCTTCCACGGCATCCAGGCCTTCGTCCCCCGCATGATCGCGGGCGGCGCGCCCGGCCACGTCGTCAACACCTCCTCCGGCGACGGCGGCATCGCCCCCCTGCCCACCGCCTCCGTCTACGCCGTCACCAAGGCGGCCGTGGTCACCATGACCGAGTCGCTCTACGCCCACCTCAAGGCGGAGGGCGCCGCCGTCGGGGCCTCCGTCCTCTTCCCCGGACCGCACATGCTGCGCACCGGACTGTGGGAGTCGCACCGCAACCGGCCCGAGCGGTACGCGAAGGAGCGGCCGCGCAAGTCCCCGTACCGCAGCCTCGACCAGTACGAGGCCGCGATGCGGAAGGCCGGCCACCAGGTGGACTTCACCCCCGTCGAGGAGGTCGCCGAGCACGTCCTCGACGGCATCCGCGCCGACCGCTTCTGGATGCTCCCGGCCAGCGAGCACAGCGACCGGCAGATCCGGGCCCGGTCGCAGTCGATGCTCGACCGTGCCAACCCCGCCTACCTGGAAAGCTTCATCCTCGACTGAGGGGCGTTCGTCGTGAGTGACATAGCGAGTGACACACCGTACGAAGACCCGTACCTGATCATCTCCTCCGACTGCCACGCGGGCCTGCCCACGGAGCGGTACCGGCCCTATCTCGATTCCCGCTTCCACCCCCGGTTCGACGAGTTCCTCGGCGAGCGCGACGCCCGCCGCGCGGAAGCCACCCGGCTCGGCGTCCGCAACGAGGCCTTCGCCGAGAAGTGGTTCCACGACCACGAGGAAGGCCTGCGGGGCGGCTGGGACACCGGGCAGCGGCTGAAGGAACTCGACGGCGACGGCGTGGCCGCCGAGGTCGTCTTCCCCGACGCGGACGCCGTCGACAGCCAGACCGCGGCCCCCTTCGGAGTGGGCCTCGGCCTCTCCGGCGACCAGGACCCCGAGCTCGGCATGGCGGGCGCGCAGGCCCACAACCGCTGGCTGGCGGAGTTCGTCTCGGAGAATCCCGAGCGCCACTGCGGGGTCGCCCTGCTCCCCATCACGGGCGAGCCGTCGAAGGTCGTCGCCGAGATCCACCGGGCCAAGGAATCCGGCCTGGGCGCGCTGATGATCCCCGCCATGTGGGTGGACAAGGCGCCCTACCACGACCGCCGCTACGACCCCGTGTGGGCGGCGGCGGCCGAGACGCGGATGCCGATCGTCACCCACTCCGGGTCCTCGCCGCGCCACGAGTACGGCGACCACCTGGGCATCTTCGTCTCCGAGGTCACCTGGTGGCCGGCCCGCCCGCTGTGGTTCCTGCTCTGGTCGGGGGTCTTCGAGCGCCACCCGGGCCTCAAGTTCGGCGTGGCCGAATCCGGCTGCTGGTGGCTGCCGAACCAGCTGTGGTTCATGGACCGGCTCTACCTCGGCGCGCACGGCGGCAAGAAGCTCTCCCCGTTCGAGGAGCTGAAGCGGCCGCCGAGCGAGTACCTGGACCGCCAGGTCTTCGTCTGCGCGACGAACACCAAACGGCGCGAACTCGCCCAGCGCTACGAGATCGGCGTGGACAACATCCTGTGGGGCTCGGACTTCCCGCACCCGGAGGGCACCTGGCCCGACACCCGGAACTGGCTGCGCAAGACCTTCCACGACATCCCGGTCGACGAGACCCGCCGGATGCTCGGCCTCGCGGCGGCCGAGGTCTTCGGCTTCGACACGGCGAAGCTGGCCCCGATCGCCCGCCGGATCGGCCCCACCCCGGCCGAGCTGGGCCAGTCCCCGGACCAGGCGGCCGTGGCGGCCTCCTGGGCCCGCTCCCGCGAGACGGGCCGCCACTGGCTCACCGGCGGCGACTTCCCGGTACTGGGGGTCTCGTGATGACGGACGACCAGGACCGCTACACGGTCATCTCGGCGGACTGCCACGCGGGCGCCGACCTGCTGGACTACAAGCCGTACCTGGAGAAGCGGCACCACGACGACTTCGACGTCTGGGCCGCCGGCTACGTGAACCCGTACGAGGACCTCCTCGCGGACACGGCGGACCGCAACTGGAACTCCGCGCGGCGCCTCGCGGAGCTGGAGGCGGACGGCATCGTCGCCGAGGTCGTCTTCCCCAACACCATCCCGCCGTTCTTCCCCAAGGCCTCGCTGATGGCGCAGCCGCCGACGGCCGCCGAGTACGAGATGCGCTGGGCCGGCCTCCAGGCGCACAACCGCTGGCTGGCGGACTTCTGCGCGGACGCACCGGGCCGGCGGGCGGGCGTGGTGCAGATCCTGCTGAACGACGTGGACGCGGCGGTGAAGGAGATCCGCCGCACGAAGGAGGCGGGCCTCACGGGCGGCATCCTGCTGCCCGGCGTCCCGCCCGGCTCCCCGGTCCCGGAGCTGTACTCGGCGGCGTACGACCCCATCTGGGCGGTATGCGACGAGCTGGACGTCCCGGTCAACCACCACGGCGGCTCGGCGTCCCCGCCGCTGGGCGACGAACCGGCCGCCCGCGCGGTCTTCATGGTGGAGACCACGTGGTTCTCGCACCGCGCCCTGTGGCACCTCATCTTCGGCGGCGCCTTCCGCCGTCATCCGGGCCTCAAACTGGTCCTGACGGAGCAGGGATCCGGCTGGATCCCGGGCGTGCTGGAGATGCTGGACTACTACCACGGCCGCCTGGTCGCGGCCTCGGCGACGGCGGAGGCCAAGTTCGGGGCGGGCCTCGCGGAGTCGATGGGCAGCGGCCCGAGCGAGGTCTGGCGGGAGAACTGCTTCGTGGGGGCCAGCTTCATGCGCCCCCACGAGGTCCCGCTCCGGGACCGGATCGGCCTCGACAAGATCATGTGGGGCAGCGACTACCCGCACGACGAGGGCACCACCCCCTTCTCCCGCGAAGGCCTCCGCATCGCCTACGCGGGTCTCCCGCGCGAGGAGGTCGCGGCGATGGCCGGCGGCAACGCGGCCCGCGTCTACGGCTTCGACCTGGCCCTGCTGGACGCGCTGGCCGCGAAACACGGCCCGCTGGTCTCGGAGATCGCCGAGCCGTTGACGACCGTGCCCCCGGAGGCCACCAGCCCGGCCTTCGCCAAGGGCGGCTCGGTCCGGGTCTGGTGACGCGGGCTCCCGCCGGGGCGGATCAGTATGACCTGAGCTTCCCCGGCGGGAAGAGGCCGGTTCCCAGCACAGGAGTACTCGCAGTGAGGTCGATGCGCAGCTGATCGAGGTCCGCCAGCGGGGTCAGGTCGATCGCCGGACCGCATTGGTGGATGCTCAGGTGCGTCAGGTGCTGCAGTTCACGCAGGGGTTCGAGACCGCTCGTCAGCGTGCATGTGCTGATGTACAGGTCGGTCAGGGCCCCGTAGCGCGCAAGCGAGGCGGGTTCGAGTGAGGGATGGTTGAGGAGCTGCAGGGTGCGGAGCCTTGGAGGGCTGATCCGAGCGAGTTCGGCGGCTTGCGTAGGTCCAGTCACCGTCAGCCACTCCAGGCCGCTCCAGTCTTCGATTCCCCGTAGGCTCATGTGCCCGGCGCCCGCGTAGAGGCCGAGGCCGGACAAGGGCGCGGGAAGTGGTATGTCTTCCACACAGGCGGCTTCCGGGGCGAAGTCCAGGCCCAGATGGGACAGCTGGACAAGCTCGGCGATCGGCGTCAGGTCCAGTCCGTTGGGCATGCGGTAGAGGTACAGGGTCTCCAACGGGAGGTCCCGGACGCCGCTCAGGTCGACGGCCGAGCAGGCGTCGAAGCCGAGCAGCTTGAGCCCGGGGAAAGCCGAGAGCGGGGACAGGTCGTCCAGCATGGGGTTGGACGCGAAGAAGAGTTCTTCCAACCCCTCGTGGTCCAGCAATCTGGGCGGTATCCCGTGCTTGCCCTCCAGGCGGATGCGGTTGAGGTGCCGCAGCCTGGGCAACTGTGCCAGCTGGTCCGCAGTGTGTACCTGCAGGAAGGCCACGGGGCCGAGCGCACCATCGGTTAGCACGGCGTCCGTGTAGGCCTCGGCGTCGAACCTGCGCCAGCTTCCGGACAGTTCGTGGCACACCTCGAAGCGCATATCGTTGCGGAACTTCGAGACGAACTCCAGCGCGCGCGGGGTGCCGACGACGGCGGCGGTGCGGATGGTGGCGGCGGCTGCCGCTTCACTCATGTGTTCGTCCCTGCCAGCCAGCTCGTTCAGCTCTGCTGGTCCTTGCAGCAGATCCAGGACCAGCTCGCCGACCTTGCCCAGCTCGTCGGCTTCGGCGAGAGTGAACGGCGGCAGCAGGTCTGCCGTGCGGGACCCGATGTCAGAGTGGATCGCCGGGTCCAGCTCCGGGGCGTGTTCCAAACAGGTCGCGGCCAGCAGGATCAGGCGGTTGCGGGCGCCCTTGACCTTGTCGGCACGTTTCAGGAGGCCGCGCAGGATGCGGGTGCGTTCGTCCAAGCGGGCGTGGCCCACGGCCATCCGCACGACGTCGTCCCAGGTGTCGTCGTGCGCATTCTTCACCAGCACGCCGAAGTCACGGGACTCCACCGCAGCCTTGGCGGCCAGGTAGTCCTGGAAGGTGCGGTGGACGAAGTTCACCGAGCCCTTAACCGGCTCGCGCAGGAGGCCGCTGCGGATCAACAGGTGGGTGAAGACCTGCTCTGCGCCGCCTTGCGCAGCAACTTGCGGCATCGAGTTCAGCCACTCGCCCACCATCTCGACGGCCTCGTCCCGGTCCGCCTCCACCTGGCCGTTCCTGATCAGCCAGTACGCGAACCGCTGGAGCAGCAGGACCTGTTCGTCGCGGGTGAGGTAGACGCCCTCGACCCCGCTGATCTCCCGTTCCGTGTCCCGCCGGACCAGCAGCATGTCCAGGGCAGCGTCGTACAGCTCCTTGCGGGCCCGAGGCAGGTGCATCCGGCGGTCTCGGTTCAGCGCGCAGAGCAGTGCGCACATCAGGGGGTTGGTGGCCAGTCGGGCCAGGTCGCGGCGGGCCGACACCGCTTCCAGCAGCGAGGCCTCGTACGCGTCCAGGTCCTCGCCGGGGCATTCGGCGCGCGCCGCCCGGTGCCAGTGCGAGACGAAGGCGTGGATGTCGTCCAACTCCATCGGCAGCAACGCGTGCGGCGTGAAGCCCTGCCCCGCCAGCCAGTCCTCCGGCACGGCCGACGGGCGGGTCGTCACCACGTACCGCGCCTTCGGGAACGCAGCGATCAGCGACCGCAGCCAGGTCTCTGTGCGGGTGCGCAGCCGCTGCGGGACCTCGTCCACCCCGTCCACGAGCACCAGCGCCCGGCCGTTCAGCATCAGTTCCTCGGCCCATCCGGCAGGGGCCGACAGCGGCACGCCCGAGGCCTTGAGGAACTTCTCCGGCAGCGGCAGGTTCTCCGCGGCCGTGAAGGCCCGCAGGCGCAGGACGAACGGCACGCACGTCGACCACGGCCCCTGCACCTGCCGGGCCGCGTTCAGGGCTAGCCACTGCACCAGCGTGCTCTTGCCGGAGCCGGCCGGGCCGCGCAGCAGCACCCGGTCCGCCGAGCCCAGGGCGTGCTCCGCTCTGACCTGGCTCTGGTGCATGCCCGGCTCGCCCGGCATCAGCTGCTGCTCGCCGCTCACCGTGAGGCTGATGTAGGCGAGGTCCAGCGGCCACTCCTCCCGCGCCCGGCCGGTGGTCAGCCCGAACAGCTGGAGGCGGCCGTGGGTCTGCGTCACGTACTGCGCGTACTTCTGCTCGAAGCGGTAGGCCTCCGATTCCGCCGTCGCCGCCAGCCGCTCCGCCATCCGGTCCATGTGCCGTTCGAGCCGGCCCGTACGACGCACCAGCTCCACATCGGCCCGGGCGCCGAACCCCGGCAGGGTCGTCAAGTACTCCACCGCGTGGACGCAGCACAGGCCGACGAGCTCCGCGTACGCCCGCTCCGCGCCCTCGCCCAGGCCCGCCGCCGGGGTGTGCTCCCGTACCGCCGCCGCCAGGGTCGCCGGGTCCAGGTCCGTCGCGAAGAGGGCGTCCGCGTCCAGCTTGCCCAGTGCGGCGAAGGCGTCGCCCACCGCGTCCAGGGCCGCGAGGCGTTCGTGCTCGGGGAGTCCGGAGGTGGCCCTGCCCAGGCGCTCCGCCAAGGTGCTCGCCAGCCGGCGGAACTCCCGTTCCCCCAGTTCCGCCGACGGCTTGCGCCAGCGCGGCACCGGGCGGGCCGGGTCCGTCGTCAGGCTCGCGCCGGGGGCCCGGGACAGGGCGGACCTCACCAGGGCGCTCGCCGCCGTCCCGGCCACCCGTAAGAGAACCGTCTCGATGCCCGTCATACCCCGCCCTCCCCTTGGCCCGGACATCATCTCGCGAACCGCTGGTAACACCGATGGATACCGATCGGTAACAACCTCTAGCGGTGCCCCCGGAGGCGCCTCTATGGTGCGCTCATGCCGAACCTGCCCGATGTCGTGCTGTGGTCCATACCGGCCTTCGTGCTGCTCACCGTCCTGGAGGTGGTGAGCTACCGGATCCATCCCGACGAGGACGCGGCCGGGTACGACACCAAGGACGCGGCCACGAGCATCACCATGGGGCTCGGCAGCATCGGCTTCGACCTGCTGTGGAAGATCCCGGTCGTCGCCGTCTTCACCGCGGTCTACGAACTCACCCCGCTGCGGGTGCCGTTCCTGTGGTGGACCGCCCTGCTGATGCTGTTCGCGCAGGACTTCCTCTACTACTGGCAGCACCGGCTCCACCACGTCATCCGCATCCTGTGGGCCTGCCACGTGGTGCACCACAGCAGCCGGCGGTTCAACCTCACCACGGCTCTGCGCCAGCCCTGGACCAGCGCCACCACCTGGTGGTTCTACCTCCCGATGGTGGCCCTCGGCGTGCACCCCGCGGCGATCCCGTTCTGCTACGGACTCAACCTCCTCTACCAGTTCTGGGTCCACACCGAGCGCATCGGCAAGCTGCCCCGGGCCTACGAGTACGTCTTCAACACCCCCTCCCACCACCGCGTCCACCACGCCTCGCAGGGCGGATACCTGGACCGCAACTTCGGCGGGATCCTGATCGTCTGGGACCGGATGTTCGGCTCCTGGGTGGGGGAGACGGAGCGGCCCGTCTACGGGCTCACCAAGAACATCGGCACCCACAACCCGCTGCGCGTGGCCACCCACGAGTACGCGGCCATCGCGCGGGACGTGCGCGCCGCCGCGAACTGGCGCGAGCGCGCCGGACGGGTCTTCCGCGGCCCCGGCTGGCAGCCCGCCGCCCCGGCGACCGCCGCCGCTGCCACGGAAGCCCCCGCCCCCGCCTCCGCTGTCGCGGAAGCGCCCGCCGTGGGCGCCCCCGCCGACGCCCGCCCCTCCGTACGGGAGACCACCGCGTGAGCACCGCACCGTCCCCGGAACGCCCGGCCCCCTCCTGGGCCGCCGGCCGCGCGCCGGCCGACCGGGACCGCCTCGGCCGCCTCGCCCTCGCGGCCTTCGCCGCGGCCACCGCCGTCGACCTCGTCTCCCTGCTGGCCGACTGGCACCCCGGGCACCTCATCGCCAAACCGCTGCTGATGCCGCTGCTCGTCACCTACGTGATCACCCGCGGCGCGCCCCGGCTGCTCGTCGCCGCCCTGCTGTTCGGCTGGGGCGGGGATCTGGCCCTGCTCTTCGACGCCGAGCCCGCCTTCCTCGTCGGCATGGGCTCCTTCGCCGTCGGGCACGTCTGCTACCTCGTCCTCTTCGGCAAGCGGCCCGCGAACCCGCTGCTCGGGGGCGCGTACGCAGTCGCCCTCCTCGGGACCGTCGTCCTGCTCTGGTCCGACCTGCCGGCCGACCTGCGGATCCCGGTCGCCGGCTACAGCCTGCTGCTCACCGCCATGGCGTTCCGCTCCAGCGCCCTCGGCCTGCGGGCCGGGATCGGCGGGGCGCTGTTCCTGCTCTCCGACACCCTCATCGCCTCCGGGGTCGCCGATTGGCCCCAGCTGCCCCGCCCGGACTTCTGGATCATGGCCACCTACGTGGCCGCCCAGTACCTCCTGGCCACCGGTTCGACAGCCACCCGGGAAGCAGGCGTACCGTAGGACGGTCCTCAGTCGTACAAGACTGAACAACCCCGAGCCGGAGGACTGCACCACCATGCGCGCCACCGTCATCCACGCCCCTCACGACATCCGTGTGGAGGAGGTGCCCGACGCTGCGATCCAGCGCCCCGAGGACGCCGTCGTCCGCGTCCTGCGCGCCTGCATCTGCGGCAGCGACCTGTGGGCCTACCGCGGCGAGGCCGCGCGCCAGCCCGGCCAGCGCATCGGCCACGAGTTCCTGGGCATCGTCGAGGAGACCGGTTCCGACGTCTCCGGCGTGCGCGCCGGCGACCTGGTCGTCGCCCCGTTCATGTGGTCGGACGGCACCTGTGAGTACTGCAAGGAGGGCCTCTTCACCTCCTGCGACCACGGCGGCTTCTGGGGCTCGGTCGGCCACGACGGCGGCCAGGGCGAGGCCGTCCGGGTCCCGCACGCCGACGGCACCCTCGTCAAGCTGCCCGCCGAGGCCGTCTCCGACGACCACCTGCTGACCGGTCTGCTCGCGCTCTCCGACGTCATGGGCACCGGCCACCACGCCGCGCTGGGCGCGGGGGTCCGCCCTGGCTCCACGGTCGCCGTCGTCGGCGACGGCGCGGTCGGCCTGTGCGGTGTCCTCGCCGCCAAGCGCCTGGGCGCCGAGCGGATCATCGCACTGGGCCGCCACACCGTCCGTACGGACATAGCCCGGCTCTTCGGGGCCACCGACGTCGTCGCCGAGCGCGGTGAGGCCGCCGAGGCGGCCGTGCGCGAGCTCACCGGCGGCCGGGGCGCCCACGCGGTCATCGAGGCGGTCGGCACCGAGCAGTCCATGCGCACCGCCGTGAACATCACCCGCGACGGCGGGGCCGTCGGCTACGTCGGCGTCCCGCACGGCAGCGGCACCGGCCTCGACCTCGGCGTGATGTTCGACCGGAACATCACCCTGCGCGGTGGCGTGGCCCCGGTCCGCGCCTACATCCCGGAGCTGCTGGAGGACGTGCTCAGCGGCGCGATCGACCCGTCGCCCGTCTTCGACCGCGCCGTGTCCCTGGACGAGGTCCCGGACGGCTACCGCGCGATGGACGACCGCAGCGCGCTCAAGGTGCTGATCAAGCCCTGACACCGGTGAAGCGGACGGTGGGGCGGGGTGATCCCCGCCCCACCGTCCGTTCACGTGCTCCGTTCCTGCCGCAGGGCTACTTCACGGCCTTGAGCGCGTCGACCACGCCGTATCCGTAGTAGCCCGTCTGGCCCCACTTGGCCTTGCACGTGGTGGCGTCGACCAGCGCGCCCGCGGCGTCGTAGATCTGCGTCGGGCAGGCCGCCTTCGTGGACTGCGCCTTGAGCATGGCCTGCAGCTGGGAGGGCGTGGCCCCCGGGTGGGCGCTCTTGAGCAGCGCCGCGACGCCCGCGACGTGCGGGGCGGCCATCGAGGTGCCCTGCTTGTAGCCGTAGCCGCCGCCCGGGACGGTCGACAGCACGCGCCCGTTCGCGTCCGGGGTGGCCGGGACCTGCCACTTGTCGCCGCCGGGGGCGGCGACGTCCACGACCCCGAGGCCGTAGCTGGAGTAGTACGAGCGCAGTCCCTTGTCGCCGGTGGCCGAGACGGTGACCACGCCCGGCAGCTGCGTGGGCAGGTCCAGGCAGACGCTCGGGTCGATGGTGCGGGGGACCGGGGTGGTGTCGTTCGGGCTGGTCTCGTCGACGAGGGAGTCGGCCGCCAGGTCCTGGTCGGAGTTGCCGGCCGAGGCCACGTGGAGCGTGCCCTTGCGCTCGGCGTACCTGGTGGCCCGGCCGATGGCCTCCACCAGCGCCTTCTGGTCGTCGTCGGTCTTGCAGTTGAAGAGGTACGGGTCGACGTAGTAGCTGTTGTTGGTCACCTCGATCCCCTTCTCGGCGGCGAACATGAAGCCGCAGACGACCGCCTCGGTGTAGAAGAGGCTGGTCCCGGGCTCGCTCACCTTGATCGCGGCGATCTTCACGCCCGGTGCGACACCGCTGATGCCGAGGCCGTTGCGCGCGGCGCCGATGGTGCCGGCCACGTGCGTGCCGTGGTCGCTGCCGTCGGGGTACGGACGCCAGGCGCCCTCGGTGGTGTCCGCGACGCCGCCGACGCAGTTGGCCGACTGGCCCTTGGAGAAGTTCGGGGCGAGATCGGGGTGGGTGTCGTCCACACCCGTGTCGATGATGCCCACGGTGACGTTCCGGCTGCCATCGTTGATCTTGTGAGCCTCGTCGGCCTTGATCGTCCGCAGGTCCCACTGGTTGGGCTCCAGCGGCTCCTGACCCTCCTGGGCCAGCGCCGCGGCCTTGGCGGCGTCCGCCGCGCTCAACCGCTGCGTCGCGCCCTCCTCGGTGGTCTGCACCGCCTGCATCGGGGCCGTCCGGGTGGCGCCGACCGACACGAACAGACCGCGCTGGGCGCGCAGCTGCTTGGCGAAGTCCGGGTTCTGGGAATGTGCGACGACGACCCCGATCTGCTCATAGGCCGTCACCACCGTTCCGCCGGCCCGCTCGACGGCCTTCTTCGCCGCCTTCACCGTGGCGTACGCGTTCAGGTTCGCCACGTACGACAGCTTGGGCCCGGAGGCCGCGGGCTTCGAGGCCGTCGCCGCGTCCGCCGTGTTGCCGAGCGGCGCGGCGGAGGCCGCGACCGAGGGCAGGAAGGCGAGCGAGGCGGTGAGCGCCAGGCCGACCGGCACGGCGAGGGCGCGCCGGCGGACGGATCCCAGATGAGCCATGGGTTCTCCAGATCATCTTTGGAAAAGCCGTCCGCACGCGGTCGCGTCGGACGGGTTCATGACAAGCGAACCTAGCGCTGTCGTTCGTCCCTACGCCATCAGTTCGAGAAATCGGATCCCGAAGAATCCATGGGTGTTGAACCGTCCCGACACGCCGTACGTGCCGTTGACAGGGGGGCTCAGCACCATCGGCCCCCCACACGGAGGTTGTTTTGTCCGTCGTCCCCACCGCACCCGCGTCACAAGGAGATCCCCCCGTGACCACCGAAGCAGCGCCGCCTCCGGGCAGCGCGGGAACGCCCCTGGCGGGCCCCACGGCCGAAGATTTCGCGAGCGTCCAGCAGAGCGCCGAGTTCGCCGAACTGCGGAGCTCCTACCGCTCCTTCGCCTTCCCGCTCACCGTGGCCTTCATCGCCTGGTACCTGCTCTACGTCCTGCTGTCCAACTACGCCGGCGGCTTCATGGGGACCAAGGTCTTCGGCAACATCAACGTCGCCCTGGTGCTCGGCCTCGCCCAGTTCGCGACGACCTTCCTCATCGCCTGGCTGTACGCGCGGCACGCCGCCACCCGGCTCGACCCGAAGGCGGAGGCCATCAAGGTGCGGATGGAGGCCGCGGAATGAGCGGAGCGCTCCACCTGACCACGGCCGCGGGCGCCTCCGAGCACCGCCCGCTGATCATCACCCTGTTCGGGCTGTTCGTCGTCGCCACCCTGATCATCACCGTCTGGGCCGGCCGCCAGACCAAGGACGCCGCCGACTTCTACGCGGGCGGCCGCCAGTTCACCGGCTTCCAGAACGGCCTCGCCATCTCCGGCGACTACATGTCCGCCGCGTCCTTCCTCGGCATCGCCGGGGCCATCGCCCTCTTCGGCTACGACGGCTTCCTCTACTCCATCGGCTTCCTCGTCGCGTGGCTGGTCGCCCTGCTGCTCGTCGCCGAGCCGCTGCGCAACTCCGGCCGCTACACGATGGGCGACGTGCTCGCCTACCGGATGCGCCAGCGGCCCGTCCGGACCGCCGCCGGCACCTCCACCATCGTCGTCTCGATCTTCTACCTGCTCGCCCAGATGGCCGGCGCCGGCGTGCTCGTCTCGCTGCTCCTGGGCATCACCAGCGACGGCGGCAAGGTCGCCATCGTCGCGCTGGTCGGCGTCCTGATGATCGTCTACGTGACCATCGGCGGCATGAAGGGCACCACCTGGGTCCAGATGGTCAAGGCCGTCCTGCTCATCGCGGGCACCCTCCTGATCACCTTCCTGGTGCTGGTGAAGTTCAACTTCAACATCTCCGACCTGCTGGGCAAGGCCGCGGAGAACAGCGGACAGGGGGCGAAGTTCCTCGAACCGGGGATGAAGTACGGCAAGGACTCGACCTCGAAGCTGGACTTCATCTCGCTCGGCATCGCCCTGGTCCTCGGCACCGCCGGCCTGCCGCACATCCTGATCCGCTTCTACACGGTGCCCACCGCGCAGGCCGCCCGTAAGTCCGTCCTCTGGGCCATCGGCATCATCGGCGCCTTCTACCTGATGACCATCGCCCTCGGGTTCGGCGCCGCGGCCCTGCTCAACAGGGACGAGATCATCAAGTCCAACAAGGCGGGGAACACGGCGGCGCCGCTGCTCGCCCAGGCGGTCGGCGGAGGACCCGACTCCACCGGTGGCGCGATCCTGCTCGCCGTCATCTCCGCGGTCGCCTTCGCCACCATCCTCGCCGTGGTCGCGGGCCTCACCCTCGCCTCCTCCTCGTCCTTCGCGCACGACCTGTACGTGAACGTGATCCGCAAGGGCAAGGCCACGGAGAAGGAGGAGATGCGCGCGGCCCGCTGGTCCACCGTCGTCATCGGTGCCGTCGCCATCGGCCTGGGCGCCCTGGCCCGCGATCTCAACGTCGCCGGGCTGGTCGCGCTCGCCTTCGCGGTCGCCGCCTCCGCCAACCTGCCGACGATCCTCTACAGCCTCTTCTGGAAGCGCTTCACCACCCAGGGCGCGCTCTGGTCGATCTACGGCGGTCTGATCTCGGCGGTCGGCCTGGTGCTCTTCTCCCCGGTCGTCTCCGGAAAGCCCACCTCGATGTTCAAGGACGCCGACTTCTTCTGGTTCCCCCTGGAGAACCCGGGCATCATCTCGATCCCCCTCGGCTTCTTCCTGGGCTGGCTCGGAACCGTCCTCTCCAAGGAGAAGGCCGACCCCCAGAAGTTCGCCGAGCTGGAGGTGCGCTCCCTCACCGGAACAGGGGCACACTGACATCATCCGAACACCCAGCGTGGCCGCGTCGTAGGTCCCTACGACGCGGCCACGTTACGTCTCGTTCATTTGGGCACCTCTTCGCGACACGGGCGTCGCGTAGGCTCGAAATAGAACGCGTGAAGTAGATCCAAATGTCGCGCGTACCTCTAGATCCGGACAGGGGAGGGGGCCCACAGTGCTTCTCGACACCTACGGCCGCGTGGCCACTGACCTGCGCGTCTCACTCACCGACCGGTGCAACCTGCGCTGCACGTACTGCATGCCCGAAGAGGGGCTGCAGTGGCTCGGGAAGTCCGATCTGCTCAGCGACGACGAGATCGTCCGGCTGATCCGCATCGCCGTCACCCGGCTCGGCATCACCGAGGTCCGCTTCACCGGCGGCGAGCCGCTGCTGCGACCCGGACTGGTCGGGATAGTCGAGCAGTGCGCGGCCCTGGCGCCCCGCCCCAGGATGTCGCTGACGACGAACGGCATCGGTCTCAAGCGCACCGCGCAGGCCCTCAAGGCCGCCGGCCTGGACCGCGTGAACGTTTCCCTGGACACCCTGCGCCCCGAGGTCTTCAAGACCCTCACCCGCCGCGACCGGCACAAGGACGTCATCGAGGGCATGGCCGCGGCCCGCGAGGCCGGCCTCACCCCCGTCAAGGTCAACGCCGTGCTCATGCCCGGGCTCAACGACGACGAGGCCCCCGACCTGCTGGCCTGGGCCGTGGAGAACGCGTACGAGCTCCGCTTCATCGAGCAGATGCCGCTCGACGCCCAGCACGGCTGGAAGCGCGACGGCATGATCACCGCCGGGGACATCCTGGAGTCCCTGCGCACCCGCTTCACCCTCACCGAGGAAGGCGCCGCCGAGCGCGGCTCCGCCCCGGCCGAGCGCTGGGTGGTCGACGGCGGCCCGGCCACCGTCGGCGTCATCGCCTCCGTCACCCGCCCGTTCTGCGGCGCCTGCGACCGTACCCGCCTCACGGCCGACGGCCAGGTCCGTACGTGCCTGTTCGCCACCGAGGAGTCGGACCTGCGCGCCGCCCTGCGCTCGGGCGCCCCGGACGAGGAGATCGCCCGGCTCTGGAAGGTCGCGATGTGGGGCAAGAAGGCCGGGTCCGGCCTCGACGACCCGTCGTTCCTGCAGCCCGACCGCCCGATGTCCGCGATCGGCGGCTGACCGCCCCCGGCAGCCGGCCTCGGCCGCCTGCCGGGCTCAGCGGCCTGCCGGGCTCAGCGCAGGCGCTCCGAGCCCTCCGGCTGCACCCACTCGTCGAGCTTCACGACGTCCTTGAGGAAGCCGCGGACCCCCAGGAACTGGGAGAGGTGTTCGCGGTGCTCCTCGCACGCCAGCCAGGTCTTGCGCCGCTCCGGCGTGTGCAGCGTCGGATTGTTCCACGCCAGGACCCACACGGCCGCGTCACGGCAGCCCTTGGCGGAGCAGGTGGGAGTCTCGTCGGAACCGGGGGCGCTGGAGGAAGTCACAGGCCCACATTAGAACGGAATGGCGACGCCGAGCAGCCACGGGGGGAGCTGCCCGGCGTCGGTCCGTCGCTCCGACGGGGGATGCGGAGCGCGTGAGCAGTATGTCACGCAGGACCCGGTGCAGTGCACCGGAACTTCATGATTGATCTGAGCTTTTCTTGAGGTTTTCCGCGCCCAGCGCCGGCCGCACCGGAGCGGGGATGAAGTGGGAGGGCAGCGAGGGCGTCGACTCGCGGCCCGCGTTGGCGATGACCACGGCCACGTACGGAAGCAGGGCTCCCGCGACGAGCGTCACGATGGCCACCGGGCGCTGCACGTTCCACAACAGCACGGTCGCGATGACCGACAGCGTCCTGATCACCATCGAGATCACGTACCGGCGCTGGCGGCCCCGTACGTCCTCGTCGAGGCCCATCCGCGCACCGGTGATCCGGAACACCTCGGCCCCGTTCCGCTTCTGCCGCTTCGTCCGTTCCACGCTCCACCGCCCGATCGCCCGCCGGGCGCACCCCGGCCCGGACCCTCACCACGGTACGCCGCCCCCGCATCGGCGAGGAGAGGGGGCACCCCCATTGGGGTGTGCCCGAAATGCGCGGTACGCCGGGCGGGCCGAAACTGGGCCCACGTGCGCACAACGCGCCAGGAGGAGGCTCGTCATGAGTTGGTTGTGGGCGATCATCGTCGGTTTCGTGCTGGGGCTGATAGCCAAGGCCATCCTGCCGGGCAAGCAGCACCAGCCACTGTGGCTGACCACCCTCTTCGGCATCGCCGGCGCGGTCCTCGGCAACGCCGTCGCGGGCTGGATCGGCGTGGGCGAGACCGCGGGCATCGACTGGACCCGGCACCTGCTGCAGCTCGCCGGCGCGGTCCTCGTGGTCGGGCTGGGCGAGATGCTCTACGGAGCGATCCGGGGCCGCAAGCGGCAGATGACCTGAGGCACCCCGGATCACGACGGAGGGGCCGGCCGGACCCATCGGATCCGAACCGGCCCCTCCGCCGTGTTCCGCGCGCCGCTCTACGAGGCGTCAGGCGTCAGGCGCCGGTGACCTCGACGGCCGCCAGGTTCTTCTTGCCCCGGCGCAGCACCAGCCAGCGCCCGTGCAGCAGGTCCTCCTTGGCGGGGACCGCGTCCTCGGCTGTGACCTTCACGTTGTTCACGTAGGCGCCGCCCTCCTTCACGGTCCGGCGGGCGGCCGACTTGCTCGCGACCAGGCCGGTCTCCGCGAGCAGGTCCACGACCAGGCCCAGCTCCGGGACCCGGGCGTGCGGCAGCTCGGACAGGGCCGCGGCCAGCGTGGCCTCGTCCAGCTCCGCCAGCTCGCCCTGACCGAACAGCGCCTTCGACGCGGCGATCACGGCGGCGCACTGGCCGGCGCCGTGCACGAGCGTGGTCAGCTCCTCCGCCAGCGCCCGCTGCGCGGCACGCGCCTGCGGCCGCTCGGCGGTCTGCGCCTCCAGCTCCTCCAGCTCCTCACGGGACTTGAAGGACAGGATCCGCATGTAGGTGGAGATGTCGCGGTCGTCCACGTTCAGCCAGAACTGGTAGAACGCGTACGGGGTGGTCATCTCCGGGTCGAGCCAGACGGCGCCGCTCTCGGACTTGCCGAACTTGGTGCCGTCCGCCTTGACCATCAGCGGGGTCGCCAGCGCGTGCACCACCGCGCCCGGCTCGACGCGGTGGATCAGGTCGAGTCCGGCCGTCAGGTTGCCCCACTGGTCGGAGCCGCCCTGCTGGAGCACGCAGCCGTAGCGCCGGTACAGCTCCAGGAAGTCCATGCCCTGGAGCAGCTGGTAGCTGAACTCGGTGTAGCTGATGCCCTGGTCGGAGTCGAGCCGCTTGGCGACCGAGTCCTTCGTCAGCATCTTGTTGACCCGGAAGTGCTTGCCGATGTCCCGCAGGAACTCGATGGCGGACATGCCCGCCGTCCAGTCCAGGTTGTTCACCATGAGCGCCGCGTTCTCGCCCTCGAAGGACAGGAACGGCTCGATCTGGGTGCGCAGCCGCGTCACCCAGTTCGCGATGGTCTCCGGGTCGTTCAGGGTCCGCTCGGCGGTCGGCCGCGGGTCGCCGATCTGCCCGGTGGCCCCGCCGACCAGCGCCAGCGGCCGGTTCCCGGCCTGCTGGAGCCGGCGCACGGTGAGCACCTGCACCAGGTGTCCCACGTGCAGCGAGGCGGCCGTCGGGTCGAAGCCGCAATAGAACGTGACCGGACCGTCCGCGAAGGCCTTGCGCAGCGCTTCTTCATCGGTGGACTGGGCGAAGAGCCCACGCCACTTCAGTTCGTCGACGATGTCCGTCACGGTCTCTCGACTCCTTCGGATGATGGAAATTGCAACACTTCGTTGCAACGGTCAGTCTAGGCCGGTCAGACGCCCTTGCTGACCGAACTCATGTTGAAATCCGGGATACGAAGCGCGGGCATCGCGGCCCTGGTGAACCAGTCGCTCCACTCGCGCGGCAGGGTCTTCTCGGTCCGGCCGGCCTCCGAGGCCCGCGACAGCAGGTCCACGGGGGACTCGTTGAAGCGGAAGTTGTTGACCTCGCCGACGACCTGCCCGTTCTCCACGAGGTAGACGCCGTCCCGGGTGAGCCCCGTGAGCAGCAGCGTGGCCGGATCCACCTCGCGGATGTACCAGAGGCAGGTCAGCAGCAGCCCGCGCTCGGTCCCCGCCACCATCTCCTCCAGGGACTTCTCGCCGCCCCCGTCGAGGATCAGGTTCCCGAAGCCGGGGGAGAGCTGCATGCCGGTCAGCCCGGCGGTGTGCCGGGTCGTGGTCAGCCGGGCCAGCTCCCCGTCGCGGATCCACTCGGTCGGCGGGACCGGCAGGCCGTTGTCGAAGACCGAGGCGTCGTCGCCGGAGCTGTGCGCGATCACGAACGGCGCGCTCTCCAGGCCCGGCGCGTTCGGGTCGCTGCGCAGCGTCAGCGGCAGCCCGGACAGCCGCTCGCCGAGCCGGGTGCCGCCGCCGGGCTTGGAGAAGACCGTACGGCCCTCCACCGCGTCCCGGGCCGCCGCCGACCACATCTGGTAGATCAGCAGGTCCGCCACGGCCGTCGGCGGCAGCAGGGTCTCGTACCGCCCGGCGGGCAGGTCGATCTTCCGCTCCGCCCACCCCAGGCGTACGGCGAGCTCCGCGTCCAGCACGGTCGGGTCCACGTCCTTGAAGTCCCGCGTGGAGCGGCCCGCCCAGGCCGAGCGCTGCCGGTCCGGGGACTTCGCGTTGAGCTCCAGCGTCCCCTTGGGCTGGTCGTGGCGCAGCCGCAGCCCGGTGGAGGTGCCGACGTACGTGGAGACCAGCTCGTGGTTGGCGAAGCCGTACAGCTCCCGGCCGCCCGCCCGGGCCCGGGCGAAGGCCTCGCCGAGGGCCGGGGCGAAGTCCGCGAACACCGCCGAGGTGGTCTCGGCCGGGGCGTCGGTGAAGTCCGGCGAGGCCGGGGTCCCGGTGACGAGCGGCTGCGCGTCCTCCGCCGGGCCCGCCCCGCGCGCGGCCGCCTCGGCGGCCCGCACCAGCGGCTCCAGGTCGGCCGCGGTCACGGCGGAGCGCGAGACGACCCCCGAGGCCGTGCCCTCCTTGCCGTCGACCGTGGCGATGACCGTCAGGGTCCGGCCCCGGGTGACGCCGTTGGTGGTGAGCGCGTTGCCCGCCCAGCGCAGGTTGGCGCTGGACTCCTCGTCGGCGATGACGACACAGCCGTCGGCGGTGGACAGCTCCAGCGCCCGCTCGACGATCTCGTGGGGCTTGGTGCGTCCGTTCGAAAGCGTGCTCATCGGCCGGCCTCCTGCGTGGTGTTCAAGATGTTCACGTCGCGGAACAGCGCGGACGGGCAGCCGTGCGAGACCGCCGCGACCTGGCCGGGCTGGGCCTTTCCGCAGTTGAAGGCGCCGCCCAGGACGTAGGTCTGGGGGCCGCCGACCTTCTCCATCGAGCCCCAGAAATCGGTCGTGGTGGCCTGGTACGCGACGTCGCGCAGCTGTCCGGCCAGCCGGCCGTTCTCGATCCGGAAGAACCGCTGCCCGGTGAACTGGAAGTTGTAGCGCTGCATGTCGATCGACCAGGAGCGGTCGCCGACCACGTAGATCCCGCGCTCCACCCCGCCGATCAGGTCCTCGGTCGAGAGCCCGCCCGGATCCGGCTGCAGCGAGACGTTCGCCATCCGCTGGACGGGCACGTGCCCGGGGGAGTCGGCGTAGGCGCAGCCGTTGGAGCGGCCGAGGCCGGTCAGCTTCGCGATCCGCCGGTCCAGCTGGTAGCCGACCAGGGTGCCGTCCTTGACGAGGTCCCAGGACTGCGCCTGGACGCCCTCGTCGTCGTACCCGATGGTCGCCAGACCGTGCTCCGCCGTGCGGTCACCGGTCACGTTCATGATCGAGGAGCCGTACGTCAGCTTGTTCAGCTGGTCGAAGGTGGCGAAGGAGGTCCCCGCGTACGCCGCCTCGTAGCCCAGCGCCCGGTCGAGCTCGGTGGCGTGGCCGATGGACTCGTGGATGGTGAGCCACAGGTTGGACGGGTCCACCACCAGGTCGTAGCGCCCGGCCTCGACGCTCGGCGCCCGCATCTTCTCGGCGAGCAGGCCGGGGATCTGCTCCAGCTCGGTGTTCCAGTCCCAGCCGGTGCCGGTCAGGTACTCCCAGCCGCGGCCCGCCGGCGGGGCGATGGTGCGCATCGAGTCGAACTCGCCGGTCGTGCCGTTCACGGCGACGGCCGTGAGCTGCGGGTGGATCCGCACCCGCTGCTGCGTGGTCGTGGTGCCCGCAGTGTCGGCGTAGAACTTGTTCTCGTGCACGGCGAGCAGCGAGGCGTCCACGTGCGCCACCCCGTCGGCGGCCAGCAGCCGCGCGCTCCAGTCGGCGAGCAGCGCCGCCTTCTCCGCGTCCGGTACCTCGAAGGGGTTGACGTCGTAGGCGGAGATCCACGTGCGGTCGTCGTGCACGGGCTCGTCGGCGAGCTCCACGCGCTCGTCCGAACCGGCGGCCTTGATCACCTGGGCGGACAGCTTCGCCATGGCCACGGCCTGCGAGGCCACCTTGGCGGCGGCGTCCATGGTGAGGTCCACACCGGAGGCGAAGCCCCAGCTGCCCCCGTGGACCACCCGGACCGCGAATCCGAGGTCGGTGGTGTCGGACCCGCCGGAGGGCTTGGCGTCCCGCAGGCGCCAGGAGGCGCTGCGGATCCGCTCCAGCCGGAAGTCGGCATGCTCGGCGCCCAGCGCGCGGGCCCGGGCGAGCGCCGCGTCGGCGAGCGCCCGCAAGGGAAGCGCGGTGAAGGCCGCGTCGATGGAATGGGGCACGGAAGTCCTCCCGGGGTCGGAGCCGGTCGCCCCGATCATGTCGCGATCGGGGCCTTCGTGCCTACATCTTTCTGTAGGGACTCGACAGAGCCCGCCGCAAGGCCCTGTCGGGGGTCGATTCTCCGTACGAGGGATGCGACCTATAGGTTTTTGGTATTCAGACCGCTAGCGAAAGGGTGATCCGTTGAGCCGCTCGGTTCTCGTCACCGGAGGAAACCGGGGCATCGGCCTCGCCATCGCCCGAGCCTTCGCGGAGGCCGGCGACAAGGTCGCGATCACGTTCCGGTCGGGTGAGCCGCCGGAGGCGCTCACCTCGCTCGGTGTCCTGGCGGTGCGGTGCGACATCACCGACTCCGAGCAGGTGGAGCAGGCCTACAAGCAGATCGAGGACGCGCACGGCGCGGTCGAGGTGCTGGTGGCCAACGCGGGCATCACCAAGGACACGCTGCTGATGCGGATGTCCGAGGAGGACTTCGCGTCCGTCGTCGACACGAACCTCACCGGCACGTTCCGGGTGGTCAAGCGCGCGAACCGTGGCATGCTCCGTGCGAAGAAGGGCCGCGTCGTCCTGATCTCCTCGGTCGTCGGACTGCTCGGCTCGGCCGGCCAGGCCAACTACGCCGCCTCGAAGGCCGCGCTGGTCGGCTTCGCCCGCTCGCTCGCCCGTGAGCTGGGGTCCCGCAACATCACCTTCAACGTCGTCGCCCCCGGTTTCGTGGACACCGACATGACGAAGGTGCTCACCGACGAGCAGCGCGCGGGCATCGTGGGCCAGGTGCCGCTCGGCCGTTACGCGCAGCCCGAGGAGATCGCGGCAGCCGTCCGCTTCCTGGCGTCCGACGACGCCGCGTACATCACCGGAGCCGTCATTCCCGTTGACGGCGGATTGGGCATGGGTCACTGATCGCCATGAGTGGAATTCTCGACGGCAAGCGCATCCTCATCACGGGGGTGCTGATGGAGTCGTCCATCGCCTTCCACACCGCCCGGCTGGCCCAGGAGCAGGGCGCCGAGGTCGTCCTCACCGCGTGGCCGCGCCCGAGCCTGACCGAGCGCATCGCCAAGAAGCTGCCCAAGCCGGTCAAGGTGATCGAGCTCGACGTCACCAACGACGAGCACCTGGCCCGCCTGGAGGGCCTCGTCCGTGACGAGCTCGGCGGCCTCGACGGGGTCGTGCACTCCATCGGCTTCGCCCCGCAGGACGCCCTCGGCGGCAACTTCCTGAACACCCCGTTCGAGTCGGTCGCCACCGCCATGCACGTCTCGGCGTTCTCGCTGAAGTCGCTGACCATGGCCTGCAAGCCGCTGTTCCCGGCGGAGGGCGCGGCCGTCGTCGGCCTCACCTTCGACGCGCAGTTCGCCTGGCCGCAGTACGACTGGATGGGCCCGGCCAAGGCCGCCCTGGAGGCCACCAGCCGCTACCTCGCCCGCGACCTGGGCAAGGAGAACATCCGCTGCAACCTGGTCTCGGCCGGTCCGATCGGCTCGATGGCCGCGAAGTCCATCCCGGGCTTCTCGGAGCTGGCGGACGTCTGGAACTCCCGCTCGATGCTGGAGTGGGACATGAGCGACCCGGAGCCCGCGGGCAAGGGCGTCGTGGCCCTGCTGTCGGACTGGTTCCCGAAGACCACCGGCGAGATCGTCCACGTGGACGGCGGCCTGCACGCGATGGGTGCCTGACCTCGGGTCGGCACTCCCGCGTCCGTACGGCGGCGGCCGCGCCTCCCGGAAGGGAAGCGCGGCCGCCGCCGTTTCGCGTGGCCCGCGGCCGTCCCTCGCTCGTATGTTCACCGGCCGACCGGATCTTCCCGAGTCGAAAACCGGGACGGATGCCTGCAAACTGGCCAGGTCGGGATCTTCCCGGCTCGTGCGGGGAGGAGGGCAGGAGTGCGAGCGAGGCCGAGCCGAACGGTATCGATGCTGGTCACCTCGGTGATCCTGACCGGACTCCTGGTCCCCGGAGCGGCCGCCGAGCCCGTGGGGGACGCATCGGCACCCGGCCCCGAAGCGGTGGCCCCCGCCGTCGTGGAGCTCGCCGAGATCCCCGCCGAACCCCCCGCCCAGCCCTCTCGCCCCGCCGCGCGGGAACTCTTCGGAGCCGACTGCGACACCACCATCGAGGGCTCGCAGGTGACGGCGAACTGCCACAACGCCTACCCGGAGACCGACCTGCTGCGGCTGCACGTCGAATGCGACCGCTGGTGGGACGTGGACGGAGACGGCGCCGCCGTCCCCGTCGGACCAGCCGGGCGGGTGGAGCTCACCGGACGCTGCTGGAAAGAGGTCCGCTCGGCCTGGATCACCCACCAGCGGGCGTGAGCGGGTCCCCGTCCGTGCTCTTGCCGAGACAGGCGAAGGGGTAACCCGCCGCCTCCGAGGCCGCCGCGTCCCCGTCGCCCCGCCGGATCGCCCCGATCAGCCGGGCGTGGTCCAGATGGGCCGACGGGTGCAGCTCGGTGCCCACGTCCGCCCGCAGCCAGTCGGCCACCAGGTCGCCGAGGTCCGCATACAGCTCGATCAGCACGTCGTTGTGCGAGGCCGTCACCACCGCCATGTGCAGGCTCACGTCCGCGGCCACGAACACCTCCGCGTCCCCGCCCGCCCAGGCCTCCTCGCGGCGCGCCAGCAGGGCGTCCAGCTGTATGAGGTCCCGCTCGGTGCGCCGCTCCGCCGCCAGCCGGGCCGCCGCGGACTCCAGCGTCGAACGCAGCTCGGCGATGTGCCGCGGCTCGGCGCCGGCGAACCGGCGGTGCATGACGCCGGCCAGCTCGCTCGTGGCGATCACGTACGTGCCCGAGCCCTGCCGGATGTCCAGGAGGCCGTTGTGCGCCAGCGCCCGCACGGCCTCGCGCACCGTGTTGCGCGCGACGCCGAGCAGCTCGACGAGCTCCGGCTCGGTCGGGATGCGGGCGCCGACCGGCCACTCGCCGGAGGTGATCTGGTTCCGCAGCTGGGTGATCACCTGATCGACGAGAACGGAGCGCCGTGGCGAGGTCAGCGGCATGGGTTCCTCTCAAGAGCGACTGGACAACCAATCATCCCATGATTCTATGATGGTGGGATGTCCGACGAAGAAATCCAGACGCTCGACCGGCCCACCGCGAGCCACCGGCCCGCGCGGCAGGCCGCGGCCGACCGCATGGCGCCCGCCACCACCCCGCAGCCGACCTGGCTCGGCCCGGTGCTCATCGTCGGAATCGTGCTGGCCGCCCTCAACCTGCGGCCCGCCATCACCAGCCTCGGCGCCCTCTTCGAGGAGACCCGCACGGGCCTCGGCATGAGCGCCACCGTCGCCGGACTGATCACCTCCGTCCCGGCCCTCTGCTTCGCCGTCTTCGGCGTCACCGCGCCCCGGCTCTCCCGCCGCTTCGGCCCGGCCGCCGTCGTCTGCGCCGGCATGGCCGCCGTCGCCACCGGCCTGCTGATCCGCCCCTTCACGAACGGGGCCGCGGGCTTCCTGGCCGCCAGCTCCCTCTCCCTGGCCGGCATAGCGCTCACCAACGTCCTGCTCCCGGTGATCGTCAAGCGCTACTTCCCGGACCGGGTCGGCACCATGACCGGCCTGTACTCCATGGCCCTGGCCGCGGGCACCTCGCTCGCCGCCGCCGCGACCGTCCCGCTGACCGCCGCCCTCGGCGGCAGCTGGCGCACCGGCCTGCTCATGTGGGCCTCCCTCGCCGTCGTCGCCGTACTGCTGTGGCTGCCCATCGCCCGCGCCGCCCGGCGCGCCGACCGGGCCCAGGCCGCAGCCGCCGGCACCGGTGCCGCCCTACGGGCCGACGCGGGCCCGCGGGTCGTCCGCAGCCGCACCGCCTGGGCCCTCGCCTGCTACTTCGGCCTCCAGGCCACCGGCGCGTACATCACCATGGGCTGGCTCCCGCAGATCTTCCGCGACGCCGGGGTCTCCGCCTCCACCGCCGGCGTGCTCCTCGCCGTCACCATGGTCATGGGCGTCCCCCTCGCCTTCGTCATCCCGGGCCTCGCCGGCCGGATGAAGAACCAGGGCGCCATCGCCGTCGTCCTCGGCGTCTTCGGCCTCACCGGCTACCTCGGGCTGTACTTCGCCCCCGCCGCCGGCGCCTGGGCCTGGGCGCTCCTGCTCGGCATATCCAACTGCGCCTTCCCCCTCGTCATCACCCTCATCGGGCTGCGCGCCAAGTCCCCGGCCGGCGTGGTCAGGCTCTCCGCCTTCGCCCAGAGCACCGGCTACCTCATCTCCATCCCCGGCCCCCTCCTCATCGGCGCCCTCTACCAGCACAGCGGCGGCTGGGACCTGCCGCTCGCCCTGATGGCGTGCCTGCTCGTCCCGCAGATCGCGCTCGGCGTGCTCGCGGGCAGGGACCGCACGATCGAGGACGAATGCGGCATGCGAGACTGAACGGCATGTCGCCCGTACTTGAACCGAACCCGCAGGACGGCCGCAAGAAGCTCGGCCTCGTGCTCGGCGCGATCCTCGCCATCACCGTGGTCATCTCCGTGATCGCGACCATCGCGTCCCCCTGAGGACGACCGTCCCCGCCCTGAGGGTGGGGACAACCCCACCACCCCTAGGGGGCCAGGCTCAGGGTGAAGTGGGGTGTGCCCCGGATGGGAACGGCCGCAGCGGATCCATAGATTCGTGAACAGCGAGCCAGTCCCGTCCGCACACCCACGGAGGCGGCCATGTCGGCCCCCACGCACCCCCGGTCCCTCCCGTCCGCCGCCGCCCCCCGGGCCCGCGCCACCGCCGGCGCGAGCGCCCGGCTGCACTGGTGGGCGCTGGCCCTGCCCGCCCTCGCCTTCGGCCTCCTGCTGATGCTCCTCGCCGGCTCCGGCCAGGCCCACGCCGCCACCGGCGAGGTCTCCTCCCTGGTCCAAGTCGCGGAGCAGCTCCTGCGCGCCGTGGAGTGACCTCCCGAGCGCCCCACCCCATCGGGGGTGAGCCCCCTCAACACCCTGCGCCCCGTGGCTCGTTTCATGCGAAGCTGGGAGTCATGAGCGCCGACACACCCCGCAGGATCGCCTTCCTCCGGCACGCCAAGGCCGACTGGCCCGAGGTGTCCGACCACGACCGCCCCCTGGCGGAACGAGGCCGCAAGGACGCGCCGGCCGTCGGTCTGAAGCTCGCCGAGACCGGCATCGTCTTCGACCTGGCCCTCTGCTCCACCGCGGCCCGCACCAGAGAGACCTGGAAGCTCGCCGTCCAGGAGATGCCGCACCGGCCGAAGACCCACTACGAGGAGAGGCTCTACGACGCCTCGCTGGGCGAGCTCATCGCCCTGCTGAACGAGACCTCCGACGAGGTCTCCGACCTCCTCCTCATCGGCCACAACCCCGGCATGCACGCCCTCGCCGACGCCCTCTCGGGGCGCGCGGAGGGAGACACCCTGGCGCGGATGACCCAAACGGGATTCCCGACCGCGGCCCTCGCCGTCGTCTCCTTCACCGGATCGTGGAAGTCCGTGGAGCACGGGGTGGGCACCCTGCTCGACTACTGGACCCCCAAGGGACACTGACCCGGCCCGACCGGCCGCGTACGCGCGAACGGGCCCCGGCAGCCGCACCGGCCGCCGGGGCCCCTTCGCATCCCGGTCGTGTCCCGCGGGTCAGGCCAGGTCGGCGGCCTCGATCTCCTCACGGGTGATCCCGAGCAGGTACAGCACCGCGTCCAGGAAGGGCACGTTCACCGCCGTGTGGGCGGCCTCGCGCACCACCGGCTTGGCGTTGAAGGCCACGCCCAGCCCGGCCGCGTTCAGCATGTCCAGGTCATTGGCCCCGTCACCGATCGCCACCGTCTGCGACAGCGGTACGTCGGCCTCCGCGGCGAACCGCCGCAGCAGCCGGGCCTTGCCCGCCCGGTCCACGATCTCGCCGGTGACCTTGCCCGTCAGCTTGCCGTCGACGATCTCCAGCGTGTTGGCGGAGGCGAAGTCCAGCCCCAGCCGCTCCCGCAGGTCGTCCGTGACCTGGGTGAACCCGCCGGAGACCACCCCGACCTGGTAGCCGAGCCGCTTGAGCGTACGGATCAGGGTCCGCGCGCCCGGCGTCAGCTGCACCTCGGCGCGGACCTTGTCCACGACGGACGCGTCCAGGCCCGCCAGCAGCGCCACCCGGGCGTGCAGCGACTGCTCGAAGTCCAGCTCGCCGCGCATGGCCCGCTCGGTGACCTCGGCGACCTCGGCCTCGCACCCGGCGTGCGCGGCGAACAGCTCGATGACCTCGTCCTGGATCAGGGTCGAGTCCACGTCCATGACGACGAGGCGCTGGGCCCGGCGGTGCAGCCCGGCCGACACCACGGCCACGTCCACGCCGATGTGCGCGGAGGCGGTGGCCAGGGCGGTGCGCAGCGGCTCGGTCTCGACGCCGGAGACGGCGAACTCCACCGCCGTCACCGGGTACTTGGCGAGGCGGAAGATACGGTCGATGTTGCCGCCGGTCTCGGTGATCCGGGCGGCGATGGCGGCCGTGGACTCGGCGGTGAGCGGGTGCCCGAGCACGGTGACATGGGACCGGCCGCTGCCGCGCGGCCGGTTGTCACCGGTACCGGAGAGGATCTCGGCCTGCATCTTGAGGGACTCGGCCCAGCTGTGGACGGTGGCCCGCAGGTCGCCTTCGGCGCCGCCGGCGGGCTTGGTGACGAGGGCGCACAGGACGATGCGGCCACGGGTGACGACCTGCTCGATGTCGACGACATCGACGGAGTAGGCGGCGAGGGTGTCGAACAGCCCGGCGGTGATCCCGGGACGGTCCTTGCCGAAGATCTTGACGAGGAGGGTGGGGACGTCGGAGGTCTGCGATGCGCTCATGGTGCCCTCACCGTATCTTCCCCACCCCCACCCCCGGACCCCCGTCCCACGTCTTGAACGGTCGCGCCGGGGTCAAACGCCGGACGGGCTGAAGGATCGCCTCAAACGCCAACGGGGCTGGATTTTCCAGCCCCGCCGGCGTTTGAGGCGCGGGTCCGGGCGGCGCCCGGGGAAACGGTGAAAGGGCGGGGCGGGGAGAGGCTCCGCGCAGCGGCCCTGCCCTGACCTCACCGCGGCGGCGCAGGCGGCTTCGGCGGGGGCGGCGCTCCCGGCGGGGGAGGCGGGGTGAACGGCTCCCGCCGCGGCGGCTTCGGCTGCCGGGGCGACCACGGCGGGATGCCGGTCACCGTCACGTCCCACGAGCCGTCCGCCTCCCCGCCCGCTCCACGGCGCGGGCCGCGCAGGGGCACGCCGTACGGTCCGGCGGCGGTCGGCGCCTCCGGGTCGGGCCACCCCGCGGCAGGGCCGGCGTGCGGAGCCGGGCCCGCCGGGTCCCGCCGCCGCGGGGCGAGCAGCGCCCCCGCCGCCCCGGCCCCCGCCCCCCACACCGCCCCCAGCAGGAGAGCGAGCGGCACGGACCCCCGCAGCTCCACCCCGGCATCCACCGCGTCCACCCCCAGCACCGCCAACGAGGCATCCGCCGACAGCTCCGTCAGCCACACCAGCCCCGCCAGGGTCACCGCCGTCACCGCCGACATCCGCGCCGCACACCCGAGCACCCCGCGCCCGGGAGTCCGTACGGAAGCGCGTACGGGAGTCCGTACGGCCGCCAGCACGCCCGCGGAGAGCAGCAGCAGCGCCACCCCCACGACCAGCAGCCAGACCCGCCCGTCGTACTCCGCGAGGCGCGCCACCGTCACCGGCTCCCGCGCGGACCCGGCCAGCAGCTCGTCCAGCGGATCGGGCAGCAGCCGGGCCGGCGTCCCCTCGACCGCGCCGTGCACCGGTACGAACAGCCCCAGCAGCACGCCCAGCCAGCTCCCGTTCGGCGCCCCCAGAAGCGCGGCCCCCATCACCCGCCGCGGATGGGCGTCGCCCAGCGCCGCCCACACCGCCGCGGCCAGCCCGGCCGCCACCGCGACCAGCAGCATCGTCAGCACCGCCGAGGCGGCCGGGCGGATCCGGGCGAGCACGGCCGGCCCGCGCCGCGAGACCAGCAAGGCCACCGCCAGTACGGCGAGCGCCCATGCCCCCGCGCCCAGCAGCGTCGGCTCCGTCTCGACCGAGAACCCGATCCGGGTCCGTGTCTCGATCAGGTCCCCGATGCGGTCCGGGAGCAGACCGCCGATGTCCCCGATCCCCGGGACCTCCACCTTCGCCGGGGTCCTCGGCAGCTCCGTCCCGTCGACGGTGACCACGTCGTGCCCGGCCCACGCCAGCCCGCCCGCCGTCGCGACGAACAGCGCCGTGAGCGCGAGGACCCGGGCGGCCGTCTCGCCCGGCCCGGCGCCGGCCCGGAGCGAACGTACGAACACGCACCCCAGGACCAGTGCCCCGGCCAGGGTCACCCCCAAGGGCATGACGTCCAGGGAGGTTTCGGCACCCGCCCCGACGACCCCGAAGGCCGACACGTCACCCGAGGGGGTCACGGTGCCGCCGACCGCGAGGACCAACACGGCGGCCGTCATCGCCCCGAGCGACCCTCCCGCGGCGTCGGCGCCCAGCAGGTGCAGCCCCAGCGCGGCCACCCCCGCCATCACGATCAGGGACCAGCCCACGGCGGCGACCGCGGACACGAGCACGTCTCCCCAACGAATGCGGCGCATGCGGTGAACCCCCGATGCCTACCGAGCGGTACGCGAGGGGACCTCCGGGCGAGAAGTCCCGTATCTCACTCTCCGGGTGACTTTCGACCCCGTCAACGGGCAGTCGTAGACGCCCCGGCAAGGCCCGGATTCCACATACGGCTGCGGGCCTGAAATAGTTCCCCCGGATGTTCGCCATCCCTAGACTCCCTGACGTCATGGGGGATTCTCGGGGGACTTAAGTGGGGCTGGAGTGCCGGAACTCGTACTGGAATTGAATGGAAGGACCTGGACGCTCGATCCGTCCAGGTCGTACTCGCTGGGGCGCGATCCCCAGGGGGACGTGGTGATCGACGACGCGCGGGTGTCGTGGCGGCATGCCACCATCGCCTGGAACGGTCAGAGTTGGGGCATCGAGGACCACGGCAGCACCAACGGCACCTACGTGCACGGGGCACGGGTCCAGCAGACCCAGCTCGTGCCCGGCACGCCGGTCCACCTCGGCAACGCGACCGACGGCCCGCGGCTGAACCTGAGCGCCGCCGCCGCGCCGCAGCCGGCCGTGGCCCAGCAGGCCCCGGCACAGCAGGCGCAGGCGTACGCCCAGCCGCAGGCCCCGGCGTACCAGGCCCCGCAGCAACAGCAGCAGCCCCAGCAGCAGGCCTGGGGGCAGCCGCAGCAGGCGCAGCAGCCGCAGTACCAACAGCAGCCGCAGGCGCACCTCCCGCAGCAGCAGGGCGGCGCCGCCGCGCCCCGCCCCGCCCAGGGCGGCGCGCCGGCCTACGGCGACCGCAGCCCGACGACGTTCCACCAGCTCTCGCTGGGCCACGTCATGCGGATCGGCCGTGCGCTGGAGAACGAGCTGGTGGTCTCCGACCTCCAGGTCTCGCGCCACCACGCCGAGTTCCGCTCGATGCCCGGCGGCCGGTTCGAGATCCACGACCTCGGCAGCCACAACGGCACCTACGTCAACGGCCAGCCGCTGGCCAAGTCCGGCACCGCGCTGCTCGGCCCGAACGACATCGTCGGCGTCGGCCACTCGACGTTCCGGATCGTCGGCGACCGGCTCGAGGAGTTCGTCGACACCGGCGAGGTCTCCTTCTCGGCCCGCCACCTCACGGTCACCGTCGACGGCGGCAAGCAGATCCTCAAGGACGTCACCTTCGGTGTCCCGGAGAAGTCGCTGATCGGCGTCATCGGGCCCTCCGGCTCCGGCAAGTCCACCCTGCTCAAGGCGCTGACCGGCTACCGGCCCGCCGACCAGGGCGACGTCCTCTACGACAACCGCAACCTGTACAAGCAGTTCGCGGAGCTCCGCCAGCGCATCGGCCTGGTCCCGCAGGACGACATCCTGCACAAGGAGCTGAGGGTCAGCACCGCGCTCAAGTACGCGGCCAAGCTCCGCTTCCCCGGCGACACCGCCGAGTCCGAGCGCGCCGCCCGCATCAACGAGGTGCTGCGCGAGCTCAAGCTCGACATCCACAAGGACAAGAAGATCACCGCGCTCTCCGGTGGTCAGCGCAAGCGCGTGTCCGTGGCCCTGGAGCTGCTCACCAAGCCCTCGCTGATCTTCCTGGACGAGCCGACCTCCGGCCTCGACCCGGGCATGGACCGCGACGTCATGCAGCTGCTGCGCGGGCTCGCCGACGACGGTCGCACGGTCCTCGTCGTCACGCACTCGGTCGCCGAGCTGGCCATCTGCGACAAGCTGCTGGTCATGGCCCCCGGCGGTTCGGTCGCGTACTTCGGTCCGCCGGACGAGGCGCTGAACTTCTTCGGCTACACCACGTGGGCGGACGTCTTCTCAGCCTTCGAGAACTACCGCGACTACGACTGGGCCGGCCGCTGGAAGGGCTCGCAGCACTACCAGCTGTACGCCGCCGACATCGACGCGGTCGCCCCGCAGTCCGTCGCGATGCCGTCGCCGCAGCAGATGATGCCGCCCAAGCCGCAGGGCTGGGGCTCGCAGCTGTGGACGCTGATCCGCCGCTACGTCTCGGTGATCGCCTCCGACAAGGGCTTCATCGGCCTGATGCTGATCCTGCCCGCGGTCCTCGGCGTGGTCTCGACGGTCATCCCCGCGACCTTCGGCCTCGCCCCGCCGACGCCGCCGTCCCAGTTCAACGGCGACGCCGGCACGATCATGCTGATCCTCGCGGTCGGCATGTGCTTCTCGGGCGCGGCCAACTCGGTCCGTGAGCTGATCAAGGAACGCGTCATCTACGAGCGTGAGCGCGCGACGGGCCTGTCCCGGTCGGCGTACCTCATGTCGAAGGTGATCGTCCTCGGCGTCATCACGGCCATCCAGGGCGTGATCATCTGCGGGATCGGCTTCTTCCCGCGCGACCTGCCCGCCGAGGGCCTGCTGATGCCGCCGGCCGTCGAGCTCTGCCTGTCGGTCATCGCGCTCGGCTTCACCTCGATGATGTTCGGCCTCGTGATCTCCTCGCTGGTGAAGACCGCCGAGAAGACCATGCCGCTGCTGGTCATGTTCGCGATCGTCCAGGTCGTCTTCACCGGCATCCTCTTCCAGGTGTACGACTCCCCGGGCCTGGAGCAGTTCGCCTGGCTGATGCCGTCCCGCTGGGCCGTCGCCGCCGCCGGCACCACGCTGAACCTCGGCAAGCTCATGCCGCCGTGGGACCGCGAGAACCCGACCAACACCGACCCGCTCTGGGACGCCACGGTCGGCCAGTGGAGCCTGAACATCACCGTTCTGCTGCTCCTCGGCATCGCCTGCGGCTTCCTGGTGCAGCGCCTGCTGCGCCGCCACGAGCCCGAGGTCATGCGCGCGGGCAAGTAGTCCGCGGGACCTCACGCACGAAACGCCTCAGGGCGGCACCCGGAAGTCCGGGTGCCGCCCTGAGGCGCATGGGGGGCCGGGGCTACGCCAGTGGCCTAGTAGGCGCTGTTGACGTTGTCCATCGAGCCGTAGCGGTCGGCCGCGTAGTTGCAGGCGGCGACGATGTTGGCGACCGGGTCGTACTGGTCGAACTTGGTGCCCTTGACGTGGTACGTCTTGAAGGTCGGGTAGATGACCTGGAGCAGACCCTTGCTGGGGATGCCGTTCTGGGCGTTGATGTCCCAGTTGTTGATCGCCATCGGGTTACCGCTGGACTCGCGCATCACGTTCTTGTGGATGCCGGCGTAGGTACCCGGAATGCCCTCCTTCTTCATGATGAAGAGGGCTTCCTTGATCCAGCCGTCCAGGTTGTTCGCGAAGACGGGGGTGCGGGCGGCGGACCGGCTGGCGGCCGCCTTGTCCTCGCGGGCCTTCTTCGCGGCGGCCGCGGCCTTGGCCTTGGCGTCGGCGTCGGCCTTGGCCTTCGCCTTGGCAGCGGCGGCCTTCGCGTTGGCGTCGGCGATGACCTGCTGCGCGGAGAGGTGGCCGTGCATTGCCTTCGTCTGCGTCCCGTTGACGGCCTGGGCCCAGGCGACGGGAGCGGCGGAGACCACCGTCTCGGCCTCGGCGGCGTCGGCCGGGACGAGGGAGAAGGCGAGCGCGGCGGCGCTGAACGTGGCGACGCCGGCAATGGACAGCTTGTGTGCCTTCGTCAGACGACTGTGACCGGGAGTGCTGGAAGCAGACATGGCGGGGCAACCTCTTCGAATCGCGGGAGCCGCAGGAAAGCGTCACGAGGATCGGGGGATCCGCCGCGGCGCTGTGCGACGAGGGCAATTCTTAGCGGTGGCAAAAACCTGTGGCAAAGGTGTGACGTACGATGCCGCTTAGTGGATCAGGGGCGGGCGCCGAGGCCGCAATTCGGGCCTCGGCGCTACGCGCACCAGCCCTGACAGGACCTTTACCTGTCCACTAGGCAGCTTCGTAAGTGATGTGCGTCCTATGTGCGGGCTCACATCGGGCACGTATCGGTCTCACCGTGCGTTGCTGAAGCAATTCAATCCGTCACGGTTCTCATCCTTGAGTAGCAGATGGACGTCCCCGAACTCGTGCCAAAGGCAGAGCCGGGCCACCGCCTCGGCATACCCAAGCCGTACGGCGGCCCTCCCGGCGACCGCCTCCAGCATCAGGAGGTGGGACGCCCGCGGCTCGTGCAGCCCGGTCAGCAGCCCGTCCACCACCCGCACCCCCCGCTCCGGCGTCACCACCAGATCCGTCCACCCGCCGGCCGGGCGCACCACCCCGCGGTCGTCCGCGGCCGACTCCAGGGCCCGTACCGCCGTGGTCCCCACCGCGATCACCCTGGCGCCCGTCACCCTCGCGGCGTTCACCAGCCGCGCCGTGGCCGCCGGCACCTCGTACCGCTCCGGGTACGGCGGCTCGTGCGCCTCCTGCGAGGCCACCCCCGTGTGCAGGGTCAGCGGCGCGAACTGCACCCCCCGGCTCACCAGCCGCGCCACCAGCTCCGCGGTGAAGGGCCGCCCCGCACTCGGCATCTCCGCCGAGCCCGCCCCGTCGGCCGCCGGCACCGCGAACACCGTCTGGTAGGCGGCCAGCGGCTGGTCCCGCTCCGTGTACGCGTACCGGATCGGCCGCCCGTACGCCCGCAGCAGCGCCGGTACGTCGGCGGGCGAGGGCCGCGCCCACCACAGCCGCTCCGCGCCCGCCACGAGCGGCTCCTCCAGTACGAGGGCCTGCCCGCCCGGCAGCTCCACCACCGCCCCGGCCGGCCCCCCGGCGCGGGGCCGGGTCGCCCCCCGTGCGGCCCGGGCCCGCAGCTCCACCGCCCAGCGGCCGTCGTCGCCCCGGGTCGAGAAGTGCGCCACCAGGTCCTCGCCGCCGAGCCGGGCGTCCACGGCGGCCGCCAGCGTCGTCGACGTGTTCACCACCAGCACGTCCCCGGCCCGCAGCAGGTCCGGCAGCTCCCGGAACGCGCGCAGCGACACCTCTTCACCACCCCCGGACACCAGCAGCCGCACCGCGTCCCGCCCGAGCCCCGGCCCCCGCTGCTCGGCCGGAACCCGGGCCATGAGGTCCGGCGGAATGTCCGTTATATGTAGCCACTCCTCCGGGGGCGCCGAAACCGCGCCCCCGAGCCGCCCCCTCACCGCACACCCCCCGCCCCGGCCGGCTCCTCGTCCGCCCGGCCCGCCGCCAGGCGCTCCGCCGTGTACCGCCCGCTCGGCAGCCCCTCCGCCACCAGCCGCAGCAGCGCCGGCGCCACCTCCTCCGGCGTCGGCAGCCCCGCCAGGTCCTCCCCGGGCTCGGCCGCCGCCATCATCCGCGTGCGCATCGAGCCCGGGTCCGCCCACCACACCCGCAGCCCCGGCTCCTCCACCGCCAGCACGCCCGACAGCAGGTCCCCCGCCGCCTTGGTCGCCCCGTACGCCCCCCACGTCGCGTACGCCACCACCGCCGCGTCCGAGCTGATGTTCAGCACCGCCCCGGCCTCCGCGGCCCGCAGCAGCGGCAGCCCCTCCTGGACCAGCCCCAGCGCCCCCACCACATTCACCTCGAACGCCTCGCGAAGCCCCTCCAGCGGGTGGACCGCCAGCGGCACCAGCGGCTCCGCCCCCAGCACCCCCGCGTTGTTCACCAGCAGGTCCAGCCCGCCCAGCTCCCGCGCCGCCGCCACCAGCGCCGCCCGGTGCGCCCCCGAGGACACGTCCCCGGCCACCGGCACCACCCGCACCCCCGCGGCACGGGCCCGCGCCGCCGAGTCCTCCAGCGCCGCCTCCCCCCGCGCACTCAGCACCAGGTCCCAGCCCCGCGCCGCCAGCTCCCCGGCCAGCGCCCGGCCCAGCCCCCTGGACGCCCCCGTCACGATCGCCACCGACATGACAGCTCCTCGCCTCTTCCGTTCCGATCAGCAGATGCCCCCAACCTAGGAAGGGCCCGCCCGCCGCCGCGTCGGCCGCGGGCCCCACCCGCACAGGTCCCTTGGACCTACGTCCAGCGGGGGATGCCCCGGTCCGATCCCGCAGGTCAGGCCCGCGGGTACGGTGAGGCCATGACCGCAAGCCCCCTGCAGGGCGGCCCCCGCAGCGGCCTGGCCGCCGTGAGCACCGCACTGCTCGCCATGAGCCGCCGCCTGGAGGTCCGTGACGTCCTGCGCACGATCGTGGCCTCGGCCCGCGAGCTCCTGGACGCCGAGTACGCGGCCCTGGGCGTCCCGGACGACCACGGCGGCTTCGCCCAGTTCGTCGTGGACGGCATCACCGCCGAGCAGTGGCGCCGCATCGGCCCGCTGCCCCGCCAGCACGGGATCCTCGCCGCGATGCTCCACGAGGACGAGCCCCAGCGGCTGGCCGACGTACGCGAGGACCCGCGCTTCGAGGGCTGGCCCGCCGCCCACCCCGACATGTCCGACTTCCTCGGCATGCCCGTCCGGGACGGCGAGGAGACCCTCGCCGCGATCTTCCTCGCGAACAAGCGGAGCGCCCCGGGCGGCCCGCGCGGGTTCACCGACGAGGACCAGGAGCTCCTCTCCCTCCTCGCCCAGCACGCGGCCATCGCCCTCACCAACGCCCGCCTCTACGAGCGCAGCCGCGAGCTCACCATCGCCGAGGAGCGCTCCCGGCTCGCCCACGAGCTGCACGACGCCGTCAGCCAGAAGCTCTTCTCGCTCCGCCTCACCGCCCAGGCCGCCGCGGCCCTCGTCGACCGCGACCCGGCCCGCGCCAAGGACGAGCTCCAGCAGGTGGCCGCCCTCGCGGCGGAGGCCGCCGACGAACTGCGGGCCGCCGTGACCGAGCTCCGCCCCGCCGCACTGGACGAGGACGGACTGGTCGCCACCCTGCGCACACACGTCCACGTGCTCGACCGGGCCCACACCGCGCACGTCACCTTCACCTGCGACGGCGTACGGGCCCTCCCAGCGACCCAGGAGGAAGCAGTCCTCCGCGTCGCCCAGGAGGCCCTCCACAACGCCCTGCGCCACTCGGGCGCCGACCGCGTCGAGGTCGCCCTCACCCGGACGCCCGCCGGCGGCGCGGTCCTCAAGGTCGTCGACTCCGGCAAGGGCTTCGACCCCCGGTTCGTCCGCCGGGCGGGCCGCCACCTGGGCCTGGTCTCCATGCGGGACCGCGCGGACGGCGTAGGCGGCCGGCTCACCGTGCACGCGGAGCCCGGTCGGGGCACCACGATCGAGATGGAGGTCCCCGGTGGCTGACGGCACCGGCCGCGACGGCGGCAACGGCATTCGCGTCCTGCTGGTCGACGACCACCAGGTGGTCCGGCGCGGCCTGCGCACCTTCCTGGAGGTCCAGGAGGACATCGAGGTGGTCGGCGAGGCCTCCGACGGCGAGGAGGGCATCGCCCGCGCCGAGGAGCTGCGGCCCGACGTGATCCTCATGGACATCAAGATGCCGGGCACCGACGGGATCGAGGCCCTGCGCAGACTGCGCGAGCTGGCCAACCCGGCACGGGTGCTGATCGTCACCAGCTTCACGGAGCAGCGGACCGTGGTCCCCGCGCTGCGGGCCGGCGCCGCCGGGTACGTCTACAAGGACATCGACCCCGACGCGCTGGCCGGAGCCATCCGCTCCGTCCACGCCGGCCACGTGCTGCTCCAGCCGGAGGTGGCGGTGGCCCTGCTCTCGCAGGACGACCAGAGCCCGTCGGCGTCCCGGCCCGGCTCGCTGACCGACCGCGAGCGCGAGGTGCTCGGCCTGATCGCGGACGGCCGCTCCAACCGCGAGATCGCCCGGGCGCTCGTGCTGTCCGAGAAGACGGTCAAGACCCACGTCTCGAACATCCTGATGAAGTTGGACCTTTCCGACCGTACTCAGGCCGCATTGTGGGCGGTCAGGCACGGACTCGCCGAATAAGTGACGTAAATCGGACCGTCTAGTTCCGGACTGAGATTCATACGGTCGGGTGTATGTCGCCCACATGGCGTATCCCCGCCGCGGCGCGACCGTTCTCCATGACGTGCCGCGGCGGCTGGTCGCGGCAGACGTACTGGAGGACGAGAACGTGAAGAACTTCAAGAAGGCCGCAGCCGTCACCATGATCGCGGGCGGCCTTGTCGCCGCCGGCGCCGGTGTCTCCTCGGCGCACGGCGGTGCGTCGGCGGAGGGCGAGGCCCTGAACTCGCCCGGCGTGGCCTCCGGGAACCTGCTCCAGGTCCCCGTCCACGTCCCCGTGAACGTGGTCGGCAACACGGTCAACGTGATCGGCCTGCTCAACGGCGCCTTCGGCAACACCGGCGTTAACGCCTGACGCGCCCCTCGCGCACCACGGCCCCGCTTCCCCCCTCTCCCCGGGAAGCGGGGCCGCGGCACTTTTTCAGCCCCTCCGGCGTTTGAGGAGCGGGGTTCGGGGCGGAGCCCCGGTCTTTCAGCCTCGCCGGCGTTTGAGGCGCGGGGGCTGGGGCGGAGCCCCAGGAGCCCCGGCGCAGCCGAGGCCCCCCTAGCCGCCCTCCACGGCCGAGTTGTACGCCGCGACCAGCGCCCGCCGAGCCACCCGCTCCACCGGCCGCAACACCTCCGCCCGAGCCGCCATCTCCGAGGCGGCCACCGCACCCCCGTGCCCGTTCTCGTACGCCAGCGACACCATCAGGTCCACCCGCTGCGCCAGCGCCAGCACCCGCACCGCCCGCGCCGGATACCCCGGCGCCAGCGCCTCCCGCCCCGCCTCCGCCCGCGCCCGGTACGCCGACAGCGCCGCCTCCGCCACCGGCCCCGACCCGGCCACGTCCAGCCGGGTCAGCGCCACCGTCGCCTCGCGCAGCGCCTCCGCCAGCTCCCGCTCCGCCTCGCTCAGCGACGGCACGTCCGCCGGCGGTGCCTCCCGTACCGGCAGGCAGTGCCAGGTCACCGACACGTGCACGTCACCCTCGGGCCCCACCTCGGAGACCTCGGGTACGAGCCCCAGCGCGGCCCCCGCGCACACCACGGCCTCCTCGGCCTCCAGCGCCCGCGCATTGAACTCCGGCGGCCCGCTCAGCCCCAGCGGATGCCCCGGCGCCGGCAGCGCCACACGGAGCCCCCTCACCCCCAGTGCCCGCATCCGGCCGAGCGCCAGGGTGAGCCCCACGGGGCCCGTCTCGCCCGGCAGCCCCTCCACCCGGTGTACGGCGTCCTCGCCCACGATCGACAACACGGCCTCGTCGGGCGAGACCAGTCCGGCCAACAGCGCGTTCCCCCAGGCGGCCAGCCGCCCTGAACGTGGTTCGAAAAGCATCCCCCCACTTTACGGATCGCGCCCGGCACCGGGCCCCGGCCCCGGACCCCTCTCCGAGTGGCGTAGGTTTTCCCCTGGGGCTGCGTCTACCGGCGCACAGAGAACCGTGACTGCAAGGGGTGACAACACGCTCATGAGCGATGTTCTGGAGCTGGTGGACGTATCCGTGGTCCGCGAGGGCCGGGCTCTGGTGGACCAGGTCTCCTGGTCGGTGAAGGAGGGGGAGCGCTGGGTGATCCTCGGCCCCAACGGCGCCGGCAAGACCACTCTGCTGAACCTCGCCTCCAGCTACCTCTTCCCCACCAAGGGAACCGCCACCATCCTCGGCGGCACCCTCGGCAAGCCCGGCACCGACGTGTTCGAGCTGCGCCCCCGCATCGGCGTCGCCGGCATCGCGATGGCCGACAAGCTGCCCAAGCGGCAGACCGTCCTGGAGACCGTCCTCACCGCCGCCTACGGCATGACGGCGACCTGGCAGGAAGAGTACGAGGAGATCGACGAGCAGCGCGCCCGCGCCTTCCTCGACCGCCTCGGCATGACCGAGTACCTCGACCGGAAGTTCGGCACCCTCTCCGAGGGCGAGCGCAAGCGCACGCTGATCGCCCGCGCCCTGATGACCGACCCCGAGCTGCTGCTCCTCGACGAGCCCGCCGCCGGCCTGGACCTCGGTGGCCGCGAGGACCTCGTACGCCGCCTCGGCCGGCTCGCCCGCGACCCGCTGGCCCCCTCCATGGTCATGGTCACGCACCACGTCGAGGAGATCGCCCCCGGCTTCACCCACGTCCTGATGATCCGTCAGGGCAAGGTGGTCACCGCGGGCCCGATCGACCTCGAACTCACCTCCCGCAACCTCTCCCTCTGCTTCGGCCTCCCCCTGGTCGTCGAGCGCAACGGGAGCGACCGCTGGACCGCCCAGGGTCTTCCCCTGGGTCAGTAACGGCCCCCCGCACCCTGTCCGGACCGCGCCCGCCGGACCTACCATGACCATGTGGACATCGACGCATGGGTGTGGTGGCTCATAGGCGCGGTCGGACTGGGCATCCCCCTGGTCCTGACGGCGATGCCGGAGTTCGGCATGTTCGCCGTCGGCGCCGTGGCGGGCGCCGTCACGGCGGCCCTCGGCGGGGGAGTGGTGGCACAGGTCCTGGTCTTCGTGATCGTGTCGGTCGCGCTCCTCGCCGTCGTCCGGCCCATCGCCAACCGGCACCGCGACCAGCGCCCCCAACACCGCAGCGGCATCGACGCGTTGAGGGGCAGAACCGCCGTCGTCCTCGAACGGGTCGACGGCCGCGACGGCCGCATCAAGCTCGCCGGCGAGATCTGGTCGGCGCGCAGCCTCGACGCGGACACCAGCTTCGAACCGGGCCAGTCGGTCGACGTGGTGGAGATCGACGGGGCGACCGCCGTCGTCATGTGACAAGCATCCTGCTCGCGGCCCCCGGGTCTGCGAGACTCCGTTCAACGGGGCAGCACAGACAGCCGGAAGGGCACGGGGAAGCGCATGTCATCGATCATCATCGTCCTGATCATTCTGGTGGTTCTGGTCTTCATCGCACTGGTCAAGACGATCCAGGTGATCCCGCAGGCCAGCGCCGCCATCGTCGAGCGGTTCGGCCGCTACACCCGCACGCTCAACGCGGGCCTCAACATCGTCGTCCCGTTCATCGACTCGATCCGCAACCGCATCGACCTCCGCGAACAGGTCGTCCCGTTCCCGCCGCAGCCGGTCATCACCCAGGACAACCTGGTCGTCAACATCGACACCGTCATCTACTACCAGGTGACCGACGCCCGGGCCGCGACGTACGAGGTGGCCAGCTACATCCAGGCCATCGAGCAGCTCACCGTCACCACCCTCCGCAACATCATCGGCGGCATGGACCTGGAGCGGACCCTCACCTCCCGCGAGGAGATCAACGCAGCCCTGCGCGGGGTCCTCGACGAGGCCACCGGCAAGTGGGGCATCCGCGTCAACCGCGTCGAGCTCAAGGCCATCGAGCCGCCGACCTCCATCCAGGACTCGATGGAGAAGCAGATGCGCGCCGACCGCGACAAGCGCGCCGCGATCCTCCAGGCCGAGGGTGTCCGGCAGTCCGAGATCCTGCGCGCCGAGGGTGAGAAGCAGTCCTCCATCCTCCGCGCCGAGGGTGACGCCAAGGCCGCAGCGCTGCGCGCCGAGGGTGAGGCCCAGGCCATCCGCACGGTGTTCGAGTCCATCCACGCCGGCGACGCCGACCAGAAGCTCCTCGCCTACCAGTACCTCCAGATGCTCCCCAAGATCGCCGAAGGCGATGCCAACAAGCTCTGGATCGTGCCGAGCGAGATCGGCGACGCCCTCAAGGGGCTCTCCGGTGCCATGGGCAACTTCGGCCCCATGGGCGGCGGCTCGGGCTTCAACCCGGGGAACACCGGAAAGGACGGCGGCGGCATCCCGGCCGCGCGCGACAAGGACGGCGCGGACCGTCGCGAACAGCCCCCCATCGACTGACCCGCCACCCTCTCCTGCATGATCGGTGAGGCCCCTCGACCTTCATGGCGGGGAGGCGACTCACTCATGCAAAGGGGATGGCACAGTCCATGTCCATCTGGGAATCACTCGCGGTCCTCGCCGCCGGCATCGGCGCGGGCACGATCAACACCATCGTCGGCTCCGGCACCCTGATCACCTTCCCGGTGCTGCTGGCGACCGGCCTGCCGCCGGTCACCGCCAACGTGTCCAACACCCTGGGCCTGGTGCCCGGTTCGATCAGCGGAGCCATCGGCTACCGCAAGGAACTCCAGGGCCAGCGCGCCCGCATCATTCGGCTCGGCGCCGTCTCCCTCGTCGGCGGCCTCGCGGGCGCGGTCCTGCTCCTCACCCTGCCGTCGGACTCCTTCGACACGATCGTGCCCGTCCTGATCGGGCTCGCCCTCGTGCTCGTCCTCCTCCAGCCCCGGCTCGCCGCCGCCCTGCGCCGGCGTCAGGAAGCAGCCGGAGGCGACACGAGCCACCCCGACGGCGGCCCGGCCCTGCTCGGCGGCATGCTGGTCTCCAGCGCGTACGGAGGCTACTTCGGAGCCGCCCAGGGCGTGCTCTACCTCGGCCTGATGGGCCTGCTGCTCCGCGAGGACCTGCAACGGATCAACGCCGTCAAGAACGTCATCGCCGCCCTGGTGAACGGCATCGCGGCCGTCGTCTTCCTCTTCGTCGCCGAATTCGACTGGACGGCCGTCCTCCTCATCGCCGTCGGCTCCACCATCGGCGGCCAGATCGGTGCCAAGGTGGGCCGCAGGCTCTCGCCGACCGTCCTGCGCGCGGTCATCGTGACGGTCGGCGTCCTCGCCATCGTCCAGCTGACGCTCCGCTGAGCGACGTAGGCAAACTACGTCGCCCAGCGCGCGCGACTACCAGGCGAGCGGGTATCCGACTAGGCGGTGCGCTCCAGCCACTCCGGCAGCGCCTCCCGCGCGCCCACCCCCAGGGCCAGCAGCATCGCGTCCGCCGGAGACGGCACGAAGGGCTTCCGGAGCAGCGGCATCCCCGCTTCCTCCGGAGTCCGGGCCGCCTTGCGGTGGTTGTCCTCGGCGCAGGACGCCACCGTGTTCAGCCAGGTGTCCCCACCCCCCTGGGCCCGCGGCAGCACGTGGTCCACGGTCGTCGCGCGTTTCCCGCAGTACGCGCAACGGTGCTGGTCCCGGACCAGCACCCCCCTCCGTGACCAGGGAGCATGTCTTCGGAAGGGCACCCGGACGTACCTGCACAGCCTGATCACCCGGGGCATCGGAAGATCCATGGTGGCGGCGCGCACGCGCAGTTCGGGATGCGACTGTTCGACGACGGCCTTGTCCTGCAGTACCAGGACGACAGCCCGGTTCAGGGTCACCGTCGACAGCGGCTCGAAGCTCGCATTCAGCACCAGCGTGTCCCGCATCTCGCCCACCTCCCGTGTGCAGGCCCGCGACCACACCGGCGGCAGGGCCCGCAACCACTCTGGCCGCGCGCGCCACGCGGGACAACGCAATAAAAATGCCCGGTCCTGGCCTTCTTTAGACCAGGACCGGGCAAACGCTCGGAGAACGATCAGCGGGCGGGAGACTCGTACTCACCGATCAGCCGGGCCCGCCCGAGGGCGTGGAACCGCAGATGGAAACCGACGCTCGCCGGGGACGAGTCCTCGTCCGTACCGAGCTGCTCCCGGTCCACCGCGTACACGGTGAACACGTAGCGGTGCCGCTCCCCGCGCGGCGGAGCCGCCCCGCCGAAGTCCCGCGTGCCGTAGTCGTTCCGCGCGTGCACGGCCCCCTCCGGCAGCCCGGCGAAGTCCCCGCTGCCCGCCCCGGCCGGCAGCTCCGTCACCGACACCGGCAGATCGAAGAGCACCCAGTGCCAGAACCCGCTGCCCGTGGGGGCATCCGGGTCGAAGCAGGTCACGGCGAAGCTCTTCGTACCCTCGGGGAAGCCCTCCCACCGCAGCTGCGGCGAGATGTTCTTGCCCGTGAGGACCTGGGCCGCGTGCAGATCGGCTCCGTCGGTGACGTCCTCACTGGTCACCGTGAAGGACGGCACCTCGGGGTGGAAGTCGTGCGGAAGGGGCGCCCTGCTCTGGTCTGACACTGCTGAACCTCCGGGAGGGGGAGACATCGGATCCGCGCCCGCGCACGGACGCGGTTCCGAGCCTAGAACCAGTTGCGCTGCGAACCGACGCCGGCGATCCACTGGTTCAGGTAAGCCGCCCAGTCGGTGTCCTGGTACGTGTGCAGACCCACCTGGAAGCAGCGGTAGGTGTCGCTGCCCTCGCTGAACAGACCCGGCTTCTTGTCCATCTCCAGGACGACGTCCATCTCCCGGCCGTCCGAGACGAAGGTCAGCTCGACCTGGTTCAGCCCGCGGTACTGCGACGGCGGCAGGAACTCGATCTCCTGGTAGAACGGCAGCGACTGCCGCGTCCCGCGGATGTGCCCGCGCTCCATGTCCGCACTGCGGAAGGAGAAGCCGAGCTGCCGGAACGCGTCGAGGATCGCCTGCTGCGCCGGCACCGGGTGCACGTTGATCGGGTCGAGGTCACCCGCGTCCACCGCGCGCGCGATCTCCAGCTCGGTGCTCACCCCGATGTTCATCCCGTGCAGGTGCTGGCCCCCGAAGTGGGTGATCGGCGTCTCCCACGGGATCTCCAGCCCGAACGGCACCACGTGCAGCGCGCCGGCCTCCACCTTGAAGGCACCGCCGAGACGCTGCTTCGTGAAGACCACGTCCTGCTTGTACTCCTGGTCACCACCCTCGACCTCGACCCGCGCCTGCAGCCCGACGGACAGCCCCTCGATCTGCTGCTCCACGGATCCGCCCTGGATCCGGACCTCGCCCTGGACGATGCCGCCCGGCACGACGTTCGGCTCGGTGATGATCGTGTCCACCGAGGCACCACCGGCACCCAGGCTCGCGAACAGCTTCCTGAACCCCATGCTCAAACTCCCTGATACGGATCTAAGGACTGGCGACTACGCCGCGCCTACCCCTTACCAACGCGGAACCTTAGGCCCCGGTTGCAGGAGAGCGCGTTCCACTACGCTCGACCGGATGAGCGCGCGCCCCGACCGTACGCCCCTGCCCAGGTCCTTCTTCGACCGGCCGGTCCTCACCGTGGCCCCGGACCTCCTCGGCCGCACCCTGGTGCGCCGTACCCCGGACGGCCCCATCGAACTGCGCATCACGGAGGTGGAGGCGTACGAGGGGGAATCCGACCCCGGCTCGCACGCCTACCGCGGCCGCACCGCCCGCAACGCATCGATGTTCGGTCCGCCCGGACACGCGTACGTCTACTTCATCTATGGCATGTGGTTCAGCCTCAACCTGGTGTGCGGCCCACCGGACCACGCGAGCGGAGTCCTGATCCGCGCCGGGGAGATCACGACGGGCGCCGACCTCGCAGCCAAACGTCGACTTTCGGCCAGAAGCCCGAGAGAACTGGCCAAAGGCCCGGCCCGTCTGGCCACCGCGCTGGCGGTGGACCGCTCCCTCGACGGGACCGACCTCTGCGCCGGCCCGGATTCCCCCTTGTCCCTCCTCGCCGGCACCCCCACCGCGCCCGACCTGGTGAGCAGTGGTCCGCGTACGGGAGTCGGCGGAGCCGGCGCCGCTCATCCGTACCGGTTCTGGCTCACCGGCGACCCGACGGTGAGCCCGTACCGCGCCCACGCGCCACGCCGCCGCTCAACTTGACTCGGCCCGACCACACGCCTAACGTAGCCCGAGCCGCTTGAACGGGGCACTGCCATCAGCAGACCCCCGGGGCGGCCAACCCAACACCTACGACTTACCCCTGGCGGGGTCCTATTCGGCATGCCCGAATTCCTTCGCCAACCACTCGATTATGAATGGCAAGGGATAAGCGCTAACGTGGTGGAGCGCCGAAAGGCAAAGACCCCCAACGGTCACCGAATTCAAATCCAAGCCGGAAACGGCGCGGAAATGATCTGGTAGAGTTGGAAACGCAAGAACAGAACGAAAGCCCGGAGGAAAACCCGCGAGGGTGAGTACAAAGGAAGCGTCCGTTCCTTGAGAACTCAACAGCGTGCCAAAAATCAACGCCAAAAGTTGATACCCCGTCCATTTCGGTGGATGAGGTTCCTTTGAAAAAGACCTGTCGGGCCTTCGGGCACTGGCAGGCAATTACACAGCGAGGACGCAGTGGTCAGTCGGTCTTATTCCGACATGACTGGCCCGCTCTAAGTGCGTGTGCACCCGATTACGGGT